>JABGQA010000110.1 GCA_018644665.1 Candidatus Poribacteria bacterium
ATGTCCACCGAGGAAGCCGCCTGACCGCCATACACAACTCTTGACCATATCTCGGGTGAGGAAGCGAGCCCATTCAAGCACTTTGCCTATTCAGAGAAGGGGTTCTGAGCCACGCCCAACGACACCGAGGGCATTCTCGCCCCTCGCCGACGCCAGCAGATCGCGCTGTTCGTTGTAATCATCCTCCGTACTCGATCGGTATCGCGGCCGAGATTGCGTTGGGCGGGCGCGACAAACACAAAGACGGCTGGACGCTGGAACCGATGTTCGTGTTCGTACACACGGCTATCTGGTTAGCGCTGCTGTCGGGGTTGCTGTGGTATGTCGTGGCTGCGTACAAGCCGCCGTTGCGAGCGGTGTTCAGGCGGCTGCCGACGTGGGCGATCGCCGTGTTGCTTGCCGCGTCGTGGCCGCTGGCGGCGGCGCACCGGATTGAGGCAGACTGGTGGTGGAGCCACCTGCCCCCTTCGCAGCGCACGGGAGCCGGCCCGTTGGGGGTGTCTCACCTGCCGTAGGCGTTTGACGGCGCCGGGACGTGGACGTCCGTCGCCGGATTGGCGTTTGCCGCGGCGCTTGCAGTGCTACAGGTGGTCTTGTTTGTCGGCGCGGGCAGCGGGGCCTTGGGCGGCCGCGACGGTCGCAGGCCCGCCCTTGTGCTTCCCCTTGAACTGGTCGTCTTGTATATCGTGATGGATACGGTGGGGTCTACCGTGAGCACTACGATAGCCCTGGCTGCGGCGCACGCCGTCACGCGTTCGGTCATCGCGCCGACGGTCCTCGTGCTTGGCGTGTGCGTCCTACTATGGGCCTGAGGCGGCCTCGTCGACGTCCTGCGCTACTGACGTTGTGGCCGCGCGAACGCCACGGGACGTCCCACCGTGACGCTCCTCATGAAGTCCGTCCATATGGGGAGGGCGCCCTCGGAGCCACTGTGGTCGGTCTTCTTAGAGGGATCGTCGAAGCCCACCCACACGCCCGTAACGACGTCGCGCGTGTAACCGATGAACCACGAGTCCGTGTAGTCCGAGGTCGTGCCGGTCTTGCCGCCCGCGGGATAGGTGAACCCGGCGCGGCGCGCGCGTCCTCCGGTCCCTCGCGGGTGGTCCATCACCTGCTGTAGCACGGCGTTGGTCGTGTGGGCGATTTGAGGGTCCAACGACGGGATGCGCTGAGGGACGTTCTCCTCGAGGATCTGACCGTCCAGCGTGACGACGTGCCGCACCATCACCGGCTGCACGCGGATGCCGAGGTTCGGGAAGGCGGTGTACGCCGTCGCCATCTCCATGAGGGTGACCTCAGCGACTCCAAGCGCCAGGGCTGGATACGGCGGCAGGTAGCCGGTGATGCCCAGGCGCCGCGCTAACTCGACCACCTTCTTGGGGCCGTCGGCGCCCATCATCTCATTGAGCATCCGCGCCGTGGGGATGTTGAGCGACCGGATCACCGCCTCTTCAAGATCCACCTCGCCGGAATAGACGCCAGCGCGGTAGTTCTCGGGCGTCCAGTCGGCGAGAGACCAGGGCTCGTCGAGCACCTTGTCCTGCGGCGTCAGACCATGTTCCCACGCGGCGGTGAACACGATCGGCTTGAAGGCCGAGCCGGGCTGACGACGCGCCTGCGTCACGTGGCTGTACTGGTTCTGCACGAAGTCGCGGCCGCCGACGAACGCTCGTACATACCCCGTCCGGTTCTCGACCATGACCAACGCGCCCTGTATGTAGCCTTCGAGGCGATCCGTGCTCGCGAACCCGGCGTCGACTTGCTGCCGGGCCGATGAGTAGGACGGGTACTCGAGGGCCGCGTCGAGGGTCAGGAGATGCGCGTTCACGGCCGCCATCCCCAGCTCTTGGAACACCGGGTCCACCGTGGTGTAAACGCGCAGGCCGCGCGAGTACAGGTCTTCCGGTGTGTAGGTGTTTTCGAGCGTCTGGCGTATGTGGGAGGTGAAGTGCGGCGCGAACCCGCGTGGGGCCTTGCGGCGCGTGGAGGACAGCTCGATGTCCGCGGCGACGGCTTCGGCGTACTGCGCGTTGGAGATGTATGCGCGTCGATGCATCTGCCTGAGAACGAGGTCACGCCGGCGCTTCGCGTTCCCCGGGTTCTGCACGGGTGAGTAACGGGTCGGTGAGTTGGGTACTGCGGCCAGCAGGGCGCATTCTTGCAGGTTCAGGTCGCTGACGTCCTTATCGAAGAAGAAGCGTGTCGCCTCCTTCACACCGGCCAGGGTCCTGCCGCTACGTCGCCCAAAGTCCGTGAAGTTCAGGTAGCGCTCGAATATCTCCTCCTTCGAGTACTGCTGCTCGATGCGGAGGGCGATGATCCACTCCTTCACCTTTCGCGGGATCGTCTTGTCGCGCGTCAGGAGGAGGTTCTTGGCGAGTTGCTGCGTGATGGTGCTGGCGCCGGCGCCGAAGAGGCGGCCGTCCATCACGTTGCGAACCATGGCCACGGCGAACCGTCGTGGGTGCACGCCCGAGTGGGCGTAGAAGTCGTTGTCCTCGATGGCGAGGAACGCGTTCGTCAGGTTCACCGGGGTCTCGGAGAGGCGTATGAGTTGGCGCGCCAGTCCCTCGTCGACGTTGTAGAACTCGTCGAGCAGTTCCGGCTCCAGGTAGACGACGTCACGCGCGTCGCCCGCGTCTCCCGTGATCTCGTGGAGCAGGTTGTTGCGGAAGACCAGGCGGAACGGCTCCGCGTCCTGCCGGATGCGCGGATGCGTGAACGGCCGCGGATACACGCTCATCACGATGCCGCCCGAGTCGATGTCCGTCACCTCGTAGTACGTGCCGGGCTCGACGAGGCCGTCGTTCGCCATGCGCTGGTAAATCAGGCGTTCGAGTCGGCGGCGCGTGTGGTCGTACGCGACGCCGGCTTCCAGCTTAGCCACCTCGGAGTACACCTCGGTGTGCTGCCGCCACGTCTTGATCTCGCCGTAGTCGAGACTGTCTAGGGTTGGGACTTCGTTCGCGAGCCGCTTGATGTACGAAGCCGTGAAGGCGGTCCCCGTGAGAGCGCAGACAACCCCTAGCACGAAAATGACCTGCAAGGCGCCGACGATGAAGCGCATCACCGGGTGGCGGAAGAAGCGCACGACGGCACGCATGAGCGGGGGCTCTCCAGGCGAGGGTCGGTTCCGACGCTCGAATTATCCGGGCCGCCGGGACGACAGTCAAACAGATGAACGACCGGCGGCCGTCGCCGAGGCTACGCGGCGTCGCCCCTCGGCTGTAGAGTCATCGGTCGATGAGTTCCGGGCACGCGCCTGCGGTCATGTCCGTCGGGCGCCGCAGATCTCCGACCAGGCGCGCTATGTCCTCTTCACACCGGATGACGACGCATCGTTCGTCGGGAAGGTCCGCCGACCGTATCTCGTACAGGATGACGTCCCGCTTGCCACGCTTGTATCGCCAGATCACTGGCGGGAACGCCCGTAGCGCTTCGAGTAGCGGCTCGCCATCCGCCTGGACGTGACGGGGCAACGGCGTGACGGCCCGCCACCCGAAGCGCCGGCCCACCGATCTGGCGGTGACGCGCCACAGATTCACCCACAGCGGAAGGTCGATCACAACGGCCCAGGTCGCCCGGGCGAGCACCAGATCACGAACGCGGCTGTAGTTCCCGTCGACCACCCAAGCGTCCGCGTTCACTGCGGCGGCGACTTCATCGCGGAAATCCCTCGTCTCGGCTTCCCGCCACCCCGGCTGCCAGAACAGGTCGTCTAGATGCGTGACGGGGAGAGACAGGATCGATCCTAGTCGCGCGGCGAGGTGCGACTTGCCCGAGCCGGGGGCGCCGAAGATCGCGATACGCATGGTCGGATCGCGCTCCCGGAACCTTGACCTACGGCGGACGGTTCATCATGCTGAGTATCCGTGCGAGGCACGGGCGGAACAAGGCGTCGTGGCAGAGCCATCAGGCGCCGACGCCCTTGATGGAGGCAGTACCTTCGACAAGGTCTCCGTGTCGTCGTATAGTCCCCGCTGAGGTATCGGATACGGGCGTTGAAAAGGGAACCCGGACGGCCGCTTCGGCGGCGCCCTCAGCAGGAGATGCTCGATGTTCCGACATGCACTCGCACGCGCGGTCGTTTGCGGCATGTTCACCCTCGCGTTGTCAGGCTCCCTCTTCGCGGCCGATCTGACGTCCACGGATGTGGGCGATGCGGCGAACCTGCCCGGCACAACCGACATTCAGGGCGACACGATCTCGATGACCGGCGCCGGCCATGACATCTGGGACGGCGAGGACGGCTTCCGGTTCACCTACCTCGAACTCGACGGCGATTTCGACGCGGAAGTGCAGATCACGTACTTCCTCCGCGGCATCGACCCGTGGGCGAAAGCCGGCCTGATGGCGCGCGACACGATCGACGCGAACTCCATAAACATCATCTCGACCGCGGACGAAGACCCCAGCTACGGGACGCAGGTCTCCTGGCGCGAGCAGACCGGCGGCGACACCTCTGAGTGGAACCTGTGGGAAAACGGTGGCCCGACCGGCTTCGAAGACGGTGACTGGCTGCGGCTCGCACGCGAGGGCGATGATTTCACCGGCTACTACCACGCAGACGGCGACGCGGACTGGATCGCGCTCGACCCCGTCACGATCGACATGCCCGACCCGATTCTCGTGGGTATCGAGCTTTGCTCGCACGACGCGGGAGTACTCACGGAAGCCGAGTTCCAGCACCTGACCATTGCGAGCAGCGGCGTGAACTACCCCGCCTCGACCGCGGTCGAAGCGCGTGATCGTCTCGCGGTGACCTGGGCAACGCTGAAGCGCCCATGAAGGACACGTCAGCGCGCCGCCAACTCGACAAGCTCCCAGCCGTCCGGGGCCGTGTCGCGGTGATCGCGCACCGTGGTGGCACGTCGGTGGCCCCGGAGAACACGGTCGCCGCGATCCGTGGGGCCATCGCGCTCGGTTGCGACTACATCGAAGTCGACGTCCGCCCAACGCGCGACGGCCACCTCGTTCTGATGCACGACCGCTCGGTCGACCGCACGACGAGCGGCAAGGGGAACGTCACCGACCTCGATTCCGCCGCCATACGGTCGCTCGATGCCGGCTCGCACTTCTCCCCGGCGTACGCAGACGAGCGCGTCCCGACCCTAGAGGAGGCGATGGGAGCCGCTCGCGGCGCCATCAATCTCTACATCGACCACAAGGACGGCGACATCGAGGAGATCTGGGCGTTCATACAGCAGTACGGCATGGCGCGTCAGGTGGCGGTATACAGCGATGTCGAGGGCTGTCTCGCGTGGAAGCGGCACGACCCGGACATACCCGTGATGCCGAGTGCACCCCGCGAGTATCGTCGGCCTGGCGGCCTGCGGGCGCTCCACGCAGAGCTTCCCGTTGACGTGCTCGACGGCGGCATCAACGCGTGGACGGAATCGATGGTGGAGGAAGCGCACGAACTCGGGGTCGGCGTCTACGTCGACACACTCGGCAGCGAGGACAATCCGGTGATGTTCCGCCATGCTCTCGACATCGGCGTGGACGGCATCCAGACAGATCACCCGCACCAACTGATCGCGCTGCTGGCGTCCATGGGACTGCGATAGCGACGCGAGGACTGCTGCGACATGAGGAGTGGTGCATGCGCGTCGTCGCGCCACCCCAGCGCGCGAATCCTCGTGATGAACGCAGAGGGAGGCGGTCGGCGCGGAACCACCGGCCATCCTGGCCGCGATGTCGAGCTGATTCGGTCGCCGGGTGGCTGGCGCGATGACCTACTCCGACCGCGTGACGAATGCGGGCTAGAGTCCCTCTCTACTTCAGCACGACCATACGGCGTACCGCGCGCTGGGACTCCGAAGACAACTCGTAGACGTAGACGCCTCCCGCCACCGTCTCCCCGCGGTCGTCTTTCCCGTCCCAATGAGCTGCCTTGCCACGCGCTGTGTATTCGCCCGTCGGCAGCGACCCGAGGGACAACGTCCGTACACGGCGGCCTGCGATGTCGTAGATGCTGATAGTCACCCGCGACTCCTCGCCGACGTGGAACGGGATCCACGTGTCCGGATTGAAGGGGTTCGGGTAGTTCGGGAACAGACGCGTCCGCACAGGCGCGCCACCGCGCAGGAGGCGCTCGAGCACGTCTATTCCGCGACGGAAGCTCTCGGAACCGTCGTCGACCATGCGCGCCTGTTGAAGCCATCTCTCAAGCAGCGCGCGGTGGTCGGCGCCAAGCAGTCGCGGAGCCCCCGGCGCAACGACGGTCGTCACCCCGAAATGCGATGCCACAGTGACGAGGTCGACGATGTTGACGACTCCATCGCCGTTGGCGTCCGCAGGAGCGCCGACACCGGACGTCCCGAAGGCGGCGGCGACGGTAACCAGGTCGATGATATCCACCTTGCCGTCATCGTTGACGTCCCACGGGGTTGGGGTCGCCTGGGAGAACATCGATGGCCGAAGGACGTTGCGGGACCAGAACTCCCGAACCACCTCAATCAGAGCGCTCGTCTCCACATCCTCATGGTTGGCGGCGTCGGGCCCACGGATGATGTCGAAGTCATCCATCTCCCGTTGCGGCTCCCACGACGACCGCCACGCCCACAGGGCGTAGTTGACTCCCAACTCCTCGAATAGCTCCATCTCGTCGCGGATGAACGCCGCGCCGTCCGGAATCCAACGCATTAACCCGAATTCGTTCACGGCCACGGGCGCGTTGTGAACTGTCATGTAGTCCTGCAGCTGGCTCAGCCAATCCGCCAACCAGGCGCGGTCGAATGCGTCGGGAACGCCGTCGTAGTCGGTGTCTAACGTCCCCGGGTAGCTGAGGTCTTCGAGGGCAGGATCGTCCCAGTATACGTGCGTGTAGTCGTCCTGAGGCTCGTACTGGTGGGCCGTATAGACGGTGCGAGGATCGCCCGTGGGCTCAACGTATTCGAGCCAGGCCACGTTGCTATATGCGTTTCCGCCGATGAGGATGGGGGTGGCTTGGTCCACTTCCCTTATCGCCTGAGTGACGAGCGGGTAGAGCGTATTCCAGTCGTACAGCGTTCCTCCGTACTCCGCGTAGAACTCGTCGGGCTCCCATATGTCCAGCGGCGCGTTCAGGTAATCCGCCCCGACATCGTTGGAGTTCGGCTCGACTAGCAGATCGTAGCCAACGACGGCCGGATGGTCTCGGTAGCGTTCCGCGGTGTGCCGCCACATCTCCACGAACGCCGCCCGCGCGGCCGGGTCGCTCCAGAGCGTGTCGTTGAGGAAGTGTTCCTCGAACCAGTCGTTGACGCCGTCGGCAACCAGGGAGAAGGTGCTGCGTCCCGGGCCCGACCGGAAGCTGATAACGGCGAACATGTCGGCGGCGGCGATCATCTCGAGGACGCTGTCTATATTGTCCTGCGCGTCGGTATCGAGTGCGTAAGGCGCGTCATCGAAGAACAGGCCCTGGTGCGAGATGTTGACGTAGTTGGCTCCCATCGTCGCGAGCCAGTCGAAATCCCGCTGAATGTAAGGAGGGCCGTAGGGCCCGGGGCCGAAGAACGTAGGGCCGTCAAGGTCGGGATACACGCGTCGCTGCATGATGTTCGCGCCGCGCAGGTGGGGACCGTCGACCCACAGGGCCCACTTGTCCAGTTCAGCGGCCCCAGCGCAGGGGATGGTCACAGATATGGCCAGCAGCATAAGCACCCGGCTCACGCGGCCCATGACTGACAGTCTCCCGTTGATCTCGGTGATACGTACGTAAACGCCGAACGTCACCAGTATGCTCCGGCGGGGTGGCGCCCGCCCTCATCCTGCCCGGCCGACTCCCGCAAGTGATAGCACAGTACCGGGCGCTTCATGGACTGGATGACCGAGACGCGACGCCCAATGGAGCCAACGGCCCATCTGGCTGCGGCCATCCCGCCGCGCCGTCGCCGGACATGTGGTGGCCTGGACAGCTCATGTACCGCGCCCACGGCCACTCAAGCACGGACGCAGGGCCACGGTGCGGTTACCCCCGAAGGCGCGCCGCTCCCATCGCTCGAGTGTGCTACTGTGCTTCCGCACTTGGTCTGGCTGTCCGGCTCCGAATGTGACCCCTGGGACGGCGGGCGCGTCGCATGCGGCCGTTCTCCGGGCGATCCGCGCACACCTCCGATCGGCGTCAGTCTGGATGCTCGGGCGTCGCGTGTCCGGCGGCATCCAGACGAAGCTGCTTCACGACCCGAGCAGCGCTGAGGTTCGCCACGATCAGCATCATGCACGCAAGGCTGACGATCATATGCGCCCCGGCGAGCAGCCGGCCGCGCCCGGTCTCCGGCTTCTTGTCGCCGTAGCCAACACCTGTAGCGGTGACAACGCTCCACCACATGGCATCGAGCACATCCGAGAAGACGCGGTCACTGATCACACGGACGGAGCCGACTCCGGCTGTTCTTAGACGTGTGATGCGCTCCTCGGTGAACCTCTCTTCCTTCTCGATGATGACCCTTCGGGGCACAGTCCCATCCCGCGCCCGCTCGCCATCGAAGTACGTCGCTCCAGCGCGCACGCGATCGTCGCCGACCCATGACGAGTCGAGCGGCAGAGCCATGCGTGTCTCGGCCAGGAAGCCTGCCCAGCCCATCACGAACGTGAATACCGACCAGAACACGACGATCCGCACGATCGGGTTGCGTAGCATCGGTTGTCCTCCCGTGTGACAGCTCGGCGAGCCCTTTCCGGCGCCGCGTCCTCCGATTGAGGCGATCCTGGCACGCGTCGCCTCACTCCGACTTCAGCCGACCCAGCATCGTAGCGACCTTACCCCCGGCATCGACCGCCAACCCCGGTAACAGCAGCCGCGCAGACGAGTAACGAACGCGATCCTCCTCCAGCAGTACGCGGCGGTCGGAGCCATCGCCCCGGATGCTGACGATGCGTCCGCCGTTGGGGCGGGTCTCTGCGTACACCAATAGGGAGGGGTCGGCAGTCCACGACACGCTCCATATCTGGTCCAGCGGGCCATCCGCGCGCACGATCAGCCGCTGCTTCTGCCCGTCGGGGCGCATGGCGCGAATCTCACGGTACTCGAACACATAGGCGATCTCTTCCCCATGCGGAGGCCACGTCGGGCTTGTTTCTTCCTCCCTCGTCTCGGTCAGCCTCACGGCGTTCCTGCCGTCCACGTCCACCGTGTAGACGTCCAATTCGCCGATGAACACTATCTGTCGCGCATCCGGCGACCACTCCGGGTCGCCGTTGCTTCCACCGGGTAGCCCGGCCAGCCGGTCGGTCTTGCCTGTCGCAACATGGACGACGAGTATCTCGCTACGGCCGCCCGCCGACCCACTGAACAGGATGTTGCGCCCGTCCGGCGACCAGTCACATGCGAAGATCTCTGTCATCACTCCCTCGGCAAACCTGCCCGGGTCGGCGCCGCGCCAGTCCACGACGGTGAGGCCCAACGTGCCGCCATACACGATGCGCCTGCCGCCCGCCGACCAGTCGGACGCCCACGACCCCCAAAGCGGCTCGGAAATCGGCGTGGTGACACCGCTGCCCAGGCCGTGGGTGGAGATCTGCATCTCCCACCCCTTGGAGTCGGGGATGCGTGCATAGAGGAGCGTGGGTTCGCGCGGCTGACAGATGGCCACGCGCGCCGAAGCCGCGAATAGGACAAGCAGTACAAGGTTGCGTGTTCGCGGGCGATCGTAGGACATATCGCCTCTCCCCTTCGGCGACATCACAGCACATGGCGCACCGGCATGTGGTTGCGGCCCGGATGCAATGCGGCATTAGCAGTCGGAGTCTAGACCCCGTAGGTGGCCGCCGCAAACAGATAGGTAGGTAAGGTCGCGCGTCGGGGCACTCCGTTCCCGCCCAATCCTGAGTGCCGTCTTTCGGGACCGGTAACGCCGCTCGCCGACTCAGCATGCATGGGCCGACGCGATCGGATTCACTACTCAGGCAGAGAGTACATCGTGTGTTCGCCCCGCCGTTGGAAGCCGAGTGTCGTAGCTAGCGCGATGGATCCCGGGTTCCCGGCGTCGCAATGCCATGTCGGCGTCATGCCCAGGTCGAGGGCGTGTTCGATGAACGTCGAGCAGGCGAGGGTTGCGCAGCCCCTTCTCCGGTGAGCTTCGGCGGTGTATATGGCGATTTCGATGTGGCCGCTCTGGACAGCTCCAGCATAGGCGAAGGCGATGCTGGCCACCTCATCCCCGCGCCATAGCGCCAAGCCGAATCCGTTCGCGGTGAAGTGGTCGGCCGACTCCCAGGGGAACGGGAAGCCCTCGGGCAACTGCGCTGCCGTGACGTCGACCAAGTCGCCCGTCATGCCTCTCATCTCGTAGCCGACGGGAATCCGCGTTCGCCAGTCGGGTCGGCGTCTGAAGGTCTCCGGGTGCAGATCGAACGAGATACCGCGCCCCTTCTGCAACGTGCCGGCAAACCTGATGTCAAGCGGAGCGCCCCAGGCTACGGCGTCCGTGACGAACCCCCACCACGCTGTTTCCGAGGGCGGGCCGGTGGCGAGCAGCGCGGGCAGCGCACTCAGAAACCCGCGATTCGCGGGATTCCCACAGACGGCGTAGATGCGTCCGGGGATGTGGCAGACGAGGGCGGCTTCTGGCTTCGTCGCGCGATCCGCGAAGATGCGACCCCGCTGCCGCCCTTCGACGACCGACGCAAACAGCGGATAGAGCGGTTGAACCGGAGTCAGCAGGTGCGACACGCGGGGGAAGGTCGCGGCCTCCAGTTCGGTCATATTAGCCGCTCCTCACGATTGAGAGGGTGATGTGGGCCGGGCCTCCGGTGCGCCCGTCCCCTCTGACGTCTTTGGCGGCAGTGCGGGTCGCCCCCGTACGCTCTAGGGTGACTTGACCTTGCCCCACATGGTGAGCCCATGACCGCCTGACCGGACGCCTGCCACGGTCTCGGACAAGCCCACGACGTAGATCCCGGTGGACTCGTGGGCGAACCCTCCCGTCGTCTTGTCGAAGTGGAACACAGCATCTCGATCTGATGTGAATGCGATCTGAGTCCCGTCGGGAGACCACCGCGGATACCAGTGGTCAACGTAGACCTCGTGCGTGCTGTACGGGATGCCGTCGGAGGTCGTGACGAGGGATGCGAGTGTCGGGTGTGTGAGTTCCACGCGGTTCCCGCCGGTGACGTCCATGACGCTGATTGCCGTCCCCGTGTGCGGAATGCCCCAGGATGCGAAGGCTATGCGCGTGCCGTCGGGAGACCAACTCAACCCCGACTGATAGTCCCACTGCAGGCCTTGCGTGAGCCTTTGCGGGTTCGCCCCGTCAGCATCCATGGTGTAAATCTCGAAGCGACCGTCGCGGTCGGACGCGAAGGCGATCTGCGTCCCGTCGGGGGACCAACTTGGGTACCGGTCTTCCGCCTCAGTCTGCGTGACGTTGACCTGGTTCTTACCGTCGGCATCCATCATGTAGATATCAACGTGCCATATGGGCGCCGCCTCGAAGGCGATCCGCGCGCCGTCAGGAGACCAAGTCGTGGACCAATTTCCAGCTTCGTCCTGTGTCAGGTTCGTCTGGTTGCTCCCGTCACGGTCCATGACGTAGATGTCGGACGTGCCGCCGCGCCGCGAAGTGAGAGATGTGAAGGCGATCCGCGCCCCGTCGGGAGACCAGCTCGGAAGGTAGTTCTCCGCGTTGTTCCGCGTGAGGTTCGTCTGGTTGTTCCCGTTGCGGTCCATCATGTAGATGTCGGACGTGCCACTGCGGCTTGATATGAAGGCGATTCTCGACCCGTCGGGAGACCAACTCGGCTGCCTGTCGAACGCGTCGTTCTGCGTCAGAGCGGTCGGGGTTGCCGGCGCGGCAGACGCGGAAAGGGCAAGGATGAAGGCGATCGGCACAAGGCTATACAGCAGCCCGCCGACGGCGAAGTGCGTCGGATCCGCCCGTGGCTCTGTGAGCGCTTGCCACGATGACCCCCGCGTGCGTGTGCTTAGCCGTACGTTCGGCATGCCGTTTCGCGGCGCCATTGGGATTCCCTCCAGGCACGGTGGGGACGATCTCGGCTACCCCGCACACATGTTACTGGCACGCATGCCCTGACGCATGTGACGCGAACTGCCGGTGCCTTCCGCGCGCTGCCGACGCTCCCGGGCAGACGATAACCCGACGGGCCGCGCGACCCAGCTGGCCTTGGGGCCGGGGGTCGCTCCCCGGTCGCGTTGACCGGCCTCCACCCCGCGGGTACACTTCCGATGCCTCTTTCAGGGTATGCGATGCGGCACGGAACCACGCCGGTGAACCCCACCCCTTCGGCAAACTGTCCTCGCTACCTGCTCCCATTTGACATGGCGACGGTTCGGCGCGTCGAGACGGATTATCTCGTCATCGGTAGCGGCATGGCCGGACTGCGGGCGAGTATCGAAGTATCGGATCACGGCCGCGTGGTCGTGCTCTCCAAAGAGAATCCGAGCGAGGGTAGCACGCGCTACGCACAGGGCGGCATCGCGGTGGTGATGAACCGCGGCGATCGCGTGGAGTTCCACGTTCAGGACACGCTGCGAGCGGGCGCGGGTCTTTGCCACCCGGCGGCGGTGCAGTACATGGTCGCGGACGGCATTCTCCGCGTGCAGGAGTTGCTGGACTGGGGGGCGCAATTCGACCGTGACGGCACGGACCTGAAGTTTGGCATGGAAGGCGCGCACCGCGTCCGGCGAGTGGTCCATCGAGGCGACGCCACCGGCGAGGAGACGCAGAACGTCCTCGTGCGTCGCGCTCTCGATCACCCGAACGTCGAGGTCTTGGAGCACACCGTCGCCATCGATCTCCTTACCGCGGACGGAGTCTGCCGCGGGGCTCTTGCGACGACGCAGGATGGCGAACTGATCGCGATCATCGCGAAGGCGACGATCGTCGCCGCAGGCGGCCACGGTCAGGTGTATGGCTACACGTCGAACCCCGCCGTCGCGACTGGCGACGGCATCGCGATGTCCTACCGCGCGGGCGCGGCGGTCGCCGACATGGAGTTCGTACAGTTTCACCCGACGACGCTCTTCCTCCACGGAGCGCCGCGGTTCCTGATATCCGAGGCTGTCCGCGGCGAAGGCGCGCATCTCGTGAACTCACGCGGCGAGCGCTTCATGGCCGCGTACGACGAGCGCGAGGAGTTGGCGCCCCGTGACATCGTCGCGCGGGCAATCCTGAACGAGATGGACCGCACGGGGATGCCGTGCGTGTACCTGGACATCACGCACATGTCGGCGGGCTTCCTCGAAGAGCGCTTCCCGACGATCTACGAGACGTGCCGTCAATACGGCCTGGAGATCGACCGTGACGCGATCCCCGTGCAAGTGGCGGCCCATTTCGCCATGGGCGGCGTC
Organism: Candidatus Poribacteria bacterium; assembly: GCA_018644665.1. Classification (GTDB taxonomy): domain Bacteria; phylum Poribacteria; class WGA-4E. The sequence continues at coordinate 13,292 of JABGQA010000110.1, forward strand.
CGCACCGACATGAACGCCCGCACGAGTGTCCCCGGCCTGTTCGCCTCCGGTGAGGTGGGGTGCACGTGCGTTCACGGGGCGAATCGGCTCGCGAGCAACTCGCTTCTGGAGGGTCTCGTGTTCGGTCGCCGCGCGGGCATCAGCGCCCGGGAGTACGCGTCCGAAGAGGGGTCCTCACTGCCCGCTGTCGATGCTCTCGCGCATGCGCCCGAGACGCCCGCGCAAGCGTCCGACGCCACCGGCCTGCGGAAGCTCCTGACCCAACGCATGTGGGAAGACGTCGGCGTGTACCGCCATGCCGATACGCTACGCGAAGCGCTGGTGGCGCTCGCCGAATTGCCGATGGCAATAGGGTCAGGCCGTGACGCGATCGAATACGCCAACATGCGGCTGGTCGGCGAACTCATCGCCCGAGCGGCGCTGGAACGGACGGAAAGCCGCGGCGCTCATTACCGGGACGACTACCCGGACACCGACGACGCTCAGTGGCTGCGCAACATCTCGCTCACGCGACGCGAGGACGGCGGTCTGGAACTCACTACGCGCAATCAGGGGTTGTCATGATCATAGCGTGCAGCACTCTCTGCTTTACCGCCGAACCGTTCGACCGCGCGTGCGCCTATATCGCAGACCTGGGCTTCCAGGCTGTGGACATCGCCCTCATGGAGCAATGGGCGCACTTCAACCCGTCTGAGATGGTCGACGATCCCTCCGAGGCCATCGATAAGGCGCGCGAGGGCCTCGACCGAGCCGGTCTGACGGCAGTGTCCATGAATGCCAGCGCGGGCATCAGCGACGTCGGCCCGGAGGGAAATCGCCTCCGCGCCATTTGCACGTTCGCGAACGCCTTCGACATCACGACGATCTGCTACGTGCCTCCCATCGAGGCCGTGGGTATGGAGCGGGCCCAGCGCCGGTTCGAGCGGCTGCACTCGATCTCGCAGGAGTTCGGCGTCACGCTGGCCATCGAGGCGCACGCTCGGACGATGCTCGAAATGCCCGATATGGCAGTGGAATTCTGCCGGGCGATCCCCGGCATCGCCCTGACGTTCGACTCGAGCCACATGGTGGCGGGGCAGAATCAGGGCGCCCCGTACGACCAGATATTCCCGTACGTTCAGAATACGCACTGGCGCGACAGCGGAACGTCGTGGGACCAGTGCCAGCAGCCGCTCGGCGAAGGCGTCGTCGACTTCGATCACTGCTTCTCCGCCCTCGCCGCGGTCGGCTACGACGGCGTCTATTCCGTCGAGTACATCGACTCGTTCCCGAACGGTGGCATCGCCCAGGTCGAGGCGATGCAGCGACTGCTCGAAGCCCGCTTGTACCGCCCCGCGTCGTAGACTCGCCGACACAGCCCGCGCGCGTCTCCCGCCCACAGTCACGCGCCGTACTGCGCCTCATTTCTACGGGTTACTATTCCCCTGCCGGCCGCACGCTCCTCAATCGTGGGCGGGAGACCCATGGGCGTCGTATCGGGGCACGCGCCATCCTTCGAGAGCCTGTACGCCGAACTCCCGCGGCTGTCCGCGCAGGAGCTCAAGGCCCTGATCGTACAGCTCAGCGCGTCGCGCAGATCCCTGCGCGCGAGTGGCGCCGTCGAGGGCGTTACGCAGGCCGCGGTGTGTGACTTCCTCATCGGAGATGCGCACGCCCGACTCGGCCGAACGACCGACGCGTTCCGATTCTGGGAAGCCGCAGTGGAGTCGGGCTATCCGTCTCTCGCCGTCTCCTTAGGCGGGGCGGATCTGGTTGGCCTCGTGAACGAGCGACGTTTCCTCTTTCCCCGTGACGCCAATCCACTGCCGAAGCCCCGCACGCTGCTGTTCGGCGCCTTCGACAAGGCGTGCGCCGCATGGGCCGAGACAGTGCACGTCGTCCCTTCCTCCACCGTCCCGAAGGCGCGCTGGGACGCTGCGGAACCGCGGGTACACTACAACCCACGGACCTGCGATCTCGAGGACATCCTCAACTGTCTACCGGGCGCGTGGCGGCCGGAACTGATCCTCGCGTCGGCGTTCGAGGTGTTCCCGCTGCCCATCGGTATCGAGTCGTCGGCCATCCCGCGCGTCGGCTGGGCCAGCGATTTGGCGAACCACTTCGACGCCGTCCGAGAGTGTTGTCGGCTCTTCGATCTGCTCGTCGTGGATCAGGAGCGGGACGTTCAGTTCGCGCGCGATGCCGGGTATGAAAACGTGGCCCACGTGTCCGTTCGGTCGCTGCTGCTGACGGCGCCGTACACCGCGCCGCCGAAGCCGCATCACGATCGGCGGGTGGATGTCGCCTTCCTCGGCCTCCTCGACGAACTCCCCATGTACACGTACCGCCGTGAGATTCTCTCGCGGTTGAGCCGGCTGCAGGGCGACTACACCATCGTGATCCGCGAGAACATCGAGGATCTCCAGACGGTGTACGAAACGCTCGCGGACGCCCGGATCGGGCTGAACGTCAACGCCGAACTCGTCGGGAAGTGGGGCGAACACTCCTATCGCCACGCGCGGGCCCGTCGCGTCTACGAGGTCATGTCGATGGGCGCGCTCTGCATGACGCCGTCGACGACCGCCGGCATCGCCGAGGAGTTCGATGTGGGAGCCGAGGTGGCGTGCTTCTCCCCGGATGACTTTGAGGAGCAGTTGATCCGGCGCCTGGAGGACCGCGAGGGCACGCAGACGATCGCGCTGGCCGGCCGTGATCGAGTCCTACGGGAACACGCGATTTACCATCGGATGCGCGACGTGCTCGGCGCGGCTGTCGGGTTGCGCGCGCGAAACGGCGCGGCCCACGCGTCGGCCGTGGCGCGGCAGCAGTATCTCGTCGCGTCGCTGACCGACGATCTGTGGCCTCGGGTGTCCGCGGCGCGGACCGTGCCCATCCCGCCGAACGTCCGCGGGTGCTTGTCGCCGCCGCGTGGCGACCCGGAAGAGGCGTTGCTCCTGTTCGAGGAAGCGGCGGGCGATGATCCCAGCAACGTGATCTACGGCCTGAGCGCTCTTTCATGCTTGGTCGAGATGGGCGATTGGTTCGAGGCCCGTCGGTTGGCGAAGGCGCTGGTTGTGCAGGCGGACGAGGGCCTTACGGAGTCGGCCGTCGACGGATGGCTGCGGCGTCCGGTGCATCTGGGGCGCATGGACTCGGCGCCGTGGTGGCGTAGCGACCTGCGAACCGAGATGGCGAACGCGTACTACGTCGATCCGCAGCGTGGCGCGGCCTTTGCCACTTACCTTGGAAGCCACCTGCGAGTGGCGCTGCGAGACTACGCCGGATGCTGCGCGTATCTGACGGGGGCGGGCGATGAGGCGGCGGAGGCGTGGGAAGACGCCTACGAACTCGACAAGCAGGACGAATACATCGCGTCGCGTCTCGCCGAGCTATGGGCGACCGAGGGGGTATACGACAGAGCTCTCGCCTGGGCGGAACGCGCGCGCGCGACCCGGCCGTTCAACGCGCGGAATACGATCATCACGGCCCTGATCCACGAACGCGCGGGGGCCGACGACCTCGCGGCCGAGTTGTTCGCGTCCCTCGGCTACCGCAACCTGCGATCCCGTGCCGAAGCGCTGGCGTGGTACGCCGCCACCGGCAGCCTGTTCCCGGCGATGACCCCGTAGCCAACCCGGACCCGACGGCATCGTACCGCCGCGACTCCTGGCTCGGGCAGGTTCCTGCCAGGCGCGGGGTTCTGTCTCGGCTGCTCTGGCTACGTCGGATCGCCGCCTCAGCGGCCTCGCATCCATGCATCGCGGACGATCCAGTCTCGAAGATCTGTCAGCGCGTAATCAGAGTGCGCGGTAAGCGCGTCGAGATACGCGATCTCCCAGGTACTCATCGGAGCGTGCCTGCCCCGTCGCCGCCGAAGCGGCCCAATCCAGAGTCGACGAACCGCGCATCTGTCGGTGGTCAGCGGCTCGGCGCCGTTCACGCAGACGGATGCGGAGGCGGTTAGGAGTCGCGCCGGCCTAGTTCTCCTTAGAGGAAGCGGGAGATGACGCCTCGCATCGTACGCGGGTTGGTCGGCAGATCTTCCATGTCGGCAAGGCGAGAGACAGCGCAGTCCTCGGACCCTCAGGCTATGTCCGACGAACCTACCCGCATGTTTGCGTTGAGCTAGGTTTCTGCCCTGTCCGCTGCCGACGGGTTCCCGGCCCATGTAAAGCTGCTGGGCGGACCGTCTCTCTCGTGTCCCCAGTACGCGGGCACAAGGAGAGCCGTGTCCCCGAAAGCGAAGTAGACGCTGTCGCAGGCGGCGAAGTCTCCCCCACCTACGCCGTCCCATATTGCACCGAATTCGGTAGGGAACTCCGTGATGTCTGTCTGCCACATGTTCCAGAAACCCGTGCGGATCTGGTGAGCGATGGTCTCCCCCAGCCGGAACGACCCGAGACGCCGTCTTGGACTCAGTGCTACCTGCATGGCGTTGCCCTATTCGTGGGAGACATGGTCGTCCGAGCGCCCTTTGATGGCTGCCCAGCGTGTCGGGAGTTTACCGGCCGGCGCTACGCGGCTCGGCCGCTGCGTCTGCTGTCGCAACAGGAAGTCCGCTCCGTAGACCCACGTCATGTCAGTTTGGGAGTCGAAGGTGATGTCCGTAAGGTAGGCATTCTCGCTTTCGAGCACCCAGCGTGCGCCCCCTTCGGTGGTGCGATAGAGCCCGGCCACATTGACGGGCATGCCCAGTGTGCTGCCGATGGCCCAGCCATCATTCGCGGATGTGAACGCCGCGCCCCAGCCAGAGAAGGACGGGGGCGGCGTCCACATATCGCCACCATCGACGCTCTTGTTCAGCCCGATCGACGCGACGACTGCTTGGCCCTGCCACGACCATCCCTCCGTAGGGGACACGAACGCCATACCCAAGCCGAATGTGTTGGGGCGTGAGTCGCCGACGATCGCTTCCCAACTCCTCCCGCCATCCGACGTGCGGAAGAGGTACCGTCGAAACCAGCAGGCGATCACCGGCGCCCAGGCGTTCTCCTCGCCGAAGGTAGCGATACTTCGCGGCGCGCCTGGCGGGAGACCGTCGAAGCACTGCTCCGCATCCCCGTACGCGAAGCCCTTCCACGTCGACCCACCGTCCCGCGTGGAGAGGATCACGTAGCCGCGATACGCCCATATGTCATCTCGTTCGGGAATCTTCACGGGCCGCCGGTGCTCCCGCGCCATCAATCCGGCCGCGAACCCCACGCGGTTGTTCACGAAGCGAACCGCGGAGAGATACTTCCGCTCCGCTTCCTGCGCCGCGGCGACATCGCCGAAGTACTCCCACTCGGTGACATCGCCCTGTTCCAGGGACCATGACTCGCCCCCGTCCGTCGTACGGTGGAAGCGGACGGGAGCGTCGATGGCGTTGTCCTCGCCGGGGTTGTGGCCGTCGGTGCGGCTCGAGTGCATCACCCTGGCAATGGCGTCCGCGGCGGCCCATCCCTCGAACGCGTTGATGAACCGGGCACGTTCGTACGTGCGGTGGGCGGCCTCGTCGACCTCGTCGGCGAACCACACGTCGCCACCGTCGTCGGAGCGCATCACATACGGAACCGAGGCCAGGCGCTCTGTCGACCACCCGCGGGCCGCGGCCCAGCCGCGAGTCGGCGTGATGAAGTGCAGATTCGTGGGCCCGCACGTGGGGCAGTCGGGGGTTTCCACCTCCACCCACGCGGCGTCCTGGGCATCAGCGGAGGGTAACACGCACGCCATGAACGCAACGGTCCATGCCGCTACGGCGTTCGTCCACGTTCGCTGAGCACCTCTGTGCATACCACCACCCTCGTCGGCTGCCACCAGCGCACCTCGTAGTGATCAGTCGCAGTGTGAGGTGTATTTCGTCGACTCGCCAGTCTTGACAACTATTCTGGCGGTGGGGTTTCCCACCGGTCCCGTCCCATCGGCCGGCAGCGCAAACACATGGGTTCCGTCGCCGTCGAAGCGGCTCAAGCCATCGTCGACAGACAGCGCTCAGTTGTCCATGGTCAGGGTCGCGATGCCGTGCACCCAAACGGACGCGGACGTGGTAACGGTTCCGCCCAGGACCTGTGCTAGTGGCTCGTGCACCGCGAGAGAACTCGCGACATCGGGGCTATCCCCGGTGGCTCCCTACTGGCCCGTCGATGCGCCCGGTTCTAGCGCCAGCGGCACACGATCACGCGTCGTATTGCGCATTCGTCATGCTGGGATTCAGCGGGCACGCGTCCGAAGGAGTTGTGCTGGGCCGGAGGGCCTCAGACGGCGGCCAGGAATAGGTTCGCGCGGACGCCAGCGGAAACCAGGCGGATGACGCGGCTCGGGCGGGTCAGTACTTCTTGTCGTGGTAGCTCGGCGTGACCTGCTCGGGCAGGGACTGATACGAGCGCATGACGCGGCGTTCGAACTCGAATTGGCGCAGGCTGCCGCGCAACTCCGCCATGACGCGCTGGATGATGTCGGCCGCCTTGGCGTCCAGCTCCCCGATCGCCTCGACGAGCGCAGCCCACTCGCCACGGGTAGCGGCGTCCGCCGCCTTCTCCAACGTCGCCACCTCAATGCCCTCGCGTCCCCATGCGACGAGTACCTCGTCCTTGTACGTCATCGCCTCGCCGAACGCGTCCCAGTCCGCGGCTTCCAGGGCGGTAATCTGGCTTTCGGACGCCGCTTTCCACCGATTGAGGGTGTTGCGGTACCGTTCTGCGTCCGAGGACCCCTCAATGCGAACCGGAGCCCGGTCAGACTGCGGCGTCAACAACTGCATGATCCAGAAGTGCGTGAATGGCACAGTGATGGAGCGCGCGTGGTGGCTACTGGGACGCGCTGGACACGCCAGGGGCAGCGGGGACGCTACCGTCTCGCTGTGCCTTCTGTATCGCCTCGTCCCACGTCTGACGCAGGTCGCTCAGCAAGGTAACCACCTCGTTGAGCGCCGGGACTTCGCGCCGTATGTTCGCCTGGTTCAGGCGCCAGTTCATGTATTCGTACAACCCGAAGAGGGACTTGGCGATCTCCCCACCGTTGTCCATGTCGAGCGCGGCCATCAACTCGAGGATGATGTCCTGAGCCTTGAGGATGAGGTTGGTCTTCTCGGTAAGACTTTCCTCAGTCGCCGGCTCCTCCTCCATACGTACCTTCGCCCGCTTCAGATAGTGGATCGCGCCATCGTAGAGCATGATGAGAAGCTGCTCTTTGGTGGCGGTCTCTATCTGCGTACGGCGGTACGCCTGATAGGGATTGCGCTTAGTGGTGTAGGAGGTCTGCTGCATTTGGCCGCCATTCCCTTTGGGCACGGAAGGCAGAGGTCTATGGTCTACTGCCTTACTATCGGCGCCCATCACTGCGAACTTAACATCTATGAACGACACGCGCAATGCGTGCCGTCTCTCGCTTTACTGACCAGCGAGTCCACCGAGTTGGCTGGCGAAGCTGGACTGCTGCGCTTCCATCTGCGCCATCGTCTGTTCCATGATCAGGAACTGCCGCTCGAGCAACGCGCGGCGCCCTTCGAGCCGTCCCTCCATGCGCTCCTGCGATTCCTGGAGCTGCTCGATCTCGGTCTGGAGGAAGTCCGTCTTGGTCTTGATGCGCCCGTCGATCGAATCCGTGATGCCGTCGAGTACCAATGTGCCGGCGACATTCGTCATCGAGTCCTTGAGCGACTCGAAGAACGTCTGCACCGCCGACGGGTTGTCGTCGAGTTGCTCGGTCACCCGCGACGAGTCCATCTCGAACAGGCCGGTGCTTGTGTTCAGCGTGATCCCAAGCTGAGACATCGACTGGATCGTCGTCAGGCCCGAGAACTGGGCCGTGAAGAGCGACCGGAGTTCGCTGTCCGTGGAGATGAGCGTTCGGTCGCCGAACAGGGCTCCCTGGCTCGTGGCTCCCTCGGTGAACTTCGTCTGGTCCACGGCGAACTGGCGGACGTCGTTGACGGCGTCGAGGAAGGTCTGAATCTCAGAGAGGTTGCCACTGGAATTGCTGACCACCTGCACGGCTACGGTCGGAGTACCCGTGGCGTCTTTCAGCGTCAGCGTCAGCCCGTCGATCACGTCGGTGATCGTGTTGCTGGACCGCGTGATGGTCGTGCCGGCAAGCGATATTGACGAGTTCGCGGCGGATTGGTCCGCCGTGGCAATCCCGAGGTCCGCACGCAGGGATCCCGTGTCAGACGTCGTGACCGCGTTGGTCGTACCTTCCTGGGTCCCGGTAATAACGAGACGATAGTCGGTTCCCGCCCCGCTGATGTCGATGATCGACGCGGACACGTCGAGGGTAAGGTTGTTGATTGCGTCGCGGATGTCGTTCAGCGATGCCGTCGAGGCGTACGAAATGGTCTCAGTCGTGCCATTGACGGTGACACCGAGATCGCCAGCGGTGAAGGCGTTCGCCGCGGTGGCATCCGCGATAGTGGTGTCGGCGATGACTATCGTCTGTGCGGCCAGGGAGTTGATCGTGAAGCTGTAACTACCAAGGTTCCCGGAGGTCCCGCCCTCGACTTCCAGCGCGTCTTCGTTGCTGGAGGTCGCGCTGACCTGATCGAGGGTGTCATCGTCACCGATAGTGGTCAATGCGGACTTCAGCGTCGAGAGCTTGGTGTTGTAGTCCTGGAACAGGCTCTTCTGCTGCTCTAGGGTGGCCTCGCGGCGCTGTAGCAGGTTAAGCGGGCGACTCTCGATCGCTATCAGCTGATCGATTATGTTGCCGGTGTCTAGACCGGACTGAATGCCAAATATCTGAAAAGCCATGTCCGTATCCTCCGCTATATCGGCGTTTCGCGCCTAGGCGACGGTGTCGAAGAAAAGCCCCATCGTTTCTTGCACTCGGGACAGGAACGACAGGAAGTCCCCCGGTTGTAGCCGCCTGAGTACTTGCCGCGTGTCCTTGTCGAGCATGAGGACCATCACCTCTTCGGAGTCGATGTCCAACTCGAACACGACGCTCCGCTGCGGGAGCGTCTGCGCGAGCATGTTTGCGTCATCGACTCCCCGCTCGACATCCTCACGACGGTAGTCCGGCGACTGACCCGCGCCTCGTACCGGGTCGACATGCATCGCGTCTAACGGCCGGTCGTATTGGATCTCGCCGGTATCGGGTGACGCGGGTACTCTCGGCTTCCTCGCAGCCTCGGACTCGCGTATAGAGGCGGTAAGTTTGTCGAGCTGCTCCATTCGCATGTCTCGACTCCTTCGACCTCAATGTCCGCAGTCCAGCCGCCAATCCGACGACTACGCCACGAGCGACAAAGCGCCCGGTACGCGCGTCGTTGACGCATCGCGCCCGCTCTGGGTTATGGTCTCGACGGAGAGCTTGGAAACTCGCCTCTGACAGCGGAGAAACGCCGCAATCCACGGATAGATCGTCATGTCCATGCAACGACGCCGTCGGTCGTTTCCCTACGAGTGATTCAGCCCACTCGATAACCCTATCGGACGATGCGCCAAACGACTTGAACGGCCAGGCGGCCGAGCCGCCGCCTGCCAAGCCCTAGAACTGCAGCAGCGAGAGCGCGTTCTGCGGCAGCAGGTTCGCCTGCTGCAGGACCGACGTGCCCGACTGCACGAGGATGAGCGCACGCGTGAGCGACGCCACCTCGGACGCGAAGTCGGCGTCGCGAATCACCGATTCCGCATTCTGCGTGTTTTCGAGTTGCACCTGTATGTTGGACACGGTGCGCTCGAGCCTGTTCTGCGCCGCGCCTACCTGCGTGCGAACCGACGCTAGCGACACCACACCCAGTTCGATACTGGTGATCACCTGTATCGCGCTGACCTGGTTGGCGAAGTCAACGGACGACACGCCTTCGAGGATCACGCCGGTAGTCACCGGCCCGATGGTGATGTTGATGCGGTTGTCCGCAGAGCCCTCGTCTCCGACCTGGAACGTGAAGACGGTGCCTTCCAACAGCGACTGACCGTTGAAGGTCGTTGTCGTGGAGATTCGGTCGATCTCCTCGAGCAACGCCGCGACTTCGAGTTGGACCCCGCCCCGGCTGACATCGGTGAACGTGCCGTCCGCCGACGCGATGGCGAGTTCCTTCAGGCGAATCAGCATGCTGGCGATCTGTTCCATCCCGCCTTCTGCGGTCTGGAACAGAGAGATGGCGCTCTGCACGTTGCGATTCGCCTGCTCGAGGCCTTTGATCTTTGCCCGCATCTGCTCGGAGACGAACAACCCCGCCGCGTCGTCGGCAGCGCGGTTGATGCGAAGACCCGACGAGAGCCGCTCCGTTGAACGGCGCGTGTCGATGTCGGCCGCCCCCAAGTGGCGGCGAGCGTTCATCGCCGTCATGTTGTGGTTGATCCGAAACATGTGCTTACTCCGCTTATGAACTCACTCACCGGCCGTCACAGTCTGTTCCGCGGGCTTACGCCCGCGTGAACTAACTGATCGAGTTCAGGAGGCTGAGGACGTTCTGCGGCAGCAGATTCGCCTGATTCATCACCGCGGTGCCGGCCTGGATCAGGATCTGCGCGCGCACGAGCGCGGAGGTCTCGGTAGCCAAGTCGGCGTCCCGGATGACCGATTCCGCGTTCTGCGTGTTCTCGATCTGCAACTCGATGTTCGAAGACGAACGCTCGAGGCGGCTCTGGAACGCGCCGATCCTTGCGCGCGTGGACACCACGAGGTCGATCGCGGTGGCGATCTGGTCGAGGAAGTCCGGGATGCTCGGGACATCGGCGTAGGCCGAGTTGAGCGTTCCGCCAAGGCTCGCGAACCTGTTGGCGTAGTCGCCCAGCATGGCGTCGGAGTCAATCTGCACGATGCCCAGGCCGAGGCGGTCGGTGGACGAATCGCCGATCTGGAACGTCAGGACGGTCGGGGGTGGGTCGAACAGCGTGATGCCGTTGTACCGCACACCCGTGAGGATGCGGTCCAGTTCCTGGACGAGCTGCTCACCTTCGACCTGTATGCCGTTACGACGCTGCGAGTCGGTGTACGAACCGTCCGCGGCCTGGATCGCCAATTCCTTGAGGCGAATCATGATGCTGGTGAGCTGGTCGAGTCCGCCTTCCATCACCTGCAGCAGCGATACTGCCTGGGAGATGTTCTGACGCGCCTGCTTGAACGCCGCGATCTGCCCGCGCATCTGCTCGGAGATGAACATCCCCGCAGCGTCATCCACGGCGCGGTTGATGCGCATCCCGGAGGACATGCGCTCGATAGCCGTCCGCACATCACGGTCGGTGCCGTTGAGATGGCGCCTTGATGTGAGCGCGGCGATGTTCGTATTAATACGGAACATGCGTGCCGATCCTCTCTATGAGTTGGGTACCGGGTACCCGCCGAACACATCCCGGTACCACCGAGATGCTGTTGATCGTCCAGGGCGATACCCACGGTTGCCAGCGTCAGCCGCCGGTCGGGGTTTCACCATGTGTCCACATCCGCTCCATGAGACGCTCTGCCAAGCCTGACGCGCCGCCACTCCGGCCAGCGGGGCCCACAACAGAGGAATCCCCGTCGACCGAACTCACGACATCGCCGGGCCGGGTGAACGTCCACCGACTACACGGCTCCGTGCATACCTGCCCGCGAGCAAGCTCCAATGACATCGTTAGTTAACGATGCTATTTCGACGGGTCACACAGGCCCGTCACGCCTGACCGAGCTTCCGCTCGGGTTAGGGTCGAATCAGAGCCATCGCCTCCTGGGAAACCAGGCTGACCTGCGCCAACAGACTGGTCGTCGGCGCGGACAGAATCTGCTGTCTCGCCCTGGTCAGCATCGCGACCGCATCTTCCGCGGTCCGCGTCGCCTTCACCGACGACTCTTCGGCCGTCGCTTGGGCGCCGTCATCCGCGACGACCTGTAGCCGTTCGCGGAATCCACCGATCTTGTCGAGCCTCAGCTGCATCGCGTCGATCGCCTCCGCCACCACTTCGGCGGCGGCGCGCGAGGACTCCGGCGTGCTGACCGCCTGGGGGTCCACCCCTGGGACCACGGTCTCGGGTCGCACGTCCGTCAAGGCAAGATGCGCCTCGCCGCCCGCGGGGGCGAGCCCCAACTGGAAGGTCAAGGCGCGCTGCGCCCCGTTCAGCAGAGGTATCCCGCTGAACTTGGCGGTATTGGACATCTCGTCCAGTTCCTGCCGTAGGCTTCGGACTTCGGACTGTAGCTGTCGCCGGTCGCCGTCGGTGATCCCCTCGTCCTGCGCTCGTTGGGTCACCTGGAACAGTCTCTGTAAGACCTCCCGGGTTCCGCTGAGTCCGGTTTCGAGGATCTGGGATACCGTCGCCGCGGAGGCGACGTTGTGATTCGTCTGCCTCACAGTTCCCACCTCCGAGCGTCGCTGCTCGACGGCTGTGGGGCCGCCCACAATTCTCATCTGCTCGCGGGCGCTTGGGGACGTCTGCGCCTGCTGCGCCGCCTGGCGGGCATCGAACTTCAGTCCGGTCAACTGCTGGTTGACTGAAGGTGTTGCCGGCACGTTGCTCTGTATCCGAAACATCGTCTTGTCCTCCCGTGCCCGCTGGATCGTCGCTACATCAACGGCATGCTGCACGGCTTCGCAGTCCAGCCAATCGAACCGTTCCGCCCGGCTCCGGGGTCTCATCTGCCGTACGTCGGCAGTCTTTCGCCTGCTCTGTTGCATCATGCGTGCCATTCCGTGTCATGCCGCTGTGGCAGAGGGGATTCCGCGCATCCTGCTGCCCTTACGGGTCGCCTCTTCCCAACGGCCGTGCGGGCCGGTGGGAACGGAATACCCACTTCGTTCGTCCTGCCGTCGACGTTCGGAACATATTTCCCGGACATTACACCCGCTCCTGAACGAGCTGTTGCGCGGCGGATGAGATCGCGGCGAGCTTCTGCGCGTATGCGGCCCTGTCATCTCCCGAGGCCTCGTCCGCCTGGACCCATGCGGGAGCGGCCGCGAAGTGCGCGAAAACCGGGTGCGCGCGGGTCAGCGTCGTCGGCCAGTCGTCCGCCACGCCCAGAGTCGTCAGCCTTCGTGTGATGTCGCCGAGGACACCCTCCGCGAGGTCGGCATCGCCGACTTGCAGGGCGGATAGCAGGCACACGAGGGCCGCGTCCCACTTGGACGGATTCGCCTTCCAAAGGCGCCGCAACAGGATGGCGGCCTCCTTCGCCACGCCGTGTTGGAGGAAGAGGTTCACAACCGCCTCGAACGGTTTCGGCGCCTCGTCGGTGGCTTCGATCAGTTTCTCGGCCCAGCGCATCGCGCCGTCGACACGTCGCGCTCGGAGCATCCAGTCCACGTAGGCGCCCATAAGCGCTGTCGATTCGGGGAGCCTACGCACGCCCTCTTCCAGGGTGGCCTGCGCCGCCGCCACCTGCTGTAGGTCCATGAGCGCGCTGACCGCGGTGCAATACAGACCAGCGAGGCAACTCTCGCGCGATTCCGGCGACAACTCAGCGACGGTGCCTGCTGTCTCCATGCCGGATTCGAGCCGCTCGGGATTCGTGGTGGAGATGCGCTCGACGGCGAGATCGTGCACCCGAATGCCCAGGCGGCATGCGGCCAGCGCTCGGTCGTGGGCTCCGCCCCTGGCGTAGCAGACGGCCATCTCGCTGTAGAAGGTGAGATACTCCTCTTGGAGGGCCAGGGCCTTTCGGAATTCCGGCGCCGCCCGCATCCACTGTCCGGCGCGCTGGTAGTACATCGCCATCATGGAACTCATGTCGAACAGGACTCGGGCGAGCGGGATCGGCACAGCATCGACGGCGATGCCGTAGTACTCCGCCTTGAGGAGATGCTCGCGCATCTCGTCCCACTTCTCTTCCTCGTACAGGACCGTCGAGAGCAGGTAGTGGCTCACACCCATTTCCGGGAAGGTGCGTATGACTTCCTCGTACGCCTCGCGGGCGACCTGCATGTCTCCGAAGTTGCGGTGTACGATTCCCCGCAAGAGGAGAAAGCGGTATGTCCTGTCCACATCGCCTGTGACCTCGGCGACGTGCTCGCCCAGGATGTCGACCTGCTCGAGGGTCTGCTCTACATCCCCCATCGCGGCGAGTTGCATGATGAGCTGGTAGCGCGTCTGTAGCTCGCGCGGGTTCTCCTCCAGCATCCGGGACATGATCTCGTAGTTGCGCGCGTACTTCTCCGGCAATGCGTCGGGGTCGACATATCCGACATGGATGATCTCCACCGCGCTGGGGTGGATGGCTATACCCTTGCCGCGAAGGCTTTCGGTGATGCGCTCGTGTACCTCGCCGACGAAGTGGACCCCGGGGAGATTCGGGAAGAGACGCACCTGTAGGAGATTCTGCTCCGCCGTCCAGGACGCCCCCAGGCTTCGGAGGTGGCAGTAGTACGCCGTATCGCGGTTGGGATGGAGCGTGATGAGCGAACGGACGCGGTCCAGTTCCTCAGGGGGCATGCGGTCGTCGGCGTCGAGCCAGAACAGCCAATCGCTCGTCGCGTGCCGGATCGACTCGTTGCGGGCGGCGGCGAAGTCGTTGATCCACTCGAAGAAATGCACCGTGGCGCCGTGCGCGCGCGCGATCTCGGGCGTGCCGTCGAGGGAGCCGGTGTCGACGACGATGATCTCGTCGAACTTCCCCTGTAGCGGCCCCAGGACGGCGGGCATGTTCTCCGCCTCGTCGCGCACGATCATTATCAGCGAGAGCGTCGGGCGGCGAGCTTGCCCCGCAGCTACACCCTGGACCGCCTCGTCGACCGTCTCGGTCGGAGATGGATTCCGTTCCTCGTATGGTGCGCCTTCGGTCATACGGCCGGGTCGATCCCTCAGTGTGTGCGTCTATGCCTGCGCGGGAGCCACGTCCATAGCCAGCTTCGCGGGCGTCGGTCTACTGCGCGTGCCTGCGCCGACGAGGGCCCCGAGGAAGCAGTCGGCGAGGTGGTTCGCCTGCTTGGCCAGGTCATGCCGTCCAGAGCGGCCCAGAGTCTGCGCCATCATCCGAAGGCCCTTTTCCACGGGCACGTCGGAACTCACCCGTAGGGCCTCGGACAGCTCGCGGTAGTGGCCGATGACACCGTCCAACCGACCGGCGTCCGCATCTCGGACCGCGTAGGCCAAACGGATGCGCGTCCAGTCCGGCTCGTGCGTGACCGTCATTTCCTGGTGTGCGATTGCCACAGCGTCATTCCTTGACGTCGGTGATGGGTCTGCGTGAGCCCTGCGCCGCCCCGCGCAAGCTCGTTCGGACGGCACTCGTCCAGCCGCAGAACAGCAATGGACGTGCCAAACGACAGGATGCCGGCGAAGCGCGTGCCGGAGGCAGGCTGACGGGGCCGCTCATTGAGGGCTCCTGTTGGACCGCTATTGTAGGGATGGTCCGCTGTCGGGGGACATACTCAGCCGACGGTGCAGGCGAGAGGACCCGGAGACGCGCGACATACCCAGGTAGAGCCCTTCGTCACTGGGTTCACGCGAGTCCGTGCAACATCTGTGACGTGTGGTGTTGGCGCGTCGCCACCGACCCCATCCCAACCTTCCCTGCAAGGCGAAGGAGTCCTGTGGTGACCGGTATCTACGGGGTCCAGCCAGCTGCACGGTGGGCGCCTGGCCGGTAAAGGCCCGCCCTACCGGGGTGGTCAGGGACGTAAGGCGGCCGCTTCACAGGTCGGTGGTGGAGACTGAGCGCCGGGGAACGGTCCTAAGGGATGTGAACTGAGGCGTGGGAGCCACGTGGAGATGGGAGGCCTCCACCTGCGAGCGGACAAACCGCCCGGGCGAGAGACTACCGTCGTGGGGCTATGCGGGACGGGAGGAATTTTCCGCTCTGGGCGGAATCAGGAAGACTTTTCCCGTCTTCGAGGGCGTACGGACGCGCTTCGGCCGGGCCGGAGAGCCAACACCCAGGCCCTCGCGCGCTCTAAAGTGTCGTCGATTCTGCCGAGCGTCTCGCGCATGCGGGGGACGAAGCGCAAGCGTAGCGGGGAGCCGCAAGCCCCGCACGTCACGTCGTGGGGCGATAGTCCGGCCCGCACCTGGCTCGACGCTCCGCAGGTCTGGCAGATAAAGGAGTGGGCTCCCGGCCGGGTCGGAACTCGGTCGGCCTTAGGTCGGTGAGGCCGGAACTGTCTGGATCGGGCGCGGGGGCTGGACGGGCCTGCCTCTTCGCGAGGCGCAGACTGTGAATCCGCTCTGGGAGCGGCTTTATCGCGCTTCTTCCCGGCCCCGTCGGCCCTTGCCGTATCGTATGCGGCGCGCCGTTCCGGGTCGGACAAGACGTCGTGCGCTTCGATCACGAGGCGCGTTCTCGCGGCCGCGCGTTCCGCCTCGTTGGCGTTGTGATCTGGGTGGTATCGGAGCAGAAGGACCCGCTTGGCGCGGTCGATCATCTCGACGCTCGCCTTCGGATGCACTTCCAAGATGAGGTAGTAGTCCTTGGCGGAATCCACGGTTCCCCCCATCCGCGGGTCGTCGGCGTCTCAGGACCGTACGATGTGGCACGAGGATTGCTTTACGAGACCCATTCACGTGCTACACGTGAGCTTTTGCTGCAAGTACATCGATCACGACGCGTGGGCTCTCGCCCACCACGCCCAGGGATAGCCTGATGCAGAACGCCATGTTCGACAACACGGTTCGCACGCTGTCAGCGACACTGGACTACTCGTTGCGCCGCCATAAGGTGATCGCGGCGAATATGGCCAACGTCGAGACGCCGAACTTCAAGGCCCGGGATCTGCCGTTCAACGCCTACCTGACGGCGGGCCTGCGGCGCGTCGAGAACGATCCGTCCGCCGCCGCGGCGTTCCAGCAGCCTCGACTCGTCTTCGATACCACCGGTGAGACTCGGCTTGACGGGAACAACGTGAATGCCGAGAACGAGATGATCAAGCTGATGAAGAACAGCGGTCGTCACTCTCTCGCCGTGGACCTCATCAAGTACAAGTTTAGCACGCTCCGCGAAGCGATTCGTCCGAGCAGGTAGCCACCTGTCCGGTAGGTAAAGCTTTCCCGGGACGATCGCAGGGCGGAAAGGATTTCCCCATGCCTGACTTCAGTGCCATCGACATCAGCGCCAGCGCTCTGAGGGCCGAGCGCTTCCGCATGGAACTCATCGCTCAGAACATCGCGAACGTGAACACCACGCGCACCGCCGAGGGCGGTCCCTACAAGCGCAAGGAAGCCGTGTTCAGCTCGCTGTACTCCGACCAGATGGGATTCGCCCGCAGCTTCGATCCCACGCGGAAGCAGGGCGTGGGCGTAGCGAATGTGGTCGTGGACCAGTCGCCGCCAAAGCTGCTCTATAACCCGGATCACCCGGATGCCGGGGCGGATGGGTTCGTGCGGATGCCGAACATCAACCCGGTGTCCGAGATGGTGAACATGATCGCGGCTTCGCGCGCCTACGAGGCGAATATCGCCGCCATCCAGAACTACCGCCGCATGGCGGACAAGGCCATGACAATCGGTCATATGTAGTCGTCCGGGCCAGACCTCCAGGTCTTGGCACGCTTCATGCTTGGTGCAGGTCGCGCGATCGGCCCCGTTTAGGCGCCGACGCACGTTACTTGACATCTGGTGACCCCTTTCGTCGTGTTGAAGTGGAGCAGGTACTCATGACGGCTGAGAGCATATCCATAGCTTCTCGGATTGCCGCGTCACAGTTACAGCCTGCCCAGACACTAGAAGGGCATCCACCCCAGCAGGAGCGCACCACGACCTTTGGTGAGGTCTTTGCCGACTCCCTACAGAAGGTGAACAACCTTCAGCAGGAAGCCGACAAAGCTATAGAAGGTCTCGCTATGGGAGATCGCACGGACATTGCGCAGACGATGATTGCTGTGCAAAAGGCGTCGCTCTCCTTTGAGATCATGAAGCAGGTGCGCAATCAACTCGTACAAGCATACGAGGAAGTCCTGCGGATGCCCGTATAGTCCCGGCACGCTAAGGGTTTCAGGTAGGGAATCCCCAGCTCGTTGAGCTATCCCCGGGGATTCCCCACCTGTTATTTACGCCAGACGGCTTGCGTCCTGGAGGCGCCGGATGGCAACTGTCGAAGACCCCCGCACCGACTCGGCCGGAGACGCGC
The DNA here is from genome assembly GCA_018644665.1 of Candidatus Poribacteria bacterium. Taxonomy (GTDB): domain Bacteria; phylum Poribacteria; class WGA-4E. The sequence goes on from JABGQA010000110.1 coordinate 31,220, forward strand.
CCGAGGCGGCCGGTGGGGGCGCTCCCGCATCCCTTCGCGGGCTGAGTAAGCTGCTCGAGGCGCACCCTTCCGTCGACAATGCGTCGGGCGCCGCGGCCTCAGTGTTGCGCAAGGGCGGGAAGATCGTGCAGAGCGTGGGTCTTACCGTCGAAGCGGTGGGTCTCGACGCGGCAATGGGCGATCTCTGCTACGCCTACCCGTTGCGGAATACGCCTCCCAGCATACAAGACATTCTCACTGATCAGCCGAATAGAGTTTCCGAACTCATCCTCGCGCAGGACGCCTTCTGGCTTCAGGTGGTCGGCTTCCGCGAAGAGCGCATCATCCTCATGCCGCTGGGCGATATAGAAGGTATCCGCGCGGGCGACCTGGTGATGTCTACCGGAAGCTCCTTCCGCGCTCCGGTCGGGCCGCAGTTGTTGGGCCGCGTCATCAACGCCCTTGGCGAACCGATCGACGGCAAAGGTCCCATCGAGCCGACCGAATGGCGCCCGATATACGCGGCTCCGCCGGATGCCATCACGCGCGGGATCATCGAGAAAGCGATCCCCACCGGCGTGCGCGCCATCGATACACTCGTGACGTGCGGCCGGGGTCAGCGCCTGGGCATCTTCTCGGGTAGCGGCGTGGGCAAGAGCGTCCTCATGGGCATGATCGCCCGCAACACCGAGGCGGACGTAAGCGTCGTCGCCCTCATCGGTGAACGCGGTCGCGAAGTGCCGCAGTTCCTCGAGCAGGATCTCGGCGCGGAGGGACTCGCGCGATCCGTCGTCATCGTCGTGACATCGGACCAGCCGGCGCTGCTGCGGTTGCAGGGCGCCTACCTGGCAACGGCCGTCGCGGAGTACTACCGCGGCGACGGGCAGAACGTGATGTTCATGATGGACTCGATCACGCGGTTCGCGATGGCGATCCGCGAGGTGGGACTCGCCTCCGGCGAGCCGCCGACGACGCGGGGCTATCCCCCGTCACTCTACGGTCGGCTCCCCAAGCTTCTTGAGCGGGCCGGGCCCTCGTCGGCGGGTGGAGATGGGAGCATCACGGGCATCTACACGGTTCTCGTAGAGGGCGACGACCTCAACGAGCCGGTGGCGGATACGATGCGTTCGCTACTGGACGGCCACTTGGTGCTGTCCCGAGACATGGCGAACCGCGGGCATTACCCCGCGATCGACATCCCGCGCAGCATCTCGCGTCTGATGCTGCAGGTTACCGAGGACGACCATCAGGAAGCGGCCCAGCGGGTCAAGACGCTGTTAACGACGCACCGTGACGCCGAGGACCTGATCCAAATCGGGGCGTATGTCTCCGGCACGGATCCTCAGGTCGATTACGCGATCGAGCATCTGGACGACGTCAACGGCTTTCTCCGACAGGACATTGCCGAGAGCGTCGTTTACGGGGACGGCATCGAGCAGCTCAAGACGCTGCTACCTCCGGCGCCAGACGAAGCAGACGCGGACGTCTGACGGAGGACTCCCGGCCACGCCAAGGCGCAACGGCGTCGCGAAGAGCCGGGGGATTGGGAATTGATAGTTCGACACCGTGCGCGCGCAAGCGTGACACACGGTCGAGATGAAGTGGCATAGGCGGGGAACCGTCAGCGCCACAGTGAACGACGGTGACCATGTGAGAACGGTCTCCCGGTGGCGGGGCTCCTTGTGAGCCTCGCCACCGCCACCATCCACAGAGAGGAAGGCGCATGGCGGTATCCGGCAACGCAGCCATTACCCTCATCGACCTACTACGCAAACCACCGGATAGCTCCCCGGCGAAGTCGACAGGCTCCCCGGGGCAGTTCCAGGACCTGTTCCAGAGCGTGCGCACCGATGCGGCGCGACCGGCAGCTCCCGCGGAAGCCACGCAGGCGACCACAGAGGCAGCCTCGACGTCCCCGACGACTTCCCCCGAAGGCGTTCGGGAGATGCCCGCTTCAGACACGACCGGCCGTCGTGACGCGGCCGTCGTCGGTCGCGAAGCGATGCCTCGGGACTCCCAGGTAGCGCAGACCACGCAGCCTGCCACCGCCACGGCCGAGCCGACGGCGAGCGAATCGTCCCAGGCGAGCGCGGCTGATTCGACAGCGACCACGGCAGACACGTCTACACGCGACGCGACCGCACGGCCGCAGGGCGACGCCCCAACGGACGCGCCAGTCGCGGACGGAGACGACGGACAGACCTCCCAAGCGGCAATCGGCGCCGTTTCGCAGGAGGCCGCTGCTGCCATCGCCGAGGGCGCGGCGGACAGCGTAGTCGTCGACCCGACGCTCATCGCTGTGAGCGCGGAAACCGTCGCGACGCCCGTCGATGTTGCCGCGGCCGAGGCGTTCCTGACGGAAGTTGCCCTCGCCGAGGGATCGACGCCGACGCAGGACTCAACGCCTGTTTCCGCGTCCGTGGCCCCGGCAGTCGTGGAGGTCGTGGGCGAGCAAGCGGTCGCTCCGACATCGACGCCAGTCGCTTCGGCTCCGATGCCTACGCAGGCGACGGATACGGGTGCGGCGCATATGGTTGGGCAAGATTTTCCGGCGGGGAGCGCCGTCCCGGAAAAGATTTCCACGGACCAACTGATCCAGGCCCTCGAGGCCCGGGTAGCGTCTGCGGAGGCGTCGCCTTCCGAGGTGGCCGCGTGGCGCCAGGCGTTCTCCGGCGGCGCGGACGAGCCGTCCGTGCTAGATCAGGTGTGGGCCCGCGCTCAGGGCGGCTCCGCGGGCGCGTTCGAGTCGCTTACCGCGATGCAGGGGGCCTCGGCAGGCTCCCAATCCGCCACGGCCGGAGCGCCTCTTATGGGGGCCGCGATGCTGGCCGCCGCGGGGGCGGGCGCGCCGTCCCAGCTTGGCACGCATCCTGCTTCTGGCGTGGTGCGTTCGATGAGCGCCCAGACGGATGGCGCAGCGCTGAGCGTGAGGCAGGGATTCGCCCTGGGTACACGCGCATCGCAGGCGTCTGAGTCGGGCTCGTCATTGGGGGCGGCACAAGCGACATTGTCGCGAAGAGCCGCGGACCAAGCGTTCCAGTCGACGCGCACGGTGACGGATCAAGCGCCGCGCGTTGTCGATATGCCGGGCGAGGGCGCGACGCGATTCTCGGACACCGAACAGAGTGTTCGTGACGCGATCGTGGCTCGCCAGAACCGGATGCACTCCTTCGTGCGCGCTCAGCGTGCGCGAGGAACCGCGCCACCACCGATCGTCGGTGGGGCTGGGAGCGGCTCGGGGGCGGAACAGGCTACGCCGGTTGCCGGCGCAGTCATGACCGCGGCCTCGGGATCGGCGCCGTCGTCGCCCAGTGCGGTAACAACGCACCAGGCGTACACGCCGTTGATGGAGTTCCTGGCGAACGAGGTACGGCGCAACGTCCGGTTGGGCAAGCGCGAATTCCGGGTTCAGTTGAATCCAGAAGCGCTCGGGAGCGTCGAGTTGGAGATGGTGATGGACGGCGACACGCTTACGGTGCGCGTGAAAGCCGCCTCGAAACTGTCCCAGCGCATCCTCGAAGAGAATCTCGGTGACCTCGCCACGGCGCTGGAAGCGCATGGCTTGGGGTTGGATACCGAGGTTCCCTGGCAGGCGGAGCGCGGAGTGGTGGACGCCGCGATAGCGGCCGCCGATTCGCAGCAAACCGTGCCGGCGTGGGTATAAACGGTTCCTGACAACGACTCTATGACCCCACCCCTCACGCGAGGGGTGAGAATCGAGAGACCGAATCATGATAACCACGGAAGCAGTGTCCGGGCTGGGCGCAGCATCGGGGGCGGATCCGGCGTCGCAGGCGCTGGGCAAAGACGCCTTCATGCAGTTGCTCGTGACCCAGTTGCGGCACCAGAACCCTCTGGAGCCGATGGACAACAAGGACTTCATCGCGCAGCTGAGCCAGTTCACCTCCTTGGAGGAACTGAGCAGCATCCGCGAGTCGTTCGACGCTTCCCTGGCCACACAACGAACGATGAATCAGACCATGGCCGTCGGCCTTCTCGGCCGGGAGGTGGGTGTTGCCGCCAACCAGGTCGTCTTGGCAAGTGGTAGTGAAGCACGCGTCAACTACACGCTGCCGGAAGACGCCGACGTGCAGATAGAGATTCAGAATGTGCTGGGTACGGTCGTGCGTACCCTCACACCTGGCGCCCAACCCTCGGGTGACCAGGGGGTCGTCTGGGATGGTAATGACGACCTAGGCAATCCCTTGCCGGAAGGCAATTACACGTATCATGTCCTTGCAGTGGGCGGCGGGAACCGCCAGGTTCCCGTCCAGCCCTTTTTCAGAGGGCTGGTGGACGGTGTCCGCATGACGGACACAGGGATAATGCTGACCGTCGAGGGTCGCGAGATACCGCTTTCGCAAGTGAGCGTCATCCAAGCAGCGAAGGCTCGGGACGACTCATAGACGACATTCACGCCGGTTGGACGCAACCGGGCAATAGCCACGACCTGGGACGAGAGGCGCGTAGCCGGCCGCGGCGTTAGGCGCGCCCTCCACAGGCATACGTTCCGTTGGAGGACGAGGGAATATGATCGGTTCATTCATATCGGGTCTGTCTGGTCTGAGAGCGAATCAGACCAAGCTTGAAGTCATCGGCAACAACATCGCCAATGCCAACACCGTCGGCTTCAAGTCGTCGCGTGTTGACTTCTCCGACGTGCTCAGCCGCACGTTGCGAGGCGCCACTGCGTCCACCGCTCCTCTGCAAGTAGGACGCGGCGCGACGGTCGGCGCCATCAGCACACAGATGACGCAGGGGGGTTTCCAAGACTCCTCCAACGCGGGTGACCTTGCCATCCAGGGCAGCGGGTTCTTCACGGTCACCAACGAGAGCGGCCAGCAGCTTTACACCCGCGCCGGCAACTTCCGAACGAACACTGCGGGCGAACTCGTCACAGTCGAGGGGTTCAACGTCCAGGGCTTCAACGCCACCGAAGGACAGGTTCCCGTCACCGCGGTTCTCGAGAGCATCCAGCTTCCACGCGAGCCGATCCCGCCCCGCGCGACAAGCACGCTGGAGTTCCGCGGCAACCTCGACGCCTCCTCGCCGGTGATCGCCACCGACCCCAGCGGACGTGAACTGCGCGTCGGCGGCCAGGATGGCATCATCGGGACCCTCATCGACGGCTCCGTGACGCTCGTCGATAACGGCGCCGCGGTCGACGTGACCGGTCGCAGCACGACATTCACCACGCTGAGCGCAGGCGACACGCTGATTGTGGACGGTCGCGCGTTCACCGTCGCCTCGGTGGCCGACGACCTGACGATGGTTCTCGACCGGCCGGTTCTCACCGGCACGATCGAGGGGTTGGCCGACTCCAGCAGGATCACCGGTACCGATACCGCGTTCACCTCGGAACTGCGTGTCGGCGACACCATTGAGGTCGACGGAGCCGACGTAGTCGTTACGGCCGTCACCAGCGACACCGAGATTTCCATCGCCACGCCACTCGCGGCGGATCTCGCCGCTGGCGCTGCTCTGGCGTTCAGCCAGACCACCGGCGTCGTGACGACCGAGAGCCGTGCAGAATCGACTGTCTCCCCGGCCGGCACAACCCGGTTGGCGGACCTCCCAAGCAGCAACCTGACGGTGTCGCTGAACGGCTCGACGAACATCCTCGTTGAGGATCTCGTGACCGGCGAGCAGGTCGTCGTGACGATGGGTGGCACGCAGACGGTGAACGAGATGGTCGAGGCGATACAGAACGCCGGCATCGCCACCTACTCGCTCAACGACGCGAACTTCCAGGTGTCGCAGTTGGACGACGAGAACGGGTCCGCGACGAGCTTCCAGTTCGTCGACTCCCAGGGCGCGCAGCATGTCGGGATCATGTCCTTCTTCCGCACGGAGACCCCGGGAACGTGGGTCTGGAATGTCGACATCCCCGCCGCGAACGCGCAGGTCCAGGATCCCGGGTTCCAGTTCACGCAGAACACCCGTGGGACTCTCCTCTTCAACGACGGCGGCGCGGTGGATTCGTTCCGCAACCTCGCGGGAGCGGACGTCTTCAACCTCACGTTCGATGCCTCCAACAGCGCGCGCACCATCTCCGTGGAGATGAGCGCGGACACCATCGGAGCGATGACCCAGTTCAACATCGCCGGTGATGTCGTTGTCGCCGGCAACGACGGGACCCTGCCTGGCGAGTTCCAGGGGTTCACGGTGGATCCGAACGGCATGATCCTCGGTCAGTTCTCCAACGGGGAGACGCGGGTGATTGCCCAGGTTCTGCTGGCGGACTTCGCGAACGCCACGGGCATGGACAAGGCAGGATCCAACCTCTTCTCCGCGAACGCCAGTTCGGGGACCGCTGAGTTCGCGACGGCGGGCCAGGGCGGCCTTGGACGGATCATCTCCGGGGCTACGGAACTGTCGAACGTCGATCTGGCGGAGCAGTTCACGAGCCTGATCATGGCACAGCGGGGATTCCAGGCCAGCGCGAACGTGATCACTACGAGTGACACGATCATGAACGACGTGCTGAGCCTGAAGCGCGGTTAACAACCGTAGCTAATCCAACGGAATGACAAGGGACCCCGGTAAGCCGGGGTCCCTTTATCGCGTCTGCCCACTAGGGTTAGCGCGATATTCACGTGGCCACCGGAAATAGGCTAAAAGAGTGGGAATCTACCCTTATACCCCCGCGAAAGCGAGGCTAAGCTAAGGGTGAACTGCGATGGGACACGGGAAGCGCCTACGCAGAGAGTTCAGGAGTGGAGGACGTTCATGGCCCGCCTCGAGGACCTAGCGAACAGCATCATCAGTGGTAAAGCGGACGCAGCGGTAGAGGCCACCGAAGGCGCTCTCGCCGACGGCACGCCCGCAGCCGAGATACTTACCGACGGACTCATCGCCGGCATGCAGGTCGTGGGAGAACGCTTCAAGAACCACGAGTTCTACGTGCCAGAAGTACTCATCGCGGCGCGCGCCATGAAGATGTCCATGGCGAAACTGCGGCCGCATCTCGTGGAACAGGACTATGAGCCGGTGGGCACCGTCGCCATCGGGACCGTGCGTGGCGACCTTCACGACATCGGCAAGAACCTCGTCGCCATGATGCTCGAGGGCGCCGGCTTCGCGATCATGGACCTCGGCATCGACGTTACGCCCGAGCAGTTCGTGCAGGCGGTGAAGGACGGCGCGGACATGATCGCGCTCTCCGCTCTGCTTACGACGACCATGCCAGCGATGAAGGACACGGTCGAAGCCCTGGACGCCGCGGGCATACGCGACCAGGTGAAGGTCATCATCGGCGGCGCCCCGGTTACGGAGACCTACGCGAACGAGATCGGCGCAGACGGGTACGGCCCGGACGCCGCCTCGGGAGCGGAGCTTGCGCGTGAATTGGTAGCCGCATAGCCTGAACAGGCTGCGCACAACCGATCTCGTCAAGCTATAGGGTCACTCCAGGGACGCCACATGCACGCACTCACCGTTCTGCCGGACGGTACGACGGTGGAGTCCGCCGAGGACAATCATGTCCTCGAGTCGCTCCGCCGTCATGACACGATCCTTACGTCTCCCTGCGGAGGAGAAGGTACCTGCGGCAAGTGCCGCATACAGATCGAAGACGGATCGGCCAACGCGCCGACCCCCCAGGAGCGTAGTCTTCTGGGCGCTGCCCTCGATGAGGGAGCGCGTCTCGCCTGCCAGACAATGCTCGCGTCCGACGCGACGGTGCGGATTCCCGCATCGTCGCGGGTGCCGAACGTCCGGGTTCTGACGGGCGGGGCCCCGCGCGACGTGCCTTTCTTTCCCAATGTGCGGCGACGCACGTTCACATGGGAACGCAGCAGCCGCGAGGACGCCGAGTCGCTGGTCGATGTCGTCGCCCAGTTGCTGGACGCGCGCGCCGATCTGCGGGTCGGACTGGCCATGGCGCGGCAGCTCGCGACCGTGCTGGAGGACGGCAAGACCTACGAGGCCACCATCCTCGGCAACCGTCTCGTCTCGATTTCGCCCGAGGGGGCGGATGAAGACCCGTTGGGAATCGCGCTGGACGTCGGCACTACGACCGTCGTCGCCCAGTTCGTGAACCTGAAGACGGGCGAGGCCGTCGGCACGCACAGCCGGATGAACGACCAGTCGCGATACGGAAGCGACGTCATCGCTCGCATCAACCACGCCGCCACAGAGCAAGACGGCCTCGACGAGCTTCGCGAGGCGGTTCTGTCCACCATCAAAGAGTGCGTGGCGCTGTCGGGTGTGGACCCATCGCAGATCTATGAAGGGGTGGTCGTCGGCAATACGACGATGATGCACCTCCTGGCGGGCATCTCGCCCGAGTCGCTGGGGCAGCTTCCCTACACGCCCGTGATGCGCGCGGGCGTGGACGTCCCGGCCGCGGATATGCCGATGCCATTCAACGACGTGGCGAGCGTCCACCTGGTGGCGGGCATCGCCGGGTATGTGGGCGCGGACACTGTCGGCGCGATGCTGGCGGCGGGCTTCGACGAGGAATACGACGGCGTGCGCCTGCTCGCCGACATCGGCACGAACTGCGAACTGGTCCTGCAACGAGGCTCCGAAATCGTGGCGTGCTCGACGCCCGCCGGCCCGGCCTTCGAGGGCGCGAGGCTGGAACACGGCATGCTCGCGGGTCCCGGGGCGATCGAACGCGTGACGATCGGCGTCACGTGCGAGATCCGCGTCGTGGGACGTGTCGAAGCGCGCGGCATCTGTGGGTCGGGCGTAGTGGATGTCACAGCGCAGTTGCTCGACGCGGACGTCATCGAGATGACCGGGCGGATGGTCCCCGTTGAGGAGGCGCCGGAGTCGCTGTCCGAGGACATTCGCGGCCGGATCGAGGCTGGGGAGTACGGCCCCGTGTTCGTCCTGGCGCGGCGCGAGGACGGCGACAGGGTTCTCGTTACGCAGCGGGACATCCGCGAGACGCAGTTGGCCAAGGCCGCCGTGCGCACCGGGATCGACACGCTGCTGCACAGCATGGACATACCAGCGGACGACATCGACGAACTGCTCATCGCCGGCGGGTTCGGGAGCTACTTGAACACGGCGAACGCGCGGCGTCTGGGCATGATCCCGGACATCGCCGACGACAAGATCAAGTACATCGGCAACGCGGCGCTCGTCGGGGCGCGGCTTGCGCTGATCTCCGCGGAGATGCGGGCGCGGGGCGAGGCGCTGTCGCGACGCGTGACACACGTGCACGTGGCGCGTCTGCCGAACTTCCAGGACCGATTCTCGGAGGCCATGCTGTTTGAGTAAGACACCGAACCGCCATGAGGGACTTGCCGTTGCCGCCTAAGAAGAAGTTTGTCGTGCTGTCGTGCGAGGTTTTCCGTCGCGAGTTCGAAACGTTGGCCGACCGGGTCCCACACGAGGTCCAGTTCGGATACCAGCCGTTCGGCCTGCACGACACCCCGGACAAGATCGCGGGGACGCTCCAGGAACAGGTCGATCAGATTGAGGACGTCGACGCGATCCTCATCGGCTATGGGCTCTGTAGCCGGGGGTACGTCGGACTCACCGCGCGGTCGATCCCACTCGTCGCGCCGCGCGCGCACGACTGCATCACGGTGTTCCTCGGCTCGCGCGAGCGGTACATGTCCGAATTCAACGATAACCCGGGCACCTACTACTACTCACCCGGATGGGTCGATCACCACGACCCAAAGCGCTCCTCGGTCGATGGCGACGCGCCTCAGGCCGAAGCCGCCAAAGCCACCAAGTACGCCATGTACGTGGAGAAGTACGGCGAGGACAACGCGAAGTATCTGCTGGAGATGGAGGCGTCGTGGACGGCGGACTACAAGCGCCTCGCCATGATCGACACTGGCGTTGGCGACATTGAGCGCTACCGCGCCTTCACGGAGAACCTCGCTTCGCAGAACGAGTGGAACTACGCGGAACTGGAGGGCACCACGGACCTCATGTTCCGCTTCCTCAACGGCGAGTGGGACGATGACTTCCTCATCGTGCCGCCCGGGCACGCGATACAGGATACGGTGGACGCGGACATCATCCGCGCCGACGAACTCACGGCTTTTGAAGGCGACACCGGATAGGTGGGGAACGAACGATGGCCCGCATAAACAGAATGACGTCACGAGAACGGATAAACGCCGCGCTCGCTCACGAGGAAGCCGATCGGGTGGCGCTACAGGACGGCCCCTGGTCCACCGCCATCACGCGGTGGCGGAACGAGGGCATGCCCGCGGACGCGAACCCGTCGGAACTGTTCGGCTACGAGATGGCCAGCTTTGGCGCGGACACGTCGCCGCAACTTGCGTCCGAGGTGGTCGAGGACACGGACACCCATACGATCGTACGTAACGCGAACGGCGCCCTGGCCAAGAACTGGAAGGGCAAGATCTCCACGCCGGAGATGATCGACTTCACCATCAAGACGCGCGACGACTGGGAACAGATCCGTCCCCGCTTCGACATGAACGACTCGCGCGTCAACGTCGACGGCGCGGCGAACTCGCATGCAGCGTCGGAAAAGGGGCACTGGGTCAGCTACTCGGGCGTCATCGGCTACGACAAGACGCAGGCGATGATCGGCTCCGAAAACCTGCTCATGGCGTTCGCCGAGGACGAGGAGTGGGTCGCGGACATGTTCAACTCCTCGGCGGACCTGGTGGTCGACACGGCGCAGGCCATGCTGGACGCCGGCTACCACTTCGACGGCGCGTTCCTGTACGACGACATGGGATATCGCAACGGCACACTCTTCTCGCCGGACCAGTATCGCCGCCTAGCGAAGCCCGCGCACGCGAAGGCGTTCGGGTTCTTCCGCGATCGCGGCCTGCCCGTCATCCTGCATTCGTGCGGGTGCGTGAAGGAGTTCATCCCCGACCTCATCGACGCGGGATTGAGCTGCCTGCAGCCGCTGGAAGTTAAAGCCGGGATGGATGTGGTCGAGCTGAAAGACCTCTACGGCGACGACCTCTCGTTCATGGGCGGCATCGACGTGCGGGTGATGGCGAGCCCGGACCCGGCCGACATCGAGGAAGAGATCCGCGTGAAGATCGGTCGCGCGAAGCAGGGCGGTGGGTACATCTACCACTCGGACCACTCCGTGCCGGACAACGTGAGCTACGAGCAGTACTGCCGCGTGATCGACCTCGTCCACGAATATGGTTCCTATGACTGACCAAACACCCAGGCAAGCCGCCGTAGACGCGTTGGAACTGCGCGAGCCGAAGGGGCTCGTGCCGACGTTCGAACTCGAGTTCCAACTCACGCAGGAAGCCTTCGGGCGAAGCTACCACGGGGGGAACGTCCTCCAAGAGGCGACCGGGGAGAAGCGCGACGCGCTCTACCACGAGAACGCCGATCTGCACGTGCAGGTAGCGGACACGTACGACTGGAACATCATCATGATCACGACGGGGCCGGGCGAAGACGGCCTCCGTCGGACGGCGCACGCGATCCGTGACATCGTGGGCGACAAGTACCTACTCGTCGCGCACGGGGACGCTACATGGTCGATCCCCAATGGCGACACCATGATCGAGTTCGCGGAGGCGTTCTTTACGCGCCCAGAGGAGATGGACGCCCGCGCCGACGCGATGGTGGACGGAGCCCTGGAACGCGCGCCGAAGGTGCTCAACGGAGCGCTCGACGGGTTCGCCTTGTGCGCCGACTACTGCTTCAACGACGGCCCGTTCTTCTCCCCGCCGATGTTCCGCAAACACGTGACCCCCTACCTCGCGCGGCTGGTGGCGGGGTATCGCGAGCTGGGCGCGTACGTCATCAAGCACACCGATGGCGACATCATGCCGATCCTCGACCAACTCGTCGAGTGCAACGCGCATGGGCTCCACTCGATCGATCCGCAAGCGGGCGTGGACATCGCCGAGGTGAAGCGACTGTACGGCGACAAGGTGTGTCTGTGCGGGAACGTTAACTGCGGGCTGTTGCAGACCGGCACGGACGAGGAAGTCATCGCCGACGCCACGTACTCGCTGAAGCACGGAATGCCGGGCGGCGGCTTCATCTTCACCACGAGCAACGTCGCGTTCAAGGGCATGCCCCTGGAGCGGTACGAACTCATCATGGATCTGCGCAAGAAGCATGGGCGCTACTCGTAGACGCGCTCGTTGACAGATCGAACGCGCCTAGAACGCGAGCGGGAGGCTTAGCATGACACATCGAGAGCGCTGGGTACGCACGCTGAATTTCCAACCGGTGGACCACGTCCCCGACGAAGAGTTCGGCTTCTGGGAAAGCACCTTCCCCCTCTGGCACGAGCAGGGGTTGTCGCCCGAGTGCAACAACAACGGCAACTGCGACCCCTACTTCGGGTTCGCGCCGAGAAGCGGCGTGCCCGTGGGCGTAGGGATGACCCCCGGCTTCGAGACCAAGACGCTGGAGGAAACCGACGAGTACCGGATCGAGCGCAACTCCAACGGCGTCATCACGAAGGTATTCACGGGCGGCGGAGACACGATCCCGCAGTTCATGGATCACACGCTGAAAGACCGGAAGTCGTGGGAAGAGGAGTTCCTTCCTCGGCTTGATATCGCCCTAGAGTCCCGGTATCCCGAGAACCGCGACGACTGGGAAGACATCAAGGCGCGCTTCAACTCGCCCGACTGGGATCGCCCGGTGGGGATCAACATCGGCAGCATCTTCGGATGGCTGCGCGATTGGATGGGGTTCGAGAACATCACGGTGATGATGTACGACGACCCCAAACTGATGCACGACATGATCGAGCATCTCGCCACCCTCACGACGACCGTGATCCGCAAGTCGGCCGAAGAGATCAACATCGACTACGCGGCCGGCTGGGAGGACATGGCGTTCCGGCAGGGGCCGATGATCTCGCCGACCATGTTCCGCGAGTTCCTCACCCCGCGCTACAAGATGATCACCGACGTCCTCCACGAGAACGACATCGACATCATCTTCACCGACTGCGACGGCCGCGTCATCGACGCCATCGACCCGTGGCTGGAGGGCGGCCTTACCGGCATCTTCCCGTGTGAGGTCGGCGTGGAGCGTGACCAGACCGACCCCATCGCCGTGCGCGAGAAGTGGGGCGAGCAGGTCGTCATCCTGGGCGGCGTGAACAAGCACGCGCTCGGGGCGGGCAAAGACGCCATCCGCGAGGAGATCAAGCGGATGGAGCCCTACGTCAAGGAAGGCGGATGGATCCCTCACGTGGACCATCGCTGCCCGCCGACCGTGGCGTTCGAGGACTACTTGTTCTACCTGGATCTGAAGCGGGACACGTTCGGCATTCCGCGTCCCGAAGAGTTCGAGGCGCGGCCTGAGATCAAGAAGATCAAGGAGCGGCCGGGCTACTGGAAGAGCTAGCGGTCGGCCACAGCGATCGTGCCCGCAGCGCAGCGTACGCGTGAATGCCTTCCCTTACTGGGGAAGGGTAGGATGGGGTTCGAGCGCGCGCCTGCAACACCAGCGTGGCGAACCACTAGTGCGGCGAATAGCCGGTTCGATCGGCAGCCCGTGAAGGTACCAGATCAGCCGCGCGGCCAGGAACGCCATCTCCATCTTCCCCAGTAAGGGAAGACGTTCGCGGGCTCCATGCGCCACTGGTGTTCGCTCAACCGGGCGGCTAGAGCGGCATGCGTCGGCGACACCACCTAGAAACATGTGAGCGCGCTCATGGCGGACAGTGGCATTCTCGACACGTTGCGCGAGGGGATTCTCGTCGCCGACGGGGCGATGGGAACGATGCTGGAGTCCGCCGGACTGAAGCCGGGGATGTGCCCGGAACTCTGGAACGTCGAAAACGCGGACGCCGTGACCGGCGTGCATCGAGGCTATGCGGACGCCGGCGCCGATGTGGTCCTTTCGAACACGTTCGGCGCCTCGCGTCCCAAGCTGGAACGCTACGACCTCGGAGAACGGGTGGCGGAGATCAACGCGGCCGCTGTTGCCTTGGTGCGCAGCATCGGCGGGCCGTTCGTAGCCGCCAGCGTCGGCCCCTCCGGGAAGATCCTCGAGCCGTACGGCGACGCCTCGGTGGCCGAACTGTCCGAAGCGTTTGAGGAACAGATGACCGGCTGTCGCGATGCCGACATCATCTGGGTCGAGACGATGACCGACATCGGCGAGGCGCGCGCCGCCGTGGACGCCGCGAAACGGGCGACCGACCTGCCGATCGCGCTCACGTTCACGTACGACGACACGCCGTCGGGTCCACGCACGATGATGGGCGTGACGCCCGAAGCCGCCGCCGCGGAAATCGGCGATGTTGCCGTCCTCGGCGTCAACTGCGGCACGATGGACGGGTGCATGGCGGCGCTACAGGCGTACCGGGACGCGGGCGCCGAGATGCCGCTCGTGGCGCGAGCGAACGCAGGGCTTCCGAAGTGGGAGCACGGCCGAACGGTGTTCCCCGAAGGCCCCGCGGCCTACGCCGAGAGCGTGCGGCCTCTCAAAGAGATCGCCGGGATCATCGGTGGCTGTTGCGGCACTACGCCTGCGCACATCGCGGCCGTGGCGGCCGTCGTCAGGGAAGGTTGAGGACATGACGCCGAGAAAACGGGTGCTGGGTGTTCTGCGTCGTGAGGAGCTGTACCCCGTGCCGTTCGAGTTCGGCACGACGCCTGCGTTTGCGGACGCCCTCGCCGAGCGCATCGGGACGCGTGACTTCGCCAACCACTTCGACTTCGAGTGCCGTGGCGTCGGCTTCGCCGCGCCCGTGACGCCCACAGACTACACGCGATACGTCGAAGAACGCGACCTGCCAGACGCCATCAACATCGGCGAGTGGGGCGACGCGACGATCCCCGGCGACTACTACCACTTCACGCGCAAGGTGCACCTCGCGTCGGACATCAAGACTCTGGCGGAGTTCGAGGAGTACCCCTTCCCGGACGTGTGGCCGAAGGAACGCCATGCGCACCTAGAGGAGAGCGTCGCCGCGATCCAAGGACGCGGGTACGCCGTCGTCGCGGGGATGGAGTGCACGATATTCGAGGTGGCGTGGTACGTGCGCAGCATGGAGCAGCTCTTCTTCGACCATATCGACCGACCGGAGATCGCCGCTTTCCTGCTGGACAAGATCACGGAGCGTAAGGCGTTCATGGCCGGGCGTTTCGCGGAGGCGGGTGTGGACCTGATTCGTTTCGGCGACGACATCGCCACGCAGCGCGGGCCGATGATGTCCGTGCCGATGTGGCGCGAGTGGTACAAGCCGCGCCTTGCGCAGGTCATCCAGGCGGCAAAGGACGCGAATCCGTCCATTCTGACGATGTACCACAGCGACGGCCTGTACGAGCCGTTTATGGACGACCTCATCGAGATCGGGATCGACGTGCTGAACCCCATTCAGCCGGAGTGCATGGACCCCGCGGAACTCAAGGACAAATACGGCGACCGCGCCGCGTTCTGGGGTACTGTCGGGACGCAAACGACGATGCCGTTTGGGTCGGTCGAGGACGTGCGCGAGGTCGTGCGCGAACGCATCCGCACGGTTGGGCGTGGTGGTGGTCTGGTGATCGCTCCAACGCACGTCCTCGAGCCGGAAGTGCCGGTCGAAAACCTGCTCGCCTTGGCGGATGAGACGCGTAATCACCGCCCCTAGCTCCCGCCAGACGCAAATCGGCCAGAAAATGCTTGTGCAATCCTTCACAAGGGGATTTGGCCGCGCTATCCATAGAGCAACTGAGGATCACTGTCCCGACTTGCCTAGTTCACTGAGCTTCTTGGGCTCAGTCTATCTTCCCGCAGAATCATGAGCGCTCAACCTAGTTAGGGCAGCGTAATGAACAGACGCCGGAGAGCAATACGCACATCGCTCGCCGTCGCAGTCGTGTTAGCGGTGGGAGGGATAGTCTCCTTCGGCGCGCACAACTTGCTCCTTACTCGATCGGACTGGCACGAACAATGGTCGGAATCGGGACACAACTTCTATCCGGGCGCGCGCTTCATGTCCACGCGCGGGGGCTGCATGGATTGCCACTCCGCCGAGGGCTTCCGGGCGGTCGCGCTCGATATCGAACTCACGGAGGACGAGATCGCGGCCCCGAAGGACCACGGGGTTAGCTGCATCGCCTGTCACGCGGGAACCGACGACAACATCGATATGTTGAGTCTCCGCGTCGCCGGAGATGTGACCTTGCCGAACGGCGTGGTCGTGTCCGCGGGAGTGTCTGCTCCCTGTATGACCTGCCACAACACCCGCCGTGGAACTCCTGAGGAGTACGTACTCGACAGCCACCGAGGGCCGCACCACGGGCCGCAGGCGGAAATGCTCGCCGGCACCGGGGCAATCCAGTACGGTCAGTCGATTGGCTCTTCGGTACACACCCTCGTGACGTTCGAGGGATGTCTGACTTGCCACAAGGCCCTCGCGCCAGGAGAAGGCGAATACGGCGAGAACCACATCGGTGGTCACTCCTTCCAAGTGAAGTGGGACGCCGGGACGCCTGAGGATCCGCGCGACGATGTCGAGCATCTTGAAACCTGCCGGCGATGCCACCCGGGTCTCGAGACGTTCAACCGCGCGGCAAACGGTGACTATGACGGCGACGGCCTCATGGAAGGCGTGCAGACGGAAATCCAGGGTCTCCTGGATGCGCTGCTCGCGGTTCTTCCGCAGGACGAAGAAGGCGCGCTGAGCATCCCGAGCGACCTGGAGTTGACCACCGTCGAGGAACGGATGGCGGCGTACAACTACCGGTTCGTCCTGGAAGATCGCAGCATGGGCGTGCATAACACCGCCTATGCCGTGAACCTGCTTCGCCTGACCTACGAGGAGTTCACCGGCACCGCTATGGCGGGCGATGCCGCCATCGGCGCGCAACTCGCCGCGAACCGCTCCGCCGAATCGCAGAGCATCACGGAGTTCTCGGAAAGCTGGGCGCGGTCGCCGCATAATGTCGGTGGCATAGAGGCGGTCCACGAATTCCACGAGGCTCCCGGGCGCGGGTCGTGCGCGCGCTGCCACAACGGCAACCGGTTCGTCCCCGAGAGCGTCCTTGGCGGAGATCGTCTTGAAGAGGATCTCACCGAGGAGCAGCTGGTCGAGCAGGGCTTCGGCCACACCTGTGCAACGTGCCACACGGCGGACAATCCCACGGACATCCTCCTCACCCATCTCGACGGCGACGTCACGCTGTCCGGTGGACAAGTCATTGCCGCCGGCAAGGCCGGCCTCTGCATGACCTGCCACAACGCGCGACGCGGCGTTCCCGAAGAGTATGTGCTGACGGGCTTCCGTGGACCGCATGGCGGGCCGCAGGCGGAGATGGTCTCAGGCGTCGGCGGGGTCGAATACGGCAGAGAGATCCGTAGCACGGGTCACCTCGATGCCGTCCCGGACAAGTGCATCACGTGCCACATGGCCGACACCGTTCCCGCTACCGAGCGCGGACACCGTCAGGTCGGTGGTCACACGTTGCACATGGAGTGGGACGGAGGCACGCCGGACGACCACAGCGACGACGTAGCCAACGTTGGCGCGTGCGTCACCTGCCACCCGGACGTCACTCCCGAGACCGGCTTCAACCGGGTCGCTCGCGAGGACTTCGACGCCGACGGCGTTGTCGAAGGCATCCAGGACGAGATCAAGGGTCTGATGGCGCTAGTCGCCTCCGTGCTGCCGCACGATGAGGAAGGCAACGTCAGCATCCCCAGCGACCTCGAACTGAGCACCGTCGATGACCGCCTGGCCAACTACAACCTCGGCCTCGTAGCCAACGACGGCAGCTACGGCGTCCACAACCCGCTCTACGCGGCGGACCTCCTGCGTGCGACCTACGAGGAGTACACAGGCGAAACGCTCGACCCGGCAGGTCCGGTCGCGAGCGACAGCCCGTGGGACGTCAACGGCGATGGCGCGGTCAACATCGTTGACCTCATCACCGTGGCACAGCACTTCGGCGAGTCGGTGACCCCGGCTGTCGCGGCGTTGTTCCCCGGTGGTGTGAACGCCGACGTGGATGCCAGCGGCAGGATCGACCTCCAGGACATCATCTCGGTGTCCCAGGAGCTCGGGATGGCGGCGCGGCCCATCGACGCGCAGATGCCCAACGACGCGGCGAAGGTATGGCTCGACTTCGAGCGTATGCCTCTCGACGCGGGCGGGGCTTCGGTGAGAGTCCATGTGCGGGCAGCGACGCCTGAACGCGTCGCGGGCTACGCGCTCTCGCTGAACTACGATCCTGCGGTGATGAGCCTGGTGACCTTGGGTAACGGCTCGGCGCTATCGCGTGACGCAAACGCGGTGTTCTGGGCGCGCCCCGAGATCACGGACGCGCAGGGCTCCATCGACAAGGTGGCCGCGGTGGCTATCGGCGCAGACGCCACGCCTGGCGACGGCGACGCGCTGATGACGCTGACGTTCCGCGTGGAAGATGTGGAAGCTCCGATCCAGCAACTCGTTTCCCTCAGGAACATCCAGGTCGCGGATTCCCGCGCCGACCTGTTCCGGGTGAACCTCGGGCATCCGACGTTCAACCCGATGGGAGCGACGTGGCGGACGCTGCTGCTGCAAAACTACCCGAACCCGTTCAACCCCGAGACTTGGATTCCCTTCGAACTGGCGAAGGACTCCGAGGTCCGCATCGAGGTCATGTCCCCCACGGGACAGATGGTACGTCGCCTCGACCTGGGGTGGCTGGATAGCGGCGCTTACCGCAGCCGCAACGCAGCCGCCTACTGGGACGGTCGCAACGAACTGGGCGAGCGCGTTTCGAGCGGCGTGTATTTCTACCGGATCATCACCGGTGATTACACGGCGGTGAGAAAGCTCGTCATCCTCAAGTAGTTACGCTGACCCGCCCCGCTCCCGGCGTTGCCGGGAGCGGGGCCTCTCTTCCCCCGCTGGCGAGTCGGATCAGGGCCCCGTAACTCGCGACGAAAGGACGAGCCTCCGGCCGACACAGATGGGTGGTTTCGAACCGAGCCGCACGAAATCCGTCAGACGAACCGCATGGGTATGGGAAGCCTAGCAGTCACTGATTTTCGTGCGGTTTATCCGTGCAGACGTAATAGGAGGATCGAATGAGTTCTCGAGCAACAAGCAAACGATGGCTGTGGATGGCCCCGTTCGTGGCCACGGGACTGGTATTCGTCGGTTGTAGTAGCGACGATGACGACGGCGATGACGGCCTCGACATCGACGTCGAGCCAGGGACGGTGCTTTCGGTGAGCGCGGACGCGGCTCCGTCCATTGATGGCAACGGCTCCGACGCCGCCTGGGCGAACGCCCCGGCGCTGGACTTTACCACCGCGGGCGGCGCGAACAGCGGCTCGTCCACCGGCACGATCAAGTCCGTCCACACGGCGGACTCGGTGTACTTCCTCGTGGAGTGGACCGACCCGACGGAAAGCCTCGAACGGTTCCCCTGGGTCAAGGGCGATGACGGGTCCTGGTCGCAGATGGGCGACACGGCGAGCCACGACGCGAACGAGTACTACGAGGACAAGTTCGCCTTCATATGGAACATCAACAGCTCCATCGCTACGTTCGACGCGGGTGGCTGCGCGGTCACCTGTCACGCCGGTGAACCCAACAAGCCCTACGGCAACAAGTACACCGCCTCCGCCGGTGAAATCGGCGACATCTGGCATTGGAAGGGCGTCCGCAGCAATCCTGAGGGATACGTGGACGACCAGTGGCTGGATGACACACGCTGGAGTGAAGACACCGGCAGCGCCGGTCGTCACAGCGATTCGAAGGACAGCGGCGGTTACGTCAACAACAAGAACGAAGCGGGCGATGCGCCCGTCAACGGCGGCTCGACCCCGCCATACTGGGTGCACGCGACCGACGCGCAGCCGTTCAACGACGCCGACTACGCCGCGGGCGACCAAGTCCCCGGTATTACCATCGAGCGACCCACGGGCGACCGCGGCGACATCGACGGTAAGGGCGTGTATGCGGGTGGCAAGTGGACGCTCGAGATCGGGCGTAAGCTCTCCACCGGTAGCGACAAGGACGTGCAGTTCGGCGACCTGACTGCGGAGTACAAGTTCGGCGTCGCGAACTTCGACAACGCCCAGGTCCGGCACGCCATGGCGCCCGGCGTCCAGACGCTTCGCTTCGGCGAATAGTCTCGTTCCCCGCCCCTTTTAGCCGAGGGGGCTGCCAGGGGTGGCCGCTTATCGCGGCCACCCCACCCACGGGCGAACCGTAACGGCCTCGCCCGTTCACCATGTGTGTGCTATGCACACTACGCCGGCGGCAGCGGCCCATGGGGGATGGGCGGCCGCATGGCAACGAAAGTGATAGTCGTGAGGGGTTTCGTAGCCACCTTCATCGTGGTCGCATCCGTTCTCATCATAGGCGGATGCCAGGAGTTGCGGGACGAGGAACTCGATCCCACTCCTCCGGACCCGGAGAACATCCCACCGTTCCTCGTCTCGGCCCCTGATGTCCATCCCGGCAACCACGCCACGGGCTATCAGCGCCTCGACTGTGTGACCTGCCACACGACGCGCCTGATTCGGGGCCATGCCGACTTCCCCCAAGAGCGCTGCGTAAAGTGTCACGGGTACAACGGCTCGCCGGCCTTCGTGGGCTGCGGCGAGTGCCATGACGTGCCCAATGCAGCGGGCTTCCCGATTTCCGGCCTGCACGATTTCCACGTCTCCGAGAAGGCGTTCACGTGCGACGAGTGCCACGCGAACAACACACACCGCAACGGCGGTCTCGACATCTCCCTGAAGCGCGGCGGCGCCTTCTATCGTGACATCTCGACTGTCCCTGGCGACTCTGGCGTGTTCGCGGGCGAGGGTTGCTCCGATGTCGGTTGCCACGAGGCCCGGGCCTGGAAGGAGGGCGCCTGCGAGACGTGCCACGAATCGCCTCCTTCAGGACCGAGCCATGAACTTCATCTGGCCGTGCGAGGCTCCGCGACCCAACCCGCGCTCACCTGCCGCGACTGCCACGCGGACAACGAACACGACGACGACCTCACCTCGGGCGCGATCGACGTGGGTGGGCCCGAGTGGATCGACTGGCAGGCCTACGCGGGAAGCTGCGAGACGACCTGCCACGGCGCCGAGGAGAAGGTGTGGACGTGCGACACGTGCCACGGATTCCCGCCGGAGGTGGGCGCGCACAGACGGCACGCGGTTGAGTTGGTCCTGCAATGCGAAATATGCCACTCGAACCACGAGCACTCCTCCGAAGCGGTCGCTGACCCTCTGAACCAGACGGGCAAGGTCGAGATCTCGTTCCTGTTCGAGCGCGGGCGATGGGATCCCCTCACGCGCACGTGCTTCGATGTGGGGTGTCACGCCGATTGGCAGTGGCCATGAACACCAGACACCGCCCTAGGCGCCGATCGCAGCGCGTTCAAGGCGCGAGCCGACTGCCTGCCCTTCGCAGGGCAAAGTTGGGATGGGGTCCAGGGCTCCGCCTCCTGGCTCCGCTGCTGGTACTGGCTCTGACTCTTGCCTGCCTCGCGACCACGGCGTTGGCCGACGGCAGCATCCAGGGCAGCATCACGAGCGCCTTGTGGGCGCGGGAGAACGTCGTTCCGGCCGTCACGGGCGAGCGTGGGCGCGACGCCGAAGAAACGCGCGTAAGCTGGTACCAGTATGGCCGCCTGTCGACGAGTCTCTATCCTGAATCGCGCGACGGCGTTGCGGCCCAGGCGTACGTATCGGGTCGATGGCGTTCGTTCACCGAGCCTGCCGCCTCGTTCCTCAGCACCGACGACGATCTCCGTGTCTATCAGGCTTACGTGGACCTCACGTCCGCGGCGACGCGCAAGGCGCATCTGCGCATCGGTCGACAATATCTCCCACACGCCGTGGGCTTCTGGCGCATGGACGGCGCGCGGCTGCGAGCGCGCCTCGGGTCTCTCACCGCAACCGTCGCTGGCGGAAAGGGCGCGCTACGCTGGGCGTCCGCAGACAACCACACGGACGTGCTGAGCGGCACGCTAAGCGCGCGCGCTGGGCGACATCTATCGGCGCGCGTGGGCGCGTTCTGGGCAGGACAGGACCTGGCCGAGGACGTGGAAGACAACGCAGGACTGCTGTACCTGACCGCCGGAGGGGACCTCTCCTCCGCCAGGACATCGCGTATCCATCGCATCGCGCGGACCGATCTGCGCGTCTCCGCAGACGTGGCATACAACCCGCTGCTGAAACGAGTCGCGCAGGCGTCGGCGCGGACATCCCTATCGCGAGGGATGCTCTCGCTCGGCTTCTCGCATAGGTACGACACGCCCCAGTTTGCGCCGGATTCGATCTTCACGGTGTTTGCCGTCGAAGCGCGGCGGGAGAATACCGCTACCGTCGAGGTGCGACCCGAGACATGGTGGAGCCTCGCGGGCCGACATACCGACCAGAAATTCGACGACGGCTCGGCCACCCGCGACCGCGTTGAAGCGCGCTTCTTTGTTGACGCGGAAGCCGTCGCCGCGGCGGGGGCGGAATGGCTTACGTGGGAAGGCGTGCGCCGGCGCTACGGATACGTGCGGGTGCAGAAGTACTTCACGCCGCATCTGCAACTCGCGCTGAGCAACGCGCTGAGCTCTTACCGATTTACCGACGGCGCCGACGACGACTTCGGGCGCACCGTGGGCGCAGAGGCGCGCCTGGACTTGCACCGCGACTGGAGCGCGCTCGTGCGCGTCGAGCGGAACCGCAATACCGACTACGCGAACGCCATGCGCGTGTTCGGATACCTACGCACGTCGTTCGGAACGCGGACGGGGGGTCGACCATGACGCCTCGAACTCCTCACACGGTCGGACTTCTCGGCATTCTGGGCGCGATGTGTCTGCTGGCCGGATGTGTGCTGTGGACCGTCGGGCTCGGAGCGCGCGACGACGTGGACGCCGACAGCGAACTCGTGTTCTCGCACGACCGCCACGGGAAGATGGACATCGACTGCGCGGAATGCCACGACGTGGCGACCGCCGTATCACACGACGACCTGATCCCACGCGAAGCCGACTGCATGCCCTGCCACAGCCGGGAACAGGGCTGTGAGCTGTGCCACGGGAACGCGAACCTCGTGCGGCCTCGCCCGGCGGATTTCCGCGATCTGCGACTGAAGCACACGACGCACATCAAGCCGGACGTGAATCCCGACGGCTGCGACCGCTGCCATCCGAACGTCTCCCGAAGCGAGCAGGTGACGGACTCCTACTCCGTGCCGCAGCAGGTGTGCGCTGAGTGCCACTCGACCGACATGGGATCGGCGGACCGCTGCGGGTACTGCCACGACCAGATGGGTACAACCGCGTTCCTGCCGGTGTCGCACAACGCGTCCTGGCTGACGGAGCACGCCTCGGCCACGAAGGGCGAGGACGACCTGTGCGAGGTGTGTCACCGGGGAAGCGTGCGCGCGGACTTCATGCGCGGTCCGGCGACGCCCGAATTCGTCATGACGAGCGATCACGCGCAGACGGCTCAGGTGGACGCGTGCGCGGACTGCCATCTTGGAGACGTGTGGCCAGAGGGAGTGCACGACGACAACTACCTTCAGCACCACTCGATCGACGCGTCGCTGACGACATCGACGTGCGAAAGCTGCCATCAGCGCGACGAGTGCATGGCGTGTCACATCGAGACGGGCGTGGAGTTCGCCGACATCCATACAGCCGGGTTCATCTTCGATCATGGCAGCGAGGCCCGCATGCGTCTGGAGACGTGCGCGGTCTGTCACGAGGAATCCACGTGCATCGAGTGCCACAGCGAAGTGTCGCCGCACCCGGACGGGTTCGAGGCGGAGTCGTCGAGCATGAACGCGGCGCTCTGCGGTAAGTGCCACGCGGGAGGGGAAATCGAATGACGCCCATTCGGCTTCGACACGTCCTCCTGCTCGCGCTTGCGGCGCTGATTCTCATCGGGTGCCGCCCGGTGGTGACATCACCCGCCGAAGTGACTCCTCCGCCAGTGAAGATCCTGCCGGACGTGAAGGTGGCGTTGCTCAAGTACCACCTCCCGAAGTACCTGCGGTCCACGCCGCGATCCGCGCCACTGCTCGACGCGGAAAACCACCCGCACGGCTGGGAAAAGCCCGACTGCGCGAGCTGCCACGAGCTTGCCCCGCAGGCGCCGATGGACGACTGTGCGGGGTGCCACGGGTTCAACGGCGCCCGCGAGGATCCCGAGGACTGCGTTACGTGCCACCAGGTCGAGAACGAGGACAGGCTACACGTGGCGCACGTGCGCTCTCCGTCGCGCGATGTCGCCTGTGCGGACTGTCACCCGGACGCGCGCGAAGGCGTGAGCCATGCGAACGGCGTGAAGGACGTGCTGTTGGCTACGGGCACGCACGTGCTGGCCGTCGGGATGTCCGCTGAGGCTCCCCACACGACGCGCACCTGCGCCGACACCGGCTGCCACACGGAGCGGGAGTGGGATACCGAGTCGTGCCTGGAGTGCCACGCGTACCCACCCGCCACCGGTCTGCACGCGACGCATCTCACCGGCCACGACGGATACCGACTCGACGTGATGTGCGAGTCCTGCCATCAGGGGTATGACCACGAATCCGGCGAGGTGAACATCGCGGGGTTCGAGGAATACGACAGCTATACCGGGACGTGCACGACATCGTGCCACGCAGACATTGAGCGAGAAGAACCCGTGGCCGAGGTCGAGACCTGGGACTGCGCCGGATGCCACGACTTCCCGCTGGACACGGGCAACCACGACGTATCGGCCCACGTGGAGAACGGCTGCGCCACCTGCCACAGCGGACACAACCACTCGGGGATCGTGACGGAAGTTGGCCTGGGCATCGGTGACGCCATCGCCGAAGTACGCATGGAGAGCCACGGTCGGTTCGCCGACGGCACCTGCACGACGCCCTGCCATGAGCAGGTCACGTGGGGCGACTCCTGCTCAGACTGCCACGGGTATCCGCCCGGCACCGGCTCGCACCCGTATCACGTGCAGGAAGAGGGATTGCGCTGCCGCGATTGCCACGGCTTCAATGAGCACGACGGGTCCGTTGAGCGCGGGATCATCGACGTCTCCGGCGACTTCGCATACGACCGGACGCAGGGAACGTGCGCGACCGACTGCCATCAGGAAGCCACCTCCGACTACTGGGGTTGCGAGACGTGTCACGACTATCCGCCGGACACGGCCAATCACGTGTCGCACGCGGAGCCGTCGGGCAAGTATTGGGACATCTCGGATCGGGTGGAAGCGGCGGGGGACGGGCCCGTCGTCGGGTGCGTCGAGTGTCACTCGGACCACACGCACAGCGCGCGGGCGGCTGATCCACAGGCGGGCGCTCTGACCGCGGTCGTCACCTTGCGCGAGGGCGTGTTCGTGGCGGACACGGAACGCTGCAACACAGCGTGTCACTCGCCGTTCTCGTGGCAGGAGACATGCGACTCGTGCCACGCTGCGCCCCCCGGGAGCGGGGACCACGCGGTACACATCGCCGACGACGCGATCAACTGCGGCACGTGCCACACGTCGAGTCTGCACGACCTGAGCGACGCGACGCCGATCGGGAGTATTACGGGCGGCGCCGTCGAGATATCCGGCATGGACACGATGACGGGGTCATGCTCGACGACATGCCACGTGAACGACGCGGGCCGACGCGAGGTGCAATACTGGGACTGCGCGTCATGCCATGACCTGCCGCCGTCGACGGGCGCGCATCCGATACACGTCGAGTACGACATCTCGTGCGGCGTGTGCCACATGGATCACGAACACAGCAGCGCGGCGGCCGAGCAGCCACCGGATCTGACGAAGGCCTCGGTGCAGTTCTCGGCGCGCGGCTCTTACGCCGCCGGGACGCAGACTTGCTCCAACATAGGCTGTCACCGGGACATCGGCTGGATGGCGGTTTCGGAGGAACGAGGAGTCCGATGAGAACGCGTTTCATCATCGCTGCGCTGGTGTGGACGGTGGCCTCCGCCGCGTCGGCTCAGGCCCCGACGCCGGATGCAGTCGAGTCGCCGGCGGACTATCGCGGCTGCGTGCTGTCGAAGTGCCACGGCACGCCGGGGGCGTTCATCGAGCTGGAAGACGGCTCGACACGGCCGATGACGGTGGACACGAGTCACCTCGTCGATTCGGCCCACAAGAAGCTGTCGTGCATCGAATGCCACTCCGACATCGAAGTGATTCCGCACCCCGCCGACCTCAAGCTCGTGAACTGCGAGAGCTGCCACTACGCGCAGAATCCACGCGGCGCGCCGAACGTGGGGCAGTTCAAGCAGTACCCCGAGAGCGTGCACGGCCGAAAGCGCGCTGAGGGCGACGAGAAGGCGCCGTATTGCACGGACTGCCACGGCGTCCACGACATACAGGGGCCCGACACCCCCTCCTCCCACGTTCACCGGAAGGAACTCGCGGGGACGTGCGGTGGGTGCCACGAGGACGAATCGACGACGTACGCGACGAGTATCCACGGCACAGAACTCGCCGCCGACAACCCGGACACGCCCGCGTGCATCGACTGCCACGGCGTCCACGACATCCTCGAGGTGGGGGATCCCGAGTCTCGTGTGCACAGCACGCACGTTGTCGAGACGTGCTCCCGATGTCACGCGGCGGTGGCGCTGGCCGATAGGTACGGGTTCTCGGCCCTTCGCGTAGAGAGCTACGAGGAGAGCTTCCACGGGCTGGCGGACAAGTACGACGTGACCGTGGTCGCGAACTGCTCCAGTTGTCACGGCATCCACAACATACTGCCCCACACCGAGCCGGACTCGACGATCCACGCGGCGAACCTGCTGGATACGTGCGGGCAGACCGACTGCCATCCCGATGCGCAGGACCTGTTCGCGACCGGCGAGGTGCATATGGGCATTGCCGAGGCCCGTCCGGTGGCCGTCAGCTTCGTTCGGGCGCTGTACATGCTCCTGATCGTCGGCGTGATCGGCGCGATGGCGGTGCACAATCTCTTCGATCTGCGCGCCGTCACAAGGGATCGGCGAGCTACGACGCAGAGGCGGGACGCATAGCATGACCGACGTACGACGCGTCACGGACATCCCGGCGGGCATCGACACCGGCGTGCGCCTCTCGGTGAACGAGCGGCTGCAGCACGGGACGATGTTCGTATCGTTCACCGTCCTGGCGCTGTCGGGGTTCATGGTCCATCTGCCGCGGGCGATCATCGTGGCGCTGGGTCTAGCGAGTCCCGTGGTGTTCGAGATACGCGGGACGATCCACCGGGTGTCTGGCATCGCCATGGTGGTGGTGAGCGTCTATCACCTGTTCTACCTGCTTGGCACGCGACGCGGTCGCTGGCAGCTTCGAGAGATGCTGCCGCGCCCGTGCGATTGGACCGAGTTCCGGCAGACGCTAAGCCACTTCCGAAGCGGCGACGCCCCTCGTCCCAAGTACGGTTGGTACAACTACGCGGAGAAGGCCGAGTACTGGGCGCTCGTCTGGGGCACGGTGATCATGGCCCTGACGGGCTTCATACTCTGGTTGGAGGAACTGAGCCCGAAGATCGTCATCGACGTGTCTGCGGTGATCCACCGGTACGAAGCCATCCTCGCCGTCCTGGCGGTCGTCGTGTGGCATGTCTACCACGTCCATCTTTCCCCCGAGGTGTTCCCGATGAACCCGGCCTGGCTGACGGGAAAGACGGGCGAAGGCGAGCCGGAGGAAGGGGCGGACCATGAATGAGCCTCAGTACAAGTGGCATCGCCGGTTCTTCCATATCGTCGTCGCGCTCGTCACGGTCATCCTGTTGGCCGGGGCCATCATGGCGGAGATCACCTCACGCCCGGAATTCTGCGGTTCGCACCACTACATTGAGCCTTACTACGAGTCCTGGACTCGGTCTACCCACAGTGAGGTCGAGTGCGCGATGTGCCACTACCCCCCGGGGGTGAAGGGGTACTTCGTACGGAAGTGGAAGGCCGTGGCGGAGGTCGCCCTTTACGTCACGAACACCTATGAGGGCGAACCGCACGCGGAAGTGAGCGACGAGGGGTGCCTACGGTCGGGCTGCCACAGCACGGACAACGTGCCGGGCATCGTGGAGTACAAGACGCTTACGTTCTCACACCGTCAACACCTGCCCTGCGGTCAACACCATCTTACGGCCGACTTCGAGGACATCGGCCAGATGCCGGTAGGAATGGCCGAGAGCGGCAATGAGCCGCCGGAAGGGCATGAGCAGTTCCTGGAGGAGCTTCCCCGAGGTCGGGTTTTGCGGTGCGCGAGTTGCCACTCGCAGATCGTCCAGGGCGAGACCGACGAGCACATGACGGTCACCGAGAGCACCTGCTTCCTGTGCCACTTCAAGACCACAGCAAGCGGCGAGCCGATCGCGGGATGTCCGGCGTGCCACACTCCACCGGATGGCATCGTGCTCATCAGTGGGATGGAGTTTAACCACCGGAAGTACCTGGACGAGGACGTGGACTGCATGCAGTGCCACGGCGATGTCGTCGACGGCGACGGGTCGGTGCCGCAGGAACGCTGCTACACGTGCCACGATCGCGTCGAGCGATTGCAGGAGTACGACAACCACGTGCTCATGCACCAGATGCACGTCACGGACCACAAGATCGACTGCCTGAACTGTCACCTCGAGATCAAGCACGGCAAGCGCGCGATGAAGGAAACGCTCGAGCTGGATTGCCGCGGGTGCCACATCGACAAGCACTCGGAGACGCAGGCGCTGTACGTGGGTATCGGGGACGGAGTCTCCTCCTTACCGGACCCGATGTTCCTCGCCCGGGTGACGTGCGTCGGGTGCCACACGGCGCACGAAGGCGACACGATGAAGGCGAACGCGGATAGCTGCGCCGAGTGCCACGGCGAGACGTACAGCCACATGGAGGAGCAGTGGAAGACCGGCGCGATGCGACTCGTCTCCGAAATAGGCGGGCGTCGCGACCGCGTGGCGCGCGAAATAGAGGCCGTGAGGAGTAACGGCGTCAGCGCCGAGGACATCGCGACGGCCGAGGCCCTCCTCCTGTCCGCGGACAACAACATCGCCACCATCACGCGTGGCAACCCCGTGCACAACGTGCAGTTCTCGGAGCGGTTGGTCATCACCGCGAACGCCCAACTCGCGATGGCGCTCGGAGCCCTCCGAGGCGACGAAGGCATCGCCGATATTGCGCCCATCGCGCGACCCAAGGAACCCGAAGGCGGACGCTGCCTGGGCTGCCACTTCGGCATCGAGACGGTCACCGTCGCGGCGTTTGGGCAGCCGTTCGACCACGGTCCGCACGTCATCGACGAGGGACTGTCGTGCGAGAAGTGCCATTCACCCGTCCCGCAGGAGGTCGAGGGCCACGGGACGACGGTGGTGACAGGCGCGGAGTGCGCCGCGTGCCACCACGAGCAGGCGCGAGAGGACGACTGTAAGTCGTGTCATACGGACCTGAGAACGCGCTCCGTGTCGTACTCGAAGCCGTTCAACCACGCGAACCACGCGCTGGATTACCGTACGGACTGCGCCGACTGCCACGGCAGCGACACGGCTCGGGGCTTCGTGGGCGAGTGCGTGTCGTGCCACCACACGAGCCGCGTGGACGTCGAGGGCAAGTGCGCGGACTGCCACGTGGCGCAGCACGCCGTCTTCGAAGGCACGGCCGAAGGGGCAGCCAGCCCGAGCATCCACTCCGACGCCGAGGTGTTCTGCATCGACTGCCACTACACCGACGAAGACCCCATCGAGACGCTGGCCTGCGAGGACTGCCACGATGAGGAGCGATACGCGGACATGCTTCGGACCTGGCAGGAGGGCACGCGTCGGAAGCTGGCGCAGGTTGCAGAGGTCCGGTCGTCCGGCCGCGCGTCGCGCCCGTTGATCGCAGAGATCGAGCGGCACATGCGGCTCATACAGCGTGACGGTAGCCTCGGGTTCCACAACCCTGAGTTGGTCGATACGCTGCTGTCCGACGACCTGAAAAAGGCCGGCGTCGCGCGGTAGTCCGCCGCGGCGCCGGCCCGCCCGACCTAGTTAAGACCGCCCGGATTGGCTATCCGTACCCTGCGGAAGAGGAGTGCCCGGGCCGACTCCCGGCCCGGTCTTGACTGACTCACCCCGAACAACGAAGTGGAGGGCGCTGGGCTATGCAATCACGGATTCGTCTGCTTGTTGTGAGCGCCGCCACCGTGGCGATCGCGGGATTCCTCACCCTCGGTATCAGCATCTCGGCGGACACGCCGGACGGAGCGACCTACGTAGGAGCCGCGAAGTGCCGTAAGTGCCACTCGAAGGAGCTTCGCAGTTGGCAGAAGATGCCCCACGCGAATGCGTTCGACATCCTGACGACCGTCGGCAAGGACGCGGACCCGGAGTGCGTTAAGTGCCATACCACCGGCTACGATGAGGACACCGGATTCGTCGACCATGCCAGCACACCAGAACTCGCCGGGGTCGGGTGCGAGATGTGCCACGGGCAGGCGAGCGAGCACATCCTCGTGGACAAGAAGGACACCGAGGCGGGCAAGGCGACCATCGCCATGCCGGCGGGGCCGTGCGTGCAATGCCACAACCCGCACCTCGACCGAGACGCGGAAGTAGGCAAAGAGGCGCTGCCCGTGCTGCGCCAGAAGCTCGAGGCGCTACAGGCGCGGATAGACGCCCTCGAAGCGGAGTGACCGAACGCCATCGACCAGGGCGCGGGGCGGCTGTGACCGTCCCGCGCCGGCAAGCGTTCTACAACCCCATCCAGTAGTTCAGCTTCACGAGGAACACGTCCTCGCCGTCGTCGGCGAAGCTGTCCCACACGCTGTCGAACGGCGTGAATTCTGGGTCGTCCAGGTCGAGCGACTCGTTGCGGTTCTGGCTCCACACCAGGAACAGCGTGCTGCCCGGCTCGTATTCCCACCGCAGGACGATGTTGCCCCGCAGGGATCGGTTGCTGAAGTCCGGGTTCTCCGACAGATCGCCCTGAGAGACTGGAGTGAAGTCGTAGGAACGCGCGCGGGCGAGTTTCTTAAACGCGGTGTAGTCCCCGTTGGTGACGAACGACTGGATGTACCCCTGGATCGACAGGTTCGTGGTGAAGGATAGGCTGCCGCGCACGCCGAGTTCGAAGACATCCTGGTCGAGTTCGCCGAAGACGAAGCGGTCGTCCTCGTCGTCGCCGTCCGTGTCGAAGTTCTCGACCCACTGCGCGTACTCGTGACGGCTCGAATACGACGGGTCCAGCGACAGTTGGACGTTGGACGCGGGCTTGATGCCGATCTGGACGCCGACGTTGCTGTTGGTGCTCAGCCCATCTTCGGCTCGCCCTCCGTTTCCGTGGCCGCCGAAAGTCACGAGCTTACGTCGATCCGACCCGAAGGATCCGAACCATTGCCATCCGGCCGGCGCCAGCATCAAGGGGCCGCCGCGCGTCGCGAGGTCGTCGAACCGCTCGAAGCTGCGGCTGAGCCCAAAGTGAATCCACCAGTAGTTCTTCAGCTCGTGCCAGTTGTTGTAGTTCACCCCACGAGACAGACGGTCGCCGTCCAGGTTCCACTGCGACCACGCGTTGAGGTTGAACCCAGACTCCCGCGCGAGCGTCCAGGGCTGGCGAATGCGCACCTGCATGTGCCCACCCGTCTGAACGCGGTTGGCGCGGCGCATGAATCCCAGGTCGTTCGTGTCGAAGTCGCGCGACGTCACGTCGGCGTAGACCTGTCCGCCAATCACTCCAGACCAATTCGAGAAGTAGACGACGCCTTCGTATCCCTGTTTCCGGTCGTCGAACGCGCCGGCGCGGCTTCCCGCGACGCGGCCGAAGAGGGAGTACGCCCCTTCGCCCCACTTGTGCTGCGCGTCGACGCTGCCGGCGTACGCCGGCGCGAAGCCCTCGCCGTTCATCGCGGTCATCGTGGCGCCGACCTTGGACTCCTTCATCACGTCCTGCTGCACGCGTCCGACGAAGTGGTTCGTGAGCGATTCCACGCGATGGTCGCGCTGCACGGTGGTGTCCTGGCCGGTGA
Source organism: Candidatus Poribacteria bacterium (assembly GCA_018644665.1). GTDB lineage: Bacteria > Poribacteria > WGA-4E. The sequence continues at coordinate 62,996 of JABGQA010000110.1, forward strand.
TCGGGTCGGTCGTCGTCTCCTCTATCAGCGCGTATTCCGGGGCCGTCAGGGCCTCCAGCACGCCGAACGACATCCCGCCGTCCGTCTTCCCCGAGAGCTTGAGCGCGCCCAGGATCGTCGACGCGTCCGGCCGGTCGATCTCATCGGCGCCGTCGGGAAGGCCGAAGCGCTGCGGACGGCGACCGATGCGCCGTGAATGGAAGAGGGTGCTCGGCCCTCCGATGCCGACTACGTCCGGCCCCGGCGTGTTGAAGACCGATGCCCCTTCGACGAAGAACGGCCGGCGCTCGCCGAAGAAGCTCTCGAACACGCTCAGGTTCAGCACGGCTGGATCCGCCTCAACCTGCCCGAAGTCCGGGTTGATCGTGGCGTTCAGCGAAACTCCCGAGGACAGACCGTAGCGGACGTCGACACCTGTCGAGCCGAACAGATCCGTGTCACGCGAGCCGTCGTCGTCGCCCGGCGCCAGGGACACGCGGCCCAACGCGAAGGGCAGCACTTCAAGATGCCGAGGCGGGGTGATGCCCTCGATGCCCACCAGATGGCCGAAGCGCGATGTCCAGCCGCTGTCCTCGCTGCCATGCAGGACCCACATCGAGCGCTCCTGCTTGCGCGTGACCTCTCGGTGCACGAAGACACCCCATGTATACTCGTCGGCCTCGGAGAACCGCAGCACGTGATACGGGATGCGGTACTCGATGCTCCACCCCTCGGCGGAGATGTCCGTCGCGGCCTCCCAGACGCCGTCCCAGGTCTCGCTCTCGTTCCCATCGTCGAAGAGGATGCCGTCGCTCTGCCACCCTGACGGTCCCACGACGAAGTAGAACCCCGTCTTGTGGTCGTGATGGGGGTCGAGGTTCACGGAGACCCAGTCGCGGTCTGCCCAGTCCTCGCGCCGCGTGAGGCGGGAGACGATCTTGTCGGGCTCGCTGTCGTAGCACATGACAGCGATATAGAGCGCCTCGTCGTCGTAGGCGAACTGGACGGTCGTTTTCTCGGTGGCGGCTTCGCCTTCGTCCGGTTGGCGCTGCGTGAAGTCAGAGGCGAGCGGGGCGGCGCTCCACACCACATCGTCGAGGATGCCATCTAACTCGGGCGGCGTGACGGCGCGGACGGCGCGGATCGTCTTCTCGGGGTGCGGTCGAGCATCCTCCTCAGCGAGGACGGAGATGCCGACAAGCAGGAACAGAATGGGCAAGGGAGCCCAACGGCGGCAGTCGACGAGCCGAGACATGGCGCGGCGCTCCAATTGGACTGGGGACCGGGACGGGCGTGGGAACCCCGTATAACGGCCGGCATGGATGCACGTGTGTGCAGGGATCGGGCGTCGTCGATGTCGTGTTAGTGAGCCTGCGTGGGCGGCCCGTCAACGCTCCACGCATATATGACGGCGGTCGGCGCGAATTCGATAGTGCGAAATCGCCGCGGGCCATGCCGTGACATGGCCCGCGCGGTCGCGACGCAACTACATGGCCCGGTCGACCGGGCCTCTGTTCTCGCTGAGATATATATAGCCGGATCGTACTCAGACCACCGATTCCTGCGCGTCGCGCTTACGGGACGCGGACCTCCACCGGCCGTACACGGTCGGCGCGCACTTCCGGCGGCCGTAAGCTCTATGCTCTCATCCAGACGGGCGTCGGGTACACCGCTACTCCTTAGGCCCCTGCTTGACAGACCCCCAGGTCGTCGCCGCCTTGCCGTTGGGAGACACTGCTAGGACATCCCGGTCGAACCACGCAGGATAGACGGCAGGCGTAAGGTCGAAGTGAGTAAGCTGTCGGAATCCCGTGCCGTCCCGGTTGATGACATGGATGTTGTGCACAGCGCGCTGCCGCTCGAGGTCTACGCGTGGAACCCCCGAGAAGACGATCTGTTCGCCGTCGGGCGACCACGCGGGCCATTGCGGGAGGAAAGACGGCTCGGTCATCCGGCGTGTCACGCCGTCGCGATGTCGAGGACGAAGAGAGCGTGCTCGACCGGGTCCCACGTGCTTCTCAGATAGGCGATCTCGCGCCCGTCCGGGGGACCATGCCGGCTGGTATTCCTCCTCGTCTGGCGACTGTGTCAGGTTGGTCCAAGGGCCTCCGCCCGACTCCATGACAAACAGGTCCCACACGAACGTCCGAGGTCTGTCCGGCCCTGAGAACACAAGCTGTGTTCCGTCCGGAGACCAGTCCGGGAACAGCGGCCTGTCAGCGCGTGGTATTAGCCGCCGCGTGGCGCGAGTGCGCACATCGAGAAGGTCGAGAGCGTCGTGCTGGCCGTTCTTCGAGTACGTGTAGGCGATCTGCGTGCCGTCCGGTGACCATCGTGGCACGCCATAGCTCGGGCGCTCGTCTTCCCGCGGAATCAGGTCCAATTCACCCGTCGCTACGCTCAGCAACCCCAGCCGCGGCGTGGGGTCGACAGTAACAGTCGCTAACCACCGGCCATCGGGCGACCAGTCCAGCCCAGAAGGGCGTGTCAGTTCGTTCACGACGCGGGTTCGACCCGTGTCAACGTCGTAGAGACTGATGGCGCCGCGTGTGTCGACGCCTACCTGCGGCCATTGCTCCCAACGGATGTACGCGATCACGGACGCGTCGACATCCACGGGGACGCAACTGCACACGGAGGCGATCAGTGCGAGGACGCACATTCTCTGGGAATACGCGGCGCTGCGCGTGCGGTGTGTGACGCCCGTTTCCATGACCCCTTTTCCTGGCTGGCCCATCCGGCCTGACGTACAGGCCGCCTTAGCAAGGGAGCGACCGCTAGGACGCTCGACGTGCGGCACGCCGATCTGGTCGCTCTGACCGGGTCGTGGGCGCGGTCTATGGTGCGCCACGCACCCGCCACCCATCCGCCCCGTCGCATCGCGCGTTCCGTCGGGTTCCTGGTTACGCGGACGATGAGTTGGACCCTTCTACGGCACATCCTATCGACGCGCCACCGAGGATGCACCCGCTATTCTCGCGCCCCATTTTCCGCTAGGCGTCGTTTGTAGTACTGTGTATGCGCTGGGCCGCCCGACATACCGGATGGCGCGGCTCCCTAGGGTCAGGTTAACGGCAGGAGGAGCGAGCACGCAGATACGCTGCAAGTGCGGGGGCGAGCGGGCGAAGAAGTGTGGTGGGACAATTCAACTCAGCACGCCCATGACCTATTTCTGCGCCAAATGCACACGGTTCCACGTCCGGCAAGTGGCAGGCGACAGGTGCAATACAACGGTATGTGCCAGGTGCGGTAGGCGTTGGCCGCGTCGGCCGTCCGCGTAGCTGGCGCCGTGTGATCACCTAGCCTGCTCGTGCTGGCATCTGTGCGGTCTGGTCGTCCACGGCCTTGACCGTCCGCGTCTGCGTTGTTCTTGGCACGCGCCGGAGCCACGTGGGCACGAACACCACCTCTGCCAGACCCACCAACCCCGACGTAGCGCTGTGTCCCCGGCTGCCTCGACCTTCCGCGAATGCACGCTCTGTCATCGCCCAGGCTGTCTCGCCGCCCGACGCAACGCACGTTCAGGCCGGCGCGGGATCCTCAGACCAGACCCAGTTCGCGCAGACCACGATCCACATGATCAGCCCGATCCGCGTATAGTGTGAGAGGCCGCTACGGGAACGCCCAGGTCGCAATTCGACGCCACCGTCTTGATTCCCTGCCTGCCGCAGTATGACTTCGGTACCAGGCGGACGCCCCTGCCTGGCTCAGAAGCGCCACTCCGTCACGATGGGTCAACTCGTCGGCCAGCGGGGCCACCGCATCCGACGTGGGACGCATGTGTCAGTCAGTCGCCAGGTAGAGTGCGACATCTCCCTCACCCGGCGACGAGAACGTCCGAGAGCCGCCTCCGCTGATCGCGCCACCGTGGGTGATCGTCCCCTCGACGGGGTGGATCCACTCGACGGAGAGTTCACCCGCCGCAGCCGCCAGATCCATCGTGACAGATTCGCCGTCGGGGACGAACACGAGATACCCCTTGCCCGGCGCTGCCAGGCAATACCCCGTCGACGACAGAGCGTCGCACGGCTCGAACTCCGCGAGGTCTACCCGCTGCGACCACCGGCGCGCGTGGCCCATCGCCTGCCGGATGGGAGGCCATCGCGTGTCGCCGGGTTCACACAGAACGGCGCCCAGGTACGGGTCCATGAAGATCGGGTTGTGCCCGCGCGTGAGGCTCTTCCACACCCACGCCGCGTTGCCGCCGCAACCCCAGACGTGGTCCGTGTCGAAGATGCTGACCTTCTTGCCGTCCCATGCGGGCGCGTCCGGGCCGTAGCCGTCGTTGCGTCCGGGCGACACCCAGTCGGCGGGACTGTTCAGCATGCTCTCCAGGCCCTCGGCGCCGTGCCCGGTGATGCCGATCAGGCGCTGCTTTGGCTTGCCGCGCTCGTGTTCGCGGACGAGATCCGCGACCCACCAGTCCCATTCCGGCTCGCCGCCCTCGTTGATGACCTCGTACAGGACGTTGTCGAACTCGTTGACCGTGTCGACCACCTTGCGGACGTACTCTGCTTGAAACGCGCTGACCTCCTCGGCGCCAAAGCGGTGGACCTTGCCGTCGATGTCCTCATCGCCCGCGTCGACGTCGAGGTCGTTCACGTTGTTGTTCGGGTTGAAGGGATGCGATCGCCACGCCCATCCCGGCTCCGCTCCCCGGCCGCGATTGGCGTGCATCAGGCACCATCCCTCGAACAGCATCACCGAGACGTAGATGCCGCGCTCACCCGCCGACGCGACACGATGCCTCATGCGGTCGAAGAAGTCGGCGTTGAGCTTCGTCAGGTCGAACTTCGGTTTGCCGTCGAGCGCGGAGCCGGGCCCGGTGCGCAACCACGGGTGAGGCGCGACATGATGCGCGAAATCCTTGCCCAGTTGCCCATTCGCCTTCGAAACCCACACCGTGTGATCCCACGCCCACAGCCGCATGAAGTTGTGGTGATGGTCCGTGAGGAAATCGAGGTATCCCTCCCAATCGAACGGCGCGGGGGGATCGTCGCGTCCCATGTCCTTCAGATTGTCCCACGTGTGAGACCCAACGAGCAGGATCGCGCGCTCGCCGTCGGGGCTGACGTACCGCGGGTTTGTCGGGTGGATGCGAAGCGGGCCCGTCGCCTGCGTTGGCATGGTGCTTCTCCCGTTGTGCCCGCAGGTTGGCGGGCGCCGTGCAAATGCGTGGGGAGTCTAGTTCGGCGCGTAGGCCGTCACAACGAAGCGCCTCCTCGCCCTTGGGGTCCACGGGCGGAACGGTGGCGGATTCAGTTGCGCGGTCCACACCCGAAACGTACCCTGTTATGTGTGGCCCACCTCGGAGATGACCCATTCGATTCGTCACGATATTCGTGCTTGCCGCCGCGCTGTCCACATCCGCCACGGCGGGCGACCTGTTGGTCTACCTGGACTTCGAGCAGACGCCGCCTCAGCACCCGCATTTCCTCTCCTCGGAGCCGGGGAGCGGTTTCTCGTTCGATCCGCTGGAGCTGGACGCCCTTGAACGGTCGTTGGCGCGCGATCCCGAGGATTCGCGAGGATTCACGTTCGAGCCGTTGGATCTGAACGCCCTCACCCGGTCTCTGACGCCCGACCCTTTCATCGATTCCCTCAACCCGCCTACGGTGAGCTTCACGGGCCGCGCGCTGGACCGGTCGGGCGGCGGCAGAGATGCGCTGGCCCTTGGGAACGTCATCCTCCTCGAGGATGGCCGCTCGACAGCCGCGCGTTTCGACGGAAACGGTCGCCTTCAGTTCGCCCCCACGACATGGGCGCCCGATGTGGCCTCGAAGCGTGCCGTGAGTGTCCTCGGCTGGGTGAACGTGCACCAACCCAGGGTCGGTAGGGCCCTCACCGTCGCCGGGATCGACTCTGGTGGCGAGCCGCTGTTCCTCCTCGATCCCGTGCCTGCGGATGTCCCCTTCAAGACCCCTGTCGGCCTGTTCCCGTACATCACGGGGGACGTTCTGCATTGGTCGCTTCACTCGGCGGACGAGATCGCGATCTTCATACTAGAAGGCTCGATCGCCATCGGTGAGTGGTTCCACGTCGCCGGGACGTATGACGCAGCCGAAGGCGTGGCCAGGCTGTACCTGAACGGCGAGGAAGTCGTGGCAGACACCGGAGATGCGGAACTGATGGCCTATTCGGGCCCGACGGGTATCGTGACGATCAATCCATCGCCCTATGAATCCGCCTGGTCCCTCGACGACCTGAACATCTGGGGACGCGCCCTGAGCGGCGACGAAGTGCGCTCCGTGATGCAGGTCGGCCCGGTCCTCGACAACGCCACGGCGGTGGACGACGGCGACACGGTCACCACGTGGGGCACGCTCAAGGCTCGCTAGAACCGAGCCGGCGCCACCGCAGCATGCACAACCCTCGTGTCTTCCATTGCGAGTCCATGCCGCGGGCGGAATCTGGGCCGTCCGTCCGTTCCCAGCGCGTGTTTTGCCCGCTTCCTGCCGACATGCTCTCGGCCCACAGGCCAGTACGACGCGCTGTCCCGCCCTCCTGCGGCCGAACCCCATGCGATCCGCTGAAACTTCGCCCCTCGAACCGCCTCTAGACTATGTAGGGCCCCGAGGGACGTGATGCCTTCCGATGCCGACCTGATACAGCGGTTCGCGAACGGCCAAGAAGACGCGTTCGACGCCCTGTACCGTCGGCATGTGCGACTCGTCTACGGGATCGCATTCAGGATGACGCACTCCGCGGAAGACGCGCGCGACCTCTGCCAGGAGACGTTCCTCCAGGTGTACCGAGGTCTCGTGGATCTGAGAGAACCCGCGGCGTTTGTCGGGTGGCTGCGGCAGATCACGGTGCGTCTCTGCCTGGGTCATCTCCGGCGCCGAGATGCGCAGCAGCGCGCGTCGGACGTAGCGCCCGCTGCCGATGTGCGACCGTGGCCCGACCGCGTGGCGGAAGCGCGCGACGCGGAGGCGCACATGCGGGCGCTGCTCGACGCCCTGCCCGCCGAAGACCGCGCGGTTGTCGTCCTGCGCGATGTCGAAAGGTTGTCGTATGACGAGATCGCCGACGCGATGGGATGGACGCTCGGAAAGATGAAGACGCGATTACATCGGGCGCGGGCGACGTTGGCGCGGCAGTACCGCCAACTCGAAGGGAACTAGGTGAACCGAGTGGGTACCGACGAAGACCTTTCCGCCTATCTGGACGACGACCTTCCGGCCGACGAGCGCGTGGCGCTGGAGCGTCGCCTAGACGCCGACGGGGATCTGCGCGTGACGATGGACGCGATGGTCGGCGTGCGGGCGACGCTGAGCGCGCTCACGGTGGACGTACCGGACGGGCTGCTGCCGCAGTTCCGATCGCTGCTGGACGAGCGCCGAGCAACCGTGCTCGACCGTCCGATCCAAGAATCCCTGCGCGCGATGCGCTCCACTCTCGAAACGCTCCGAGGCCGCCTATCCATGAACGACCAACGCCGCCGCATCCGCGAACTGACCGAGGTCACCGCGAGCATGTGTCCCGGCGTCCTTGCAGGAGAAACACGATGAGCGAGGTCATCAACCGATTCGAACGCGATCACGTGGAATTGGTGGATCGCGCCGCCGTCGACACCGTGGCGATGATCCGCAAGCGACTCGAGGATATTGAGTCCGACATCGCCGAGGAAGAGGCCACGCGGGGCGATGTCACCGAGGAGATCGAGCGACTTCAGGGCCAGATCGAGTGGCTGCAACGCGTCATCGAAGAGAAGACGCGCGTCGTCGAGATCGCGTCCAAGGAGGACGGGGCCAAGAGCGTCGAGATGCCCTTCGACGGTGATACATACAACGTCCTCCTTGGACGGTTTGGGGACAGCGCACGGGGACGTGACACCCCGATCCATGTGAAAGGCTGGGACAGGCCCGCTATCCGTGTGGAGGCCCAGCTTGCCGCGTTCGACGAGGACGCCGCCGTCGCGCGGCAGAGAGTGGAGTCCGTGGTGATCCACGCGGGCGGCGACGCGGCTCAGGCGGTGGACAACTACCACGACCGCGAGAGTTGGGACCGTGCCAAGATCGAGGACGAGATGCGCTTCCGACACGCGGACACGCTGCCCATCCTCACACGCATCCTGGAGGACGGGAGCCCGGTTCTCTCTATAGAGATCGCCGATCAGGCGCACATCACGACGGAATACGGCGGGCACTCGCATAGCGCCCCTTCGGTCGAGTTCCCCGGCATCACGATCTTCGTGCCGCCGATGAAGACGCTACGGATCCTCGCCAGCGAGGCGAGGATCGAGCACGTCTGCGCCGACGTCGAGGTGATAGCGCACGGCGGCATGGGGACGTTCACAGACATCACCGGTGATCTGAGAGCGCTCATTCGCTCCGCGCTGGGCGGACGGTTCATCAACAACGACACGACGCACTCGGCGCGGCGTATCGAGTGTGACGACGACGTGGTCATCGCGCGTGTCGGTGGGGACGTCAGCGTCGAAACGGACAGCGCCGCAGTGCGGCTGAGGGAGATAGGCGGGGCGATTCGCGCGCGCACGGTCGTGGGCGATATCCAGTGGGTTCGCACGCGCGAGACAGACACGTCGATGCGCCTCGAATCGGACTGGGGCACGATACACGCTGAGCATGCCGCGATCGACCCTCAGTGGGACGACTGGAAGTGGTGGGGCACTCCCAACCCGCTTTACGCGGGCACCGGCACGCCTGACGAGACGTTGGACGCGCACATTCAGTTGTTTACCGTCGCCGGGAATATCGCTGTGACGAACGCGGAGTGACCACCCACGGGGCCATCGGGACGCACAACGGGAGCGCAACATGACCGAAGACCTGACGCCGTCACAAGTGCTGGACGTGCTGTGGAACGCGCTCATGGAGCACTACCCGGTCGTGCAGTATCTCGGCATCATCGACGACTCGCGGCTGGAGGAAACGCGGGCGCGGCTGCCCGGTGTCGCCGACTGGCCGGCGGCGTATGCGAGCATGGAAGAACTGGTGGACTCCTTCCACGACTATCACAGCGGCCTGAGCTGGCCCGGCCGGCCTGACTACGCCCATCCCCCGGCTCGCATCGCCTATGTGGACGAAGTCCTCGCTGTCGAGAGATGCGATCCCGGCATAGGGCTTTCCCCGGGTGACGTCGTCGTGTCGATCGACGGCGAAGACGCGATGGGGCTCTTCCGAGAACGGCTCGAAACCGCGTCTGGGGCGACCAAATACGCGCGGCGGCGCTGGGCGACGGACTTCCTGCTACGCGGGGTGAGGGGCTCCGAAGTCACGTTGGAGGCCCGCGGCGGCGATGGACGTACATACTCCGTCGCCCTGACGCGCGCCCGAGGCTACGGTCACGATGGACCGACCGTCGAGGCGAGCGCGGTCGCCGACGACGTGGGGTACATCCGTGTCCATCGGTGGTGGAATCCCGACGGCGAAGATCTCGTCGCCGACATCGACGCGGCGTTGGAGCGCTTCCGTGATTGCCCCTTCCTCGTCATCGACGTGCGCGCGAACGGGGGCGGGGACGACAGACTCGCGGACCAAGTCGTGGGCCGGTTCCTGACACACGCCGTCGTCGCCAGCGTCAGCTTCCATCGGGAGCCAGGGACCGATACTTACCGGCAGACCGCTGAGGTCGCTCGTCCACGCGGCCCATGGCGCTATGAGGGTAGAACCGCGGTACTGATCGACGAAGGCTGCATGAGCGCGTGCGAGCACTTCGTCAGTGGCATGGATGCCTCTGGGATCATCCTGCTCGTCGGCGTGTCCACGACGGGCGCCGGCGGGTGGATTCGCTCGGTCGATCTGCCGGGCGGCGCGACGCTCCGCTGCTCTCGCACCTTCCCGCTACACGGCCATCGCCCCTCCGCGATGAGCGGCATACCGCCCCATGTCCATGTCTCCCAGACGATCGAGTCGCTTCGGTCGGGATCGGACATCGTGCTCGACACGGCGGTGGAGCGCCTGCGCTCCGGGGAGCCGCTGCCCGACAGGGAATGACGGCGCGCCAGGACGCGGCGTCTGCTTCGCGCGGCCGCATCACGGCTGTTTGACGCTACCAAGCCCCGCAGCTACATTCGATGCGCCTCGAAGGCCGACGAACCGCCTGGAGTGACCGATGTACCTCTCGATCGTCACCGACGAAATCAGCTCGGACCCAATCACCGCCGTCGAGTTGGCGACGGAGTGGGACATCCGTCACTTCGAACTACGCAACGTCGGCTCGGGCCGGCTCCCGGACATCAGCGATGCAGACAGGCGACGCCTCAGGTCGCTGGCATCCCGCGGCGACATCACCCTCACGGCGATCTCCCCTGGGTTCTTCAAGGACCGCCTCGATAGCGACACGACGCGGCGTCAGTTGAGCGACGGCCTCCCACGCGCTGTCGAACTCGCTACGGAACTAGGGATACCCAAGATGGTGTTCTTCTCCGGGCGCAAGGAGAGCGGCATGCCCCGCTCCGAGGGCGTGGCGCGCGTCGCGGAGTTACTCGCCGGGTGCGCGGGGAAGCTCGCCGAGGCCGATATCGAACTCCTCGTGGAAAACGAGCACATCTGCTGGGGTGACACGGGCGTGAACACGGTCGAAATCCTCGACGCGGCGGGCCACCCGAACATGTCGCTGAATTGGGACCCCTGCAACGGCTTGTGGGCGGGCGGCGACGCGTTCCCCGACGAGTATGAACGCGTGAAGGGCCGCATCGGGAATCTGCACGTCAAGGACACCCTACGAGACCGCTTCGGCGAGTTCCGAGGCGTCCCGATTGGCGAGGGAGAGGTGCCCTGGCGTGAGATTCTGCCCGCGATGATCCGCGACGGGTGGCGGGGACCGTTCTGCGTCGAGACGCACTATCAGCCGAAGGTGGCGGGTTCGCGCGTCTGCACGGAGAACCTGAAGAGGCTGCTTATCGAAGCCGCTTGACGCGGCGTTCGTGATCCTCGACCGGACCTTCCTGACATAGCCGCCGGTAGCTCTCGTAACGCTCCCGGCTGATCTCGTGCGCGTCGACCGCTCCGCGGATGGCGCACCGCGGTTCGTCGAAGTGCCAGCAGTCGCTGTACTTGCACTTGCCCAAGAACGGCCGCATCTCGAGGAAGTAGTAGTCGATGGTGTCCGTCGGCACTCCCCACAACCCCACCTCGCGGATGCCGGGGGTGTCGGCGATGCGCGCGTCGATATCGTCGAGGTGGTGTATCCGCACGTAGGTCGTCGTGTGCCGGCCCTTCTGCGACGACTTGCTCACCTCGCGCGTGCGTATATCGAACTCTGGATGCAACGCGTTCAGGATGGACGACTTCCCAACGCCGGAGCTACCCGCGAACACGCTGAATTGGCCTGCCAGCACGTCGCGGAGCGCGTCGATGTTCTCACCCTCGGTGGCCGACATCATGTGCCATGTCGCGCCCAGGGGTTTGTACACGCGCGTGAGCAGTTCGGACAGTTTCGCCCGCTCGGCGCCACGCAGTAGGTCCGCCTTGTTGATGCATAGGATGGGCTTCACGCCGCCGAACTCGGCGAGCACCATCAGCCGGTCGATGAAGCGCAGGTTCAGTCGTGGTTGCTCGACGGACGCGACGATCACCACCTGGTCGATGTTGGCGACGATGATCTGTTCGATGTCGGGCGTGCCGTCGTGCGGCTTGGGGAGGAGGCGGGAGAGCTTCGTACGGCGTGGGAGGATTTCCTCGAGGACGCCCTCTTCACCGAGGACGGTGATGCGTACCTCGTCGCCGACCGCGACGGGATCCGCGTACCGACGGACGAGCTGACCGTCGTCGGTCTCTTCGTACAGGGAGTCCTTCATCTTCCCGCGCAACCTGCACAGTACCTCCCGCTCTGGGATGGCCACCGTGTAGAAGCCGGACTCCGCTCGATTGACTGTTCCCGTGACTAGCTCTTGCTCACCGATACACGGCCTCCATTCGTTCGGCCAGGGACATCCCTGAAGCCGCTAACGCGCCGACGCCTGGCGGAGAGCCGCGGCGTCCCGGGGCCGAAGTGTATACCGGAACGTCGGTCGGAACTCAAGGCGGCGTGGACGCGGGGCGTGGTCATGGGTAGTTGGGAGGTCGGCACTGCCGCCAAAAGCGCCGTGGGCGAGTGAACGTCTTCCCCTGGCAGGGGAGGATTGAGATGGAGTCCCTAGGCGATCTCACGCCTTCGACGTGCTGTCGTCTCGTCCGACCAACGGGCCGTGACCCCTTACGCCCGCGCGATCGGCGTCAACCTGGTCAGCGCTGCTCTTCGCGCAAGACACGGGCCATATCCCGCCGTCCATGAAGGACGTGGGCCATCTCGATCCGGTCTTCGCGGATGTAGTAGAAGATGACGTAAGGGTAGGGACGCACGGCGAAGCTGCGGATGCCCACGGCGTGCCGCGGCCGGCGTCTTCCTAACTCTGGGAAACTCGCGAGCCGATCGAAGGTGTCGAGGATGCGGAGTATGACGCGACGCGCGGCGTCGGGGTCGCGGGCGGCGATGTGCGCCGCGATATGGTCGAGATCGTCCTGCGCTCTCGGTGAGATGTCTACTTCGCGCATTGCCGAGCTCAAGGCGTCTACTGCGAATCGAGCATCTTCTTGGCACGCTGCATCACGCCGTCTGCGAACGACCCCTTGTCTGTGATGCGGATACCTTCACCACGGCGGAGTTGGGCAGTCCCCTCCTCAATGGCGGCTCGGATTGCGTCTTCGCCGACCTCCTGCTCCAGTTCGTCGGTATAGAGCGCGTCCAGCGCCTGGTCGATGACCTCCTGCTCGGAGCGGCTCATCCCGGACTCGACTCGCCGCGTCACGAACTTCATCTGGTCTTCGGTGAGCGTGATTTCCATCGCCTTTGCTCCCATGCCCTCAGCATGATGCGCCCAAGAAGCAGTGCCAATCCGGTCCCAGGTCGGCCGCTCGCCTAGAACCACCAATGCGTCTGTAGCAACGCCTCGCCGAGGTTCGCCGAGCCGTCGGGCTGGCCCGTGTAGCGGAACGTCGGCTTGATCTCGAGGTACGGGATTGGGTACAGCTCCGCGCCCAACGACGCGCGCCAGAATCTGCCCGACTCCAGGTCCAGGTCCGGGTCGAAGAACTCGAACCGCTCTATGATGTGGATGCCCTTCGCGACGCGGAACGTGCCCTCGACGAAGGCCGCGAGGGACGTCAGCCCACCCGTTCCCGCGTCGTCGGCGAGGTACTTGTCGGCGATATCCAACTCGCCCATGAGCGTCCACACGTCGCCGCCGACTCCGACAAAACCCCCGGCGAGCAGCGTGCGCCCTTCGATGGCGCTGTTGTTGTTCGTGTAGACGTTTCCGCCTAGCAGCGCGTTCAGCGGCCCGAGCTCGACGTACCTCTCGGCGCGCCCGAGGAACGCCTTCTCATCGTCGCGGTCGGGGATGGTGGCGATCGCGCCGCCGTTGTAGATCCCGCCGGTGAGGTAGAAGTCCGCGACCTCCGCGCCCATCTCGACGCCGGAGTCGGCGTAGTTCGCCTCCCAGAACAGACCGTCATCGCGATCGGACCGCGGATTCCCACCACGGATAAACGCCGTGTGGTCGTCGACGCGGAGGCCGTAGTTGGGGAGAAAGCTCCCTGCCTTGATGTACCTCTCGTGGTCCTCCGAGGCCATCATGCCGAAGACTTCGGCGGTACGGTTCAGGATGTCCTGTTCGATGTAAACGCCCGCGTGGTCGGTAAGCTCCCAGTTCGCGTAGAGGTCCGCCTGCATCGTGAAGAAGCCGTTGCTGACGTCCGTCGTGTCCGTGGCGCCCTCTACTCCGTCGAGGTCGTCGACGTACGCGTACGCTTGCGTGCGGATGTCGCCACCGACGCGGAGATGGTCGGAAATCTGGGTGTCGATGTCGCGCTTGTCATCCGCGGCGAGCTTCTCGTTCCCGAACTTCTCGACGCCGTAGCTGTTCCTCAACCCGGCGCCGGACGGGTTCGCGTGGCACAGATGGCACCCTTCGCCTTCCTGCAAGGAGAACCTCGGGAGCGCCGCGGCCGGGAGCGCCACGGCCATTACGCATACCGTCGCCAACGCGGATAGCAGGACGTGTCTCACCGGCCGATCCTCCCTACGTCTGTAGGCTTAGATGGAGGCTTAGACGTCTCCGGCGTCGATCATGGACTGGAGCGGATAGTCGTCGACGCTCAGTGGCAGTTCGATCAGCGCCCGTTGGCGCGCGGATTCCATGATCCCGAGGAGTATCTCCAGCGCCGCCCGCCCGTTGCGACCGCTCGAACGATGGTCGCGGTCCTCCTTGATCGCGTCGATCATGTCGCGCACGGGCGATGAGTCGTTCTCATACGATGTCGTCGCCCAGTGGCCGGCCGTCGAGGACGCGCGATACCGCAACGCCGGGCCGCCCGGAGCGCCAAGCTCGATCTCGCCTTCCGTGCCGTACAGGTGGATGTGATGGTAACCACGCGCCGAACGTTTGCCGCCCTCGATGAAGGCGCGCACGCCGTTCTCGTGCTTCCAGTATCCAACATAATCCTCGAGGCTTGCTATCCCGAACTTCGTGCCTCCCGCCCCGCGGCTGATCTGGCCCATCACCCACTCGTGCGGTGAGTCGTCGGCAAACCAGCGCATCAGGTCAACGGTGTGCGTGCCGTTGTCCATCAGGTCGCCGCCCTCGCAGATGCCGTGGATCTTGACGAGATCGCCGATGACGCCGTCGGCGAGTAGTTGGCGGGCGCCGATGTACGGGCCGTCGAAACGCAGTTGGTGGCCGATAGCGAGCTTCGCGCCGTGGGCGTCACACACGTCGACCATCTCGTTCGCGACGGTCATGGATGTCGCCATGGGCTTCTCGCAGATGATGCCCTTCACGCCCGCCTTCGCCGCGGCGAGGCTGATGACCGGATGCAGGGGAATCCAGGTGCACACGCTCACGAGGTCCAGCGGCTCCTCGGCGAGCATCGCGCCGTAGTCCTCGTAGTGCTTCTTGACGCCGTACCGCTCTTCGTACCCGGCCATCGCGTCCGGGTTGATGTCCGAGCAGGCGACCAGCTCGACGTCCTCGAAGTCGTGATACTGCCGCGCGTGCAGGTGCGAGATGCCGCCGCAACCGATGACCGCGGCGCGATACGTCTTCGACATGACTCACCGTTCTAACCATGGTGTTCGCGGACCTGCGGGAGGAAGCCCGTTAGTTCCCGCATGGCCTGTTCGTCGGGACACTCTAGCGCCCAGTATACCGCGCCGTGGACCAACATGAGATGCCGTTCCAGGCCATGCGCCTCGGATTCCGCATCCTGCCAGGCTGGAGCGCAATGCGCGCGGTACGACGCCATGAACGCGTCCGCGAGTTCGGCATCCGGGACGGCGTAACGGCGGGGATCTCCGCCCTCCGCCGCGCTCGCGGGATCGAGGTACCACGCAGCCGTGACCACGTCGAACACGCGACGGCCTCGCGCCGTGTGGCTGCAGTCTATGAAATGAACGTCTCCATCGTCGCCGAAGATGATGTTGTCGGGGTTCGCATCGAGGTGGAGGCACGTTTCCACCAACCGCGGTCGAAGCCGTCGGATGGCAGCGATGACCCGGTCGGCGTCCGCGACGTATTCGGCGAACAGGCTCTCGTACGGCTTCCCACGTGCGGCCGTCCTGGCGCGCCGCAGGTCGGCTTCCAGTCTTCCCAACGCGACGTGATTCTGGTCGCACGCCTCCTCGCCGGGCAGATTGGCGTACTGGAGGCCGACTGTGTGAAACGCCGCCAACGCCCGAGCGACGCGCGTAGCGTCCTCGACCGGCCCACGCGCCGGGTGTCGACCGGAGATGTACGGATACACCTCGACGATCCGACCGGACACGGGGTCCAACGCGTGCGACAGGCCTGAGCGGGCGCTCAGCGGCACGGGCGTGCGAACGCCGTTGGCGTCGATATATGCGAGGAAGGCGTGCACGCGTGCCAGGCGCGCCGGCGGGATGTGCGAGGCGTCGGAGACGCGCGCAACGAACTCCCTCCCCGTCGCCTCGTCCGTGAAGCGGAAGACCGACGCGAGTTTGCCTCCGATGCGTTCCAACGCGCCGGACGGTCGCACGCCGAACGCTTGGGCGAGCCATGCTAGATCCGGGCCGTGCGCGTTCATCCGTGGCCTTCGTCGAGGGAGGTCGCGGTCTCGTGCGTGTTCCCGTCCGGCCGTATTCTACTGCTCCCGATCGCCAAGGGCCCTGCGGGGTAGCCGGCCCGCTCTCCTCTTGCTTGCGCCTCACGGGCGTCGCCTCTGCCCGTGCTAAGATCGCGCGACAAAGGCCGTAAGGATTTCCTCCCGAGGGGTAGTTGTCTGTCCAAGGCGGTGAATTCATCCATGGACGACCGAGCTGATGCCTTCCATCAGCTAGTGCTGGCGCATGTCGGGCTCATCCGGCGCATCGGAGCCAGTAGGCTGCGAAGGCGTCGGAACCTGGACGACTATGTCCAGAGCGTTCTCGTCGCGGTGTACGCCAGCCGCGGTCGTGTGCAGTACATGGATCACCTCGATCGATGGATCGCCGGGGTGGCCCGCAACGTCGCCCGGAAGTGGAATCGGAAGCGGGAGCCGGCGTTCACCGCCGACCTGCCGGAGATCCCGCTACCAGTTCCTCCTATCGATGAGGTCCTGTCGGATCGTGAACGATGGAAACGAGTCGTCGACGCCTTGGCGGCGCTGAGCCCGCGCGAGCGGGAGCTGTTGCGGTCCTATTACCTTGAGGAGCGCAGCGCCAAGGAGCTGGAGAAGCGCCTCGGAATCTCTCAGGGCGCGATCTACGTTCGTCTCACGCGGGCGCGGCAGGCGTTGCGGCGGCGCCTCGGCGTCGTCTCGGGGCTGTTGGCATGGTTCTACGCGCGCCCGAAAGCGCGCGCCTTTGGACAGGTTCCTGTAGGGGGTGATCGGATGAGCGCGGCATTCTCACTGATGACGTCGGCGCTGATCGTTGGGTGGCTCGGGGCCAGCGAACACCACATCGAGCAGACAGCGGCGAATCTGGCGACGATTCCGGCCCACGATGGCACGCGCGTTCGCGTCGTACCGGTTCGCCAGGTCGTTGCGGAGTCACGGGCGAACGCGGCGCCGATCGCCAGCGCATCAGTCAGCGAAGGGCAGAGCGTGAGCAAGGTCTTGGACATCGAGCTGACGCGCAATTGGAGCCCCGTCGTCGGGGCCCTCCACACGATGCTGCAAGGCGCCGGCCAATTGGAATGGTCCCCGGCGCGACTACAGGGCGTACTGGGTCACGCCTTCAGTTTCGTGATGAGGGAGGGAGCCGGGACAGTCTGGCAGGAGGCCTACATGGACTACGGGGCCACGGGGAAATCCTTCGAAACGCTGCCGGAGATCGGCTACCGCATCCAGCGCTTCCAGGCGGTACAGGCAAACGAAGAGGGCGACTTCACGGCGCTCAAAGCCGATGCCTGGGAAGCCGTCCGGGCGAGCATAGATCGAGGCGTTCCGGCGGCCGCGTGGAACCCGATGTCGATGGCGCAGAAGGAGGAGGGGCTCACGGCCTTCACGTGGGGCGTGTTGACGGGCTACGACGAATCCACCGGGACGTACACCGTTCGGCACCCAGGCGTTAGCGCGGGCAGCGAAGCTTTCAGCGTACGGTATGACGCGATTGGTCACATTGGCGACGACGCGTGGTTCTGCGTGCTTGTTTACGACGGCCCGGCGCCCGTCAATGTGACCGGCACGCACGCGAAGGCGCTTCAGAACGCCGTCGCCCTTGCAGACGGCACGCGCTTCGAGCGGCAAGACCTTAGCTACCGTGTAGACGCGCACGGGTTCGCCGCCATTGAACTCTGGCGTGAAGCGATTGAGTCCGGCGTCGCCACTCCCGGGCATTCTCAGTACCACGCGGGCGAACTGAGGGGATTCAGGGGACACGCCGCCGCGTATCTTCGAGAACTCGTCGACGTCTTCCCGGCAGCGGCGGCCGATCTCACAGCCGGCGCGGAGCATTACGACCGACTGATCGAGACGTCAACCACGCTCCATGATCTCTGCGGCGCGGCCAAGGACGCGGGAGGATTCTCCGACGAGGCCCGCGCCGAAGCGCGGGATCTCGTGACGGCAGCGCTTCAGTCGGACAGAGCCGCGATCACCAGCATCGAAGCCGCGCTCGCCGTGCTGGACGAATCGCACTAGTGGTCCACCACAGTGACTGTGGTGGATGCCGCGTAGCGTAGGGCGCGCGTGTATGCCTTCCCTTACTGGGGAAGGTTAGGATGGGGTCCAGGCGTGACCCACAGATCCTGTGTGGCGGACCACTAGCAGCCGATGCCGGTGATAGTGCTGCCTGCTTCGTCGCCCGGGGCCCACGTGAATGCCTTCCCCTAGCAGGGAACGTCAGGATGGGGTCCATGGATGCCCTGCAACACCAGCATGACGGGCCACCAGCGATAGCTGACCGCTGGTCGTGCGTGTCGACATCCGAGGCCACGGCGGCGGAGGGGCCCATTGGCTCCGCGGCTACTCCATCGCGGAGCGCACCCGTCGCAGCATATGCACGGTGATCGGGTCATCGGCGATGCCGGCGTCCCAGGTGGTTTCGTCGTCGATGCTCCACCACCCAACGGCCGCGATGCTGTATTCCGCGGCCGCCTCTGGCTCGGGCTCGTAACCAGGACGCGGCTCGCCGGAAACGGCACGACAGAGGTACGTCCGTAGGCGCTTGTACATGTCCTCGGGCACGTGGCTCGGTTCGTCCAGGAGCAGGCGCTCTACCTCGACCTCGAGATGCGTCTCCTCGCGCACCTCGCGCCGAACGCACTCGAGTTCCGTCTCGCCCTCCTCCAACCCGCCGCCGGGAAGCACCCAGTAGGCGCGTCCCGTCGCGTGTTCGAGATGCTGTATCAGCAGAATGCGGCCGTCGCGCATGATCGCCGCTTGGTACCGGGCCTCACGAGCTATAGGACATCTCCCCAAATGGGTATGGCCGGCTGTGCCTGCGGAGCCTATCGCCACGGCCGTCGGTAGTCGTCGTCGATGGGTTCCAGGCGCGCGTCACCCGCGTCCGTGAGTTCGATAACGGCAGCCGGGAGGCTGAGCCGGTCGCCGAGGAACTCCACCTCACCCAACCGCTCGCGGCCCAACGTCGTGCCGATGTCGCGGAAGAACGGGTACAGATCCTCGCCGACAGCGATGCTCATGTCCTCGACGACATCATCCCACGTCAGCGCCTTATCCGGCGTGTCTCCCCACCGTGTGTTCTTGACCCACAGCCAACGGGCATACCACGTTGGGCCGTACTGGTCGTCGAGCTTCTGCCATATCCACCAGAGCTTGCGCCACGCGATCCCGTTGTCGGGACCGCGATTCTCCAGGGTCGTCAGGTCCACCGTGTGGTGGTCGGGGTCGTCCTTCACCGTCGCGTTCGGGTCGTGACCGCCGCGCTCTCCCGTGCGTAGCGCCTCGATCTTCCCCTGGAACCACCCCGCGTGCGCCTCGCTGTACGGCCACGGCATGCGACCGCCGATCTTCCCGCCGGCGCCGGGCGGGCCGTCGTCCATCGTGTGCGCGAGTTCGTGCGCGAATATCGACAGGATCGCCTCGCGGTCCAGCGCGATGATGCCGACCTCCTTGGGCGTATAGATGTTCACCGCCCATCCCCCACCGGCCCCGGCCGACAGGATGAGGTGCATCCCCTCTTCCGACGGCGCGGAGGGTAGCCAGCTCTCGATCTTCCGCTTGACCTCGGGCATGTCGTCGCGGATCACGTCGAGCATCCACTCGGGTTGGTTGCGGGCGTAGAAGACCGTGACCTTACCGACGCTCGCCTCCAACTCCGGGTAGATCGCTCCACCGCCCCACGCCTCGCGCGGCAGGCGACGGTCGCCGCCCGCAGGCTCGGAGTTCGCGGTGACCCACTGCAAAGCGAGCGCGAGGAACGCCCGGTTGATCGCATCGCCGCCGTCGCCCGTGCCGGACCATTTCAGCATGTCCAGGTCGGAGATGGCGAGGACGCGGCCTTGCCCGTATTCGCGTCGCGCGAGGACCGGCCCGTCATCGCCCAGCAGCGGCTCCCAGTCGTCGTCGACCTGTATCGCTCCCGCCTCGGCGCCGTCAGGGAGGATGAGCGGCGTGGCGATCCCATGGCGCGATGCGTCGGCAGGCGCGGATACCGACGTCCGTCTATGCGTGAACATCGCCCCGAACTCCGCGGCGAGGTCGTTGATGGGCCATCGCTCCGCCGCGTCCTCCGCGCGACGCCCGCCGCCGATCATCACGAGGCCGCCACCCGCCTCGACAAACGCGCGCACGGCGGCGATTTCGCCGGGTAGATAGGGCTGCGCGTTGGGGTCCACCTGATACGTGACGACCGCGTTGTACGTCGGGTTCTCCCACCACCCAAACGGGCGATGGTCTCCCTGCGTGATGCGGACGCGACTCGCGCCCCCGGGAGCGAGGACGGTGTCCAACGTCGCCTGGCTCGATACGACGCGGAACCCTCCAGAGCGTATGGCGGGCGGTACGTCCCACGCGGTGAAGAACAGAAACTGGTGCGCGTGGTCGAGCAGGATGTTGACGCCGTTGTCCGGCGCGGCGTCCGTCGGCTGTTCGTCGCCCTGATATGGCGCGGTGACGCGTTCGTCGGCCATGGCGATGGTTCCCATAGTGCAGATCAGCAGCATGAAGCCGTGAGTTGCGATGGCGTGTCTAGTCATCTCTCGCCTTCGAATCGCCTTTGAGCGTGATGATGGGCTTGAGGATGTGGACGGCGTCCACCAGGTCGCTCTGCCGGCGCACCACCTCGTCCACGTCCTTGTAGCTCTGCGGCGCCTCGTCCACGTAGCCGCGGGAGGGACGTGTGAAGGTGTGTGCCAGGGCCTGCTCGAAATCCTCCTGACGGATCGTCTTCTTCGCCTGAGTGCGGGACATGACGCGGCCCGCCCCGTGAGAGCATGACGCGAAGCTGTCCGCCGATCCCTTGCCGCGGACGATGTACGAGTTCGTCCCCATCGAGCCGGGAATGATGCCTATCTCTCCGTCGGTCGCCGAGGTGGCGCCCTTCCGATGCACGACCACCTGCTCCCCGAAGTGGCGCTCCACGCGGGCGAAGTTGTGGTGGATGTTGATGCCGTCGCGTCGGACGCGGCCCGGAGGCGTGGAGTCCATGTCCGCCAGCGCGCGGAAGTTGTCGACAGCGCGCTCCAGCATCCTCCATCGGTTCTCTAGAGCGAAGGAGACCGCCCACGCCATGTCGTGCATGTAGTCGTGGAACAGGTCGTGGCTCTTGGGCAGGTACGCCAGGTGACGGGGGTACGGCGTCTTCGTCCGCGCGAGCAGCTTCTCCGCCGCGTCGTTGTAGTAGTTCGCGATGCGGAGACCGGTGTGACGAGACCCCGAGTGCGTCATGAACCACACGTGGTCCCGCTCGTCCACCTGGGCCTCGACGAAGTGATTCCCACCGCCCAAAGTGCCCACCTGATAGTGCGCCTTCTCGGCGAGGAGCGGCCGCAAGGCCTTCGCGCGCAACCGGGTGTCGAACCCGCTCCACTGCTGACGCTTCTTGTGCGACTTGAAGCCCGTCGGAACGTCCCGCAGGGTCTCCATGTCCCAAAGCTGCCAGAACGAGCGCGGGTCCATGTCCTGCTCGGCGATGCTCTCGGCGAACTGCGTCTTCGTGACGCCGGTGTCGTAGGCGCTCATCCCGCACCCGATGTCCACGCCGACGATGTTGGGTACCACGGCGTCCATCGCCGGGACGACGCTGCCGATCACCGCCCCCTTGCCTATGTGGACGTCGGGCATAATCGCGATGTGGTGGTGGACGAACCTCAGGCGGCCCATCTCGTTGATCTGCGCGCGCGTGTTCGCTTCGACCGCCGCGGGCGAGGGCGCCCACACTTTCACGCGCGTGCCGGAGTCGGTGTTGAATTCGATCATGGGTGGCTCACGTCCGTCGATGTCACAGCGCAGAGGCGGCCACGAGGTTGCAGCATCGGCTGAGCAGAGGGTCGCTCGTGGCGTGCGGCTGCGTCGTGAAGAGCGCACACACCATGTCCCGATCGGGATCGGCCCACACGACGGTGCCTGTCGCCCCATGGTGACCAAACGTCCCGGGCGACGCGAGGTCGCCGTAGCAGGAACCGGCGACAGCCTGAATCCGCCAGCCGAGGCCCCACACGCGTCCGTACTTCTGTTCGGCGGGTATCGCGGGCATGGATGTCGTCTGATCGGTGGTCATCGCATCGACGGTCGCCCGGCTGAAGGGGCCGGTCCTGGGATCGAGGAAGGCTCCGAGCAAACGGGCGATGTCGCCCACCGTCGAGAACATGCCGCCCCACGGCGCGCCGAATCCCCACCAATACGGCGTGTTCCATCCCCAATCGGTGTCTCGCCCGGCGGGGCCGACGTTCACGTGCGCGATGCGCGAGGCCAGGTCGTCCCGCACGCCCAGCGAAGTGCCGGTCATCGACAACGGCTCGAACACCTCGCGCTGGAGGAAGCTCGGCAAGGCCTCGCCCTCCACCTCCTCGACAATGGCGGCCAGAATCGCAGTGCCGCAGCTCTGGTAGCTGATCTGGGAGCCCGGGGCGAAGAGCAGATCGAGTTCACACATGCGCCGCACGAACTCGCTCAGCGGCTGATGCTCGCGGCGCAACTGCTCGTTGTCCGGCAGCATGTCGGGTAAGCCGGACGTGTGCGTCATCAGGTGGCGGACGGTGATGGCTTCCTTGCCGCGGTTGGCGAACGCGGGGAGCGCGCCGCACGCCGGCTGATCCAGGCGCAGCTTGCCGCGCTCGACGAGCAGCATCGCCGCGGATACCGTCACGGGCTTGCTGACGGAGGCTGTCAGGAAGACGGTGTCGGGCGTCACGGGGTCGTCACGGTCGAAATACTTGCCTCCGACGCAGTGCGGTTCGAGAGCAACTCCGCCTCTCGCCACGAGCAGCGATGCACCGGGCAGTTCTCCGGCGGCGTGCGCTTCATCGAGAAGCTCGTAGGCCTTCGCGAGGCGGGCGGGATCAATCCCGATGGCTTGTGGGTTCATGCTGAACGCCCGGCGGCTAGATACAGGTGTGGTGTGCGGCGCTTCGACTATACCACGCCGCCCTGCGTCGGCGAACGTGGCGGAGGCGGGCGGCGTCGTGGCGACCGCACGCCGTGCGCGTCCCCTGGCCGTCGCCTGGGGCCCTCGCCGCCGGCGTCGCGCCCCGTCATCGACAGATGGACGAGCTACGGCGTGAGAAGACGGGCCTTGTCTACTTTGGCGACAAAGGTCGTTTTGCGAGCGTGGACTTCGAGGAGAACCCTAAGCCGCTCGCCAAAGTCCCACTCGTCGCCCTCACGCTCGGCCAACTCGCTGAGATTCGCGAGGAGCTTGACGGCTTCGTCGTAGGAATCCTGCTGCCTGGCAGCGACGAACTGCTCTACGTCCACCCACGCGGCGACCTTCCGCGACGCGAGCGCTTCGAGGCGCTCCTCCTTGGCCGCCGCCTCGGCCTCCTCGCGACGCCGCCGCTCTTCGGCTGCCTGGCGGAGACGCTCCTGCGCACGTGCTTCGCGTATCGCCGCGACGCGATCGTTCAGTTCTCCAACCGTGCGGCGGGGCCGCTCCGAATCGCCGACAGGCTCCGGCGCTGCCGCCCTGAAGCCGCGATTAAGCGCCGCCGCGGCCCCGGCATGGTCGCCTCGGGCCGCGCGGAGCAGGAACGCGTCCTTCTCGGTCGACGGGAGTTGGGCGATCCACGCGGAGAGACCCTCGTGCTCAGGAGGCGCGGGCGCGCTGCCCTCGGAGGCGACCGCGATCAGGTCCTCGTCGATCTGTAGGAACTCCACCAGCGCCCGTAGAGGCGCGGTGAGCGCCGTCAGCCCAGGCGGCACGGGAGGCTCCGGCGTATCCGGCCCGTCGTTTGCCGCCTCGCACCCGCCTGCGTAGAGCAACCAGGCGAGATACAGACACTGCATGTCGCCGCCGAGAAACTCCTGTCTGACTCCCGCGAGGCGGGCCATCCAGCCTTCGCCTTCCGCCCACCCCGCATCCCAGTCCTCGGGGTCGTTCAGCTGGTCGACGACGACGTGCTCGTCCGTCCGGCGCGCGCTGACGTTCATGCCATCGCAGTAGGGCGCGATCTCGTCCCAAGCAACGGCGTCGGACGGCACGCGCATCGCGAATCGGCGCGTGCCCCAGTTCGCGACATATACGAACAGGTCGAAGTACCGCAGCAGGATGCTCTCGGGATCGCCGCTCAGATCGCCGTAGTTGTATTCGTTCGAGAAGCCGGTAGGCGTGATCTCCGCGCGCGAAGAGATCGCCCGAAGCTCACGCATCTCGCTTTCGGTAAGCGATCTGTCGATCGCGAGGAACTCGTAGTATTGATACTCGCTCATGCCCTTGGCTCCGCTGGCCGATGCGCGGAATCCTACGAGAAGGTCACATCGGGATTCGCGATGTCGCTGACCACGGCGTCGCGCGGTCTGCCGTTCCCGGCACGACTGAGGATATGGCCTGCCGACGGTCGTGGGAAGTATCAGAACGCGTTGCCCAACGCCACCCAGAGCTTCGGGTTCTGGTCGAGGTCTCGCAGGCGACTGAGCGGCGCCCCGATATCCACCCGCACGGGGCCGATCGGCGTCTGCACGCGGAGACCGCCTCCTACGGCGACCTTGGGTGGGTCGTCGACGATGTCGCCATAGTCGATCCACAGATTCCCAATGTCCACGAAGTACGCCATGCCGACCACGCCCTTGATCGGGATGCGGACCTCCGCGTTGCCCTGGAACAGCAGATCACCGCGGAAGGCGCCGAAGCGATCCTGCACGCCGAGGGATCGCTCGGGATAGCCCCTGACCGTGGTGCTGCCGCCGAGTCGGAATCGCTCCGTCGATGAGATGGGCGACAGGTCCGCGCGGCGAGAGCTTACGCCGAGCCTCAGTTGCGAGGCGAAGACGATGTCGCCTACCGGCCTCCTGAAGTAGCGCGCGTCGGTGGTCACACGGGTGAATCGCGTCTTGCCGCCGGCGGGGCCGCCTGCGACCTCGAAACGGACTTCGTTGTACCAGCCCTTTCCCGGCGCGAACAGGTCGTCGCGCGTGTCTCGCAGGAACGCCGCCCCAACGGCGCTCAGCGTGGACTGTATCCCCTTGTCCTCGATCTTCTCCCCGTCGGCGCCTCCCGCGAGCGCGAACTCCTGGTAGCGGTACTGGACCGATACGCGGTTGTGCGTGAAGATGGATTGGGACAGGTTGATGAGCGCCCCGGTCGTGAGAGTGTCGTCCTGTTCTTCGAGGTTGTCTCGGAAGATGCGTAGGGTCGTCCGCGTCGGCGTGGCGAACGTCCACGGCTCGACGAAGGTGATCTCGTAGCGATTCCCCAGCGTCCCGAGCCGCATCTTGCTGCCAAGCCGACGCCCCGTGCCGTTCCAGTTGCGCTGCAGCAGCTCCAACGTCCCGCGCACGCCTTCCGATGGGCTGAATCCGCCGCGCACGTTGACCGATCCCGCGCTACGCTCTCTCAGGGCCACGTTGACGTCTACGGTCTCCTCGCCCTCGTCGAAGCCCGGCGTGCGCATGCTCACGCGGCTGAAGAACCCGAGGCGGAACAGCCGTTGGCGGCTACGATCGAGCAGCAAGCCGTTGTATGGGTCGCCTTCGTCCACGAGCAGTTCGCGCCGGACGACGTACGGACGCGTCTTCGGGTCGGGGTTCTCGAACTCTATGAGGACGCGGCCGATGGTGACCGGAGGCCCCTCGACCACCTCGTACGCGAGGACGCCTGTCTCGGCGTTGTACGCGGTCCTCACCTCGCTGTAGGGCCGTCCGCGGGCCGCGTAGAGTTCGCGGATGCTCCGCTCTCCCGCAAGCTCTCGCAGACGGTCTCGTGGGTCTCCCGGCTTCAGGGACACCCGCGACAGCAGCGCCTCGGTAGTCACGGTGTCATTGCCGCGAATCTCGATGCCGGAGACGTCGGAGCGCCGCCCCTTGGTGACCTGGAACACCACCGCGAGCCGACTGCCGTCATCCTCGATGATCGGGCCGCCCGTGACGCGCGCCTGGCGATACCCGAGCCGCCGGTAATGCAGCTCCAGCACGCGCTTGTCTTCCTCGAACAGGTCGGGATCGAAGCGGCCGCCATCCGAGAATATGCCTAGCAGCGGGACGCCGCCCAGTCTCCCGCGTTTTCGTGTGCGCACCTGTCCGCGCAGTGCCTCGACGGACAACGCCTCGTCCGACTCGAAGCGCACCTCCTCGATGCGGTAGCGCGCGCCCTCCTGTATGTGGAAGCCGATGACGAGATCATCTCCCCGCTTCGTCTGTGTTGGATCGTCCACGCTGGCATTTAGATACCCACGCCGCCCGAGGAAGTCGAGGAGGTTGTCTCTTGCCGCCTGCAGCGCGAAGTCGTTGACGCGCTCCAACGCCGCGGCCTTCGACAGCGAATCGGCGTCGTGTTTGGCGTGCCCGGTGAATCCGATGTGTACGCGGGGCCCCTCGGCGACGGGGATCGTGATGTCCACGGCGTTCGCGTCGGGGTCGTGGGTCACATCGGGTCGGAACGACTCCATCGACAGGTATCCGCGCTGCGTGTAGTTGTCCCGCAGTTCGTCGAGCGCCCGGTCGAGCGCCCGCGCCGAATACGCGTCTCCCGTGCGAATGGGAAGACGCCCTCTGATGTCGTCTTCGGGGACGGCCTCCGCCCCTTGGATGCGGACTGCCCGCACCACAGCCTGTTCGCCCTCGTCGATGATGAAGATGACGTCCCGCAGCTGCTCCTCTGGGGTGATTTCGGCGAAGACCTCAGCCTGGAAATGACCGTGTTCCGCATATAGGTCGGTAAGCGCCGAGCGGTCGCGCTCCACGAGGCTATCGGCGAATTCGCCGCCCTCAACCGTGCGTGCGCGCCTACGGAGTTCGCGGTCGCCCACAGCGTCGGAGCCCTGGAACGCGACGTTCCGCACGCGTAGCTTAGCCGTCAGTTCGATGATGAGAACCACGCCGTCCGGGGCGTCTTGTCGGAAGACGCGGACCTGCGCGTACCGGCCCGTGTCGTACAGCCGCTCGACGGCCGTTCGCACGCGATGCTCGGAGTAGGGGCTATTGGGTAGCTCAGCGACAACCGTCGGCAGTTGCTCGGAGGAAACGCCGGCGCTTCCGGTGTAGCGCACGTCGATCACGGTTAGAGGCTCTGGCGGGGGGTCCAACTCTTGCTGCGCGCCTGCCGACGGCGCGAGCCATGCGAAACAGAACGCCAGGAGGGACGCGATGAGGGAAGGGCGGACGGGGTTAGCGGAACTCATACTCTAGTTTCAGATCCACGCCGAATTTCCCTTCCTCGTTCCGCTCACCGGAGATGCCCACGTGACGGTCGAGTTGGTAGTCTATCTCCAGCCGCTGCTCCTGGCCCAACTGGAAAGTAGAACCGTAGGTGAAAGCGACGCGTTTCGAGAGTTCCTTGGTGAATTGGATGCGCGTCTCTTCCGGCGCCTGCGCGTCGACTTCGAACTGTAGCTCGCTGAACCCCAGGTGCGGAGCCACCTGCGCTCCCATCCGGTCGATCAACTCGGAGTACATCGCCTCCCCGAAACGGTCGCCCGATGCCTCGGGGCTCGCATCGCCCCACGTCAGGAGCGCCAGCGACTCGGCCGGCGTCATCGCGTAGTCCTCGCCGGGCCCCTGGTTCAGCACGGTCACCTCGATTTGCGGAGCTGGCCAACGGTCGAGGGTTCCACTCACGGAGATGCGTACGTTCGCGTCCCGCTGTCGACGGTTCCCTTGAGTATCGACGACGAAGACGCCCTGAAGCGTTTCCGCGGATGTCGCCGTGAGTTCGTACTGCGGGTTGAAGCGGGTGCGGGAACGGTTCTCCGCGTAGCCCGACTCGATCTCGAAACGCCTCTTGCGGTACTCGAACTCCCCACCGAGTCGCCGGACATCGCCGTCGAAAATAAGCTCCGCCAGTGGGCCGACAACGTCGCCGTCGATGTCGGCCGTGATTGTCCCCGCCCCCGTGTCGAAGGCGACCTCGTTCGCTCGCACCCGCAGATTCACGACCATGCCGCGAACAATCGGATACTGGAATCGCGCGCCTTCGCGCAGGGCGATCAGCGCCTTGGATTGCAGAGCCTCCCTCGCGAGCTCCGCCCAGTCGCGCTTGTAATCCAGGCTGCTGAACGTGACATCGCCGTCGACCTGCACGCGGTCCAAAGGCCCGTGCATCCGCACGGTGGCGTCGCCCATCGCGCGGTAGAGGCGTCGTTTCGTCAGCGTCACATCATCCGCGGTCACGGCAACGTCTACGTCCGTGGGGATGCCTCGCGTCAGCCCGACCGTCCCCTGCGTCACCGCGAACGTCCCGCGATTCACGACGCCGTCCAGGCGGTCGATCTCGAAGTGATCGCCGTCGGCGGTCAGTGCCGCCTCCACGCCGCTGAACTCGACGTCGTTCGCCGGAACGTCGAGCCGGAGACCACGCAACGCGATGGCGGGCCGCCCCGGGGCGCCGTTGTAGTATCTCGGATCGTCCAGCCGCCCGCGGACGCTCAGGTGCACTTCCCCGGAGCCGGCCGCGCGCCCTATGAAGGGGAAGAGCAGCGGCAGGACGTCGGCGTTCGTCAGGTCCGCGTTCAACTGCATCTGCATGTCGGCCGCGCGCGGACGCGCCTGCGCCTCGTAAAGGGAAACATGGAAGGGGATGGACCCGCGGAGCGTCGCGTTGCTGCCGCTTGCCGTCAGTTGGCAGTCGTCGAGCGTCAGGACATCGGCCGCGTATGACGCCGTCGCGGCAATGGAATCGAGTCGTAGTTTCCCGAGCGCTAGATCCGTCGAGTTCATGCTCATCGCCGCCCTGGGGCGCGTGTCCGGCCCCGTCACATGGACGGCGTATTCGAGACTTCCCAGCGCCGACGGAGCCTCCTGGGCAGGATGTGTAAAGACGTGCTCCCCAAGCCAATCGGAGATGAACGCCGCCCCAAGACGACCCTCGACGCGTACGTCCATCTCGCCGCCGATGGCCCACGTTCCCGACGCGCGCACGTCCGCGTGACGGCTCTCCCCGTCGGCTTGGACTTGCCTGAGTTCCACGCGCTCCAGATTCAGCACGCCCTCGTCGAACGTCAGCTTCACCGGCGTCTCGGGAGGGTTCGACAGGTTGTAGCCAAGCCATCCGACGCTGAGCGCCGACAACTGCGCCTGCCCCTGCACATGCGACGTCAGCCGCACGGCGCGCTCGAACATCTCCGACCCCGTCTCCGCGCTCTCGAACAGACCGTCCCGACGAAGCGCGGCGACATCGACGGAGGCGGCGACCTTCCCCGTTATCGACGTGGCCACCGAGTTCTCCCCGCCGACGGGCGCCGGGAACCACGCCTCTGCGGAACCATCGGTGACGGTCATTGACGTCAGCAGCAGCGTGGGGTCGAGGCCGTTGACGTGCAGCGACGTGCTTACCATCTCGTAATGCGCCGCGCCGACGTCGAAGCGGAACTTGTCGACGTCTATGCGACCCTGACGGGCATCGACGTAAGCCACCATGCTATCGAGCCGCATGCCGTTGTGCGCCAGGGTGAGCGCCGCGTCCGGCATCTGCACGCGTCCGACAAGATACGGCTTGCGCGACGTGCCGTTGATCGACACGTCGATGAGCGCCTTGCCCGACGCCTCATCCACCGACGGGAAGAGCAGGGACGCGAAGCTGATGTCGAACGCCTCGGTATTCAGCGTCAGCGACATGGGCAGGTCCGGCCGCTCGATCACGAGGCCGTCCGCTCCCACCTCGACCACGAGCGGCGCCGCGCCCGCGACGGTCATGTGATTCCCGAAGCTCTCCAGGTCCCACTGCGGCAATGTGAGCATGCCGTCGGCGTACGTGGCGGAGCCCTTGAAGGTGTCGAGTCGGAACCGGTTGTACCGCAGTTCCTCCAGCAGCCAGTTCGCATCCAGAGTCGGCTTCGCCGGTGAGCCACCAACGGTCGCGGTCGCGGTCAGCAAGCCGTGGGGGTACGCCGGTCCCTTCAGGAAATCGCCCAGCATGGCGACTTCGAATCGCGCGGCTTCGGCGGCGCCTTCCCATGAGCCGTCCGCGTGGAGCGCTCCGGCCAGATCGAGCGACGCGTACCCCATGCCGAAGCGGCACTTGTCGAGCCGCAGCGTGGAGCCGTCGTAGCTGAGCGTGATCGGCCCCTGGTTGGGGAGAAGCCGGTCGTTCCCGATGAGCGCGGCATCGCTGAGCTTGACGCTTCCCTGCCACCGCAGGGGGTCCACACCCACGACGTCCACGCGCGCCGAGCCAGAGCTTTCGACTTCGAGCGGGGGAGGCGCGTGTCCCGCGAACTCCACCAGGCGGGACATGCGGAGGCCGTCGAGCCCGAAGTCCATGTGACCGCGCAGGTTGTCGAGGTCGAGCGCATTCCTCCAATCCACGAGATCCAGCGGATACTCGAAGGAGCCGGAGCCCGTGACCGCTCCGTCGCCCACTTGGGCGCGACTCTCGACATCCGCCAGCACGCGACCGGATTCGTCCGAGGCAAAGATCGCCGTGACGACTATGTTCTCGATCGGCCGATTCGAGAACTGCAACGCCACCCGTGAAGCATCGACACGCGCCGACCCGGTCACGCGCGGGTTCCTGATGGACCCGCTCACATCCACCGTCACGGACGCGCTTCCGTCCGCCCCCTGCAACTGTGGATGGAGCGACGGGGCCCACGACAGATCGTCCTGTTGAGTGCTTACCGTCAGCCTCAAGGGCGCGTCTAGCAACTGCTCCACGAGCGGCACGAGGACGAAACTGAGCGCCATCGGAATCTCGCCGCTCACGTCGAGGTCACGCCCGCCGAGTCGCAGTCCCATTCGGCGAAGTGTCACCACGCGATTCCGATACTCCGCCTCGCCGCGGACGTTCTCGATCTCGAGGCGAGGCGCTCCGTCGCGCAGGGCGATGGTGGCCTTCGGCACGTGCCACGACATGTTCACGATCGGCGCCGCGGCCGTCCCCGCCATGTCCAGGCGATACGTGCCGACGCCCGCCGCGAGCCCGGGCAGCCCTATGAAGTCGGAGACCATCTCCAGGTCGAACGTCCGGGCCTCGACGTCGAAGGCGATCGGCTTGTGCAGGTCGAGAAGGCCGCTGAACTCCACGTCGAACGGATGCGCCGGGTCCGAGCCGCTCATGACGATAGGGCTCAGCTCGATACCCGACGCGGAGATGGAGCCGCGCACCGGATCCACGTTGGTCAGTTCGTAGTCAGGCGTGCGCAGCGTCAACGACGAGAGCGCGACGGATGCCAACGCCTCCCGCCACTTCGCCAGGTCGCCGGTGATGCGCATTTCACCACCAACGGTCGTGCTGCGGAGGCCTTTGCCCGCAGGCTGTCCCACGAGACGTATCAGCGGCAGGACGTCGGTATCGGCGAACGTCAGCGACGCATCGAACGGAGCCCCGTCGGGAGTCACTTCGCCGGTCAGGGCTAGGGAATATGCTCCGTCGGCGAGCGATCCGGAGCCGGTGATCGCGCCGTCGGTATACGTGACGAGCAGGTCGCTGTCTCCCAACCGCGCCGAGCGGAACTCCGCGTCGGATACGGTCGCCCGCAACTCCGCCGTCGGAGACTCGAACGCTCCCGACCCTTCGGCGGTCACGCGGACGCTTCCCTTGGCGTCCTGCAACGCGGCATCGGAACTGTCGGCGATCAACGCGAGGACATCGGAGATCGGGGCCGCCTCCACGAACGCCGCCGAAAACGCGTACGCTTGGTCGTCGAACGTCGCGCGCGTCGTGAGAGGGATCTCCCCGACGGTTAACTCGAACGGCGGGACCGTCCATTCACCTGCTCGCGCGTTCAGCGCCACCGAACTCAGGCCTATGGGCACCGACGCGTACGTCGCGTCGGAGAGTCTTAGTGTGGCCTCTCCGTCCAGGGCGTCCAGGCTTCCCGTGACATGAACGGCGCCGCTCGACGATGCCGAAAGCGGGAGGCCGGGCGACAGCACGGCTACGTACGGGTCCAGTAGGAATTCGTGCGCCTCCGCAGTCACATCGACGACCGGCGGCCGTGATCCGTCGGGCTGCACGTGGATCGTCCCCGACATCGAGACGACTCCGTCGCCGGACTCGGCTGTCGCGGAGAGGACGCGCAGCGTATCGTCCTCCCACCTGAGCGTAGCGACGGCGTTCAGCACCGGGAACCCGCGCCACGCGCCCTCCGGCCATCGTGCCTCGACCTCGATGACTGGGCGTTCCGCTGTCCCCGTGATGCGTCCCTGGCCGCGCGCGCCTCCCCGAGCGTCTTGCCCGAACGCCTTCGCCACGTGACCGACATCTGCCGCTACGAACGAGATCTCCACATCTAGGGCTTCGCCCGGAAGAGGGCCGGACAGGGTCATCTGCGCGTCGCCGGCGAGTGTGATCTGCGCGTCGAACCGTTCGCCATCTACGGTGTGCGCCGCCGTCCCGTCGCCGTCGCCGATCTCGTTCCCGTCCCATGCGACGGATCGCAAGCGCCACTCGCCGGTCGAACGCAGGACTTCGTCGCGCAACGCCACCGAGAACTCGCCGTCGAGCTTCCCCGTGACGCCGTCGAGGGCAGACGTTGCCGAGGCGAACGCCTCGCGCACTCGGCTCACGTCCAAATCACGCGCGGTCGCCTTAACTTCGAGCGCGCCGGTCCCGAGGTCATCCGCTCGCGCCGAGGCGAGCACCGACCCACCGAAGACGGAAATCTCGATATCGCGAAGAGAGGCGTCCCCGCCCTGCCATCTGAGCGCGCCGCTCCCTGCCGCGACCAGCATTTGGCCCCAGAGCGCGTCGTGGAACGTCCATGGCCCCTCGACGACGGGGTCGTCGAGTTCGCCCGTGAGTCTCAGTCCATCCAGTTCGACGGCTCCGTGCGCATCGCGCAGCACGTCAGGATACAGGGGACGGACGACATCCGCGTTCACGACCCCATCGATCGTGAGATCGACACTGGGTGTGAAGACGACCACCCCATGGGCGGACACGCGGGAGTCGGGAGCGGTCAGCAGAGCTTCTTCGACGGTCACCCGGTCGGCGTTGACGGTTCCTCTTGCCGTAATCCCGTCCAGGGTCTGCGCGTTCTCTCCTCGCGTGACCGTCCACGCGTCCGCGCGCGCCTCGAACGGCCGTGTCGCGGAGAGCGGCAGCGGAGCCGACACCTCGCTGCTGAGAGCAAGGGCCGGGATCGTGATGAGGAGGTCACCGATCACCTGGTCCACGTTCACGGACACGGACTGCATGTCTATCGAACCGACGGAGATCTCTATCGGCGCGGCGCCGCCGTCATCGTCGGCGCTTACGGCGCTGACGAGCGCGGAGATGTTCAGGTCGTCATCCGGCATGCGACGAACGTGGATGCCCACGTCACGCGCGCGCACGTCGCTGATGTGCAGCTCGCCCCTTAGAATGGGAGCCCGCCGGTATTCGAGGATAAGGGAGTCGATGGTGAGGATGGGCGATGAGCCGTCCGGCTCCATCACCTCGACGGTCAGTTCCTTCTGCGCCACGCCAACGGTGTGGAAATCGCGAATGTGCACCGGACTACCGAGGACGCGTGAGACTTGCTGCTCGAGTAGTGGCGTGAGGTGCCGAAGAAAGGCGTCGCTGCGCAGGTAGAGGAACGCGACGAGCCCGCTTGCGAGGAGCGCGGCAAGAGCGAGGCCGATGCGAACAGCGCGGCGGGACACGATGGCCATGTACGGTCCGGTCGACTCTTGCGAGGGCCAGTTCGCCCTGCGGTATCGCCACGTTTGACGGTATCACGCGCGGTCTCTGAGGGTCAAGCCAGATGGCCGTAAACCCGCTTCCTGAGCGGCGCGAGCGGGTATCTGGGAGTATGGGGTTCGTGTCGCGTACGGCCGCGTATACGGTCTCGGTAGCCACTCAACACAGCGCCCGCTGGGACACGTCCCGCCGACTGCGGCGTCATCCGTGCCTAGGAGCGCTCGACGATGCCCTGCTCGAGGGCGTAGTCCACGAGGTCCGCGCGGGACTGCAGCCCGAGCTTCGCCATGACACTGCGGCGGAAGGTCTCGACCGTCTCGACGGGCATTTCCAACCGGGCGCCGGTCTCTTTGTTCGTGTAGCCATCGGCGATGTGGTACAGCACGTCCCGTTCGCGGTCGGAGAGCCCCGAGTCTGCCCGTTCGTCGTGCGGTCGGCCAAGCCCGGAAAGCGCTTCCCCGGAGAGGGAGGGCTCGATGTACTGTTCGCCTCTGCTCACTGAGCGTACAGCGTTCACGAGTTCCGCGTCGGCCGCGGTCTTCACCACGTATCCCTTCGCCCCCAGGCGGAGCACCTGGCGCAGATAGGTCGCGTCATGGTGCATCGTCAGGACGAGGATCTTCGTCTCCGGGCTGACCCGCCGTACTTCGGGGATCGCGTCGACGCCGCGTAGCGCGGGCATCGTGAGGTCCAGCAGCATGATGTCCGGGCGCTGATTCTCCGCGAGGTCTATCACTTCCGTGCCGTTGGTGGCTTCGCCCACGACCTCAATGTCGGGTTCGAGTTCCAGCAGTACGCGAAGGCCTCGACGGAGCAGGGCGTGATCGTCGGCGATCGCGATACGGATCGGCATGTGGGGTTCCTCCTGGCGACATCCGGCGGCCACGGGCCACACAGGCGCTCTAGCGGGCCGCCGACCTCGTCGAAGAAGTCCACGGCGCCCGCCCGCAGAATGCACCAAACGAGCGCGGCGGCCAACGCTTACGCCGCGGAGCAGGCACGACGCGGGAATTAGCTTGCGCGCGGCATATCCAGATGCTAGAATGCGAGTAATAGCCCAAGGCATGATAGCGCGTATGTCCCCCGATCGATTCTGATGGGGTGGACTGCGTTCAGAGAGTCGAAACTGCAAGGAGAACCCGATGCGTGTGAATTCTCCTGATGGCATTGCGCCCACACGCGAACCGTCACACATGAAAGAGGATCGCGCCAAAGCGCCGTCCCAGCGGGATGAGTCTGCCGGGAAGGACACGGGTGGTGGCTCCTCGGTCGAAGTGGTGCTGTCGGAGCAGAGCGGGCAAGTTGCCACGCTCCTCCAAGCGCTACGCGATCTACCGAACACACGAGCAGATATGGTTGCGCGCGCGCGGAACCGCCTACAGGCGGCTGAAGCCGCTGTATCGAGCGCGCAGATAGCTGACGCGATTTTACGAGTCCGGTAAGCCGGATTGCCCGTTCGAACACGACACCAAGTCTATCCCCTCCGTACTTTCGTTCCCGACGCGTTCGCGTATTCACGCGCCAGCGCCGGGCGCTTCTTGTGCTCGGCTCCCGCCCACGTTTCGCCTCCGACGTTGCCCGCCTTCGGCCTCACCATTGAGCAAAACCGTTCGCATACCCGGATAGCACTCCAGACGTGTCGGGCCATACGCGAACGGCCTCGGCGTGCCCGGCGGCTCCAGAACGACCCCACGGACGGCCCACCTTCGCCCAGGCCCCGCCGCGGCGGAAGGGAAGCCGTCTGCGTCGACGGCCTGGCTGGGTACATCGTCCGTGCTGTCGATCTCGGGCGTCGGCCGATCGGGGAACACCGACCCCACGGGCGGACCGCGTATTGAGGCGAACGCGTCGCCAGCGGCGGTTGTGTCGACGGACCCCAAGTGGGTATCGACGAGCCGTCAGGCACATAGTGGTCGGTAAGTAGCGAGGGAGTCGGCTGGGCGTGTCGGGGGTCGAGATGTGTGGGATCGCAGCCGCGGGTCAGGTCATCCCTGGCGGGTTTCGACTCCGCGCTGATTCAGCCCGGAGCGAAGCCGAAGCAGCGTGCGCGCGTGTATCTGGCATACACGCGATTCTGAGATGCTAAGAACCTGCCCGATCTCCTTGAGCGTCAGTTCCTCGTAGTAGTAGAGCGTGACGACCGTCCGCTCCTGGTCGCTCAGGACGTCGATCGCGTCGACGAGCAACTGCCGCACTTCCGTCCAAACGGCGGTCTCCGACGGGCTCTCCGTGCTTGATCCCGCGGAGATGGGAGCGATGTAGAGGTTCTCCTCCTCGCTGGTGAGAAGCTCCTCGAGCGACAGGCAAAGGAGACCACTCACCTCGCCCATGACCGTCTGCAGTTGCGCCTGCGACATATCCAGCGCCTTGGCGAGTTCCTCGTCCGTTGGCGGACGTCCCAGTGCCTGCTCCGCTTGAACGTACGCGGTCTCCAGCTTACGCGCCTTGTCACGCACGGACCTAGGCACCCAGTCGAGAGCGCGCAGTTCGTCGAGTATCGCGCCGCGAATGCGGAACGACGCGTACGCCGCGAAGTCCTTGCCCATCGACGGGTTGAACTTCTCCACCGCGTCTATCAACCCGAAGAGGCCGGCGCTCTCCAGGTCGTCCACCTCCGCATGGGAGGCGAGCGAACTGACCATGCGCAGCACGGTGGCCTTCACGAGCGGCAAGTGCGCGAGGATAAGCTCCTCACGCGCCTGTGGATCGCCTTCCTGTACATAGGCGTTCCACATAGCCCGCTTGGAGCCGGTGGGGTTCTCTCTCACGGCCGTCTTTGCCATATCGCGGTTCACAACTAGGCGCGGGCGGACATCGTCAACTAACGACCGGTCAGGCGGCCGTGTTCATCTCGACGGTGGACAGCCGACGTATCTCTATCCCCGTCGGTATTTCATTATACGAGAGGACGACGAGGTTCGGTAGATACGGCTCGGTAAGACGTTTCAGGTGCGGTCGGAGTTGCGCTGCGGCTAGCAGGATCGGCTCTGTCTCCAGCGGCGCGGCCTGCTCAATAGCGCGGCCGATGGCCTCCATGACCTGCTGGACATCGTCGGCGTCCAGCGCCAGGTACGGGTTGCCGTTTGCGTCCCGCAACTGCGACGTGAGGGCGTTCTCGAGCGTCGGGTCGAAGGTGAACACGGACAACATGCGGCCAGGCAGCAGATACGGCTCGCAGATCTGCCGCGATATGCCGGTGCGGACGGCTTCGGTCAGCTTCGTCAGATCCTTCTCGTGGAGGCCGTAGTCCGCGAGCGCCTCCAATATCGTCGTGATGTTCTTGATCGACACGCCCTCGCGCAGGAGGTTCTGAAGCACCTTCTGCACCTGTCCGATGGTGAGCGTATCGGGAATCAGTTCCTCGATAACCACCGGATGCGTGTTCTTCACCGTGTCGACGATCGTCTGCACCTCTTGACGTCCGAGGAGTTCATGGGCGTACTGCCGGATGACTTCCTTGAGGTGCGTCGTCATCACGGTCGGAGCGTCGACGACGGTGTACCCGCCGAGCTCGACCTCCTCACGCCGGTCGCCAGGAATCCACGTGGCGGGGAGGCCGAACGCGGGTTCCTGCACCTCTACCCCGGGGACGGGCGTCGTCGCTCCGCCGGCGTCCATCGCGAGGAATTGGTTGACCATGAGTTCGCCGTCGGCGACCTCGGACCCGTGGACCAGCACGGAGTATGTGTTCGGCTTCAGCCGAGCGTTGTCGCGTATGCGGATCTTGGGAATCATGAGACCGCGCTCGGTGGCGAACTCACGACGGAGCCTTGCGATCTTCTCGGGGATGCTCCCGCGCGTGCTCGTGTCGACCATCGGCAGCAGGCTGTACCCGATCATCACTTCCATCGGGTGCGGCTGAACGACATCGCCGTATTCGAGTTGCTCCAGCTCCTCGAGCGGCGATGGGATCTCCGCCGTCGGAGCCTCCTCATCTCCGGTCAGGCCTCTGGGCATGGCGCGGATTCCCGCGTAGCCGACGATCGCCGCCAGTATGAGGAATGGGAACAGCACTCCAGGCTGCCCGCCCGCCGCGAGTACGATACCCAGGGCCAGCAGCGCGACAGCAGTCACGAGGATCGCGCGTGGCTGAGCGAACGCCTGCGCGCCGATGTCCTGCCCGAAGTCCTCGTCCGCCGTGGCGCCGCGAGTCACGATGATACCGGCGGCCGTCGAGAGCAGCAGCGCCGGGATCTGCGCGACGAGACCGTCACCCACCGTCAGGAGCGTGTAGGAACTGAACGCCTTCCCGAACGCCAGGTTGAACATCGCGACACCGATGATCAGGCCGCCGACGACGTTGATGATCGTGATGAGAATACCGGCGATCGCGTCACCGCGGACGAACCTGCTCGCGCCGTCCATGGCGGCGTAGAAGTCCGCTTCCTGCGCGATCATGCGGCGCTGACGCCGCGCAGCGTCTTCGTCGATCAGACCCGAGTTCAGGTCCGCGTCGATCGCCATCTGCTTACCGGGCATCGCGTCCAACGTGAATCTCGCGGACACCTCCGCGATACGCGACGCGCCCTTGGTGATGACGACAAACTGGATCACCACCAGGATGATGAAGATCACGATCCCGACGACAGGGTTCCCGCCCATGATCAGTTCGCCGATGGTGCTGATCACCCTCCCGGCGACGGTTTCCAGCCCTCTGCCGGCCCTGATCAGTTCTCCACCGGACAGAATGAGCCGCGTCGACACGACATTCAGCGCGAGTCGATACAGCGTCATGATCAGCAGGAGGGTCGGGAAAACCGAGAAGTCCAACGGCCGCCGAATGAACAGCGAAACCATCAGCGTGAAAATGGCCAGGGCCAGGTTGCACGCAATGAGCGTGTCCAGCATCCACGGCGGCAGCGGCACGAACAGCATCATGATGATGCCGAGCACCGCGATACCTACGGCCATGCCCGCGTTGCGGCGAGACCAGCTCTGCGGCGCCAGGGACGAGACGATCCGTGCCATCTGCTGAGCTGTCTCCACGCTTATCGACGGTGGACGCACGCGTGCCCCTGAAAGCCTAATACGGGTGGCGTGGGAAGTCAACGACGTGACGCGCCGCCATCCGGCTTGCCGAGAGGCCCCACGCGGCGCGACGGCCATGCCGAGGAGAATTGCGCCCGCTCCATTCCGTCGGATACGCTGGCGCTGGGTGGGCGGACGGCCTCCGAGTCCGACGGACGCATCACGACGCGTGTGCGAACCACGCCCCATCGGCCACGGGAACCGACGCGCATGAACGACCAGGACCCCGAGACACGCGACCCCAAGGCATCGCTGACCCGCCGCACGAATCGCGTCGGTGGGCGCCTGTTCGTCCTGCACTTGTTGCTATGCGCCGGTAAGCTCGCGGGTGGGATAATCGGCGGCTCCTACGCGCTTGTGGCCGATGGCGTGAACAGCCTGCGTGAGGTCGGAGCGGGCGTCCCCATCTTCTTTCGCCATCGCCGGATCGGCGGCCGCCGCCACGAGCGGCATCCGTACGACTACGGCAGGATCGAAGCCGCGACCACGCTCACCACGTCGTTCGTCATACTCGCGGTCGCGGGGGCCGCAAGCGTGATCGCGTGGCGCCGCCTGTTCGACGCGCACGCCGCGCCGGATTCGGTCGTTCTGGTGATCGCCGCGGTCTCTATCGGCGTGAAGGAGGGCATGCATCGCATGCAGCGCCGCCTGGCCACGCAACTGCGTAGCACGGCGCTCCAAGTCAACGCGCGGCGGCGTCGCACGGACATCGTCGCGACTCTGGCGGTGTTGCTGGCGGCCGTCGCGGTGCGCGCGGGCGGGCCGTCGCTCGCGTTCTGCGACGACATCGCGACGATACTCGTCGCCATCCTGATGGCGTACGGAGCCGCATCCACGCTATGGCGACCCGGCCTGGAAGTGATCGACCGCGCTCCCCGCGACAGCATCCTGCCGGCCGTGGAGGGTTGCGTTAAACGCTTCGCGGCCGAGGGGACAGTCGACCCGAAGACGGCCATCGTCCGCAGGCTGGGATCGCACGCCGTCGTCGAGGTGCAACTCACTGTCCCGCCGAACCGGACAGTGCGCGACGGCGAGCGCCTCGCCGAGCGGGTCCGCGAACACATCCTCCTGATAACGCCTCATCTAAATGACGCGGTCGTCCACGTGAAGCCCGGCGAGTACGCGCGAGACTCCGAATCGCAGCCGCAGACCTAACGCGTTCGTCCCCCGCGGCGCGGCCTTGCCCGAAGTCGCGCCACAAGTGACAATCGCGCCGCACACGTAGCCGCCGGGGGCGAAACGACCCATGCGAACGAGACCCAACATCCTGTTTCTGATGACCGACCAGATGCAGGGCCGCGTGCTCGACCCGTCGCACATCTGCCGTACGCCCAACTTCGACCGCTTGATGGAGCGCGGCGTCCGGTTCCGCCGCGCCTACACGCCGAACGCCGTCTGTTCCCCGGCTCGCGCCAGTCTCATGACCGGCTTGCTCCCGCACAACCACGGCGTGTTGGAGGTCATCCACTGCGTGGACGAGGACCAATGCAACCTGAGGTCGCACAAGCCCCATTGGGCGCAGCGACTCGCGCTGGACGGATACCGCACGGGCTACTTCGGCAAGTGGCATGTGGAGCGCACGAACGACCTCACGCAATACGGCTGGGACACGGACGGGAACAGCGCGACATCGCTCTTCCAAGACCACCGCGACGAGGTGGGACGGGAGTACGGCGCGAGCGACTCGTTCTCCATCTCAAAGATGAACGACCAACCGCCCGGCTATCGTCACACGCTCCTGTACGGCGTCACCGATCTCCCGCCCGAGGCCCGAGGCGTCGGAATCACGACCGACCTGGCGTACGACTTCCTCGAAGAGGCGACGGTGCACGAGGAGCCGTGGTGCTGCTTCGTCAGCGTCACGGAGCCGCACGACCCGTTCGTCGCGGGCGAGGAAGCGTTCTCGCTCTACGACGTGGACGCGATAGAGCTGCAGCCCAACGTCCACGATGACCTTGCAGGACGACCGGGAATCTACCGGAAGGCGGGGCTCACCTGGGACGGAATCACGGATCGCGAGTTGCGCGAGGCGGCGGCGTGCTACTACGCCTCCATTACCGAGATCGACGCACAGTACGGCAGGCTGCTGTCTCTCCTGGAGACGCGCCGCGCCCTGGACAACACGATCGTCGTCCTGACGAGCGATCACGGCGAGTTGCTGGGCGCTCACGGGCTCTTCTGCAAGAACTTCTCGGGCTTCGAGGAGGTGTACAACATCCCGATGGTCGTTGCTGGTCCCGGCATCGCCGAGGGTGTCGACTGTGACGCGCGCGTCGGGCTGCACGACCTGTGTCCGACGCTCGTGGACCTCGCCGGCGCGGAGCCCATCCGCGTGTCGGACTCTCGCAGCTTCGCGCCGATCCTCGCCGACCCGGCCGCCGCGCCAGATCGCGAGTGGCGCAAGGGCTACGCGGAGTACCACGGCAACCGGTTCAAGGTGACGCAACGCGTGATCTGGGACGGGCCCTGGAAGCTCGTGTGGAACGGCTTCGACTTCGACGAACTCTACAACCTCGACGACGACCCCTACGAGATGACGAACCTCGCCGAGATCCCCTCATACCGGCCCCGCGTCAACGAACTCATGGCACACGCGTGGAACGTCATCCGCGCCACGGACGACCGGTCGCTCCTGAACTCGCACTATCCGATACTGCGGCTCGGATCCGTGGGCCCGGACGCCGTCTGACGCCAATAGCGGGCCCGGAACCGGCCTGCCGCAGACCGGCTACAAGGCGACGCAGGCGGGCGAACGAGACAGTTCCAGAGTAGTGCCTCGTTTGGGTGTAGGTTCTGCCTAGGCTGTCCACGATCGGGTAGGGTGTGACCTTGGGATGCTGCCCGCGACGTAAACCTGCCACGACGGCGACACGGTGTCGCGATCTCGACGTCCCGATCTAGCATGCCCGTGCCCAGGGTCGTCTCGTTGATGTGGGCGCCCTCGGTGGCGGTCAGGTCCTTGCAGTGCGCGATCGAGTAGCGGCCGCGAGAGTCTCGCGAATGTGCTTGTCCGCCACCCCTCCGTTCTCGGCGATGTCGCCTACGCTGAACGAGGGCAAGCCCTTCAGTCACTCGAGTTGCTCCGCGAGTTCCATGCTGTTTGGCAGAAACGCGACAAGTCCAGCTTTCATCGTGGGCGCCTCCCCCTATGTCAGCTCAACGACGTTCCCTGTTGCCATGGATTCGCGCAGACCATCCACGATGCGCATGCAGTTGAGGCCATCCTCCGCATCACACGACGGAGCCAGGCCATCACGCACGCACGCGGCGAAGTGCGCTAGGTTGTAGATCATTATCTGGCGGCGATGCGGGAGGTCGAATTTCTCGACGTTCATCTCCTTGTCGTCAGTCGTGGCCCATTCGATGCTGTCGTACATCCAGTCGGGCCCCGTGACGCGAGCCTCACCGTTCTCGGCGAAGACGTGCACGTACATGGGCGTCTTGAACGACGTCGTCCCTATGGCGCCGCCGTTGGCGGCTGCATAACTGCCGTTTTCGAACTCGATCATGGCCAGCGCGGCATCCGCCATGTCCGAGGCGCCTTTGTAGGCGCCGCCCTTTGCATAGACGTTCACAGGCGTGCCGCAGATGAAACACATCGTGTCGTACAGATGCGTGATGGACTCGTTGAGGAAGCCGTTGCCGTTCTTCGGATCCCACGTCCAGTGATCCTTGGGGTACATGAAGCAGGTCTGCAACTCGCCCGTCACGCTCAGCGGCTTACCCAGGAGGCCGTCGCCCAGCAGCGACTTGAGCTTCTTCATCGCTGGGAAGTAGCGCAGGGGATACTCCATCATCAGCATGATGCCGGCATCGGCG
Organism: Candidatus Poribacteria bacterium; assembly: GCA_018644665.1. Taxonomy (GTDB): domain Bacteria; phylum Poribacteria; class WGA-4E. The sequence goes on from JABGQA010000110.1 coordinate 105,437, forward strand.
GCGATCTTCGCCAGCTTCTCCCCATGGGCCGTGTCACAGGCCATGGGCTTCTCCATGTTTGCCGGAAGTTTTCGCTTAGCAGCCGCGACCATCAGCGGCTCCCGCCACTTCGGCGAGACACACAGGCTTACCGCGTCTATGTCGGCGTTTTCGATCATGTCCGCGCCGTCGGTGTATGCAGCAGCGCCGATGCTGGCTGCGTAGTCGGCCAGGGACATCTCACCCTTGCCCACCACGTCGAACGTCTCAGCGCTGTCGGCAACCGCAGCCACCTCGACGCCATCGAGATTGGCCACGCACTCGACGTGCCACTGACCCAACATCCTCACTCCGACGATCCCGAGCTTCACCGTCTTGCGCATCTGGCCGTCTCTTTCCTGTGCACGCATGTCTGCGGGCAGCACATCGCTGTCAACAGGGATGCGGCGTCATGCCTCAATGATCTCGTTGATGGCTACAATGCGGTCTTCCGCCGCCGACTGGATCGCTGCGAAGATGACCGCCCGTCGGTTGGGAACGGCGCATCTCCGGGCACCGACCGGGAGAAGTCCCCAAGCACCCCCGCGCGGCTATGACACGGGAAGCCGGGGAGTGCCGACACCTGCAGCTCGGGCGGATCGTCGGTGGGATCAGCGCGACATCTTCTCCCTGCCAAGGGCGAGGGCATTCTCCCATCGAACCCTCCACTCGCCTTCTCATGGAGTCTCCCCGCCGCGGGTGGCCTAGGTTCCGCAGTACGTCAGCCGGACGCCGTTGTGTCGCGCGGCGCCGAATTGCCCATCTACCACTTCCCGCTCTACTACCCAACCCGATGCAGCAGATGTCGCGAGCCGTGATGGCGCCACTGCATCTCTGCCGTCCATGGCGATGACGGCGCCGCGCTACGCGTGACTTCCCGCGCGCTACCTAGCGTGTACTCGTCGGAAAGGTCGCGGCCCTGCGGCTCTGTACCGTATGGCCGAATGTGATCTTTCCGGGCAATGTCTCCTTCCCGTTGGGGCTCGGGTCGCCCCAGCGACACAACCCTCGGCACTGTACATGGCGGCGGCGAGCCCGCCAGACGTCTCCACTCACCGCCAACATCGGCCGGCGGCATAAGCTCACAGCCCCGGGTTTCGCGCCGCCATTTCCTTCCCCGTCTCTATGCCTCCGCCATCTCCTTTATCTTGGCGAGGCTTTCAGTCATGGGAGTCTGCATCATCGGGCCGATCATGACGTTGAACCAGCGGCCCAGGTAGCTCTGGGCGTCACCAGAAAAGACCCAGGTGACCTCGGTCTTGCCGTCTGCCTCTGCCAAGCTCCACGCGACGTTCCCCTGACCCCGCTCGCCGAAGTCGAGGGTCAAGTCGACGCTCTTGTTCTGTTCTGCCGCGAGGATCGTGGCCGTGCCTGCCCCGTCAGCGCCGGCCCAGGTGTAGCTTGCGCCAGGCCCCGACGTGACCTCCCCATACTCCAGCTTCATGGTGTCGTCGTTGTTCGCCCAGTAGTTCCACTTCTCCCAGGCCCGCAGTTCCGCGATGAGGTCGTAGACCTCCGACGCGGATGCCTCGACGACGATGCTCTTCTCCACCGCGAAGGAGTCGCCAACGAACGCGGGCCCGATCACGACAAGGGCCACGATCACGGCAAGGACGGCCCCGGCGATTTTCACGATTCTCATGCAGTGCCTCCACAAGCTGGGAATGACGTCCGCCGCGGGCGCTCTCCGGCCTTGTCGTGGCCGCGTTCCCGAGAAGGTCATCGGCGACACGCGTCAGCCGCGTGCATCTGCGATATACGACGCCACGCCCGTCGTGGTTCCCGCGCGCCACGCATCGGCAGGCTCCTCGGGAACGCACGCGACGTGAACCGCAGACCGGCTGGCCACCCGGAGCCGTGACGGTGGTTGGCTCGCCGCGGAGCTGAATCGCCGACGCCGCTCCTGCGGATCGCACTGCCTCCAGACCGCCGTAATATCGACGCACGAAGCTGATCGCCAACGAGACATCTCACCGAAGGAGGAGTCCATGGATATCGAAACCACCGAATATGCTGTATCGACCGTCGTGAAAGGCCCACATGCCCCGAAGACCAATCGACCGTTCGTTGTCCGTCACCGAGTGTGACCCGTTCGACGCCCACCACCTCGTCCCTATCTACAACGCCCTGTTCGCGAAGCACGCGCCGCCGTCCTGTCCTCCCGTACGGGACGACGAGTTCGCCGTCGGCATGACGCAGGTCACGAACGCCGACCGGCCCGTGTCCCGTCTGGGGCTGGGGTCGCTGCGGCTGATCCAGGCGGCCCGTGACGGCCGGATCTTCGGCTTCGCCCACGTCGCTATCGAGACGAAGACCTGGGAAGACCCAGTCACGCGGCGCGGTCTCATCCGGGTGTTTGTGTACGACCCGAGCGACCGGGCCGCCGGCCATGCGTTGCTGGCCGCTTCCGAGACGTACTTCCTGGAGCGCGGCGTACATGACGTATGCGCGTCGCCATGGTTCGCTCCTGCCCGCTTCATCCACACAGGACGCGAAGGCGTTTCCACCTTCCATGCGCACGTACTCGCGCTCTTCGGTCTGAACGGATACTCGGTGTGGCGGGCAGAGCACATCATGGAGGCGCCCGACATCACGAAGGCGCCTGAGCCATCGGCGCCCGATGCGGGACTGACAGTTAACGTCGAGCACATGCTGGGCCGCGGCGCGCTCCCCGGTTTCCTCGTGCGCATGGAGCGCAGTGGCGACGAGATCGGCGCGTGCGAATGCCGCGCGCACGGTCACTACCTGCGAGCCCCGGACGCGCAAGCGCGCCTACTTGTAGAAGCGCTCGACGTCACGGAGGCCGAGCGGGGACGTGGGTTCGGTCGATACCTGCTTCGGCGCGCGCTCTGGGAAGGACGTCAGATAGGGCACCGACACGCTGACCTGCGAGTGCGGACGGACAACCTGTTGGCGATGATGCTCTACGCGAGCGAGGGGTTCCGCATCATCGGGACAGGCTACATGCTGACGAAGTCGCTCCTCGACGAGACCGAGGACGTAGGAGCGTGACGGTAGACCATGTCGGCGAGGCCGCCTGGTGAGCGGCGCGTGTGACCGGAGGCACGTGGAACGCGGCGAGCCGGATCGATGACCTGGCTCGCCGCGTGACGCGTTGGGCGCGCCCGCGCCTACAGCGCTGGGTTGCGCGCCGCGACTTCCTTGCCCGCCTCGTGCGACCGGAAGATGCCGTCCATGATGACGTTCGTCAGCAGCACGCCTTCCGCCGGGATCGGCGACGGGCTGCCGGATCTCACCGCCTCGCGGAACGCGATCATCTGCTGTTCCCATACGTCGACTGGCTCGTGGCCCGAGACGCGTATGGTCGTCATGCCTTCCGGCGGATTCGGGTCCAGCGTGAGTCCTTCGGACTTCGCGAGCGCCTTCAGGTCGTCGGAGACGCTATCCGCGAACACCGTCGGTCCGCCGAACTGCACGCCCGCCTTCTTGCCGAGGAAGTACGTCGGCCCCAGCGAGTCCGCGTGCACCGCCCACGATATCTTAAACACCATCACGCCGCCGTTCTCGAAGCGCACCCACGCCGAGCCGAATTCCTCGACGTCCATCGCGTCCCACTTCGGGTCTTGCCGCGCGAGGTGATCCGCCAGCGTCGCCGAGACGCGCACCGGCTTCGGGTAGCCCATCACGTAGAGCGCGTTGTGCATGTTGTACACGCCGATGTCCACGATGGCTCCGGCGCCTGCGGTCTTCTTGTAGATGAACGTGTGGCCCGGGATTCCGCGACGGCGACACGCCGCGGTCTCGGAGTAGTAGATGTCGCCGAGTATCCCCTTGTCGACGAGCTTGCGCGAGAACTGCACGTCGGGGCTGAACGTGCTGTGGATGCCGATCTGGAAGACGGTTCCGGCGGCCTTCGCGGCGCGGACCATAGCCGTCGCGTCGGCTAGCGTCGCCGCCATGGGCTTCTCGCAGAAGACGTGCTTGCCGGCCTCCAACGCCGCCACGGCCGGACGGCGATGCGCCTGGCTGTACGTGCAGATGCTGACCGCCTCGATCTCGTCGAGTTCGAGCATCTTGTTATAGCTGGTGAACACGCGTGATTTGGGCACGTCCCACTGATCCGCGGCACGCTGCGCGACGGCGCGGAACTTGTCACACACGGCGACGATCTCGAAGCCACCTGCCTTCTGGTACGCGTTGTAGTGCGCGCGGGAGATGCCGCCTGTGCCGATGATGGCGACCTTGATCGGGTCCATGAGTGTCCCCTTAGCGGTGAGGTTCGGGCCGGACGCGGCGGCGAGTGTACACGCCCGTACAGTACCCGACAACGCGAGCGATGCTGCCCAGATTAGACGGTAGCCGGGCAGGACTGCATCCACAACAAGCGCATGTATGGGCGCGCTTCATCCGCGGCTGTTAGGAGCCGGCAAGATGAACACTGACTTGGGTGGCGCTCTCATGCTCGACGACGTGGGCGGCGTGGGCGGCGTGGGCCACCGAGTGTCCGAGGCACGTCCGGCGTCCTCTGCGCTGCCGGAAGTGGCGGGTCACTTGCCCGGCCATATCGTCCCTATCGTGGCGCCGTAGCGCATCAAGGAAGGCCAGGCGTTGTCGAGCACCTTCGGGTTCATCGATGTATCGGGGGAGTTTGTAATCGCCCCGATCTATCACGGTGTGACCGACTTCGCAGAGGGGCGGGCGGGCGTCCGTATCGATGACCGAGAGGGGTTTGTGTCGAGAGATGGACGGGAAGTGATCCCTCTCAAATTCGCCCAGGTCGAGTCGTTCAGCGAGGGTCTAGCAGCGGTCACTGAATGGAACTCGGTCTTGGCGGCCCCGACAACATCTCGGGCTCGTGCGCGTGCTATACGCGAGCAAGAGAAACCCGTGGGGTACATCGATCGCGCGGGCAACTACGCCATGCGGCCCACTTTCATCCACGCAGATCCGTTCTCGGGTGGACTCGCGTGGGTATTGTGCGACGTGGGGAAGGGCGGGGTCACCAACCTTGCCGGAGACATACGACCGGTTGACGCCGCCTGTCTCTGGGAGTTCAGCGAGGGATACGCACGGTTCTCGACCGACGATTGGCACGAGGGGTTCCTCGACACCGAGTTGCGCGTAGTGATCCCGCCGATCTACGAGCAGGCGTCTGATTTCTGCGAGGGCCTAGCCTGGGCGATCGAGGATTTGGACCAAGAGCAGTCCTACTTCCTCAACGCCGACGGAGAACGGGTGCTCTCGTTCGATATGCGCTGTGAGGGCGAATTCAAGTACGGCCTGCTAGGTGTCCTCGTCGGGGATCGGTGGGGGTTCGTCGACAGGAATGGGGAACAGGTGATCCCACCTGCGTTTGAGAGCATTGGGGCCGGGTTCCATGACGGACTGTCCGCTATCCGGCTTAACGGCAAGTGGGGCTTTGTCGACCGGCAGGGCGATATAGTAGTCAAGCCGCGCTTCGACCAGGAGTGGGAGTTCTCCGAGGGTTTGGCCGCAGTGAAAGTCGGCAGTAGTTGGGGCTTCATAAATGCTACGGACGACATGGTGATTGAGCCACGCTTCCTTGAGGGCGCGCGCTTTCGTGAGGGCCTCGCCAGCGCCGAGGTTCCATCCGATGTCGCGCGCCGTTTGTCATGACCACGCACAGGCCTCGTCCAACCGGCCCTCCCATCGCGGTCCCTCAGCGCCGCGCGTAAGGTCAGAGTTTGTCGAGTAGCTGCGGGTTCATCGACACATCGGGGGAGTTCGTGATCCCGCCGATCTACGAACACGTGACGGAGTTCTCCGAGGGTCGGGCCCACTTCTCGGCCGGCGGCAGAATCGGGTTCCTGTCGCACGGCGGCCGAGAAGTCATCCGCATGCAGTTCGGCGAAGCAGATTGGTTCCACGAAGGCCTCGCGGCAGTGATGACCTGGGATCCGGTCCTGCACGCGCCGACGACATCTCGATCTCGCGCGTATGCGAGGCGGCAGCAGACGAAACCGATGGGGTACATCGACCGCGCGGGAGACTACGCCATCGAGCCCGCGTTCATCGTGGCCGGCGAGTTCGCAGAGGGACTGGCGGACGTAGAATACGACATCGGCAAGTGGGGGTTTGTCGATCCGGCGGGGAACATACGGCACGTCGAGGCGGACTGCCTCTACTCGTTTCGAGAGGGCTACGCACGGTTCCAAGCCGAGGATGGGCGCTACGGGTTTGTCGACACCGAGTTGCGCGTCGTCATTCCGCCCATCTACCGGAGTGTCTTCGATTTCCACGAAGGGCTCGCGTGGGCGACCGAGGATCTCGGCCAGAAGCGCTCCTACTTCCTAGACCCTGACGGCGAACGGGTGCTCACGTTCGATACGTACTGCGACGAGGAATTCTCGGATGGACTGCTATCCGTACGCCACGGCGATCTGTGGGGTTCATGAACAAGAGCCAGGAATGGGTGATCCCGCCTGCGTACGAGACGGAGGCGCGCGGGTTCCACGAAGGACACGCTGCGGTCGAGGTCGACGGCAAGTGTGGCTTCATCAATACCGAGGGCGATGTCGTCGTTGAGCCGCGCTATGACCATGTATGGCCGTTCTCGGAGGGGCTGGCCGCCGTGCTGGTCGACGGTGTCTGGGGCTTCGTAAACGCTACCGGCGACATGGTGATCGAGCCGCGGTTCGTTGGGGCGTGGGCGTTCCATGAGGGCCGTTGCGCAGCCCGGATTCCGCCGGATTCTGCGACCCGCTCCTCATGACCACGCGCAGGCCTCGTCCAACCGGTCCTCCCATCGCGGTCCCTCAGCGTCGCGCGTGAGGTCAGCCTTTGTCGAGCAGCTTCGGGTTCATCGACACATCGGGGGAGTTCGTGATTCCCCCGACATACGAGGACGTGACTGATTTCGCGGGATCTCGGGCGCGGTTCATGGCCGGAGGCAAGGTTGGGTACCTGGATCCTGACCGCCGCGAGGTCATTCCACTGCGTTTCGGCGAGGCGGGTGAGTTCCACGAGGGCCTTGCGGCCGTCATGGAATGGGATCCCCTGATCCATGCGCCCGACGTCCACCGTGACCGCGCCGGCGCCTTGCGGCAGCAGAAGACGAACCCGGTGGGCTACATAGACCCGGTCGGCGAGTATGCCATTGAGCCTGCCTTCCGATTCGGCCACGAGTTCTCCGAAGGATTGGCCGGCGTGTCCTACGACGGGGACGAGTGGGGGTTCATCGATGCGACGGGTGAAGTCCGACTGGTGGACGTGGACAGGGCCCGTCCGTTCCGTGAGGGCTACGCGTGGTTCGAGACCGTCGCTTGGCGCAAGGGGTTCCTCGACAAGGATCTGCGCGTCGCAATCCAACCGGTATACGCCGACGCCTTTGGCTTCTGCGAGGGGCTCGCTTGGGTCCGGGAGGAAAGCGACGATACAGGCTGTCACTTCCTCAACCCCGATGGCGACCGCGTGCTGACGTTCGACACGGACTGTGACAACGGATTCAGCAACGGCCTGCTCTACGTCCGCGAAGGCGATCTCTCGGGTTTTGTGAACAGGAACAGGGAGTGGGTGATCCCACCTGTCTTCGAGAGACCTGGCCCGGGCTTTCACGAGGGCATGGCGGCCATGCAGGTGGCCGGCAAATGGGGCTTCCTCAACACCGAGGGCGACATGGCGATCCAGCCGCGGTACGATGCCGTGTCGCCGTTCAACTCGGGGTTGGCCGCGGTGCGGGTCGGCGCCCTGTGGGGATTCATAGACACTGCCGGCGATATGGTGATCGAACCACGGTTTGGCGATGGCGGCTCCTTCCACGAGGGACGTTGCTACGCTGCGCTGCCGTCGTAGGCTGCGGGCAGTCCAAGACCAGACGTCAGGCTCCCGGGGCGTGGCCATATGGCTCGATCGTCTTCCTCCTCCGTCCTCAACCACGCCGTATGTAAGGCCTACTCGTGTCAAGCAGCTTCGGGTTCATCAACACATCGGGGGAGTTCGTAGTCCCACCGATCTACAAAGGCGTCGCCGAGTTCTACGAGGGCCGGGCATCCGTCAGTGGCGAGGCCGGAGGGGGCTATGTGACGCGCGACGGCCGCGAAGTCATCCCCTGCGAATTCGGCTACACCTATGCGTTCAGCGAAGGCTTCGCCGTCGTTAGCGATGACCCGGTCCTGGCCGCTACGCCTGCATGTCGTGTGCGCGAGATGCGCGAGCGCGAGAAACCAATGGGGTATATCGATCGCGCGGGACACTATGTGATACCGCCTGCCTTCATCACGGCCCGCGAGTTCTCAGGCGGGCTGGCGGCGGTGGAATACGACGTGAGGAAGTGGGGATTCATAGACCCGGCGGGGTATATCCGAGAGGTGGAAGCGGATACTCTCAATCCGTTTGTAGAAGGGTACGCCCGGTTCGGCGCGGACGATCTGCGCGAGGGGTTTCTTGACACCGAGTTGCGCGTCGTCATCCCGCCCATCTACGACTGGGTGCACGATTTCCACGAAGGGTTCGCCTGGGCGACGGAGGACATAAGTGGGGAGAGCTGCCACTTCCTCAACCCCGCCGGGGAACGGGCGCTCTCCTTCGATGTTCACTGTCATACGAACTTCGCGTTTGGGCGGCTGGCAGTACGCGTTGGCGATCGGTGGGGCTGCGTCGATAAGAGTGGGGACATGGTGATCTCGCCTGCGTTTGAGAGCGCTCAGCACGGGTTCTATGAGGGTCTGGCGGACGTCCAACTCGGCGGCAGGTGGGGGTTCATCGACGTCGAGGGTGACGTGGTGGTCGAACCTCGCTTCGACGAGGTGCTCCCGTTTTCTGATGGCCTCGCTGCGGTGCGGGCGGACGCCCTGTGGGGCTATGTGAATGCCACCGGTGAACTGGTGATCGAACCGCGCTTCGATCGCGTGTGGGGGTTCTCAGAAGGGCTGGCTCCCGTGCAACTCGGCGACGCCTGGGGCTTCGTAGACGCTACGGGCGACATGGTGACCGAGCCGTGCTTCCTTGAGGTCGACGTTTTCCGTGAAGGCCGCGCCAGCGCTGAAGTCTCGTAGGATGTTGCGCGCCTCGCTCAAGTGACGGGGCAGTCCCTATCGCGGCGCCCGTGTCAGACCGTCAACTCCTCGTTGTGCGGCGCCTTCCCGCCCGCGGAGTCCTTGACGCGCTGATCCAGGTAGATCTCGTTCCGCGGCTTGAAGCCCGGCAGCGTGATCACGTTCACGAATGCATCCAGCCCGCGGTGCCCCGTCCCCGGCTGTATGTAGACGGTCGAGCCTGGCGTGAGGGGCGTCTGCTCGTAGCGGCACAGATCCTCGACATCCGGGAACGTAACCAGCGACGCCGTGCGCCCATACGTCTTGAGCCCGTAGGCGCTTGGGTCGAGAACGAGGTACATCTCGCTCTGCGGCTTCCCGCCCCCGACTGGCTCCACCGGATGGTAATGCGTGCGTGACGTCTCGGTGGCGATGTTGACCACGTGGCTGTTGACGGCATTCACGCCGTCTCCGCCGCCCTCCGCGGCGATCCAGGTGAGTGGCAGCCTCCGAAACGCGTCGAAGGCGAAGTTGCAGCCGCCCGCGGTATCGCGAAGGTGGTTCAGTCGCCGCGCCGCCGACGTGTGCGTCTCCGTCCGATCGGCGACGTCGATGCTCCAGTAGCGGAAGCTGCCGCGGACTCGAAGCGGCGCGTCGGCCGTTACGGCGAGTTGATCCCCGGCCATGACTGGCTCCCACGAACCCACCGACTTCTCCGACCACCCGATCTGTCGATACGTCCCGAGCACGACATCCAACGCGGCATGGGCGCCTTCGCTGCTCGTCCACTCGCCGCGTGGCACGCCGCTTTCGAGGAGCAACCAGATCTCGCCAGCCACGTCGCCGATGAAGTGCGCGCCCCGCCGTCGCTCCACGATCGCCTGCACCGGACCCTGGAGGGCATGGGCGAAGCTCTCGGAGCATGCCTCCAGCGTCGCCAACGCCTCCATCACTCCAGTTGGGCACGGGTCGGGAATGTAGACGGCATCGAGAGGCCTGCCGTCACCTTCCTGGGTGCGCTGCCCCGCGGGGATGAAGCACTCCCCAGCGCCGGATTCCAACCACAGGTAGCGCAGCGTGTCGCACGCGATCTCGCCCTCTCCCTCGACGACTCCACGGTCGAGCGTGCAGGTCGGGTTCCATCGACCGAACTCATCCGCGACCCGCGCGAAATCCGACGAGGCAATATGTCCGACGATGACATCCGGCACGGCGTCTTCCCTCCGCGGTAGGCGGCTACGCCGACATCGCCTTGAACAGAGCGATGTACATGCTCAGCACCTTCTCGGGGTCCGGCCCGCGGTACGCGCACTCGTTGGACACGTACCCGTCGAATCCCATGCGCTTCAGCCACTGGAACATCTGGCGATACAGGTCCAACTGCTCGGGGTTCTCCGCCTGATGCGTATGCACGGAGGTCAGGTGCGGCGCAACGCGAGAGAAGAGCGGCTCGATGTCGCCGTCCTCGCACCCGTGAAACTGGCTGTTGAACACGAACCCGACGTTCGGCAGGCCCACGCCCTCGATGACGGTCATCGCCGCGTCCGGTTCGGTGAACGACCCATGCATCTCGATGCTCACCGTGACGTCCATCGGCGTGGCGAATTCGCCGAGCGCGCGCAGCCCGTCCGTGACCCAACCGACGACATCCGCGCGGTTCGAGTCGTCGAACCGGTCCCCGAGCACGCGCACATGATCGCATCCGAAATATCTGGCCATCTCGACAACGCGTTTCACCCGGTCAACCGTCCGCGCGCGATCCGCGGCGTCCTCGTGGTGAAACACCTGGCAACTGGTCAGCCCCGACGTCTTGAGACCGCTACGCGCGATGGTGAGCTTCATCGGCTTCCACTGTTCGCGCGGCGTGTCCCACTCGAACCCGTGCGGCTGATCGAAGTCCATCAGGAACTCGACGCCGTCGTAGCCGGTCTCCTTCGCGACTCGGAGCGTCTCCTTCAGGGACCACTCCTGCGCCGTCTGGTACGTGTTGAGGGACCACTTCATGCTGTTCTCCTGTTGGTTCCCGCAGGGGTCGGATGTCTTGACATCGGTGGGGGCGGGTGGCAGTGTGCGAGCGTTCGTCCACCACAGACCACTTCCACAGGCGGCTCGTCGTCGCCACCACCTCATAGGCTTGGCGCGATGCGCTATGCTTGGCTACCTGCGCCGTATCTCGCGCTCTGGGTCACGTTTCTACTCGGCGTCGTGTTGCGCTTCCTCCAGGCCCGCGAGCCCGAGGAATACGATCGCTACCACGGGCTCGGCATCACGGACTTAGGCCACCGGCTCACGATGACGTGCGGCCCCCTGCTCTTCTTCGCGACTCTGTGGATCGCGTACGTGTCCTGGGAGCGGGTGATCCGGCAGAAACGGAAGCGCCCCCATGTCGAACTCACCCAGGTCGAGCGGTTCTATGGGGGCGCGGTATTCGTGCGGAAGATTCCGCGTCGCATTTGGAACGTCGCTGGCGAAGGCGACCGACTTATCAAGCCCAAGTGGGGCCTGCTCGTCCGGCACCAACCTCACCGGTAGACCGTGCGGAACGGGTGTTACCCCTGGATAACCCAACTCGAGAACAGCACCCTCACTGGTGACGGGAAGCCCTCCTCGACAACCACTTCGCGAATGGCGTCGCCCGCCTCTTCCATATGGAAGAGCTGGTCCGATTCGATCTCCTCGGCCGTGGAGATATCCCGCAAAAGGCCCTTGCCGACTATCGCCTTACCTTCGGCGCCGCTCAGGCGCGTCATGCGGTTCGCTTCCGCGCTCGCCACATCGCTGGTGTACTGGATCACCACGTCACATCTGAGGTACGGCTTCCTCGCCGGATCGTCGGCGTTGATCCGCACGATGACCCCAGAATGGACGATTTCCACAGGCGGCTGCTCGCTTGGGGCGGAACCACCACACGCCTGCAGGACGGCAAGACCTGCGACCAGCATCACAAGGCCAATAGAACACACGCGCGTTTTCATTGCGTACCTCACGTCAAGCTCGTTCCCATGGAACAGGAAATGCGCCAAGACTATATCGCCCACCCATCGTGCGGTCAAGACGTGCGGTCAAGATGCTGAACAGGCGGCCACTCACGATCCTGCGTCGGTAGTATAGACACAGCCGGGGCGGCGTTACAAGCAAACGCGCGCCCCAATCGCGCGGCCTTGCCATCACACAGCCCCGCCCAGGGAAGTCGGCGCCCGTGGCCCACACGGTTGGGCGTTCTCGAGGTCGCCCTCAGGAGCCGGCGGCGACGAAGGGTCTCGCCTGTTCGGGCATGAGGCGGGAATTCTGGCGAGAGGTTTCGCCTTCGGCTCAGCATGGCACGTCTTAGGTGAGCTTGCGTCAGCGGGATCCCCGGCCAGGAGTCACCGACATGCTCACGTGCGCCAGGGCCATCGGCGTGTGACCACACCCGGTCAAAGGCGATCTCGTCCAGCCAAGGGCATTCTCGGGTAGCATTAGTACCAGCGGCTCGCACTCACGGCGCGCCATGACGCGCCAACCGCGCACGGATACCCAATGCATTACGGCGGACACAAGCTCGACCCATTCCAGGCGGACGCCTGCAAGGCAATAGACGACGGACACTCCGTAATCGTCGCGGCCCCCACCGGCGCGGGCAAGACGGTCATCGCGGAATACGCCACCGAGGTCTGCCGCAAGCGCGACCGGCGCATCGTCTACACCGCCCCAATCAAGGCGCTCAGCAACCAGAAGTACCGCGACTTCCGCGCGCTCTATGGCGAGGACGTCGGCATCGTCACCGGCGATGTGGTCATCAACTCCACCGCCCCGATCGTCGTGATGACGACGGAGATCCTGCGGAACACGATCTTCGAGGACATCACCCAGCTCCGCGACATCGAATACGTGGTCTTCGATGAGATCCACTATATAAACGACATCGAGCGTGGCACCGTCTGGGAAGAGAGCATCATCTTCGCTCCCCAGAACATCAAGCTCATATGCCTGAGCGCCACGATGCCAAACTTGCGCCAGTTCAGCGACTGGATCGCCAGCGTCCGCGAAGTGCCCATCCAGGTCATCGAGGAACACGAGCGACCCGTGCCCCTCGAGCGTATGGTCTATATGCCCGGCCGCGGCATCGGGACCGTCGACGACCTCGAACGCACCGCGAACAACCTGCAAGAGCGCCTGAAGGACATAGAGGACGACGGCGGCAGACGCCGAAGGCGCAGGTTCAGACCCGACGACTACGACCCAACCGAGCTGATCGAGCACCTCGCCGACGAGGACCGGCTTCCAGCGCTCTACTTCTGTTTCAGCAGGCGCGGATGCGAGGAGAGGGCGCGGCTTTTCCGCCAGTACGGCTCGCTCCTATCTCCCAACAACTCCGCAGATATCCTCAACGACTACGACGAGTTGTGCCGCACCTTCGACATAACCGACGACGCCCGCGCGATGGAGTTCCGCGAGCTAGTAGAGGGTGGGATTGCCTACCACCACGCGGGGATGCTGCCCACGCTCAAAGAGGTCGTCGAGCGACTCTTCACCCTGGGCAAGATACAGCTTCTATGCACCACGGAGACCTTCGCCGTGGGCATCAACATGCCCGCCCGCACTGTGGTCTTCGAGGGCTTGGAGAAATACGACGGCGTCTCGGTCCGCCACCTCAAGGCGCGTGAATACCAGCAGATGTCCGGCCGCGCCGGACGGCGAGGCATCGACGAACAGGGCTACGTCTACGCCACGGTAGACCCAGAGTTCGCCCGCATGCCGGAGATAAGGCATGTCCTGACCGGCGAGCCGGAAGCCATCGAGAGCCAGTTCAACCTCTCATACTCCAGCATCCTGAACCTCCTCGACGAATACGGCGAGATGATGTTCGAGGTGTGCCGCAAGAGCTTCAGCAATCACCAGAGCACCTACCGAGTGCGCGAGCTGGAGAGCAAGCGCGCAGCGGCCGAGCAGGCCGGGCAGACCCTACCCAGTCCCAAGTGCATCCACGGCTACGATGCCATGGAAGCGCTGACCCAACACCAGAACATGTCGCTCGTGATTGAGGAGCGCATCGGCGAATTGCGACCCGCGCGCAGCCGCGTCAAACGCAAATACAGCGGACGCAGAAAGAAGCGAGACCGAATACGCCGCCTGGCACAGTTGGACCGCCAGGAGGGCGACATCAAGACGCAGATCCGGGAGGCGCGTTGCCACGGGTGCAGCAACCTCAACGAGTGCCAGATGCGCTACGCCGCCCTCAACAAGACGGCCAGCTCGGTCACAACGCTGACCGAGGAAATCGAGCGCGTAAAGCACTACCACGAGGCCCAGATAAGGGCGCGAATGGGGCTCATGGAGCGACTCGGATACATCGAGGGGCTTCGCGTGCAGCCGCGTGGTCGCGTGGCTCAGCAGATATACGGATACGAACTCGCCGTCACCGAACTCATGCTGGCAGGCTACTTCGAGAGGCTCGACCCCGACTCGATAAACGTCCTGGCGGTCTCGATGGTGTTCGAGGCGAAGCGCGACGGGTGGTTCGCCCGTGTGGACGATACCCGCCTCACGCGCATGCTCAAGTCTGCCGAGGGGCAGTTGGAGCGCGCCCGCGCGTTGGAAGTGGAATGCGGCGTCGACACGCTGTCTCAGCCCATCGAGGGCAAGCTGGCCGCGGCCACCCTCGCGTGGTCACGCGGCTGCGAATTCGACGAGCTTCAGAACTACACAAGCACGACTGAGGGAGACATCGTCCGTGTCTTCCGCGCCGCGGCCGACCTGCTGCGGCAGATGCGTCGCTCGCTGAGTGACCATCCCACGCTTCCCGAACTGCTCCTCGACGCGATCAAGCTCTTGAACCGCGATGTAGTGGATGCAGAGCAGCAGCTCCGCAAAGTCCTTCCCGGCGCCGAGCCGAGGAATCCCGAGGAAGCCTCGCCCGGAGAATCGGGTGTCTCCGACGAAGACGCGGACACTCCGGGGCCATCCACGTCTCTCCCCTCCGCAGACGCCGCGGCCTCCTAGCGGGGCGGCGTAGTCACGAGGCCGATGTTCTTCGGCTTACGGAAGGCGAACGTCACGCGTTCGTACCCGACCTGCCGCTCACGGTAGTAAAGCTCGATCGCGGCGAGTAGTTCCTTCTGCCCCAACCGTTCCTCGGACCAGAAGTTGCAGCACGGGATCAGCACCGTCGGGCGCACAAGCGCAGCCTCCGCAACGGCGCGCGTGGCCTCGTCCGCGTGCAGCCCAAGCACGAGGTCGTAGTAGTCCGCGCCCGAGGAGTCGAACTCCTCCTCTCGGTTCGGGACGCCGCGTAGCACCCATCCACGCGGGTCCACGACTTCGCATTCGTAGTTGTACCGCTTGTTTAGGATGCGGGTCAGCATCCCCTGACCGCCCGCGACATCGGCGATATAGCTGACCGAGCGACCGAAGCGGCCGTGCACGTACGCCGCCAGCACGTCGAAGCGGTTGGGATCGCCGTGGAATCGGTGCTGTTGTCGCGCCATGTGAGCCGGGGACCGGGAGGCTAGAAGTCGGCGATCAAACCCACGATGCCGAGCCGCTGGAACTGAAGCACATCGAGGAACCGACCGTTCTTCGCGTCGAACTGGCGTGAGAACACGTTCTCACGGTTGTATACGTTCTGCACCTCGAAGAACAGCGATGTCCCCCAGCCCGCGAAATCCAGCCGCCGGTCCATGCGCAGATCGAGCCGGTGATAGTCCGGGTATCGCACCTGGTTTCGGGATTCGAAGTCCGGCACGAGGTCGTAGCTACCGTCCTCGAGTTCGACGATCGGGAACTGCGTGAACGGCCGACCACCGACGTAACGCCATCGCCCACTCGCCCGCCAACCCCCGACCAGCGGCACGCCACCCGTGAGCATGAGCATCCGACGGTAGTCGAAGTCGTCGGCGTACCACTCGCCCAAGGCGTCCAGCGATCGTGACTCGGACAGCGTCGCGATGACGCTGCCGAACGCTCCATCCTTCGCGCGCTTTTCGAGCAGAACGTCGACGCCAGTCACGCGTTTCTCGCCGTCGTTGACCAGACGACCCGACGGAGCGATCGAGTCCGCGTCCTCGAACACGGGCACGTTGTCGTAGAGTTTGCGGTATACCTCGGCGCGTACGCGGGCTCCTTCGGCAAGGTTGACCTCTAGTCCCGCTATCATGTGGCGCGCTTCGGCGTCTTTTAGCTCAAAATTGCCCCTATTTAGCGTAAGTTCGACGTAAGTTGGGGGCTGGTGGTACCGTCCTCCGGTCAAACTGAACGTCGCGTCCGGCGTGATGCGCCACGCGAGGCCGAACCTCGGATCGACGGTTGTGGAATCGGTGAGTTCGGATCGCTGCGCGCGCACCCCAAGCCGAGCCGTCACGGTGTCGCCGATCGTCATGTCGCGATGCACGAAGCCCGCGAACTGAAACGCCTCGTGCCGTTCATCGATCTCCTGATCGCCGAGCCACACCGCGCGCCCCTGGTTTTCGCTGAACCCACGCCACGCTCGCGAGTCGATCGTGTGGCGGAAGTCCACCAGGCGCGCCATCGCGCCGACCTGCCACGCGTCGGCATAGCTCTCGCCGATGTCGATGACGCCCTCTATCGTCGTCTCGCGTTCTGCGGAGTCGTTCGTGTAAACGGGCTCGTCGTCGACCTGATACACCTGGACATCGTAGTAGTTGCCGGTCTGTGAGAGGGTTACGCGCGATGCCGCTTCGCTCCCCAGGTCGACCCGCCAGTTCGCGCCGACGGCGTACTTCAGGCCGTCGAACACCGCGCGGTCGGCGTCACGAACCCACTTGATGTCGATGTCGTCACGGCCGACGATGCCAAGCACTGAGAGCGTCTGCTCAGGGCTCAGGTCGAGGACAATCTTGCCGTGGGCATCCTCGTAGTGCGGCACGGCGGCGAGGCGTATCGGCTCCTTCAGCAGGTCGAGGAAGCTCTTGCGGTACGACGCGACCCAGGAGCCCTTGCCGTCCTGCAACGGCCCCTCGAGGCCGCCGCCGACGCCCGCCATGGACAGCTCCATCTCGCCGCCGAGGCGTTCGCGATTCCCCTCACGGAAGCGCACGTCGAGGACCGACGACAGCTTGCCGCCGTACTCCGCGGGGAAGCCGCCGGTGTGGAAGGTGGCGTCCCGTACGAAGTCCATGTTGACGATGCCGATGCCGCCGCCCGTCTCCCCCTGCCAGGAGAGGTGGCTGATGTTGGGCATCTCGATATGGTCGACGAATATCTGGTTCTCGGACGGATTGCCGCCGCGGACGACGATGTTATTGGTCATGTCCGAGCTGGTCGTCACGCCGAGTTGGTAGCCGAAGATGCGCTGGAGGTCCCAGACCGCGCCCGGTTCGCTCTGCATTTCCCGCCGCGTCATGCTCTCGGTGCTGTTGATGGCTCGGCCGGTGTCGGCGCCGCGGACCCCGGTCACGCGTATCTCGCCGATGTCCTGGGCCACACCGGGGGTGCGCTCGACATCGATCTCCAAGCGTGCGACGCGGCCGCTGGATACGAACACTTCCATCGCATCTACTACGCTGAATCCCGTAGAGGAGACGCTGACGAGGTGGGAGCCGACCGGAGCGCCGAGGATGACGAACTCTCCGTCCTCATCGGTGGTGTCGGAAAGCCCTGCCGCCGTGACGACGATGCCCGCGACCGGCTTCGCTGAGAGCGCCTCGCGCACGACCCCCGTTAACGTGGTGTCGGAGGCCGGATCGGCCGAGACGGCATAGCTCGGGATGGCGCAGGCGAGCACGGTGACGACGGCGAGTAGCGCGCGCGCGTAGGTCGATACAGAGCTAGTGGCGGAGGGGGCCGGTAGCTGCGTCGTGGACCCCATCTCCATGTTCCCCTGCGAGGGGAAGACGCTCACGGGTTTCACCGGTGTACGGGTCTGGAGTAACCCAACGGCCGAATGGCTGCCGGCGGCTTGCGCGCACGCCTTCGCGCTTCGGTCTGGATCTGGGAGATGCTTCGCGGGCACGCGCACGGGACGGGCGCGAAATCGAGCGTGGATGGGCATGGCCGAGGGTCAGCCTTTCGTTTGCTCCGCGAGTGCCCTAAGGTTATCATCACGGGCGGCGCGCCGCCAATCCGCCTGCGTCCCAGCCTGCATGAAGCCTGTCCCGGAGCCACTCCGAATGCGATGCCCATCGCGCCTTCTGTTCCTCTCGCTATCGATATGCCTCGCGCTTTGCGCGACGGTTTCGCCGGCCCAGGACGCCCGCACGACCAACGCATCGCCTCGGCCGGCAGACGCCACGTCGGCCACCATTTCGGCGGACGCGTTCGAGGTCGCCGAGGACGCGGAAGACCATAGCGGAGTCGTGTTTGTACTAGGGGAGGTACCCGTCCAGGGCGCGCTCGTCTACAGTGATCGTCTCTCGGCCGTCGAGTACCTTCTGTTCGCGGGATTGGAACCGACGGAACTGGATCTCACCCGCGTGCTGGTCATGGGGGCGGACGGCGCCGTGCAGTGGCTGTCGCCCACGACGACCCTCCTCGGAGGGGAACGCCTGCTCGTGCTGTCGCAGGAAGAGGCGGAACGCCTACAGGCGGACACGTTGCCGTTGGAGGAACCCGACGAAGAAGCGACCGTAGACGTACCCGACGCGCCGATCGTCCCGCAGCCGGAGGACGCTCAGGGCATCCGCGTGACCGGCGCCGTGGAGCGTCCGATACGCTTCCCATACCGCCCGAGATGGACCGTGCGGGAGTACATCGTCGCTGCGGGTGGGTACACGGAGTTGGCCGATCGCGGCGTGATCTGGGTTCTGCGGGCCAACGGAAGACTGCACGCCGCACAGAACGTAACGCAGATACTGCCCGGCGACACCCTCGTCGTGCCCCACCGTCGGGTGGTCCTGGAAGATGAGGACGATGTCGACGGGGAGCGCCCTGACATAGACCCCGAGGATGTCGCCGACCTCGAGGAGCCGGCGCTCAAGCGGATACTCGTGACCGGCGCGGTTCTGCAAACAGGGTCGTTCCTGTTCCGCCCGGAGCTGTCCTCGCCCGACTACATCCGCATGGCGGGTGGACCGACGGACGCCGCGAACGTCGACGGCTCCTACGTGATCCATCGTGACGGGACGTTCGGCGGGCCGGACGAGCTGATGCGGGCGGGCGACGTTCTCGTCGTGCCGACGCGCAGACGGGACACGACCATACAGCCCCTCACCGAGCAGGAAATACTGACGCAGCAGGCCGAGGACGAGGCCCGGCGGGAGATGCTCGACGAGTCGCGGCAGACGCTCCGCCGCTACGGCATCGACTACTTTGACGGCGCCCGGCATCGCATCCGGGAGATCGAACGCCGCGTTGGTCTGATGGAACTGGACCGGGAGCAGAGAAGACGTCCGCGCGCGGAGGAGCCCGAGGCCGGCGCAGATGTCGACGGCGTCCCCGAAGCAGCGGCCGAGGCGTGGCAGCCGTTGGACTTGCCGTCGATCTCGCCTTCTGCCCTGGTGCAGGACGCCATCACGGGGTTCGTCGGGCCGCTGGACCAGATCGACTCGAACGTCATGTTCACGATCCCGCATGACCGGGTGATCGTGCCGGGTGACACCCTGCACCTCACGTGGTGGTCGCCATCGAACCCCGAGGCGCCGCGGAGCGCGTCGCTGGTCGTCGCTTCCGAGGGGACGGTGCTCCTGCCGCCGCACGGGCCGTTCGTCGTGCTGGGGAAGACTCTGGAGGAGTTCGAGCAGGACGCGCGCGACTTGCTCGCTCAGAACACGTTCGCGGACCTGAACCTGGTCGCGACATTCGACAGCTTGCGCACGATGCAGGTGTCGATCGTCGGGAACGTCTTCCGTCCCGGGACTTACGCGCTCAGCGCGGCCGCGACGCTGTTCAACGCGCTGCTATTCTCCGGCGGGCCGAACGAGGCGGGTTCGCTGCGGCACATCGTCCTGAAGCGGGGAGACCAGGCGCACGAGGTGGATTTCTACGCGTATCTGCTGCGGGGCGACGCGGGTCAGGATCGTCCACTACAGGGCGGCGACCTCATCTACTTCCCGCCCATCGGCCGGCAGGTATCGGTCACGGGCGAGGTGCATCGTCCGGGCATCTATGAGTTGACCGAGGGCGAAGGGTTCCGCGACCTCATGGACCTCGTGGGAGGCATCCGCGCGAGCGGGTTCGCAAAGAGCGTGCAGATCGACAGCGTGAACGACTTCGCGAACCGCGTCGTGCGGAACGTGGACGCCACGGGCGACCTGACGGATGCCCCTCCGCTCTACGACGGCGACTACGTGACCGTGTATCCCGTGTCGAGCGACGCGGTGAACACAGTGCAAGCCACGGGATACCTGAAGCAGCCTCGCGTGTACGAGTTCCGTGAGGGCATGCGGCTGTCCGACCTGATCCGGGCCGCAGGCGGCTTGCGTGACGACGCCCATCGAGCGCGCGCGGACCTGTTCCGCCGGAACCCCGACGGCGACACGCGGACGCTCATCCCGGTGTCGCCCGAAGCGCTGGAAGACGGCGGAGAGGCGGACATCCCGTTGCAGGCGTACGACCGACTCGTGGTGTACGGCGCCTCGGAGATCGTGTGGCGCGCACCGCGCACGGTCGCGGCTCAGGGGGCGGTCGTGCGGCCGGGGAACTACCCGCGCGCGGACGACATGAAGCTCAGCGATCTACTACGTATGGCGGGAAGCGTGCGTCCCGAAGGTCACGGGGAGCACGCGCTGCTGCTTCGCGTCGACAACCGCGGTCGGCTCGCGGTAAGCATCGCCGTGAACCTGCTCGACCTCACTGCGGGCGACCCATTCCTAGAAGACGGCGACGTGTTGCTCGTGCTGACCCACGCCGAGGCTGCCTGGGAGCCGGCGCAGGTCGTCCGCGTGGGCGGTGGTGTGCAGGAGCCGGGGCTGATCCCTTACGCCCGGGGCATGCGCGTGAGCGACGCGCTCCTACGCGCCGGCGGGGCCCAAGGCGACCACGCCTCGACGGGCTTACTGATCCGCAAGTCGGAGCGTTGGGACACCGTCGGCGAGAGCTTCATGCTCGCGTTGGACGCCATCCTCGCGGGGGACCCGGAGGCGGACATCCTCCTGGAGCCTGAGGACGAGATCATCATCTATCGGGAATCCGAGGTGGCTTGGGAGCCGGCGCAGGAGGTGCAGATAACGGGCGCGGTAATGCGCGGCGACTCGTATCCCCGTACGGACGGCATGCGGGTCAGCGACCTTCTGTTCCGGTCGGGCGGGCCGCTGGGGAACGCGTACCTCGAGCGGGCCGATCTGTATCGGTACATGGAAGACTACGACCGCCAGACAACGATCGCCGTGGACCTGACGCGGGCGCTGGCGGGCGACGACGACGCGGACGTGCTGCTGCAAGACGGGGACATGCTGCAGGTGTGGACGATGCGGGAGGCGGACTTCGTCCCCGAGTCGATCGTGACCGTGTACGGCGCGGTGCAGCGTCCCGACATCTACCCCTACTACTACAACATGCGTCTTCGCGACGCGTTGAACATCGCGGGCGGCCTGCTCCCGGGGCATCGTGGGACGGTGGAGATCGCGCGAGCGCGGAGGGAGAAGAACGCGGAGATCATCCGCGTCGATATCGACGCCGCCCTGCTTGGGGACAACGGAGACAACATCGAGATCGAACCGGGCGACGTCATCTCCGTGATGAAGAGCCGGGAGTTCCAGGACGTTCCGCGCGCCATCACCATCCGGGGCGAGGTGGCGTATCCGGGGACGTACGTGCTTCAAGGGGACGAGCGCATCGCGGATCTGATCGTGCGCGCGGGCGGTCTGACGGATCAAGCGTATCCCGCGGGCGCCACGCTCGTGCGGGAGGACGTGAACATCATCGACGTTGGTCTTCAGTCGGCTCTGCAAGACCTGTGGAGCACCTACGAAGCGCAGAACGACCTCGAATTCACGCGCGCGCTCGCGAAGGCTCGCGTGGAAACGCAGCGTCAGGGCGGGACGCTGGAGCCTCTCACCGACTTCGTGTCGTCGACGGCGGCCCCGCTCGCGGGCGCGGTCGGGGCTTCGGTGGCGGCGAGTTCCGCGTTGGATGACGATTCGGGGACGGTCGGCGAGGTGGTCGTGACGCCTACGGCCGGTGAGACGGCGGAGGACATCTCCGAGGGCGTGGAGCAGTTTACGGATGACGCGCCGGCCCCCACCGTGGTCAACCTAGTGACGCCCGCGCGGCATATCGACAATCTCGTGCCGAGTGGCGAAGTCGTTATCGACCTGGTGAAGATTCTCGACGATCCGAGCAGCCCGCAGAACCTGACCCTCGAGCCGCGCGACCTGCTGGATATCCCACGGGAGCGGAACACGGTCAGCGTCGCCGGGGCGGTGCGGCGTCAGAACTCGTTCGTGTACGTCCGCGACCAAAGCCTGGAGGACTACCTGGAGTTCGCCGGCGGGCTTACCGAAGACGGGGACGCCGAAGGGATCACGGTGCTGAAGATGAACGGCATCACCGTGCGCGCGGAGAAGCTCAAGCGTATCGACCCGGGCGACACGATCGTGGTCCCGACGCGGGTGATGGTGGAGAAGATATCCAGCCGGTGGGACAGCTTCCTTAGCCTTGCCCGGTTCGCGCTGACTACCGCAGCTACCACGGTGGTGGTAATCGCTGCGGTGCGGAGGTAGGTAGGCGCGCCCGCTGGACGCCACGCTATCGCATACACACAGGGCGCGCGGGAACTTGGCCTACAGGGTCGGGAACCGCGTGCGCCACGGCGTGGCCCGCTCGTACGCGGCGGCTACACGCAGAACGCCTGCCTCGTCGAACGCCTTTCCGACGACTTGCAGACCGATCGGCAGGCCGGAATCGGTGAAGCCACAGGGCACGGAGATCGCCGGCAGACTGATGAAGTTGAACGGCAGCGTGTTGCGCGGCCGCAGACTGGCATGCCCCGGGAGGCCGGGCGCGATCGGCGTTGCCGGAACCGGCGATGTCGGCATGACGACCGCGTCATAGGGCGCCATGGCCAGGCTGGTTTCGTCCGTGAGAACGCGCCGCATGCGCTGCGCCTGGACGTACTGTACCGCGGTGTAGAAGCTGCCCATGTCGAGCTGGTCTCGGACCTCGTCACTGAACGCCTCAGGGCGCTCCCGCAGGTTCGACGCGTGGTAGGCCGCCGCCTCCGAGAACAAGATCACGACGCCTGCTGCCCGCGCAGCGTGCATGTCGGGCAGGGCGGTGTCCTCGACGGTCGCGCCTAGATCCCGGAAGACGCCCAGGGCGGCCTCGACCGCGCCGGCCACCTCCGGGTCACACTCCTCGAAGAAGAAGTCCCTCGCGACACCGATCCGTCTGTTGCGAAGGCCGCCATGCAGTTGCGCGGTGTAGTCGGGGACCGCATGTGACACGCACCCTGGGTCGCGCGCGTCGTAGCCGGCCAGCGCTTGCATCATCAACGCAGCATCCTCGACCGTGCGGGTCATCGGCCCGACGTGATCCATTGACCAAGAGAGCGGCAGCACGCCGAACTTGCTGACACGACCATAGGTGGGCTTGAGGCCCACGATGCCGCAACACGCCGCCGGTTGGCGGATGGAAGCGCCTGTATCACTGCCCAGCGCGCCGTATGCGAGCCCGCCGGCCACGGCAGACGCAGACCCTCCGCTGGAGCCACCGGGATGGCACGTGACGTCCCAAGGGTTGCGTACGACGCCATAGTGAGGATTGGCGCTCGTCGTCCCGAACGCCAGTTCGTGCAGGTTCGTTTTGCCGAGGATGACGGCGCCCGCCCGTTTCAGTCGCTCGACCACCGTGGCGTCATGGTCGGGAACCCAGTCGGCGAACAGAGGTGAGCCGAACGTGGTTCGCACGCCCCGAGTGGCATAGAGATCCTTCACCGCAACGGGAATGCCGTGTAGTGGCCCCAGATAGTGACCGGCATGGATCGCGGACTCAGCCGCTCGCGCCGCGTGGCGAGCCGTGTCCGCCATGACGGTGATGTAGGCGTTAAGCTGTTCGTTGTGCTGTTCGATGCGCGCCAGGACGGCGTCGGTCACGTCTACTGGCGAGAGATCGCCGGTGGCCAGCTGGGGGGCGAGGTCGGCGATGCTACTGAACGCTATATCCGACTGTGACATCCATGTTCCCACATTCCACCGGGGTGCGATGTACGGCCGCTGGCGCGGTCTCGTCCAGCCGGGCCGCCCACTCGTCGATGAGCCGCGCCGCCTGTCCCATGACCGGCAGGCGGCCGCGATACCGCTCCGCTTGCTCCGCGCTCAGGTCGCGCCCGAAGCCGTCACGGGCGATCTGCTGTAGTTCCTCGACCGAGGGTTGACTCACCATTCGCCTCCTCGGAGTGGCGCCCACCTAGCGACTGATACTCGCGGAAGGCGCTCGTCTGTGTGGCTCGCCACACGGGATCTGTGGGTCACGCCTGGACCCCATCCTGACCTTCTCCTGACGGGGAAGGCGTTTCCGCGATCCCTGCGCCATGCGGTTCTCAGGACGAGTATGGGCTACCCGCGTTTTGTGCTCAACCCTCGGGAACTGGGTGCGGCCGGCCTTCGGGCCACGTCTCCACCGGCTCGAAGCCAAGCCACTTCCGCGCCGGCTCGAGATCGAGCACGGTCTCGCCGTTGCTGCGACTTGTCGCGAAGAGCGTGACGACCGGAGGCAGTTCGCCGGCCTCGACACAACAAGCGTGGAAGCGTCCTGCGTCCGTGGGGCTGAGGTAGATCGCCTGCGACGCGGCGCTCTTCGAGATCGAGAGAGTGTGATGTGGCTCACGCGGCAACCATCCCAGCCGGACCACGATCATCGATATGCCGTAGCGATGCGCGTACATCTCCGCCATCGCCTCGCCGAATACCTTCGTGACGCCGTAGTGATTGCGCACCGCGGTGCCGTCCTCAATGCGGATCAGGCTCAGGTCGCTGCTCCGACGCAAACCGCTCACCACTTGGACCGTGCTGGCTACGACGAGCCGATCGACCTCCTCGTCACGGCACGCGTCGAAGACGTTGTAGGAGCCGATTACGTTGTTGGGCAGGAGGTCGTCCATGAAGTCGGCGTCGTCCGGCGTCGCCGCTAGGTGCACGACGGTGTCCATGCCCCTCACCGCCTCGCGTACCGCTTCCGCGTCCGCTAGGTTTCCGACGTGGACCTCGTCGACATCGTCCATTGCATTTCGCCCGAACCCGCGCACGAAATGCCCGCGCGCCCGTAGCTCCTTGCTCGCCGCCCGGCCGATGGCCCCGCGGGCCCCTGTAACCAATACGCGCCTTTGCTTCGTCGGCATCGCGAGTACTCCCCCAGCTACCCCATCACACGCGGATCGGATCTGTTCACCACGGAACTCTATCGCGCTCTCCGCTGTCACGCCATGCTCACAGTGGAGGTCCCGAGGCTTCCGCCGCCTTCCGGGCGTCGCCGCCATAGACATGTACCCCGATCGCCCCAACTCCGGTTAGTAGAGCAGGAACGCTCACGCCGTGCGTCAACAGGAGAGGGATGCGATGGGCCGTCGGGAATCCGTGTGTTCGCTGTGTTCGAGCGGTTCGTGGATCGCGGAACGCGAGAACGACGAATGGGCCGACATCGATTGCGAGGCGTGTGGGTCGTATCGGTTGCTGACCGATGAGCCGCTTGATTACCTCGAAGGCGCCGCCGACGGACAGCGTTCGATCCTCACGCTCCTCGTTCGCCGTCTGCACGAGGACGGCGGTCGGTTCCCGCTCAGCGCGGAAAATGCCGCTCTGTTCACCCACACCTATACGCTGGCAACTGCCGCGTGCGAGCAGTTCGGGCTGCGAAACTCCCAACTCCGACATTCCCGCGGTTGGGAGTACGTCACACCCCTCTACATCGTCGACACGGATGGTGGACGCTTCACCGTCCGCATCTACGGGAACGACATCAGCTTCAACGGCGCCCTGTCAGAGCTTCTGTGGCTGCGCAGCGTTCGGGAATCGGCGGGCATCGAAGTTCCGAACCCCGCCGATTCGGTGGAGGGGCCGTGGCTCCAGACTGTTCACGCGGAAGGCGACGCGCGGAACTGCGCCGTGTTCCCCTGGATTCCCGGCGTCCGACTCGAAGACGTCCCTGCCGAACAGAGGACGCGCGCGCTGATCGAGACGTTCGGGGAGTTCCTCGCGAAGATGCACAACGCCTCCGAACAGTTTGAGGCGCCGCCGTGGTTCGATCGACATCGCTACGGCGCCGAGGAGTTTCGGCGGGACATGGCAGCCAACCTCGCCGAAGAGGACTTTCCCGCGGAGAGCGAGCGAGAACTGCGAGAGGCCGGGTTGCGCCGTCTGCAACTAATGGAAGAACTCGGCGAAGGGAAGGACGTGTTCGGGTTGGTCCAGCCGGACCTCTCGGCGAGGAACGTGCTCGCAAACGGCGGGGATATTGCCTGTGTCGACTTCTACGAACTGGGCTACGGGCACTACTTGATGGATCTCGTGCAAGCCCTGCATCGGACCGTCAACGAGGGCGAGCGCGAGGCGGTCCTGGACGGGTACCAACGGGCGCGTCCCCTGCCCGACCGGTTCGAGGAACGGCGCAAGATCATCCGAGAGGCCAGGGCGTTTCCGCGCGGCTGGTGGATGGTCTCGTGATGCCTTGCTGACGGCCGCGGACGTATCTACCGCGACGCCTCGAACACGGCGATCGCCGCCGCGACCTTGGTGATCGCGTCTCTGTCCGCCTGTAGCGCTGCCGTCAAGAGGTCGCGCGCTTCCGCGCCCGTGTCCTCGGTGAACCCTCCCGCTTCCTCGGCGACGCCACTCAGATGCTCGAGTTCGCGCAGCGTCTCGACCTCTCGGTCGTAGTGGGTCGCGGCTTCCTGAAGTTCGGGCGTGGCATCGGCGAAGACGTCGACCAGTTCTCGAAGGTACGCGGCGGCATGCTCCCGAGCTATTCGCAACTCCCACGCGTGGCGCCCTGACTTCTTGGCGGGAGCCGCGCCAGATGCGAGCGCTTCACCCCACAGCTCGTAGGCGGCGAATCCGGTTGCGTCGACACGGTAGCCGATGTCTTGCGGCCCGAATCGCGTCCCGTTCGCCAAGCCGACCGCGTTCCGAAGCGTGTTGGCGTGTACGCTTGCCGCGTCGACTTGGTCGACCGCATCGCAGACCAGTACGCAGAACCATGACTGACCGCTGTGTCCGAGGGCGTCATAGCGTACGGTAAACGCCTCCGCGCCGTCGCCAACGAACTGGTGACGGACGGTATAGGTCTCGTCGGACTCGTCGTATCCGACGATCAAACCCCAGAGCTGCGCGCTGAGGCCGTCTTCTTCCTGCTGGTGGGACATCGGATTCCAGGCCATCGCCGGGATTCCTCGATCGATGCTTGCTCGGACGGCTGTCCAGGCGTCGACTTTGAGTTGGTTCCAGTCGTCCTCCTCGTCCTGCCGCGTAGCCTGAAAGCTCTGGATTCGCAGGCCGAGGTCCGGCAGCATCTCGATGAAGTGCGCGTCACCGCCCCTGTAGTCCAGATACGCCTCCTGGAACACCGTCCCGGCTCCCTCCCTCATCACGAAACTGAAGGCATGACCCAATACGCCCTGCAATCGCGTGGGGGACCACTCCGACTGTCCGCCCGCCTGCAACATCCTCTCAAGGCCGGCCACGCTCGTGGTATAGGGGTGCGTCGGCGCGATGTCCAAGACCTTGCTCATCCGTCCCTCTTCCCCGCTGGTCACGCCGCCGGATATCAGTGTCACCCTCGGCCGGAATTCGGCGGACATTCGGTCGAGTTGTGCGATGCGCATGGCCGTGTCCCCGTCCGGCGAGATCATCGCCAGATCCACCGGCGCCTGCTCGATACTGTGCGCGGTGATTCCGAGCCACCCAACGATCAGCGTCGACGTCATCAGCGAGAACGTTGTGCTCATCCGACCACTCCCTACGGGAACTTCGCCAAAAGCGCGCGCCTTCGGCCGCCAGGTGAACCATGCCAGCAGCCCAGCGGCCACGCCGAGTTGTCGACGCAACGCCCGTCGGGCGCGTCCCAACCGCATGGCGATCGCCGCGGACGACAGGCCATACCGCGCCTTCATCGCGGCGGGTCCGAGTTCCTGGAGGTAAGCCGCTTGAAGCACGTCCTGATGGCGCTTGTCGAGACGCGTCAGGGCGCGAATGAGCGCCTCCCAACGCTCCTCGTCCTCCAGGCGCTCCAAGGGGGACGCGCCCGTGTCGGGCATGTCCGGAAGCAGGTCGGTCGGGAACGCGCGGCGCTTGGCGTTCCAGTTGTGCGCGGCGTTCTTCGCGACGACGCCGATCCAGTTCGCCAGCCGCTCCTCGTCACGCACGCTATCCCGATTGGCGTAAACCCGGAGCACGACCGCCTGTGTGAAGTCGTCGAGGTCTCCTCGATCGCGCAGGCGCGCCGCGCCGATCCGACGGATCAGCCCGACGCTCTCCAACACGACCCGGTCGAAAGGCGTGCCTCGACGCTGCGGCCTGAGAGCCATTGCGATGTGTCCTCCACCCTTTATCGACAGGTGGGACGGTCAAGTACAACCGCGATTTTCCGGCCGGGTCTCCTCATCCTACGAAAGTCCCGGTTCTGACGTTGTCCATTGTGGGGCGGGCTGCCGCACGTGTCGCCGCACACATTGCGCCGCACGTCGTCCCGCACATCGTCGCACAGTAGGTGGCGCCGGCGCGCTGCGCGCTTGGCGCATCAACACGCGCGAGCCCGGACGGCGCCCCCCAAAGCCAGTGGCAGCAGGCCACGATAGCCGTCGGCGCCGGGTGGGGTCACGGACAGTTGGTTGACGAAGACGACAGGGCGCAGAAGGCGTGCGGCGACGCAGGGACCCCATCTCAATCTTCCCCTGCCAGGGGAAGACGTTCACGCGTCCGCCTGAGAAAGGCGCGTGGCGGTCGCGCCCCCGCGCTACCAACTACTCATGACCACACCCGTCCGCGCCCCGACACTTGCGCCGCCCGCTCCGCCACCGTATGAAGGAGCCACGGTGAGCTACGCTCGATGTCGCGCCTGCGTCCGGCCCGCAGAGGCACGGAACATACCCATCCATCTTCCGACGTTCATCGTGGTCGTCGCAGCGATGTCTCTCTTCGAAGGCGCGACAGCCTTCGCATCCGACCGCGACGATACCAGGGAGGTCCACGTCATGGACTTCGTCCACCCGGGCGCGCTCAATTCCAAGGCTGAACTGGACTTCGTGAAGGCCCAGATCCAGGCGGGCGCCCAGCCGTGGAAGGACGAGTTCGACCAGGCCGCGAGTTCGAGCTACGCGACTCAACACCCGCATGGGCTGACCAACATCGACTCCGAAGACGACGACGCGAATGTATCGAGAGACGACGCCATCGCGTCATACGCGCAGGCGCTCCTGTGGTACTTCACCGGCGACGAGGCGTATGCCGAGCGGTCGATCGCGATCCTCAACTCGTGGTCGCGCCTACAGAGCTTCACCGGCGGCTCCGAGCAGGATCGGCTACAGGCCGGCTGGATCGGCGCGGTCTTCGCCCCGGCAGCCGAGATTATGCGCGGGTATCCCGGTTGGGCCGCAGGCGACATCGAGAACCTCCAAGCCATGTTCCGCACGGCTTTCTATCCGCAGTTGAATACGGCGAGCTTCTGGAATGGAAACGTCGATCTGACACAGATCGACGCTATGATGGCAATTGCCGTGTTCAACGAGGACGGGGCGGAGTTCACTGCGGGCATCGAGCGGTTGCGAACTCGGAGCCGAGGTTACTTCTACCTGACCTCCGATGGCGCCAGACCCGAGCCGATCGCGGGCGATGGAGGCGATCCGCAGGCATTCTGGTCCAACCCGACCCAGTGGGTCGACGGTCTCACCCAAGAGACCTGCCGAGACAACGGGCATCATGCTCAGTACGCGTTGGGGTCGGCTCTCCACGCCGCTGAAGTCGCCTGGCATCAAGGCGTGGACGTGTACACCGAGCATCAGGAGCGATACACGGCCGCGATGGAGTTGATGGCCACGCAGCTTCTCACCGGCTCGATGCAAGGTGTGTGCAGCGACGACGTCTCAACCCGCAGCCGGTACGACACCTGGGAGGTGGGCTACAACCACTACCACAACCGGGTCGGGGTCGCCCTGCCGAACACACGGAAGCTGATCCTGGAGCAGATCCGGCCGGAGGCGCCGAGAGCCGTCTGGAACCTGGCCTACGAAACGCTGACCCATGGGGATCTCCCGAGCGACCTCTCTGCCCACTGAGCGGCCCGTTGAGCGGCCAGTTGAGCTATGACAGCGCGGTGGTGATAGGCGCCGGCTCCCGAGGAACCGACGCGCCAACTGAGGGGCATGTGGAGGCGTCGGGGCCGCGATTCGCGGCGGATGTCACTTCGCTGGGCCGCGCATGATACGCCGCCAGGGCCACCGCCTTGCCAGGAGCCACACTGTCATCAGCGCCACAAGCAGCCACAAAATGCGCCAGAACGTCGGCACGCGGCCGCCACCACCGAAGAGCCTCTGCGACGGCTTTCCTGGCGCGTCGGGGGGATCGAAGGCGAGCATCTCGTCGGCGACCTCTCCGTCGACGACGGGTTCGTAGGTGGTCGTGGTCTGAGTGCTGAGACCGTCGAACTCGGCCTGCGAGTCGATCCTATGGACCAGCGATGTTTCCTTGGCAATCCAAAGCGTCGTCGGGCTAGCGCCCAATAGGCCCTGGATGCGGAAGCAGTCGATGTCCTCGAGCCTGGCGTCTTCGATACGCCGCGCCTCTGAAATGTCCGTCAAACGCCGCCCGCCAACTCGGTCGGGCATCAGCAGAGACGGAACCGTATGAGCCGACTTGCCGGAGACTCCCGTCGCCGCGCCCAACCCGAGTGCGAGTGACTGTGGCTCCGCGATCCCCGCGGCGATATCCCACCACGTCCGAACGTCCTCGCCGTAACTCCACACGATGTATCGGGACTCGCTATCGGAACGGGTGGGTTCGCTGTATTCGAACCGGAAGCGGTCGGGCCGTACGAACGCGGTACGGAAAGGCTTGTCTACGATGCGCTCCCCGTCGGCTCCGATGAAGACCGTCCTGACGACTCCCGAATCGTGGTAGGTCGCGCAGTCGGCATAGGCCTTCGCCATGCGTTCGACGACTTCGGCGGCGGTAAGCGTGACGCGCTCTGGCTCGCCTTGGGCAGCGGCGTGATGTAACGCAATCCCCGCCACCATTTGGCCGACGATCACGGACACCAGGATCGCGAGCTTCTGGTTGAGGCGCATGTGCCTGTTCCTTGACAAGGGCCTCGGAGGCCGCCGTGGACGGCTGCGTTACGCGCGAGGTGGATGGCGTCCTACGACGCGGCGCCACTATACCTGACGCCCAACGCAATGCGGAATCGTGGCAGTCTACCCCAGGCGCAGTCACGGGCAGTTGGTCAGCGAGGACGGTGTGACGTCCACGGCGGACGACGACGCAAGGACCCCATCTCCATCTTCCCCTGCCAGGGGAAGACGTTCACGCGCCCATTCGGCGCCACTGTGGGCGACACGCGACTCGGACCTACCTATCTACCGATGACCGGTGGATGGCGTCCTACGACGCGGCGCCACTATACCTGATGCCCAACGCAATGCGGAATCGTGGCAGTCTACCCCAGGCGCAGTCACGGGCAGTTGGTCAGCGAGGACGATGTGGCGCCCAAGGCGGACGACGACGCAAGGACCCCATCTCCATCTTCCCCCGCCAGGGGAAGACGTTCACGCGCCCATTCGGCAACACTGTGGGCGCTACTGTGGGCGACACGCGACTCGGACCTACCTAACCATGACCACACCCGTCTACACCAAGCGCCGAGCGACGGGCACGACAAGGGCGCGACGGTTGCACGCCGCGCCCTCATCGAATCCGTCGCGCGTGACCTAGCGGCTCTTCAGAGAGCCCCACGTCGTGGCGACCTTGCCCTCGGCATCAACCGCGGTGATGACGGGTGGCGTGTATGCGCCCGCGTACCAGCGCGCGTCGTCGACCCAGAAGTCCTCGTCGTCCGCCTGGATGTGCATCGTCAACGACGCGGGATCTGCATCGACATCCGGGGTGAACTCGAGGTAGTACTCTGTCCACTCCCCGGTCATCGTCTTCATCTCTTCGCCGTAGGCCGTCCACGGGTCGGCAGCCAACTCCGGCTTCCAGTTGATCTGCTTCGCGCCCGTCGACTTCACGAAGGCTGACCAGGTGTACAGCATCCCGCCCGTGAAGGTGACGTCAACGTTGTACTGGAGGCCGGCGTCCCAGAAGTTGGCGCCCACCGACGCGACTTCCACCTTTCCGGAAGCCGATCCGCCGTGTTTCTCAGCCGTGTCTAGCGTCAGCGTCGCGTCACCGTAGACGCCCCATGGATCTGTCGTGTCCGCTTCGAAGTCGCCGTTGCTGATCAGGTTGTCCTGTGCCGAAGCGGCGAACGCGATCGTCGCTACAAGCGCGACCGCGATTCCGCGTGCTGCCAGTCGCAGTGCCATTCTCGCTCTCCTTAGTCGTGTTCGGGGGATTTGAGGCGTCCCCACGTCGTCGTTGCCTTGCCGATAGGATCGACCGACTGGGGCGCGCCGCCTTCGAACGGCTCGTAGTCACCCTCGTACCAGCGGACGTCGTCCATCCAGATGGTGGCGGCGTCGAACTGTACGTGCAGCGTCAGGGACGCCGGCACAACATCGGATCCACCCACGTTCCACTCGGTCCAGAACTCCTGATACTCCTCAGTGAGCTGAACCTGATTCTCGCCGTACGCGGTCCACGGATCGGCGCCCAACTCTGGCTTGATGTTCACCCTCACCGGCGGGTCCGACTTGAAGAACATCGCCCAGGTGTAGTCCGTGTTCTTGGCGAAGAAGATGTTGTCGCTGAATTGGACCCCGGCGTCCCAGAAGTTCACTCCCGCCGCGGCCACGGTGATCTTCATCGCCTCCGTGCCGGTGTGGGCATCGGCCTTATCGGCGAGTTCTACCGTGATCGGGCCGTAGTTGCCCCACGGGTCCAGCAACTCGTCCTCGAAGTCCGCGTTCGTGACCAGGTTCTCCTCCTGGGCTCCCGCGATCGTAATTGCCAGACTGACGGCTACGGCAGCCGCGGTCCATCGCCCGAACGTACGCACCCTCATAGGTATTCCTTCCGTGATAGACAGACGCTGCTCTTACGCGATCCTGCCCATCACTCCGCCGCAGGATGGGCGGGCGTGGCCATGGGCCGGGCGTCGGCAGACGTCCATACCAATACGTAGCGGCAGGAAGACTCAGACGCAAGGAGGCGCCGGACGATAGGCGTCTTATATGTAGCCCACGTCTCTT
This sequence comes from Candidatus Poribacteria bacterium, assembly GCA_018644665.1. Classification (GTDB taxonomy): domain Bacteria; phylum Poribacteria; class WGA-4E. The sequence goes on from JABGQA010000110.1 coordinate 138,614, forward strand.
ATTGGGAGGGGCGCCCGTGAGCGAGGGTCAGCCGAGTGGATGGTCGGCTAGGCGTCGCGCGTCGGGTCCGTGGCGAGGGCGTGCTTGTAGATGTCCGCGTAGGGCTTGTCGCGCGGGACGCATCCCGTCGGGAACTGCCCCTTGTCGTTGTGCTTTGCGCGCATGAGCGCGGTGCAGTAGCTCACCGCAACGCATGCCTTGTTCCGCGTCAGTTCGCCCTTCTCCATCGCGTCTTTGGCGAAGTCGGGGTACGCCAGACTGCCGCGACCCACACCGACCATAGAGACGCGTCCGTCGCGCAGGTTGGCCTCGCCCGCGTTGGCGAAGAAGTGCTGGAGCCAGCTATAGCCCGTGCCGATCACCGGGACGTTCGGCGTCGCTGCCTGTATCACCGCTGCGGCGTCGAAGTGCCGTTCCACGCCGATCAGCGGATGCTCGGGCGACGTGTAGCCGTCGATCGGAGGGCGCTCGAACGGGCGCCCGACGTGGGGGTTGTAGTAGGGGCTGCCCATCGAGATGTTGAGCAGTTCGACGCCCCACGTCTCCAGATCCCGCGCGTATCGCACCGGCTCCGCGTAGTCCGGTTCGAGCGGATTGTCCGGGTTCGTGCCCCATCCGCCGATGTAGGGGGTGGGAATGTCCTTGGGGCTTCCCGCGCCCGTATCGGGGTCTTGGAAGAAGGGGGCTCCGTCGTACACGTTGAGTCGGGAGGCCAGGATCAGCCGATCTCCCAGCTCGTCCTTCATGCGGCCGATTACCTCACGCGCCAGGCGCGTGCGGTTCTCGTAGGAGCCGCCGTACGGCCCTGGACGCATGCGCGCGGCCAGCAACTCGGACAGCAGGTAGCGGTGGCACTGCTTGATGTCGACGAAGTCGAAGCCGATCTTCGCCGCGAGACGCGCTCCTTCGACGAGGGCGTCGCCCGCGGCCCTGAGTTCATCGTCGGTCTGGATGGGGTATTCGTCGGTGACGAAGAGGCGCTTCTTCTTGTCGGCGATTGTGACGGCGTCGACCACGGAATCGTGCTGCGCGATCAGCGGCCCCTTGTAGGAGTACCGACCGGAGTGCGTGAGCTGCAGCCCGATGAGCAGGTCGCTGTCGTCGCCGATGGAGTCCCGGTGCGCCTTCCGTGTGACTTCGAGCATGTCCGCCAGCGACGCTAGGTTGTCCTCGTTGATGAGCAGTTGGCGCGTGTTGGCGCGCGCCTCCTCCGCGACGGCCGTGGCCTCGCCCCAGATGAGCTTCGCGCCGCCCGCTCCAAAGCGCTCCCATCGGCGTACGGTGAGTTCGCCCGGCTTGCCGTCCAACTCGCCGTCGCAGCCCTCCATGGGGTGGATGGCGAAGCGGTTGCCGACGGTGCGCCCGCCGACATCGAGCGGCTCCAGACACGCGCGCAACTCGTCTTCCAGGCGGACGTTGACGCCCAACTGCTCGACGTCTTCGCGCAGCATGTCGAGGGTCTTGTACTTGAAGAACTTCGCCATGGTTTCTCTTCCGGGAGCCGCTGGTTGTCCGCCACGCTGACGTTGTTAGGTGTCCCTGGACCCCATCCCCACCTTCCCCTGCTTGGGGAAGGCATTCACGCGCGCCTTGCCCTACGGGCATTCGGCACGGTCGTTGTGGCCAGTTGCTAACCGAACTGCACGACGGGGTTCGAGAGCGTGCCGAGCTCGTCGCAGGCGATCTCCACGACGTCGCCGTCCTGCAACGGGAGGTCGTTGGGGACGATGATGCCGGTGCCGGTCGACACGACGGTGCCCACGGGGCAGTCGTTGTCGCGCATGAGGTATTCGGCGAGATCCTCGAGCTTCCAGTTGATCTGCTCGGTGTTGACGGAGCCTTCCCAGAGGGTGTCCCCGCCGCGGCGGATCACGCAGCTAATGTCGAGGTTGTACGGGTCGTCGAGTTCCGCGGGCGTGACGAACGTCGGCCCGAGGGCGCAGCAGCCATTGTACATCTTGGACTGCGGTAGGTAGAGCGGGTTGTCGCGCTCGATGTCCCACGCGGAGACGTCGTTGCAGAGCGTGTACCCGACGATCTCGCCGCCGACGCCGGTGACGAACGCGAGTTCCGGCTCGGTCGCCGTCAGCTTCGAGTCCCGGCGTATGCCGATGGGCTGATTCGAGCCGACGATGCAGCGTGGAGTCGCCTTGAAGAAGATCTCAGGGCGATCGGAGGCGTAGATGCGGGAGTAGATGTCCGAGTCGCTGTCGTCGTCGCGCATGTCGGAACTGCGTTTGTACGTGACGCCGCATCCCCACACTTCGGGGGAGTCGATGGGAGTGCGGAGGTAGTAGCCGTCTTCCGTCGGCGCGACGTGCACCGTGTCGAAGCTGAGTTCCTCGCGCGATTCCTGCTCCCACGGCGCCGGCGCCGGACGCGCGGCCGAGGCACGTTCCTGCATCTCCGCGACGAGTATGTTCAGGCTGACGCCATCCGACGCGGCGACCTGCAGGAACTCCAATACGCCGGGCGTTTCGTCGGTGGTGACGTCGATGATCGCGCCCTCGCGCGTAAGCACGCCGACGCGCTTGCCCTCGCCGGGTTCGTGGTACTGCAGGAGTTTCATGATCGGCCTTCTTGGGTTGGGCGTCGGTCGTCCGTGCGCGTGCGTATCATACGGCGTGGGGGACCACCCATCAAGGCGATCCGCAGCCTTGCGCCCACGTCCGCGCAAGCCGGCAGGCCGCTGCGAATGGTGGCGCTACTCCCGTGCTGCTCGCTCCAGGTCTCGCCCGCCGTACAGCACGCGATGCACCTCGATCCCGCCCGCGATAGGCGAATAGAACACCACGTAGTTTCCGACGGCGAAGCTGCGGGCGCCTGGAAGCAGCCGTGACCGGTCCCGCCCAAGGTGGGGAGTGTTCGCGAGAAGAAGGAACACTTCGTCGAAACGGCGGGACATGCGCCGCGCCGCTTCGGGGTCTCGGTCGGCGACGTAGTCGTAGATGGCGTCAAGCTGAGTCTGCGCCTCAGGGGAGACGCTTGCTTCAGGCACGGGCCTTCGTAGGGGAGCGTTCGGCGAGCCGCTTTTCGCCGCGAGCGATGAAGTCGTCGACATCCCAGGGCTTGCCTTCGCCGCGATCGAACTGCTCTCGGGACCGACGGAGAGAGGCCCTGAGTTCGTCCTGATCGTGACCGGCTACGATCTCGTCCTCGACGAGGCGCGTAAGTGCGTGAGCGATGACTTCCTGCACGCTGCCATAGGCGCCATCCTCGATCCAGTCGTTGACGAGTTTCACCTGCTCAGAGGTGAGTTCTACATGCACCGGCTGTCCCTTCCTCTCATCACCATTCAGCATGCGGCAGGCGCCAATGGCTGTCAATCGGGCACGGCGGTCATCATGCTGTGCATTCTCCGGCTCATCGCTTCAGCGTCCCCCACGCGGTCGCGAGTTTCCCTCCTGGGTCCACGGTTAGGCCCGGCGATAACCCCTCCGCGAGTTCGCCGATCTCTCCTTCGTCGAGGGCGCGGCTGTAGATCACTACATCGTCGATCGTACCGTGGAAGTACTTCTGAACACGCGCGGCGTCGGCGGCGAACGCGTCCGTGGGTTGGCTGCCTATGGCTACCTTCACGGCATCGTCCACGGCGACGCTGTTCCCTCCCTTCGGCAGCGCGCCGACCTCCGCGCCGTCCTGCCAGAGCTTCATGTCCGCGCCGTCCCACGTCGCGGCGACGTGATGCCACTGCCCTACCTTGAGCGGGTCGGCCAGGTTCGTGGCGATGAGTGTGGGGACGGCCTGACCGTCGTCGGTCTTCAGTCGGAAGCGGAGTACGTTGCCGTCGATGGTGCTGAACATCCACCAGTGGTCGTCGGCCAACCACTCGTTCGCCTTGGTGATGATGCGCCCGTCGCCGATGCCGAACGACTCCGGCTGTATCCACGCCGCCAACGTGATGCCGCCGCCCTCGACGTCGAACGGCTCGAACTCGATAAGGCCGCTGGAGCCGTCGAACGTCACGGCGGAGGCGCCCACCCTCTTCGTCGCGGAGTCCCACTGCGCGCCGCCGATCATCTCGCCGTCTGGGACGTTCCCCGTCGCGTCCTTGGCGACGGCTCCCGAGCCCTCGTCCAGCGGGAAGTACGCGACCAACCCCGCCGTCAAATCTGCCGCCGCGTCCGTCGGTAGCAGCGCGGCTAGCGTCATCGCCATCGCGAATGCCATCAGTGATCGTCTCATAGCAGCACAGCCTCCCTCCATGCGTTCGACGCGTCCCGGACATGCTAGTGGCGCGCTTAGGGCGCGTCAAAGGGGCGTGCAGAACCTGCTCCATGCGCAGGATGCCGGCCACGTCTGACGTGGGCGTGGGCGCGGAGCCCGCCCCTTCGCGTGGCGCGCTTGGATCCGTGACGATGCGGTCCACGATGCCCGCGCCCGACATGTCACCCAGAGCGCGAGCGAAGGATCTCCCGTGTCTACGGCGTTACCGCGCGCGCCGTGCGGGTCTGGCGCCACCGGCCGGCGCGCTTGAAACGCCAGGACCGGCGCCCCATCATTGGCGGCGCGCCACCAAGCCCGAAGTGGGAACCCCTCCATGGCCGCCTCGACGCGTCCCGACAGTCAACCGGACGACCTAGCCCTTCCCTCCGCGGCCCGCGTGCTGGTTCTCGGGGATGTCATCCTCGACTCCTATCTACGAGGACAGGCCAACCGGATCTCGGCGGAGGCCCCGGTTCCCATCATCGACGTGGAGTCGGAGGAATACCGGCTCGGAGGAGCGGCGAACGTCGCGGCGAATATCACCGCGCTGGGGGCTTCGTGCGACCTCATCGGCGCGGTCGGCGACGACGGGTCCGGGAAGACATTTCGCAAGCTGCTAGCTCACGTTGGGATCGCAGACGACGGCCTCGTAACGGACCCATCCCGGCCCACCAGCCACAAGACGCGCGTCCTGGCGAGGAACCAGCAGGTTCTGCGACTGGACCAGGAAAGCCGCGCTCCGATCGATGAACGCACGCGGGCCTTGGCGCTCGAACGCCTCACGGGCCTCATCTCCACGGCCGACGCGGTGATCATCGAGGACTACGACAAGGGACTGCTGGACGAGGCCCTCATCGTCGCGGCCCGAGACATGGCCAAGGCGCGAGGCATCCCCGTCGTCGTCGATCCGAAGCTGGAGAACTTCTGGCACTACGGTGGCGTCACATGCGTCACGCCCAACGTGTACGAGGCCGGAGCCGCCGTGAAGCGCCCCATCTCCACCGGCGACGATCTGCGGAGCGTCGGCGAGCGACTCGTACAGGAATTGGACCTCGACCACCTGCTCATCACCCGTGGCGCGGACGGCGTGGCGCTGTTCGAGCGGACAGGCTCAGGACTGACCGTGACGCACGTCCCGGCGGCTAGCCGCGAAGTGTATGACGTCACTGGCGCCGGCGACACTGCCGTCGCCGTCTACACATTGGGTCTCGCCGCCGGGATGTCGCCGCTCAACGCGGCGCGCTTGGCCAACTATGCCGGGGGCCTCGTCGTCGGTCATCTCGGATGCGTGTCCGTCGATCGCGACGAACTCGCCGACGTCATCGCGCGCCACGCCGCGGCCGACCTGGCACACGTCCGCGTCGAGACGGTCTAGATGTCCGACGACAACTCGGACGCCGACCGACCCTCCATCCTCCGAAACGCCACGGTGCTCCTGCAAGCGCATCTCGTCAGCAGGGCTCTGTCGCTCGTAGCGCTGCTGGCGTTGCCGCGGTACGTCACGCCGGCGGAACTCGGCTTCTACTTCGTCGCCGTCGCCGTTACGAACGTGCTTGCGTCGCTGGCCGAGTTCGGCATGCGCGACCCTCTCATACGCGAGCTACACCTGCGACCCGGTGACGCGGCGAGGACGCTCGGCGTCGCGTTCGGCATACGGGCGACGTTCGGCCTGGGCGTGCTCGGAGCCTGCTGGGTCGTGATCGAGGTGAGCGGGTATGACGCGCCACTAACCACGATGATCTGGCTGCTGGCCGGCGCGGAGCTGGGCAACGGCCTCGCGCGGGCATGCCATATGGTGTTCCGCGCACGAGAGCGACTCGGTTACGAGTCGGCGCTCGTGCTCATGGAGCGTAGCATCGCCCTGGTGGTCGGCGCGGGGCTGGTGATGCTGGGCATGGGTGGGATGACGCTGTTCTGCGTCGTCGCGTTGGCGGCGGGTTTGACGAACATGCTCGCGTCGTCGCTGCTGGTTTCCGGGCGGTTCCTGCGGTTCGCGCCTCGGTTCGGTCTGTCCGCCTGGCGTCCGTTCCTGAGCCTGTCGGCGCCGTTCGCGATCGCGAATATCCTGAACTACGTGTACCTCCGGTCGGACCAGATACTCCTGGGTCGATGGAGCGCTGAAGGCGCGGAGGCGGTGGCGTGGTACGGCATCGGATATAGCTGGATCGCGACGCTGAGCATCTTCCCAGGCGCTCTTATGGGCGCGGCGTTCCCGAGGTTCGCCGCGCTCACACAGGCGGGAGGAAACGGCGAGACGCGACAGGCGCTCTCCACGCTCTACACCCAGACGTGGAAGGTCGCCCTCGCTGCCGGCGCGCCCGCGGCGGTGTTCGTCTTCATCTGTGGGGCGAAGCTGATGCGCGCCCTCTATCCCGCCGACCTTTATCCACCCGGGACGGTCGACGCGTCGTTCCAGGCGCTCGCGCTCTATGGTGGGCTGATATTCCCAACCACCATTGTCTCGAACAGCCTACGGGCGGCGAACCGATGGAAAGCCGTCGTCACGCTGGTGTGCGTCGCGTTGGTGGTGAACTTGGGCGTGAACGCCTGGGCGATGCCGCGGTATCACCACGTCGGGGCGGCGTGGGCGCGCGGGATCAGCGAGATCGTGTTCGTTGCGCTGGGAACGGCGTACAGCCTGCGGCGCCTGAGCGGCCTGTCGGAGTACGCGTTCGTGATGCGCCTCGTCGCAGCTTCTGTGGGTTTGGCGGGAACGCTTCGGGGGCTCGACGCGTGGCCGTTGTGGATTCAGCTACCGGCCGGCGTTGCGGTCTACGCGGGACTGCTCGTCCTGTTGGGCGCCGTGCGCATGAGCGACCTGAACTTCGGCGGCCCGGGAACACCGGAGCCGTAGCATCGACGCGCTACGGCTCGATGTCGAGAGCAGATCGCCACGCGGTGACATCCCGCCGGGCCATCTGCCATCCCGCGCGGCCGAGGGTCCGCTTGAGCGCGCCACCCTCTTCGTCCTCGAACGCCGGGTTCTCGACGACACTTCCGAGCCCGAAAGCCGTGTTCGCCTGGAACGCGTCGAGTGACTCGAACTGGCGATGGCCTGGTCGCCACGGCGTGCCGTACAGGAATCGAACGGCGCCGCCCTCCGCCCAGTAGAGGTTATGGGAGATGTCCATGCCCTGCTGAGCGGGGTCGTACAGCTGTTCGTCGGTGTCGAGTAGATGCTGCTGGAACGCCTCGGGCGTGCCGAAGCGGTCGCGCTCCGCGGGATGCCATCCGAAGAAGGCGTTGTCGTACCACAGGGCGAGTTGATAGTCCTCGTTGAGCGCGCACACGTTCCCGACGATCTCGTGGCGCCTGTTGTAGAACGGCACGTCGTCGAGAACGCGAGGCCCCTGCTCGCGCAACGTGATGCCGTCCTTGTTCTCGACGACGGTATTCCCCGTGACCACGCAGTCCATGCTTTCGGCGATCTGGATGCCGCCGACCGCCCACGTCGCCCCCTCGACCTCCATGGCGCGGCCGACGCCGTTCGCGGCGAACAGGCTGTCGGTGACGGTGATGTCGTGGCTGATCTCGATGAACAGGCCGCTGAGTTCGTTGCCGATGAAGCCGCACTCGGTGATGAGGACGTTTGCGACGTCGATGTCGAGCCAGAGGCCGGGGCCTCCATTCTCCCAGAAGAGGCAGTTACGGAAGACGCCGCCTTCAACACGAGTCATCTTGTAGCCGCCGGCGTCCCACTGACGGTTTATCGGCTTCCAGGAGTTGCCCTCCCACAGGCAGTTCTCGTTGAGGAAGCCGTCGCCGTCTGCTCCGCCGCCCACGTGACCGCTGTCGCGCGTGACACAGTCGCGCATCACTCCGGCGACCGAGACGCCGCCGCCAGACATCTCCTCGATGCGACACCGTTCGAGGACATTGTCTCTGCCGTGGAGCCACACGGCGGCGCGCTGCGGGAAGCTTGCGGCGTAGCGGAAGACGAAGCCGCTCACGTGGACATGCTCGACGCCCTCGCGGTTCATCCACGGATTCGTCCCGAAGATGAGCCCGCGCGCGGACGCCTGGACTGTCACGTCGTCTCCGCGTGGGTCTGCGCCGTCGGCGAGGAGGATGTACAGATGACCGGCGTCCGTGTCCACCGTGAAGGCGCCGGCCCACGTCGAGGGATCGGCCGCTGACGGGATGCGGCGGGCGCCCTTCGCACCGTCCAGTTTGGGCCAGATGGCGCGCATCTCGTCCACGCTGCCGACGGGGGCCAACTGCCTATCTCCGACGATCACCTGCTCCGCGCGGCCCCACACGGGAGCGTCCTCGGGATGGTGCTCGATGGGAACGCCTTCGGGCGTGTGATTGATAATGAACCGATGGGACCACGGCGCGCGATAGATGGGCAGGTCGCCCGGCAGGCGCTCCCACCCGGTCACGATGTCGGCTCCCGTGACGACGGCTCCTGACTCGCCGCGGAATGTGATCGGCAGTCCAGGCTCGCCGCTGTGGGTCAGTATCACCGCTTCGCGGTAGACGCCGGGGCGCACGATGACGGTGTCGCCGGCTCGCGCGACCTCGGCGGCGTGCTGGATGGTGCGGAAGGGGCGTTCGCTAGTTCCCGGGTTCTCGTCGTCGGCGATCTCAGCGCGCGCATCGACGACGTACTCGGTTGCCGATGCAGTCCCTACGGCGAGGCACATGACAAGCGCTAATAGCACAGGGCGGCTCCCGCTTCCGACCGCGCCCGACGTGGCTCGGGCGAATCCCGGAAGCCGACGACGCGAGATGGCTTCCACGTGGTTCAGAGGTAGCCTACCCCGCGTCTGGATCGCCAGTTCCAAGCGAATCCAGAGCCTATCGCAGCCGTAGATCACCCCAGGTGGTAGTGACCAGGCCCTCGGGTGACACATCCGTGACCGACAGAAAGTACGTGGTGATCATGTTCTCGAAGAAGAGCGTCGCCATCTCCTTGGTGTTGTCGTCGTTGCCCACCTGCGAGTACTTGTCCGGGGCCATGGACATCATCACGAACATGCCGCGGCCGAACTCGGCCTCGCCGATCACGGATCTGCCGGATGATGTCGCCAGGATGTCGAACCCGTCGAGGGTGGCGAACACTTCCCAGACGGTCGGCCAGTGATTGTATCTCCATCCCACGAATTCCGCGTCGGTCATCGCATTGGGGTCGTTGAAGAGCGGGTGACCCGGCTGTTCGATCGTGAATTCCGGCAAGTCCGGGTCGGTACGCACAGCGACGAGGCCGGCGGGAAGCCAATCGACATTGGCCTGGTGCTGATCGGCCTCCTGGGTGGACTCGATGACGACTCCGCCGCCGTCAACGAAGTCCTGTATGACCTGCGCGTTGTCGTCGAGACCCTGGTGCACCGCCGCGTTGTACGTGGCCATGCTGCCGACGATCAAGAGGGCATGCCCACTTAGGGTGAAACTGCCGCCCTCAACATCGGCGGTGAGATCGTCGTACGGCAGGCCAATCGCATCGAGGCTGGGGCCGACGGCTGCGATCTGCGTCCACTGGTCGGCGACGTCCACGATCGCGATTTCGTGCGCGACAGCGGTCGTCACCGCAACGCACAGTAGCACTGCCCAAGCTCGGATCGTCATGGCGTGTCGCCTATCCGACCGGCGCGAAACATGAGCGGCGCTGAGACCCACGCACGGCATGTCATGCGCCTCCGGTGTGCTGCGCAACGCGCCCATCGACTGATCTGGACCGCGACACTGTCGACGGCTTGTTCTCTGCGATCCTCTGTCCGCTCGATGTCGGCCCAGTAGGACCGCACACGGCCGCCTCCTTCAATCTATCGGAGCCGCAGATCGCCCCAGGTGGTCGTGGCCAGGCCCTCCGGCGACACGGCCTGCGGCAGGTACGTCGTGACCATGTTCTCGAAGAAGAGCATCGCCATGTCCATGGTGTTGCCGTCGTTGCCCACCTGCGCGTACTTGTCCGGGGCGATGCACATCATGACGTACTTGCCGCTGCCTACCTCGGCCTCGCCGATCACGGGACGGTCCGCTGACGTGGCTAGGATGTCGAAGCCGTCGAGCTGAGCGAACACTTCCCAGACAGTGGGCCAGCCCTGGTGCCCCCATCCCACGAACTCTTCGTCAGTCATCTCGTTGGGGACGTTGAAGAGCGTGTGGCCAGGTTCTTCGATGAGGAAGTCGGGCGAGTCCGGGTCGCTACGCACGGCGACGAGGCCGGCGGGGAGCCAATCTACGTTCGCCTCGTTCTGGTCGGCCTGCGTGGTCTCGATGACCACGCCTCCGCCCGCCACGAAGTCCTGGATCACTTGCGCGTTGTCGTCGAGCCCCTGGTGCACGTCCGCGTTGTTGGTGGCCATGCTGCTGATGATGAGGAGGACGTTTCCACTGAGGTTGAGACTGCCGCCTTCGACATCGGCGGTGAGGTCGTCGTACGACAGGCCCATATCGTCCAGACTCGGGGCGACCGCGGCTGTCGCCGTCCACTCGTCGGCGACATCGACGATGGCGATGTCTTCCGCGAAGGCGGCCATTGCCGCCACGCACATTAACACTACGCAAGCTCGGGTCTTCATGGGGCGTTCCTCATCCGAATGGCGGGAAGGATGTAGAGATGGCGAACCTCGTCGGCAGTATACCACACGGTCGCGCGGCGTCTTGTCGGCGGGCGTCATGTACGCTGTACTGCCAGCGTCTCGCCCGCCCGGGGCGATCCGGGACAAGGAGGATCACATGGCGCGGCTATCAGCGGACGACATCGAGTTCTTCAAGGAAAACGGCTACCTCGTCAAGCGCGGCGTGCTCAAGCCCGACCTGACGGAACGGGCGCGGAATCATCTGTGGGAGAATGCTCCCGCGCAACTGGATCGCGCGGATCCCGACACGTGGATCGGCCCGTTCGAAGAGGAGAACGAGGACGGCGCGGATCGGCGCGGGGGGTACCGCTGGAACTTCCGTCGCTCCGGTGGCGAGGAGTGGATGATCCGCCTCCTGGCGACCGACCCGGACGTGTACGGCATGGCCGAGGAACTGGTCGGTCAGGGCAAACTCCAAGAGCCAAAGCGCATCCGAGGCATTTACTGCACGCTGCCATACGGCGATGCCGAGGAGCGCCCCACCGGCTGCCATGTGGACGCCCACCCGTTCCACCTCGGCGTGGTTGGCTACATCGACGACGTGCCGCCTGGTGGTGGGTCGTTCTGCGTGTGGCCGGGGAGCCACAAGCCGTTCTACGGCGCGTTCTCGTCGCAGTACAAGTATGAGCCGACCGACGACTACGACGTCATCCGCCTGGAAGCGAACGAGGCGCCGCCGGTCGAGTGCCACGGAAAGGCGGGCGACATTGTCTTCTGGCACCATCGCATCGGGCACATGGCGGGGCACAACTACTCGCGCCAAATACGGCAGGCGGTGCTGTACGACTTCCGCAAGCTCGACCTGGAAGAGACCCAGGAAGAGCCTCCCTGCGACGACATGTGGCGCGACTGGGACGGCGTGCCGTCCTAGCCGGTCGCTACGACGCCTCGGCCAGGAGTTCACGCAGGTCGCGCCATCCTTCCGCGACGTGGTCGGGACGCTCGTCCTCCGTGCCGAAGACGATTTCGTCGATGCAGCGGCAGAGGCGGAAGATGCCGGACTTCCATCGGCAGGCGTCGGGCGCGGAGTGCCCATAGCGCGGTAGGAGGCGGTCGAGTAGGTCGTCGCCGTACTGTCGGTGGAGGTAGTGCAGGTCGTAGTCGGGATCGCCGACCCAGATGTCGCTGTAGTCGATGATGCCCTCGATCCGGGATCGGTCACGGTCGAACAGCACGTGGCGCGGCTGAAGGTCGCCGTGGATCAACGCGGGCTCGTAGGCGTCGTATCCCTCCTCGAAGTAGCGGTCGAACATGCCCTCGCACGTGGCGAGTTCCGACGCGGATAGGTCGGGATAGATCATCCCCTTCGCCTTGCCGCGGAACTCGCGGCACACGTCGTCTGCGCGACGTTCACGGATGCCGTACTCGTACGCCTTCACGACCGGGAATTCGTGCAGGACCCGCAGGTACGCGGCGAACTGGTCCGCGATGAGGTCGCGCGATTCCGACGCTAGGCCGTCGTAGATGTCATCGTCGAACGGCTCCCCTTGGATCATGGGATAGACGACGAACGGAGCGCCGTCGGGCGTCTTGCCGACATGCTGGAAGGCGGGAGAGGCAATGTCCAGTTCCTGCGCGAGGATGGGCAGCAGTTGGCGCTCCCAGTTGAGCCGCAGGGCGGACTCGTCGTCAACGCCGATGCGTAGGATTCGACTCTCGTCGACCGCGTAGGAACAGAAGTCCGATCCCTGGCCGCAGAACCGCAAGGCAGGGCGCCCGGCGTCTGGGAAGGTCGCGCGGAGCAACTCCGCCGCCTCGGCCTCGGTGTATCGCGGGTTCCGGTCGTCGCCATGACTGCTCGCGCTCATGCGTCCTCCTGTGTCCCGGCTCCATCGTAACGCGAGGTCGACGGCGCGCGCAGCCATGCATCGCCGTTGCGGAGCCGACGCGCGTGGCATAGCCTGGCATCGGCGGCCGGAGACCCGCTAGCAGGAGACACAACGTGCCCGAGGAACAGTTCCGCGCTCTGGTCGTCCGGGAGCATGATGGCGTATACCGTCGGGCGGTCGAGACGCGCCCGCTCGATTCCCTGCCGCCCGGCGACACGCTCGTCCGCGTTGGGTACTCGTCGCTGAACTACAAGGACATGCTCTCGGCGACGGGGCATCCGGGCATCACGCGCGCTTACCCACACACGCCCGGCATCGACGCGGCGGGCGTGGTTGTGGACAGCGCATCCGACGACCTCCGTGTCGGGGATGAGGTGATCGTCACGGGCTACGATCTCGGGATGAACACGTCCGGGGGGTTCGCCGAATACATCCGCGTGTCAGCCGAGTGGCTCGTGCCGCTGCCGGAAGGGCTCACGCTGGCGAGCGCGATGAGCTGTGGCACGGCCGGCTTCACCGCGTGTCTGAGTCTGTTGGGTATCGAGGACGCAGGGGTTCGACCGGAGGACGGCCCCGTGCTCGTCACGGGCGCCACGGGCGGCGTCGGCAGCCTCGCCGTGATGCTTCTCGCCGACGCGGGCTACGACGTCACGGCCGCGACCGGGCGACCCGACAACGCGGGGAAACTGCTCCGTCTAGGAGCCCGCGAGGTCATCGCGCGCGATGACGTTCTGCGGCCGTCTGGTCGGCCCTTGGTGAAGGGCGTCTGGGCGGCCGTGGTGGACACGGTCGGTGGCGAATACCTCGACTCGGCGATCCGCGCCACGCTCGCGAACGGAGTCGTCACGTGCTGCGGGATGGTCGCGTCGCCACGCCTGAACACGAGCGTCCTGCCGTTCATCCTGCGCGGCGTGCGACTACTGGGCATCGACTCCGCGGAGCGGTCGCGGGACGAACGCCTCCGGGCATGGGGTCGCCTGGCTACCGTCGACGCGGGCGAGCGGCTCGAAGAGATCACGACTGAATGCGGTCTCGACGGATTGGACGAGCACATCGAGAGAATGCGGCTTGGCGAGGGCGTCGGCCGTGTCCGCGTTGCCGTCGACTCGCGTTAGCGCCTGCATGGGCTGTCGTGCCTTGCGCGCCTCTCCCTACCACCCTACTTTCCTACCATAGGTGATTCTGTCGGTTCGCGCCCCATCGCGCGGATAGGGAGCCTCCATGCGCGCGCACGTACGCGGAAGTCTGCTTCTCGCGCTGTTGGCGCGCCTCCTTGCGCCTGGATTCACAGCCTCGGCTGAGTATGTTCCCACCCCTATCTTGGAGGTCGGCAAGCCGTGGTTGGAGGACATCGCCTACTCTCCCGACGGGAGGGTGCTGGCGACGCTGACCACGGACTGGATCGAGTTGTTGGACGCCGAGACGTTCGAGCCGGTCGCGCGGTTTGGTCTTGGTGGGACTGAGATCGAATACTCCCCGGACGGGTCCGAGATTGCCGTCTTCTACCCCGCCCGTCCGGCTCGGATCTACGACGCGGCCACCGGGACGCTGAAGGAGGAGATCGCCGTAGGACGGTTCGCCCACGCGTTCTCTCCCGATTGGCGTCGCCTCGCGTACTCGGAGGGCGACATCGTATACGTGTGGGACCGCGACGCGCAGGCGGCAACGGCCACGCTGACGGGGGATCCGGAGCCCGGTCTTCTCCAAGTCCACACGCAGAATGGAACGACCACGGCGTCTGCCCTGAGAGTAGGGTATCTGGCGTTCCATCCCGACGGGATCGGCCTGCTCGTCGTCTCCCACCGCAGGACCGTCGGCTTCTGGGACAGCTTCAGCGGCGAGCTCATACGACACTATCAGATCGGCAGAACGTGGGTGCGCGACATTGCCGTCCGGCATGACGGCACGGAATTCGCCGCGTTCACGTCGCACGGGGAGAATCTGGTATGGCGATTCGACGACCCCGAACCGACGACCGTGCAGGCCGCCCCGACATTGGGCTCCATGTGGGCCCAAGCCTACGATGCCGGCGGTGGCCTGTGGCTCACAGGGTACGACTCCCTACACCGCCTGAACACGGACGACGGGACCATATCGACCGCTCGGATGCGCCTCGCGCCGCCCGTCGAACCCCACGAAGCTCTCCTGCCGTTGTCTCTCACCTTCGACGTGTCGCGGGGACGTGTCGCGACCATGATCGAAGACCGCATCGCCATATGGTCGGTCGAGGGAGTGCGGCTCGAGCGCCTCGTCGATCACGCGTGGGGAGTCGGAAGCAGAAACGCGGCGTCGGCAGTGTATGTGCCGGGCCGCGGCCGGGTGGTGACGTTTGGGCGCGCTACGCGCCGTTGGGACGACACCCTGGGCGACGTGTTCCAGACGCAGGAGTTCCCGGCGGACATCGACGCCGTGGCCGCCACCGACGATGGAACGGTGACCGCACTACAACTCCTGTACGAAGTGCGGGTGTATCGAACCTCGACCGGGCAGCATCTGTCTACGATCGGGTGGCAGAGGGGCTGGCGGCTGGCGATCTCGCGCAGCGGCAGGTATCTCGCCATCTGGGATCACCGCATGACGATATGGAGCGCGACCAACGGCCAGCGGCTCGCCACCCTACCGACCGGGCGTCCGCAGGGCCTCGCCTTCACGCCCAGCGGACGCCGCCTCGTGGTCCGAACGGAGCCCCCCGAGACGCTACAGGTGTGGGATATCGCCGAGAAAGCGCTGATGATGACCATCCCGGACGGAGGGCCGTTCGCAGCGACACCGAGCGGCATCATCCACATCGTGCGACATCGTGGGCAGTACGAGGTGCGGCAAGTCGGAGCCGGCGCGCCGTTGAGCGTCATTCCTCTACCGCGGGCCCATTTGCAGGGCGGCACATACGGGCCGATCCGGCTCGACCCGTCGGGGAGATACGTGGCAGTGCGCGACAAAGACGCGACGACGGGCGAGCCGCTGGTTCGGTTCTACTCCGTGACTTCGGGCAGCCTCCTGGCCACGCGCGTAGGGCCGCCCGACATTCGCTTCACCGCCGGCGGCGACTACCTGTTCACCAAAGGCCCCAATGATGGCCTCGCGCTCTATCGCACCGAGGAGTACCTGAACATCCCGTCTCATGCGGTCACGCCGCGCAACAAGGCGCTCATGGCATGGGGCGACGTGAAGCGCAGCCAACTGCTGCCGAACTATCCGAACCCGTTCAACCCCGAGACGTGGATACCGTTCGACTTGCCGGCCCCCGGCCCGGTGCATATCGCCATCTACGACGCTTCGGGGTCAACCGTGCGCCGCTTGGAACTCGGCCGCATAGACGCGGGCGTCCATCGCACGCGGGAGCGCGCCGCGCGGTGGGACGGCCGGGACGACGGTGGCGAGCCCGTCGCGAGCGGAGTCTACACGTATCGCATCACGGCGCCGGGGCTCTCGGACTCGGGGCGCATGCTGCTCGTCAAGTGAACCGCGATCGCGATGTCAGCGCTTCATCCCGGCCCATCGTAGGGAGAGCTTGCCGTGGGCATCCACCGATCGGGTAGCGGGATCTGCGCCGATCTCGTCCTTGAGTTCGCCCTGCCAGAATCGGAAATCATCGAGCCAGAAATCGACATCAGAGTCGGCCAGCGACAGCCCAACCCACATATCGCGATCGTTGTCTACAGGAGCGAGGAACGTCCTCGTGTACTCCGCCCATTCCTCAATCAGCGTCCAGTCGCCGCCCTGGAACGAGGTCCACGGATCGTGCTGCAGTTGTATGCTGAGTGAAACGGGACGAGCTTTGGTTGCCTTCGCCCAGAAGGCGACGGTGTAGTCCTCCCCGCCCTTCATCGACGCGCTGTCGTGTCGGACCTTCGCGTGCCAATCCGTGCCACTGGCGGTATTCCCGATGATCTTCATAGACTGGTCGCCGGTATGGGATTCGCTGTCGTCGAGTTCCCACGCGTAGTCCGCGCCGCGATCACAGCACGTGCCGTCCTCAAGGTTCCAGGCCTCGCTACCGTCGGGGCCGTTGAGCACGGTTCCGGCCATCGTCACGTCTTCGAAGTCACCACCGACGAGCAGGTTCTCTCCATCTTCCCACGCATCGAAGTCGAACGGCGTTACCGCGTGTCCCGCGACGCCAACGCCGAGGCAAACTACGAACGCCCAGATGTACGTCGCTCTCGCCATTAGTAGAGATCCTCTCAACGGTAGTGATGCCGGCCGGGAGGCGCGGCTCGGGGTGCCTGATGCCTCAACCACGACATTAGCGACCCCGTCACGCGTCCGCAACCCGACCACGCCAGTTGCGGCTTCCTCCCTAGCCAACCCCACCGGCTGAGGGGGCGAGGCTCCAAGGCAGAAGGCGTGAGGTGACGCGGGAACCCCATCTCCATCTTCCCCAGTAAGGGAAGACGTCCACCCGTCCGCATGCCGAAGGCGTGTGGGGCCCGCGACTCCGACCTACCCACTGCTCATGGCCACACGCGAAGCCACGAGACGGCTTGCCAATAGCGCAACCTGTGGCACACTCGGGGCCGGCGCCGGCCGTTCTGCCGCCAGGCGTTCGTCGCCGAGGCGGATTGTGCGCCAGGCGTTGTGCAGGCAGCGCGCATCACGACGCCACCACTTCAGAGGCGCGGAGGGGTGTGCCAGATGTCCGGCTACACCCCGCAGTGGGGCAGCGTGGCCCTAGCCAGACCTACGACGTGGTGCCTCCGCGGACGTTCGATAGCTGAGAGGACACGATGCGCACACTCGCCATTAGACGACCCCATAGCCGCCTGCGATTCGCGTTGCTGTGCATCGCCACGATGACCGCCACACACTCGGGTCTGGCCGCACAGCCGGACAAGTCTGCCGAGATCGACGCCCTCTTCGCTCCTGCCGCTCACGGCGATTCCCCGGGAGCCAGCGTCATCGTGATCCGGGATGGCGAAGCGCTGCACCAGGCGGGCTACGGGCTGGCGAACCTGGAACACGACGTGCCGAACACCCCGCACACGAAGTTCCGTCTCGGGTCCGTCACGAAGAGCTTCACGTCTACCGCGATCCTGATGCTGCACGAACAGGGCCTGCTCGACATAGAAGACCCGGTCGGCAAGCATCTGCCGGACTTCCCCGGCGCCGACGACACGACGCTGCGCCATCTGCTGACGCACACGTCAGGCCTCTCCGAGAGCGCGGAGGAGGGGCTGCTCTTCGAGCCCGGCGAACGCATCAGCTACAGCAACTTCGGCTACAACCTGCTGGGCGATGTCGTGGCGGCGGTCTCAGGACAGTCGTACGAGGCCTACATCCAGGAGCGCATCTTCCAACCGCTGGGCATGCTCAGTTCGGGCTACGACCACCACGCCCCAATCCTCAGACACCGCGCGTCCGGGTACGCCGCATCCGCCGACGGGTTCGTGAACGCCGACTACACCGACATGTCCGGTCCCCATGCTGCGGGCGCTCTCTACTCCACCGTGGAGGACATGTACCGCTGGGATCAGGCGCTCTACACGGATCGGCTTGTCCAGGCCGCTACGCTCGATATGGCAACCACGCCGGTAAAGCTGGGCCATGGGCGGGAAGGCGGCTACGGCATGGGTTGGATGCTCAACGACTACCGCGGACTACGCGAAGTGGGGCATGGGGGAGATGTGACGGGGTTCAATAGCTACGTGGCTCGGTTCCCCGACCAGCGCTTCAGCGTGGTGGTGCTGTCGAATGTGGGGATGCGCCCTCCTGCAGCGCTGCCCACCGCAGGCGACCTGGCCCACCGGATTGCGCGGATGTACCTTGGCGATCAGATGGGGCCTGAGGAGGAGTTCGTCGAGGCGACGGTGCCCGTGGAGATCCTCGACGCGTACGTCGGCGTCTACGAACTGAGCGCGCCCGAGGTCGTTCTGAGCGTTGCCGGCAGCACGCTCACCGTATCGCGAGATGGAGAGCGCCTCTTTTCCGAGACGAATCTGGGGAAGGCGCTCCTGCGAGCGTCCTCCGCCACGGAATTCCATCAGGAAGGCATGCCGCTGACGCTGACCTTCGTCAGGACTGACGCGGGCCAGGCGACGGGAATACTCATCAGCGCCGGAGGGTTGCGCGAGTTCAGCGCGCGCAGGGCCGAGTGAGACGGCCGCCAAGGGGCGGGACGCGAGATTCTCGGGCAGGCAGACTCCAACGCACAGCCACCAACGAACCGTTGCGCGGCTCTGGCCCGGTCAGTCTCATACATGTGCTAGTGTGTTCGGACGGCCCAAGAACTTGACCCGCCCACTGCGTCACACTCTCGTCGGCTACGGCGGCGGCTACTTGGCCGCGGCGGCTGCCTTCTGGCGCTTCAGGCGACGGCGCTGACGCTGTCGGATCTTCGTTCGACGGATCGCCTGACCGCTCTTGCTACGTCCCATATCGTACTCTCCGCGTGTTACTGGCGCCGGGCGCCGCGTGTGTCGGGCGCCTGCTCTCCGTGTCGCTTCTCACGTCGTGACGTGTCCGAGCCGACGAGTTCGCTCTTGTTCTCGTCCAACTCGGCGTCGATTACGGTGCCTTCATCGTCGTCGTCATCCGGGTCGGGCGAGGCGTCGGGCGCGTCGGGTTCATCGCGAACCAAAGGCCCGCTCGTGTCGCGCTCCGCCTGGAGAACCTGCGCCACCTTCGCGACGAGTTCCCCGAACTGTTCCTTCGACGTCGTCGCGGCGTTGAGTTCCGCCGCCAGCACCGCCCACTGCTCCTCGCGCATCTCGTTGCGCGACTGTACGTTGAATCTCCGCCGCACGTAGTTCCAGAAGTCCTGCTGGCTGATCTGATGCCGCTGCAGTGCGTCTCGCATCCGTTGCGCGATTGCGAACGCCGCCTTCTGGTGATTCGTGATCGTGTCGGCGGGGGCCTCGTCGCGAATCGGCGGCTCTTCGGCCGTGACGGCCGCCGGTCGCGCCTGCGCTTGCAGGTAGTAGTTGATGACTTCCTTGATGATCGGCGTCGGAAGCAGTTGCTTGATGGCGTTGCGCTGCGCCTTGTGCACGGCCTTCGTGAACGCGTGCGGATCCTCGCGGCCGCCGGACTTCTTCGACTGCTCGTACGCGCCGAACCGGGAGTTCCCGGTGTAGGTATCCACGGCCTTGACCGTGGCGATCCACGACGTCTCGCGTTCCTCGAACTGCACCTCGTCCACCTGGATGCCGCCGCGTCGGTTCGCGGCCTCGTTTATCCCGGCGAGCGTGAGGCCCTGCACGAGGCGGCCGCCCTGACGGAACGAGTAGACGTACTCCTCTATCGCCTGACCCGTCAGCATGCCGACGATGGCGTCATCGTCTCGCTGATTCAACTGGTCGGGGTTCTGGATTACGACGACAGGGTGCGCCGCTTCCTCCTCGTCCCGGTCGTTGTCGTCCGGCGCCATCTGGTCCATCGGGTGTCCCTCGCGCGTGTATTGTAGCACCAACCCTCGCCAAAACCGAGTCGTGGCGCGGCTTGCCTTGGTCGCTACTGGGGCGCGGCGGAAGCGTCGTCAAGCCCACGCGTCGGGTCGCTGCGTGTCCATGAGTCGCCTGCCACTCGCGCGTCCCGGATCATTGGAGGCAACCGGGCTGCACCGGGTCATGTACAATCGGGCCGGCACCGGCGGCGCACGCGAGCCGCGAACGCTGTACCCAGGGGGTCTATCGCACGTCGACCACGGACGCTACGATGCTGTCGACGCGGATGGACGGCAAGCCAGTCGTAGAACGGCCCGAGCGCATGGATGGCATTGACCCGTCGGCGTCGCCGGTCTAGACTTAACAACGCTGATGGGGCCATAGCTCAGTGGTTAGAGCCACCGGCTCATAACCGGCAGGTCCCAGGTTCGAATCCTGGTGGCCCCACCACCACCTATGGATCGCTATGGGGCGTTAGCTCAGTGGTAGAGCGCTATCTTCACACGGTAGACGTCGCTGGTTCAACTCCAGCACGCCCCACCACCGCCTTCTAAGTCACATCTGGACGCCGCACGGCATGTACCTGTCCGACCTAACATGGTCAGAACTGCAGCAGGTACCGCGTGAGCGTGTTGTCGTCGTCCCGCTCGCCGGGTTCGAGCAGCACAGCCTGCATTTGCCGTTCGGCACGGACGCGCTCATCCTCGACGCCCTGGTCGCTGAGTTGATCTCGCGCATCCCCGACCACGTGCTCGCCCTGCCGACGCAGTGGCTGTCCAACTCCTCTCTGCACACGCCGTACAAGGGCGCCCTGAGCATCTCCCCGGAGACCTACCAGCTGGTAGTCACCGGGCTGGTTGACAGCGTCGCGGACGCTGGCTTCACGCGGATCCTCCTTCTGAACGGCCAATACGGCAACGACGCGCCGTTGAACATGGTGTTGCGCGAGATGCGCGCCAGGCGTTCAGGGCTGGGGGTGGTCGCGTGTTCTTACTGGTCGGTTATCGATTCGTCCGATCGCGGGGAGGGGACGGGAGAATTCCCCGGACACGCGGGCGATTTGGAAACATCCCTCATGATGCGACTGCATCCTGAGCGAGTTGTGGCCGACAAGCGTGCGAGAGACGGCCTGGTTCCCCCTTCCAAGCACCGCGGGAACGTGATCCAATATGCCCGCATCGACCAGCGGTCGCATCACGGAGGTCTGGGTGACCCCGAGGACGCGTCGGCCGACCGCGGTGGACGGTTGCTTGACGAGATCGCGTCCGGGCTCGCCGCGCTGATACGCGACCTGCACGACGGACTCCTCACCGTCTAGCCGCGACCGCGGCGCCACACGCCTTGTTCTCATGACGGCGGATGGAGGAGGCGGCAGTGTGTCCATCGCCCCGTTTCCTACCGGCCTTCCCAGAGGAGTGGCTATGCCGCGTCTGGGAACGCCCGGACCTGCTGCGCCAGCCGTTTCGAACGCTCGACGGCAGACGCGTCCGCATTCTGGATGCCGGCACGGCGAACTCCGGTGACGGACCCGATTTCCTTGGAGCAACGCTAGAGGAAGACGGCACGCCACGCCGCGGAGCTGTGGAGTTCCACTTCCAGACGTCGGACTGGTACGCACACCGGCACCACACCGACCCGCGGTACGATCGCGTCATCCTACATGTCGTGCTGAACCACTCGCAGCGTGGCTTCTACGTGCGTACATCGGCTCAGGGTCGCGTGCCCGTGGTCGAGTTGCGAACGCATCTGCGGACGTCG
Source organism: Candidatus Poribacteria bacterium (assembly GCA_018644665.1). Lineage (GTDB taxonomy): Bacteria > Poribacteria > WGA-4E. The sequence continues at coordinate 160,373 of JABGQA010000110.1, forward strand.
GTGGGGGATCTCGCGGACTGCCTGGCGTCGACTCCCAAGCGGTGGGAGTGCCCTCTTCCCGCCGACGACCCTGCGGTGGATCTGAGGTTCCAGGTCGTCGACGAACTCGCGGACGTGCGATTCCTCCGCAAGGCCGAGGCGGCCGCGGAGCAACGGCGACTCTTCGGCGACGATGAAGCCGCGTACCGTATGCTCGCCGACGCGCTCGGCTACGCCAACAACCGCGAGCCCTTCGCGCAGTTGGTGGAACTCGTGCCTCTGGAGCGCCAACGTGGACTCGATCCAGAGGAGGCGGACGCGTTGCTTCTAGGGTCTGCTGGGTTCCTTGCGGCCCCCGCCAACGACGCCTATACGGAGGAACTACAGGGACGGTGGCGGACGCTTGGCGCCGGGTCGCCGACGCTCTTGCGCGAGCAATGGCGATTCTCGAGATCCAGGCACGGGAACACGCCGGTTCGTCGCGTCGTGGCGCTGGCGCGACTCGTTCAGGAGTATGAAGGGCAGTTCGTGGCCCGACTCGCAGACCTTGCCCGGCAGGGCAGCCCTGGCGGAGACTGGCGACCTCGTTGGCGAGCGGTTCAGGCGAGACCCAACGCCTACTGGGCAGGCCATCTGGACGTGGGAACACCGGCGGCAACTAAGGCGCGACACCTCGTCGGGGAGACGCGGGCGCGGGACATATGGGTCAACGTAGTCCTTCCGATGCTCGTGGCGGCCGGAGATGGGGAGGACGGCGACGTCACCCGTCGTCGCGCGATCGACCTATACCACGGCCACCCGCCTCTACAGTCCAACCACAAGACCCGGTGGGTCGCCGCGCAGGCGCTCCGGCTGCCCAAGAAAGCCGACGCGAAACAGAAGGCGAAAATCCAACAGGGCATGCTCGAACTTTACGACGGTTTCTGCGAGCCTCGTCGGTGCTTCGAGTGTCCGATTCAGGCCGCGCGCTCGGAGACGCGCAAAGACGGTCCCGGACTGCCCTAGCGCCTGCAAGTCGGGACCGGGAGACAGGATAGCACGCGGCCACGCACCCGATCGGGGCTGACGGTGGGTCCGCCTCGGAATCCCGTTTTCTGCGATCAGCGCGCGTACCCTGCGGCATCAACTGACGCCGACGCTAATCGCCCTCCCCGCCTCTGCACCCGCGAAGCGCGTGCGGTCTACTCGCCTTCTCCCGTCACGATGCGATAGGGGCACCCCTGCGCGATGAAGTGCGCAGGGATGTCATCGAACGCTGTCCTGATGTGTCTGTAGAGGTTCTCGATTCCCCATTCTTCCTTGGCGCCGTGGTTGACGACGATGTAGGGAACGTCTAGATCCTGGAACAGCGCGCCGTCTCGCACGTAGCGGAAGTAGTCGTCGCAGATGACACAGACATCGGCTCCCAGAGCGACCATGTCGGCGAGCTTGGTGATGGCGCCTGTCCCGAGCCCCAGTCGGCTTACCGGACGTTCCGCGTCGCCGACGGCCAACACTCCCTCCTGACCCACGGACCGCATCCTTGCCGCGACATCGCGGCACAGCCCACCGAAGGTCTGCCCAGAGACATCCTCAAGCCGGTAGTACCCATCGCGCTTGACCGGCGGTCCCTCGAATCCGAGACCGTACGCCCAACTGTCGATCACGCCGATCTCGGGGATCACGTCCCAAACATCGTGACAGCGATAGACGACCATGCCGGTCTGCCGCAGCCATGCCAGCTTCTCGCCTTCCAGCGCGTGCGCGGCGGACGTCTCGTCACCGTTGCCACCGTTGCGGAAGATCGACTCGTGGCTCAGGAAGAAGTCACAGCCGAGTTCCGCCGCCTGCCTCAAGGACGAGAAGTACGGCTTCCACGCCACCGCGATCTTGGTGACCTCCGTATCAGGGTCGCCGAAGTGGAAGCCGTCGGTCGTGTTCGACCAGTCCACCCAGGTCCCGAGTTCCACGAAGTGCCGATGTATGTCGTTTGCTTCCATGCTCGCCCCGTCTGTGCCGGTGTCCAAGTGGATTCCCAGAAGCGTTCGGAATGCCGCGACGCGTGTGCCAGTCTACCAACTCTTGGCGGGCGACAGACCATTCACGCAGGCGCCCACGGTTCCCCGGAACATCGTCAGCGGCTTGCCACGGGCGAGACGTGGTCGGGACGCCATCGCAGACGCTTCTCATGATCTCTGACGGATCGTATGATCTCGACGCGAGGTTTGCCGTCGAGGCCAGCCTTGTGTAGCGGACACCTCGACGCTGCCTGGGTTGCTCCACGACTCCGTCCGGTCTTGATGACAGCGAACGGAGGAAGGGAGCCCATCTCCCCGGCTGGTTCTCTCGCTCGAATGGCGAGGGCCAACGATAGAGCTAGCTTCTCCCGCCCACTCCTGCGTTGGGCGCTCCCGAGGAAGCCACGGACGTGTACAAGGTGCAAGGTGGAGACGGGGTCCGTGGCGACGCCGGACGCCTCCTCACTAACGACAGAGTGCCCACGACCGTGCGGATCACGGCCATCATCGGTGCGGTTCGCGTCGCCGTGCGCCGTGTTCGCGACCTCGTGCCTGATGCCGCTTTCTCGATCGCTGTGATGGCGGTATTCCTCGTGATCGGGGCCGTCACGGCGTGGCGCCATGAGATGTGGCGCGACGAGATACAGGCGTGGCTCCTCGCGCGCGACAGCACCGGCCCGATCGACCTGTTTCGCCATCTGAAATACGAGGGCCATCCGGGTCTCTGGCATCTCGGTCTGATGCCGCTGACGCGACTCACGTGGAATCCGACCATCATGCAGGCGTTCCACCTGCTGATCGCGGCGGCGGCCGTGTACGTGTTCTGCGCGAAGTCGCCGTTCACCCGCCTCCAGAAGGTCCTGTTCGCCTTCGGGTACTTCACGCTCTACGAATACTCCATCCTCTGCCGGAACTACGGCGTGGGCATGCTGTTGCTCTGCCTCTTCGCCGTGGCGTATCGCGAACGAGCCGAGCGGCCCTTAAGGCCGGCGATCGCTCTGGCGCTGTTGGCCCATACGAGCGTGCATGCCCTCATCGTGACCATCGCGCTGCTGGGGGCGCTCTTTCTCGACCACCTGCTGAATTCGCTGACCGACACGGACACGGCGCCTCTGCGTCGCGCGCGCGTCTGGGTGTCGCTGCTTGTGGTCGTGGCCGGCATCGGCACGTCGGCGTGGCAACTGAATCCACCGGCGGACACGGGCTTCGCTGAGGGATGGAAGACGGCGTACGTCCGTGGGGAGGCGGAAAACGCTACCAAGCTCGTGACGCACGCATACCTCCCTGTCCCGGAGTCGAAGCGCGCGTTCTGGGGCAGTCATCGCCTCGGGCGGAACGACTGGTTCGCCGGAGAGTTCTACAACCGCCACCGGTTTGGCGTCGCCGTGGGCCTGGTCGCGCTGTTCGCGATGACGCTCCTGACGCGCCCCGCCGCGTTTGCCGCGTTTGGCGTGGCGACGGTCGGGCTGCTCACGTTCTTCTACGTCAAATACTTCGGGAGCATGCGGCACCACGGCTTCCTGTACCTGACGCTGATTGCCGCGCTGTGGGTCGGGCGCTCCGCGTGGACGTCGAGTCGGGCGTACTGGCCGTTCGCCGACCGGTGGCTGTGGCGCGTGGGGAGCATCGCGCTGACGGGGATCCTGGCCGTGCAGGCGTGGGGTGGCGTCACGGCCGTCCGCATGGAGCGGGAGTATGTCTTCTCCCACGCGAGGAACCTCGCCGACTACATCCGCGAGAACGGATTCGCGGACCATGTCATCATCGGTCAATACGACCCAGCGGCCAGCGCGGTGCTGGGATACCTGCGCAAAGACCGCTTCTACTACACGAACGGGGCGCGCTTCGACTCCTTCATCGTCTGGGATCAGGCGCGCAAGGCGGTCGCGTCCGACGATCAGGTCGTTGCGGCCGCGCGAGAGTTGGCGGACGATACGCTGGTCATCCGCAACGTCGTCTGGCCGGAGGAAAGCCGGACGCGGCACGGAGTGGAAGAACTCACGCGGTTCACGGGCGCGACGGTGAACACCGAGGACTTCTTCCTGTACCGGATCAGGAGCGAGGAGGCCGCCAGTGGACCGTAACGCCGGGGAGTTGCACGCAGCGTTCGACCGTGACGGATACGTCATAGTGCCGAACCTGTTCCAACGCGATGAAGTCGCCGCCCTCAAGGACGAAGCGCGACGCGTCGTCGACGCCGTGCGCGTCAAGGCGCGCGAGGAAGGTCGTGACCCAAAGGAAGCGCTGAAGACAGGCGTATATGTCGGTCTAGCCGCGGGCAGCGACGTGTTCCGACACGCGGTCGCGGACGATCGGCTTGTCGACGTGCTCGCCGCCACGCTCTGGCCGGACGTCGAGTTCCTCAGCGACAAGGCCGTCTTCAAGGACGCCGACACGGTGTTCGACAGCCCGTGGCATCAGGACTGGATGTACTGGCGCGGCGACAACAAGGCGTCCGTATGGGTCGCGCTCGACGACGCCACACGGGAGAACGGCTGCCTGAAGGTGCTCCCCGGCTCGCATCGCGCGGAGGCCGTCCACGACGGAAACGACGGCGATGGCTTCGGCTTTGGGCATCGCCTGCAACGCGGCTCAGTCGATGAGTCTCGCGCGGTGACGGCTGAACTGGAGGCCGGGGGCGCAGTGTTCTTCAGCGACCTCACCTTACACGCGAGTCACCCGAACACGTCCCAGGCGGACCGCTGGACATGGATACCCACCTACCGCGACGCGAACGCGGACGACCCGGACTATCCATGGGCCGTGGCGCGATCCGTCGTGCGGGGGCGAAGAGCGTCCGCGTGACCGGGCGTCGTCCTTGACTCCCAAGCCGGGGCAGGTCTTCCGAAACGCACTGGAGCCAACCATGCGTCACACGACGCTCGGCCGAACAGGTCTTAGCGTGCCTATCGTGGGATTGGGCGCCGCGTTCATTGGCGTGCCCGACCCAAGCCGCGCCGTGGACGAATACTCCGGCAAGCCGGGCCAGATGAACGAGGACCTCGGCGTCGCGACGGTGGTCGCCGCCATGGACGAGGGCTGCACGCTCATCGACACGGCCGCGCTCTACGGCCGCCGCATCAGCGAGACGATTATCGGCAAGGCGCTCAAGGAGCGACCCGCGCTCCGCGATGACGTCATCGTCACGACGAAGGTGGGGCGACTTTCCGAAGGGCAGAACTACTCCTACGACGCCATCCTGCGCAGCGTCGAGGAGAGCCAGCGGCTGCTGGGCATGGAGCGCTTCGAGATCGTCTACATCCACGATGCGATGGGCGCCCCGGTCGAGGACGTTATGGGCAAGCGCGGAGCGTTAGGCGCGTTGCGGAAGCTACAGGGCGAAGGCGTCGTCGGCCACGTCGGCAGCGCGATGAACGACCCGGTGACAAACGCCGACTACATCGAAATGGGCGAGTTCGACGCCGCGGTAGTTCCCGACGCGTGGAGCCTGCTGAGCCAGTTTGCGCTCGAACGCATCCTCCCCGCAGCGGAGAAGCACAACGTCGGCATCGTGGTGGCGACGCCCCTGGAGCGGGGGCTTCTGGCCACCGGCCCAATGCCGGGCATTGACTACCTCGCGCGCAGTTTCAGTCAGCGGTGCCTGGACCGCGTGACGGAGATTCAAGACGTGTGCCACGGTCACGGCGTGTCGATGGCGGCGGTGGCTCTACAGTGGTGCTCGCGCGACCCGCGCGTGGCGACCACGATCCCCGGAGCGCGCACGCCCGACGAGGCCGTCTCGAACCTACGCGCGGGGTCCGAAGATATCCCCGACGCTCTGTGGACCGACCTGGGTCCGCTGGTAATCGACCTCGAGCACGGCGTCGACAGGTAGCCGCAGACGCCGAGAGCGATTGGGCCGAGACATGGCGCATGAATCCGACGTCGGTTTTCGGGTAGTCCGAGAAATCGAGCGACCGTCGCGGGACGTCCTGGCGCTGTTCGATGGCGTGGAGTCCACGCAGGTGTCGGACGCGATGCACCGATTCCTGGGCATGGACGGCGACATCAAGCCGGTCGGCGAAGGGATGCGGGTCGTCGGCCCGGCGGTCACGGTGCGCGCGCGAGCGGGCGACAACCTGATGGTGTACGCCGCGCTGGACGTGGCGGAGCCGGGCGATGTCATCGTGATCGAGACCCGCCGACATCTCGTGACCGCCGTATGGGGCGACCTCGTGTCGATGGCCGCGCGCGAGTTGGGCATCGGTGGCATGGTGACCGACGGCGTTATTCGCGATCGCGCGGGGGTCATCGACGTGGGCGTGCCCGTTTTCGCGACGGGCGATGACGCCCCGCAAGGCGCCTACAAGGACGGCCCCGGCGAGGTGAACACGCCCATAGCCTGCGGTGGCGTCCCCGTCCTGCCCGGCGATGTGATCGTGGCGGACGCCAACGGCGTGGTGGTCGTACCCCGCGCGGACGCCGAGGCTGTGGCCCGCTCCGCGCAGGCGATCCTGGCGAACGAGGAGACGCGCGTCGCGTCCATCACGGGCGGGACCCCCGTTGCCGAAAGCGTCCGCGAGGCGCTACGCGAAAAGGGATGCCGCCTTGGGTAGGAGTCGCCTCAGGAACCCAGGCGGGAAGGAGGCCAGGAGAATGAGCGCAGTGGGCCTTTCGAACGGCATGACGGCGCGCGTGTCACGTGGATAAGGTGCGCGCGGTCATTGCGGGGATGGGCATCGGTCGCCCGAACGGACGGGCGATAGCAAAGAACCCGCGCGGCGAGGTGGTTGCGCTATGCGACCTCGAACGCGCCCGAATGGAGGATTTCGCCGCCGAACTGCCGGGAGATCAGACGCTCTACACGGATTACCGCGAAGCGTGCCGCGATCCGCGCGCGAACGCCGTGTTCGTCGGGACGCCGAACCAATGGCATGTCCCCATCGCGCGTGAGGCGGTGCGCAACGGCAAACACGTCCTCGTTACAAAGCCCCTCGCCGATTCGGTGGAGGCTGCGCTTCAACTGGTCGAGGAAGCGGAAGCGGCGGGCGTCGTGAACATGATGTCGCTGTCAAACCGCTTCAGCGAGCAGTGCCAATACCTCGGCAATCTGGCGGCCGACGGATTCTTCGGCGATATCTACTACGCGCGCGCCCGAAGCGTCCGACGAAACGGTATCCCTGTCTGGCGTGGCGATCAGCTACGTCTCGGGTTTATCCGCAAGGGCGGCGGCGCGTTCCGGGACATGGGTGTTCATGTCCTCGACGCGGCGTGGTGGCTCATGGGAACGCCCAAGCCTGTTAAAGCGTTGGCGGTCGGTGGTGCGAAGTTCGGGCCGCATGGCCGCGGCTTCAACAAGCCGGCGGGAGACGAGATCGCTCGGCAATTCGAGGTAGACGACTACGCCAGCGGCCTGGTCACGTTTGAGAACGGAGCGGGCATACATGTTGAGAGCTTCTGGGCATCGCATTTCGAGCAAACGGTGAACGTCGAACTGTTCGGAACGGAGGCGGGCGCGTCGATGCGCCCCCTCTCGATACACCGCATGGAAGGCGATCCCCAGGTAGAGACCCCGGAAGTCCCTTCCGAGAAAACCGGCATGGAGAATGTCGCCGACCACTTCATCGACTGCGTGCTGGATGGCGTGACGTGCGCCGCTCCGCTGCGTCACGGACTGATCGTGCAGCAGATGATGGAAGCGGTGTTGAGAAGCGCTGAAACCGGCCGGCACGCGGCGGTAGGCGACTAGAAGATACCGCTATGGCAATGGCGGGCGCATCGGCCTCCTGAGTGAGATCGGCCTCTTCGACGTGCGGTTGGGCGAAGCGGATGTCGCCGCGATCATGACCGAAGGGCTCCCGGCCGACATCCGGCCGTCGAAGCGCGTGGCAACCTAGCTACGCGATGGGCCGCGCCGACGGGCCCCGCCGCGTCACACTCCCCGGCACGGTCACGACCGCGTGTGGTAGTCCGTGGCGCCGATACCCGAACACCGATCTTGGGAGGGCAGTGCGGGCGACAGAGCGTGTCTCTACGCCGAAGACGCCACGATCTCTTAACGAGCCCTTGCCCGAGCGTTTACAAGTCCTCCAAGGCGATGTGATAGCGTTCCGTCGGCAGCGATTTCCGAATCGCTCCACTCACATCGTCCATTTCCGAGGGTACAGGGGGATCGTGTCATCAATACGAGAATCGCATTCGTCGGTTCGTTGCTGGTCACCGCGTTTCTGTTCGCCCCGTCCTCCGAAGCGCAAAGGTATCGCTGGCGAGACTATGACGAGAAGCCGACGGAGTGGTTCGCGTCGGACGAGGGACGCCGCATCGCGGGCGCCATCCTGACCTACCAGAGCAGTCACGGCGGCTTCCCCAAAAACGTAGAGATGGTCTCCAAGCCGTACGACGGCGATCCGGCGGAACTGAGCGCGACGTTCGACAACGGCGCGACCTACGGGCAACTCCCCTTCATCGCGCACATGTACTGGGCGACCGAGGACGAGACGTACGCAGCCGCCTTCTTCAGAGGGCTCGACTACATCCTCAGCGCGCAGTACCCCAACGGCGGATTCCCGCAGAGGTACCCGCTGCGAGACGGTTACTCGGACCACATCACTTTCAACGACGGCGCGATGATCGGCGTAATGGGCCTACTGCAGACGGTCATCGAGGATGAGGCGTACGCCTTCATCGGGCAGGCTCGTCTGCGGAAGGCGCACGAGGCGTGGGAACGCGGGCTGTCCTGCATCCTGAACGCGCAGGTCGTCGTGGACGGCCGGAAGACGGTCTGGTGCGCCCAACACGACGCGGGGACGCTGGAGCCACGCGGCGCCCGGTCGTATGAACACCCATCTCTCAGCGGCGCGGAAAGCGCCGGGATTCTGACGTTCCTGATGGATCAGGAAGACCCGTCGGAGGAGATCATAGACGCGGTGAATGCAGGGGCGGCATGGTTCGAGACGTCCGCCCTCGCCGGGATTCGGCTGGAACGGACGGATGAGGACCGCATCGTCGTGAACGACCCGCACGCGCCTCCGATGTGGGCACGCTTCTACGAGATCGGCTCGAACCGCCCCATCTTTAGCGGCCGCGACGGGGTCATCAAGTACTCCCTGGCCGAAATCGAGCGTGAACGACGCACCGGGTACTCGTGGTACGGTGGTTGGGGTCGACGCGTCGCGGACCGGCATGCGGCGTGGCTTGATCGATAGCCCTGACTCCGAGCGCATTCGCGGCAGACACCCCTCAGGTTCCAGCAAAGGCCGTCAGCCGGTGGGGCGTTGACGCTCCGCGCGACTTCGCCGAGCGAATGACCCGCTGCAAGTCCGAATAGCCAAGAACACCCGCCCCATTCGATGGGAGAGACATGAACAGCCAGCCGAGTCCCAACCTGGTCGCCATCGAACCCAAACGTCGAGTCCTCGTCCTCACCGACATCGAGAACGAACCCGACGACGCGCAGTCCCTTGTGCGGCTCCTCACGTACGCGAGTCACTTCGACATTGAGGGATTGGTCGCGACTACCTCGACCCACCAGAAGACCAAAACCGCGGCGTGGCGTATCAAGGAGATCGTGGAGGCTTACGGGCAGGTGCAGGCCAATCTGCTTCTGCACGAGCCTGGCTATCCAACCGTGGAACACCTCCGCTCCGTTATCGCAGAAGGGAGGCCCGACTATGGCATGACCGTGGTGGGCGAAGGCTGCGACTCAACCGGTTCCGAGTTGCTCATCGCGGCAGCCGACCGCGACGACCCTCGGCCACTCTGGGTTCCCGTATGGGGTGGCCCTAACGTGCTGGCCCAAGCGCTCTGGAAAGTACGCGCTACCCGATCGCCCGAGGCGCTCGCGGAGTTCGTAGCCAAGCTGCGGGTCTACACCATCTCCGATCAGGACGACAGTGGCCCGTGGATCCGCAAGACGTTCCCCGATCTCTTCTACATCGCCAGCCCCGGTATCCACGCGGGAGGCGCCTACCACTACGCGACGTGGAGCGGCATCAGCGGCGACCGCTTCCACGCCCGATTCACCGGCGCGGACTACAGCCTCGTGGACAACGCTTGGCTGGACCGAAACATCCGCCATGGGAAGGGCCCTCTCGGAGCACAGCACCCGCACACGAAGTTCCTCATGGAGGGCGACACACCGAGCTTCCTCGGTCTCACAACCAACGGTCTGAATGCCCCCGATAGACCCGACTGGGGTGGATGGGGCGGTCGGTACGAGTTCTACACGCCGCGAACGCAGAAGTGGTTCCAGGAGCCTGAAACCCGTCCGTTCTGGACGAACGCGGTCGATGAAGTCCTTGGCGTCGATGGAGCCTGGCACACTAGCAACCATGCAACGATCTGGCGCTGGCGGTCCGCGTACCAGAACGACTTCGCCGCGCGCATCGACTGGACGACCAAGTCGTACGAGGAAGCGAATCACCCTCCGGTTGTGAAGCTCGCACATCCCTCTGAACTTGCGGCGAAGCAGGGGGACGTCGTGAGATTGGACGCGGAGGGCACGATCGACCCGGACGGCGACAAGCTGTCCTACGAATGGTTCTACTACGGCGAGGCGGGCGCCTTCGCGATGTCGAACGCGCGTAGCGGCCAGCCGCTTGAGATCGAGGACTTCGATCGGCCGCAGGCGGCCTTCACCGTTCCCACAAGCCGCGTCATGTCGCCTGGCGTCGGCGCGATGCACATCATCCTCGCTGTCACGGACGACGGGTCTCCGCCGATCACGCGGTATCGCCGCGTGATTGTGACGGTGAGCCCATGACGTCCTGGAATAGCAATTGGACGGCATAGGTCTCGGTCACAGGCGAAGTGTGGCGCCAACCGACAGAGAAGGAAGAGCGATGCAACCCAATCGGCGTGGACGGTTCCAGATCGGCCTGTTCGCTGGCCTGCTGGCTACGACGTACGCATCCGTCGCGTTCGGGTCGGTTCGCTCGGAGGCCGATATCAGGCGACAGACGCCAGAGTTGCGCGTTCCCGCCGCGGCGTCAGCGATTGCGGACGGCCCACACGCTGGAGTGAAAGAAATGAGCATACGGACCATGGACGATGCGCCCGCATCCGCCTCGGTAGTGCGACGCGTCAGTCCACCCAGGCTGCACAGCGGACTCGTGACACACCTAGTCATCTTGGTCGCGCTGTCTGCGTTCGCATGCGTCCATCCAGCCTATGCGAGACCGCGGGTCATCGCGACAACCGATGGCGAGATCGACGACGAATGTTCCATGGTCCGTTTCCTTCTATACGCCAATGAATTCGACATCGAGGGCATAGTCACGTCCAGTTCTCAGTACCACTGGCAAGGACACAAGTGGGCGGGAGACGACTGGGCTCAGCCGTATCTGGACGCCTACGCGAAGGTCTATCCCAATCTTGTACAGCACGACAGTCGGTATCCCTCGCCGGACTTTCTGCGCGAGCGCACGCTGCTCGGAAACGTCACCGCCGAGGGTGAAATGGAGGAGATCACGCCGGGGTCGCAGCGCATCGTCGACGCGTTGCTGGACGAGTCGGATGATCGGCCGATTTGGATTCAGGCGTGGGGCGGGACGAACACCATTGCTCGCGCGCTGAAGACGATCGAAGAAGACCACCCGAGCCGAATGAAGGAGGTGGCGGACAAGATCCGCTTGTTCTTCATCTGGGAACAGGACCCCACGTATCAGGACTACATCCGCCGAAACTGGGGTGAATACAACATCCTGACCATCGTTTCCGACCAGTTCCTCGCCGTCGCCTACCACTGGGACAAGATCATCCCGCCGGAACAACGCGAGTTCTTCTCTGCGGATTGGATGAAGCGCCACATATTGGACGGACACGGGCCGCTGTGCGCCGCGTATCGCGCGCATGACGACGGGCGGTTCCGTTCGGAGGGCGATTCGCCATCGTTCATGCACAGCATCGATACCGGGCTGCGGAGCATGGAGTCGCCCAACTACGGCGGTTGGGGCGGACGATACGTCCACGTACGCGAAAACCTGTGGCTCGATCCGGTTCTCGATCCACACTACCAATACCCAGAGGGACGATGGTACACGAACTCCGCTTGGGGACGTTCGCGGCTCAGAGAGCGAATCGCGGACGACGCAGAACTCACCGCGTATCTCAAGCCCATGTGGCGTTGGACGGAGGCGTTCCAGAACGACTTCGCGGCGCGCGCGGATTGGTGTGTCAACCCGTTCGCAGAAGCGAACCATCCCCCAACCGTCAAGCTGGAGCATGCCCGAGACCTGGTCGCGAAGTCGGGAGAGACTGTGTCCCTGAGTGCGCGAGGCTCGTCCGACCCGGACGGTGACGAACTGACCTACCGATGGTGGCAGCACCGGGAGCCGGGGACGCACAACGGGGCCGTCGAGATTCAGGACGCCGACAGGCCGGAAGCGTCGTTCACTGCGCCGGAAGTCGCCGGCGCCGAGAAGACCGTCCACGTTGTCTGCGAGGTCACGGACACGGGCGAGCCGCCGCTGACGCGCTATGCACGCGTGATCGTGACGGTTGCGCCTTAACCCGCTTGGATGCCCGTCCGTGCTGTCGACCCGTGAAACCGCAAAGGAAGAGATGATGACCCAAACGAGACTGGAACTCGTATGTCGGGCCCTGCTGCTATTGTGCGTCGGCGCTCTTGCGTTCTCTCTGAAGGCATTCGCGGCGGAGACGCCGACGGTTCCTGCCTTTCCGGGCGCGGAAGGGTACGGGTCGGTGACGCGTGGAGGAAGAGGCGGGAGAGTGATCGCCGTCACGAACCTGGACGACTCGGGACCTGGTAGCCTGCGGGAGGCGGTTGACGCCGAGGGGCCGCGGATCGTGGTGTTCCGCGTCTCCGGCACGATCATCCTTGAGAGCCGGCTGAGGATCGCCAACCCCTATATCACAATCGCCGGACAGACCGCGCCGGGAGATGGCATCTGTCTTAGGAAATCCCATCTCTCGATCGATGCCGACGAGGTGATCATCCGGTATCTGCGGGTGAGGTTTGGCGATGAATCGGGCGACGATGCCGATGCTGTATCGAGCCGGTACCACAAGAACATCATCATCGACCATGTCTCAGCGAGCTGGAGCGTCGATGAGACCATGTCGGTCTATCACGGCGAGAACATCACGGTCCAGTGGTGCCTGATCGCGGAGAGCATGTACCGCTCCAACCACACCAAAGGCAGGCATGGATTCGGCGGTATTTGGGGATCAAACCACAGCACACATCACCACAATCTGCTGGCGCACCACACCAGCCGGAACCCTCGCTTCGCCTCGGGCAGTGGATACACCGACTACCGAAACAACGTGATCTACAACTGGGGCTATAACAGCGCGTACGGAGGCGAGAAGCAGCAGCAGGGCAACGACAGGTTCGATTTCTCCACCATCAACATGGTGGCCAACTACTACAAGCCGGGACCGGCGACGATTCCGGGCGCCGTGTCGCGCCGCATCGTCAGCCCGTCATCCCGTGATGAGGCCGACGACTTCGGCAAATGGCACGTCGCGGACAATGTCGTCCATGGCTCCCCGGAGGTCAGCGCCGACAACTGGAACGGCGGCGTGCAACCTCAGCACGGTAGCGAGTACATCGCGACGATCAGGCTCGATGAACCTTGGGATTCGATGCCGATCAATCAGCAGACCGCGGAGGACGCGTACCTCTCCGTGCTTGAGCATGTAGGCGCGACATTGCCCAAGCGCGATGCGCTAGACGCGCGCATCATCGAGGAAACGCGCGGTGGCTATGCGACCTATGAGGGCGCGACGTACAAACAGGACAAGAAGGTGTCCGATCCCTCGAAGCCGAGCGGCATCATCGATTCGCAGAACGACGTCGGCGGCTGGCCGGAACTCAAGAGCGCGCCCGCGCCGACAGACACCGACGGTGATGGCATGTCCGACGAATGGGAGGACCGATACGGGCTCGATCCCAATGATGCGTCCGACGGGTCAACGGACGAGGACGGCGACGGATACACGAATGTCGAGGAGTTCCTCAACGGGACCGGTCCGACCGACTTTGTGGACTACTCAGACCCCAAGAACAACATCAACACGCTGCTGTGAGCGATGAACGCACGACTTGAGGGGACGCCGCGCAGCACGCTGGCGCCCCGAGTGGGCCTGACGAACGCAAGAGGAACCAGCATGATGACATCGTGGGAAAAGGCTCGGAGATTCATTCGGTCGCCGCTTGCCTTAACGGCGACCGACGACCGCGCAGAAGACAGGAGTTCCAGCTCGGCCTGCTGGGCGGCGATTGCTCATCGGCGGGTCGCCATCAGCCGGTTCGCCACGGCCCTGCTGGCGTTCGCCTGCTGCCTAGCGATTGGCGGAACGGCCGAGGCAGCGCCGATCGGTTGGGCAGTAGTCGACGATATGGGAGTAGCGAGCACGACCGGCGGGGGCGATGGCTCTGTCGTCGTTGCGCGAACTGCGGACGAGTTGGCGGATCACGCCGGCCGGGAAGAGCCGCTGACCATCCTGATAGAAGGCGCGCTGACCGGCTCCGGGAAGCTGCGCGTTGCGTCGAACAAGACGCTCCTGGGCGTAGGCGCGTCCGCTTCTATCACGGGCGTGGAGCTGAGTCTGAACGACGTGTCGAACGTGATCATCCGCAACCTGACGATGACCGGCGCGCGCGATGCGATCGCGCTGCGTGGTTCGCATCACGTGTGGGTAGACCATTGCGACCTGTCGGCGTGTGACGACGGCCTACTGGACATCACGCACCGATCGGACTATGTCACCGTGTCGTGGACGCGGTTCTCAGACCACCACAAGACGATGCTGATCAATAGCGGTACGAGTCAACCCGAAGACGCCGGAACCCTGAACACGACGATCCACCATTGCTGGTTTGACGGGTCGAACACGCGCAATCCGCGAGTGGGTTACGGCCAGGTCCACATATTCAACTCGCTGTACAACGGCAACGGCTACGGGATCGGGCTTCACTCACAGGCCCGCGTGCTGGCGGAGCGCAACCACTTCGACGGCGTGAAAGACCCGGTCAAGCAGATGTACCGGGAAGATCCGGCGAGCCCTCACCACGGGTTCTGCGAAGGCATAGACAACATCTTTCACGATTGCACGGGGCAGCAAGCGATCGAGGGGATCAGCTTCCCAGTCGACGATTACTACCGATACGACTTCGCCTTGGATGAAGCGGGCGATGTCGCGACGGCCGTTCGCGAGGGCGCGGGGCCGGGGGCGTCGTTTGGCACGTTGGGGCCGCTACCGGTTCCCGGCGATGGAGCCCTTGGCGTGAGCGTGCAGCCGTCGCTCCGGTGGACGCGCGGGCGTGAGGGAGTGACCTACCGGGTGGCGTTCGGAGAGGCGAACCCGCCGGGATCTGCGGTCGAGACAGATGGGCAGACGTTCGATCCGGGGACGCTGCAGCCCGGCGCCGTCTACTACTGGCGCGTGGACCAGGTCACGGGCGACGGGTCAGTAGCAGGTGATGTGTGGCGCTTCCAGACACAGCCGAATGAGTGACCTCATGCCAACCGGTGATCGGCGCCCCAATTGACGCTCCAGACCTACCAGTTCATGCAGAGTGCGATGCTGCCTACGCTGTGCGTGGTGGCGGTCTTCGGCTCACTGCTCGTCGCGGCTGCAATGGCCGATTCGGGCGGGTTAGTCGACACGCGGCGTAGCCCACATGCCATCGTGCGCCCCGTTGGGCTAAACGAGGTCCGTTGGACGGAGGGCTTCTGGGCCGAGAGGTCCGCCGTCTGTCGCGAGCGGTCGATCCCCGCCATGTGGGAGATCATGCGCGGCGATCGCTACAAGCCCTATCTTCAGCACTTCCTGATCGCGGCCGGCGAGATGGACGGCAAGTATCGGGGCGCGCCGTGGAACGACGGCGACTTCTACAAATTCCTCGAGGGGGCCTGCATTGCGTTGGCAGTCGAGCCGGACCCCGACCTCGAGCGGATCGTACAGCAGTCCGTCGAAGCGATCGGCAGAGCGCAGCGCGACGACGGTTACATCCACACTCCAACGCTCATCCGGCAGCGCAACGGCGACCCAGACGCGCGACCGTTCCAGGACCGGCATAACTTCGAGATGTACAACATGGGACATCTCCTGACGGCCGCCTGCGTGCACCACCGCGTAACCGGCGAGGACGACTTCCTCGACATCGCCGTGCGGGCGGCCGACTTCCTGTACGACACGTTCCACAACCCCACGCCCGATCTAGCGCGGAATTCCGTGTGCCCGTCCCATTACATGGGGATGGTCGAACTCTACCGCGCGACCGGCGAAGCTCGCTACCTGGAGTTGGCTCGGACGTTCCTTGAGATGCGCGGGATCGCGACGCACGGCGACGACGACAATCAGGACCGCATTCCGTTCGTAGAGCAGCGCGAGGCCGCGGGCCATGCGGTGCGCGCCAACTACCTCTACGCAGGCGCCGCCGACCTGCTGCTCGAGACGGGCGATGCCGAGTTGCGCGAGACCCTGGAAGCGGTCTGGGCGAACGTCGTCGAGAAGAAGATGTACATCACCGGCGCGTGCGGAGCGCTCTACGATGGCGCCTCGCCCTACGGCTCGTCTGGGCAGTCGTCCATCGCGCGCGTGCATCAAGCCTATGGCCACAACTACCAACTGCCCAACACGACCGCTCACGGAGAGACATGCGCTGCGTTGGGCTCCGTCTTCTGGAACTGGCGTATGTTCCTGGCGACCGGCGACGCGCGCTACGTAGACGTCGTGGAACTCGCGCTGTATAACGCCGTGCTGTCGGGGGTCAGCCTGGAGGGAAGCGACTACTTCTACGTCAACCCGTTGCGGAACGTCGATCCTCTGCCGATGGAGCTGCGGTGGTCGAGGACGCGGACGCCTTACGTCACGTCGTACTGCTGCCCGCCCAACGTCCTTCGCACGATCGCTGGGGTCCACGCCTACGCCTACGCCAAGACCGACGGCGCGGTCTGGATCAACCTCTATGGCGGCTCTCGCCTCTCCACGACTCTCGGCGGCGAGCGGATCGAGCTGACGCAGACGACCGCGTATCCGTGGAACGGCGAGGTCCGTGTGACGGTCGATCGCTGCCCTGACGCGGAATTCGCGCTGCTTCTGCGCATTCCCGGCTGGGCCGAGTCGGCGGAGCTTCGCGTCAACGGCCAGCCGGTAGGGGCCGTCGCCGAGCCAGGTACGTATGCCGAGATCCGGCGCCGCTGGCGAGCCGGGAACACGGTCGAACTCGACATGCCGATGCCCGCTCAGCTCATCGAGGCGCATCCGCTTGTCGAGGAAACCAGCAATCAGGTGGCGGTCAGGCGCGGCCCCGTCGTCTACTGCGTGGAGTCGCACGAACTGCCGGAAGGCGTACGCGTGCGCGATGTGGTCATACCGGCCGACGCGCGACTCAGTCCACGACACGAAGACGAGTTGCTAGGCGGCGTGACTGTCGTCGAGGCAGACGCGCTCGCAATCTCCTCCGGCGACTGGGACGAGAAGCTGTACCGGCCCTTGCGTCAACCGACGGCCGTGCCGGTCCGCGCCCGGCTTATCCCGTACTATGCCTGGGCGAATCGAGGCGAGTCGGAGATGTCTGTCTGGTTGGGATCGCAGTTGGGGCATGGCGCCGCCGCCGCGCGGGGGACGGGAGCGCACGACGAAGCCACGCAGGCGAAGCATCCCGCCCGAGCGGACGCGGACGCGGGCGCGCTCGCGGGACATCGCCACCGCGTTGTTGTATCCACAGACATCGGCGGAACCGATCCCGACGACTTCCAGTCGATGGCGCACCTGCTGCTGTATGCGGACTGCCTGGACATCGAGGGCCTGATTTCATCGCCGTACGGCCCGGGCCGGAGAGGGCATATTCTGGAGGTCATCGATCACTACGAGGTCGATCACCCCAATCTGGCGACGTACTCCGACACGTACCCCACGCCTGACACACTTCGGGCTGTGACCAAGCAGGGCGAGATCGAAATGGCTCCCTACGCGGGGGTGCGGAGGGCTACCGAGGGTTCCGAGTGGATCATCCACTGCGCCCGCCAAGACGACCCGCGTCCCCTGCACGTCCTCGCCTGGGGTGGCATTGAGGACGTCGCTCAGGCGCTACACGACGCGCCCGACATCCTGCCGAAGCTACGCGTGTATTGGATCGGCGGCCCGAACAAGAAGTGGAGCCCCGACGCGTACCAGTACATCGCCGACCACCATCCCACGCTCTGGATGATCGAATCCAATGCCACCTATCGTGGGTGGTTTACTGGCGGTGACCAGTCGGGCGAATGGGAGAACTCCGCATTCGTGGCCGAACACGTCGCCGACAAAGGCGCTCTCGGCACGTACTTCGCCACGCTGCTCGGTGGGACGATCAAGATGGGCGATACGCCGTCCGTCGGGTGGCTACTGAGGGGCGTGCCCGGCGATCCCACGCAACCCGGATGGGGCGGCAGCTTCGTCCGCGCGTGGGACAGACCGCACGTTGTCTTCGATCGGCTTACCACCGCTGCGGACGCAATCGAGCAGTTCGGCGTGTTCGAATTGGTCCTGTCGGCGGGGGAGCACGCTCCCGCCGACCTCGAGGCGCGAATGGAGATCGAGAACCAGTCGCTTGTGGGAGCCGTCGCGGATGGTCGCGTGCGCTTCCGCTTCTGTCCCAAGGCCGCCAAGCAGTACGGCTACACGATCTGGAGTAATGCTCCGGCTATCGATGGGAAAGAAGGTCGGCTGACGGCATTCCTCCCGCAACCCAGTGCCGCCGATCATCCCTCCACGACGCACCCGAACTGGTGGACGGACGACCCCAGCCACGCGCTGGCCGAAGGCGAACACATCGGCGCGAAGACCGTCAGCCGGTGGCGCGTTGATTTCCTGCGCGACTTCGCGGCGCGCCTGCGTCGGTGCCAATCGCCAAAGCGTTAGGTCCACGAACCGACGCAGCAGCGGAGGCCGACCCGCGAGGGCAGATCATGGTCGATGGGATGTCAGGGGACACACGGCCCGTCGGGTGCCGTATACCCGCCGACCGGGTTCAGTCGAGACCACCCGGGACAGCAGAAAGGCTGGGACAAAACGTGTCGTTTCTACTTCTCGCTTTGCTCGTCGTGCTTCTATGCGTGAGCGGCCCGTCACTGTCATACGCAGCGACGCTGAAGCCGCGCATGATCGCGCTAACGGACATCTCGCCCGACGACCATGAACCGGACGACATGGAGTCGCTGATTCGACTTCTGGCGCACGCGGACCTGTTCGAGATAGAAGGTCTGGTGGCGACGACCGGATGGAGCTACGAGCAGACACCGGAGAACAACACGGACCTGATTCACAAGGCGATTGACGCCTACGAGGAGGACGTGCCGAATCTGATGAAGCGGTCGGGGCAAGCCGACTTTCGAACCGACGAGTCTCGACAGGAGATCGGGTATTGGCCCAGCCCCGATTACCTACGATCCCGCACAACCATGGGAAGCGTCACGCGGGGCATGGAGCACATCGGCGAGGGGAACGACTCCGCGGGGAGCGCGCTGCTTATCGAGGTCGCCGACGAGGACGACGACCGACCCGTTTGGCTGCAAGCGTGGGGCGGCGCAAACACGCTGGCGCAGGCCGTCTGGCGCGTTCAGCAGGAACGCAGCGACGACGAGTTGAGCGCGTTCTTGCGGAAGAATCGGCTGTACACGGTCACCGACCAGGACCGGAGCTACAAAGGCGGTACTCCCTTCGACATCAGCTCGCACCAGTGGATGCGCCGCGAGTTCGAAGGAGAACTCTTCTTCATCTGGGATGAGTGCGCCTGGAAGTTCCAGAACGGAACCGGGAAACAGAACTGGGACGCCTACGCTACCCATATCCAGAACCACGGCGCGCTCGGCGCGATCTACCCCAAGTACCGATACGGCGTCGAAGGCGACACTCCGTCGTTCTTCTACATCATGCCCGTTGGCCTCAGCGACCCGGAGCACCCCGAGCAAGGCGGCTGGGGCGGATATTTCGAGTGGGCGAAGGGCCCGGACAACGAAACCTACGCCTACACGAACCATCACAAGCCGGTCTACGACCTCTGCCGGATGCACGCCGACCACTTCTACGAGGCGACGTTCAGCAGCTTCGCGGCTCGCATGGACTGGGCGAAGGACGGCGTCGGGAACCGGAACCCGGTCGTTGTCGTCAACGGCGAAGAAGGCATGGGGATCATGACGCTGGCGCCGGAGCCGGGCGCGTCGGTGACGCTCGACGCCTCCGCGTCGCACGATCCGGACGGTGACGACCTGACCTTCAACTGGTGGGTGATTCCCGGGCCAGGAAGCTACGCCAACGGAGTCACCATCTCCGGCAGCGGCACGAGCCAAGCGACCGTTGAGATACCCGCCGATTCCGCAGGCAAGACGTTCCACGTCATCTGCGAGGTGACCGACGACGGCGCGCACAGCCTGACCGCCTATCGCAGGATCATCTTCGGACCCGTGGAGTGATGTCGCCGTGTTCTGTTTGGGGATGGCGAGGCTCGGCCACATCCCTGCGCGCGGCAGCGGGTAGATCGGGACGATGTTGCGGCTGATCCGGCCGCACCGCGTCACGCGAGAAGAGATGCCGCGTCGGACAGACGCGCGCGCCCTTCCCACCGCGTGTCCCGGGGCAACGGGCTGCGGGAATCTCCGAAGGCTTCTTCCTGCATCGCTACATCCCGCCTCTAGCGCGACATCCAACTGTGGGCTATTTGCGAATCACCATCCGGCGCGCCTTGCGGTGTGCCCGTGAGCGTAACTCGTAGATGTAGACTCCACTCGCGGCTGGCTCTCCGCTATCGTTGGCGCCGTCCCAATATGCCGCCTGCTCGCGATCCCTGTACGTCCCCACAGCCCGATAGCCTAGATCGATGCGGCGGACGCGACGTCCGCGTGCGTCGTAGATCGTTATCGCGACCTCACTCGCCTCTGACAGATCGAAGGGTATCCACGTGTCGGGATTGAACGGGTTCGGGTAGTTGGGAAGCAGAGCCGTCGCCTCGGGCCGCAGCATGCGGAGGATGTCTGCTAGAGCGGAGATGCCGTCTCGGAAGACCGCTGAGCCGTCGTCGGCGCGATGGGCATCCTCAATCCAATCCACAACCGCCTCGTAGGTCGGGCGGCTCACTGCCGGGGCACCGTTGCTCACGCCATCTCTCGCGTAAGCGACCAGCGCCAGGTCCTGTAAATCGATGCGGTTGTCCGCGTTCAAGTCGGCGGCCTCGTGGCTGCTGGTGTCCTCGCCGTAAAGAGTCGCGGCGACCAGGACGTCCGCGATGGTAACGACGCCATCGGCGTTAAGATCTGCCGCCTGCGCTGCCCGAATCGGGATGCGTACGGTCAACTGCCACGGCCCGCCGTTGTCCGCCGTGATGTCTGCGACGATCTCGATTTCGGATGCCGTCGTGTCGTCGGCAATGTCCACTACGAAGCCGTTGTTGTTGCGCGCCACACGGGCGGCCCATTCGGAATGAGTCACAACCCCCTCAATGACGGTGATGGATGGATCCGCGACGGCGATCGCCACCGTGACGTTGGTCGCGGTTTGCTGGCCTTCGTTTCTCATCCGAAGTCTCGGCAGCACTTGCTCGCCAGGGCTTGCCTGCCCGTCATGGTTGCCGTCGGGCGCCGGATCGTACGCCCAGGCGTTGCGGACGACCATGTTTGGGGGGCGGGCGACGACGGGTAAGGTCGCCGTGAAGTGCCAGGGGCCGCCGTTATCTGCCGTCACATCGACTGAAATGTCCAGGTCGCCCGGCCCGGCGGCGTCGGTCAGTGCCAGTACGAATCCGTTGTTGTTCCTCGCGACGCCTGCGGGCCATGTCGCATGGGCCACCACGCCCTCCGCTACCGTGACGGCCGAGTCGCGTACCGTGATCGTGACTCGGACGTTCTCCGCGTCCTGCTGCCCGACGTTCTTCATGCGCACGCGTGGGAGGACCCGTTCGCCCGGATTGGCCTCGCCGTCCTTGTCCCCGCCGGGGGCCGGATCGTACGCCCAGGCGTTGCGCAAGACGAACTGCGTGGGAGTCGCCCCTATCGGGAGTGTGTATGTGAACTGCCAGGGCCCTCCGTTGTCCGCCGTGACAGTCGCGACGAAGGAAACGTCGTGGGGAGTCGCGGACTTGGCGACATCGAATACCAGACCG
>JABGQA010000008.1 GCA_018644665.1 Candidatus Poribacteria bacterium
AAGCCGTACCGCTTCAGCAGCGGGGCGACGAACTCTGTGTCCGACCTGGCTCCGTCGTCGAAGGTCAGGACAACGACGCGATCCGGGACGGTCTCCGTCGGCATGTACAGCCTCTCTGTGGGCGGGCGGACGGGGCCGGTTGCGCCGGTGCGGCAGCGCGCTCTTCCGAGTCCTCAGACACGGCTTCTCCGCTTGGGGGCGCCGCTGGTGGGGTAGGCGGGCGGCTCAGGGAGCACAGCCGCGCCGATACCTGCCTTATCCTCTGGCTCCGACCAAGTGTCGAAGCTGCGTCATTGTGTCAGAGCGTCTTGGGCATAGCAACGCCCGTACGACCCCAGGGCCGTGCGTTGAGGCCTCGGGAACCCGTGATCTAGAAGTCGTTGAAGACACGCGCCACGCCACCAGACTCCACGGACTCCCAAGCCGCGGCGCCGACGGCGATGGACTTCGCCCCATCGACAACGCTCGGTTGCGGCTCCGAGTCCGCGTCGAGGCATTCCTGGAAGTGCCGCATGTAGCGGATGACGGACTGCCCATGTCCGTAGACGCTCGTGTCCGTTTCGGGCGGACACGTCATCACGAGCGGCTCCGACACGACGGACTTGTCCAGCGTGAGCTTCACGGTCCCACCCTCGTTGTCCGTGAACGAGCCGACCATCGTCCCCTTCGTGCCGTAGAGCGTCACCTGCATCATGGGCATCGGCGGGTGGACGATGTCGTACAGACCCATCGCTCGCCCGATGCCGCCGTTCGCGAACTTCAGGTTCAGCAGGAAGTTGTTCTGCTTCGGGTATTCCGGCGTCAGAGCGCCCTTGCCGGCGTACGCGTGGACCTCCTCGACATCGCCCATGAAGCTGCGCAGGATGTCCACCGGATGGACCACGCCCCCATACATAAAGTCTTGCGGAGCATTCAAGCGCCAGGGGGTCATCTCGTAGATGGCGCGCAGGTCGTGCGAGTAGTAGGCTTCCGCCACCATGATCTCGCCCAAGTCGCCGTCGTCGACGAAGCGTCGCATGGTGAGGAACTGCACGTCGAAGCGCATGGTCTGCCCGACGAGGAACTTCACGCCCGTCTCGCGCACACGTCTGACCAACAGCTTCGCATCTTCTAGGTCCGCGACCATCGGCTTCGTGCACACCACGTGCTTCCCCGCGTCGATCGCGGCGAGGCAATGGTCCGCGTGCAGGTGGTCGGGGGAGTAGACCGCCACCACCTCGATATCGTCGCGGGTGACGAGTTCGCGGTAGTCGGTCGTCCAGAACGGTGCGCCGATCTCCCCCGCGTATCGCTCCAGCACGGCGGCATCCCGCGCGCAGATGCCGCGTAGTTCGTAGCGCAGGTCCGGCACGTCCGCGAGCAGCGCCGTTGTGGACCCCATGTTCGTAGGATTCGCCCCTATCACGCCGAGTCCGATGCCCATCGTCGCGCTCCCTTGGTCGCTTTCCTCGACGCTCACGATGCCCGATCATAGCATGGAGAGCCGCCAGACGACGGCACGGCAGCATCCCAGGGAGAGGCGTCTATGCGTTGCGAGGCGACGTGGTCGCGAAGACAGTTCGGTGTCCTCTGGGCGCTTTGCGCGGTCCTGCTACTCACTTGGGCGGCCCCCTCCCACGCGGTAGATGGCGTCACCTACCGCGAGTTCCACTTCGACACCGGGCCGTGGGAGATCCAGGTCGTGGAACTCGACTTGGGCGCCGCGGCCCTCCGGTTGGGCGTGGAGCTCGCGGCGGG
>JABGQA010000007.1 GCA_018644665.1 Candidatus Poribacteria bacterium
CGTCAACGATGCCAGCGAGGCTTTCACAGTGCGGTACGACGCCATCGGCCACACTGATCCGCCGTGGGAGTGGTTCTGTGTGCTGGTGTACGACGAACCGGCGCCTGCTGACGTGACCACCACGCACACGACAGCGCTCGAGAACGCGGTCGACCTTGCCAACGGGACGCGCTGGTTTCGTGAGACGCGCCCAGACGCGATGGGGCTCGCCGCCTATGAGCTCTGGCGTGACGCGTTCGCATCCGACGAGGTCTCGCCACGGCATTCAGCGATCCACGCCGAGATGCTGATGGCTTTCCGCCAGCACGCGGCTGCATACCTTCGAGAGATCGTCGCCATACTCCCCGATGCCGCCCCGGCCCTCGAACAGGCGGCCACGCGCTATGATCACGAGATCGAGACGCTCGGCAGACTGCATGATCTCTGTGGCAAAGCGGCCGATGCGGGAGGGTTCTCGGGCGACGGTCGCGCAGAAGCGGCGGCGATGGTAACGGCAGCGCTACAAGCGGAACGAGACGCCATCGCCAGCATAGAGGCGGCTCTCGCCGTATTGGACGAGTCGCCGTAGCGAAGCGACCCACCAGCATGGCGGCTGATCTAACCCGGTGGCGTCAGCAGAAACGCTAGTAGACCCAGCATCTGTCACACCGAGGCCAACTGCGCTGGCAGTGCGTCAGCGTTGTCCCGAGGTGTCTCGACCCACTGGCGTGCTTACAGTTGCTGACGTTGTGGAACTCACGACGCAGGCGGCGACGCCGACCCGGTAGACATGGGCGGGCCTGCCCACCGTTCGCTGCCCGCAGACATGACGCCGCACTCGGCAAGCGCCGATCTCTGCCACGTTCGCCGGGTCTACGAATCGCGCAACGGCGGCCGTCGCTCGAAGTCGTCGCCAGGTCGGTATCGGTGGGGCGGGATGCCTCGGGACTGAGCGCGCGGGACGACCTATATGAGTGGCTTCGGCATGACTGGCAGGGGATTGCATCCACCGCCAGGACGCACGAATCCCCGCCACGTAGAGCCGGCGGGGATTCGCGAAAGTCATGTCTGCGGGAGCTAGGGAAGCTCTGTGGCGCCCATGAGGTAGCGGTCGCACTCGCGCGCCGCGCCACGCCCCTCGTTGATCGCCCAGACCACCAGGCTAGCGCCACGCCGCACATCGCCCGCGACGAACACGCCATCGACAGCGGTCGTGTACTTCTCGAATTCGGCGAGGGCGTTGCTGCGCTCGTCCTGTTCCAAGCCGAGTTCCTCGAGGATCGCGGCTTCCGGCCCAAGCCACCCCAGAGCCAGAAGCACTAGGTCCGCAGGCCACACCTTCTCGGTGCCTTCGAGCGGGATCATCTGCGGACGAGGCCCGCTCATGTCCCAGTCGATATTGACCGTGTGGAGTTCCTTGATGCGCCCGTTCTCGTCACCAACGATCTTCGTCGTGTTGATGCAGTACGTGCGCGGGTCGTCGCCGAAGAGCTCCTTGGCCTCTTCCTGCCCGTAGTCGAGCTTGTCGACTTTCGGCCACTCGGGCCACGGGTTGTTGGCGGCGCGCTCGGCAGGCGGACGCGGAATGATGTCGAACTGGTTGACACTCGCGCAGCCGTGCCGGATGGACGTGCCGACGCAGTCCGTGCCGGTGTCCGCGCCACCGAGGACGATGACGTGCTTGTCCTTTGCGGAGAGGTAGTCGCCCTCCTCCCGCGTGCCGTCCAGCAGCGTCTTCGTGTTGT
>JABGQA010000144.1 GCA_018644665.1 Candidatus Poribacteria bacterium
GAGATGTGACGCCAGTGTGAGAGCCCACCAGTGGGGGACGGAGTGTAGATCACTCGCGGCGGCAGCGCCCCTCCGCAACACGTCCCTCGCTTGGTCCGTCGACTCGCCGCTGCCTGTCGCTAGGGCGTGGTCGAAAAGCGCCACACCCCGCATCATGGTTCCTGTGAACACGTCGCTGATTGCGTCCGACGCATCGTACTCATCGTCGTCGGCGAGGCTTGCAGCTATTGCGTCGTCACCACGGCTGGGGTCGAGCAACCATGATGCGTAGTGGCCCCGGAGGTCGTCGAGCTGCCTCCGCATAAGAAGAACCAGCGCCTTCTCGGAGGGGGAAAGGTCAGCATGGCCGGGCGGCGCTACGGAGAACGACCTGGCGGAGTAGCGCGCAAGATGGAACGCGACGGCCGCCGTTACACGGTTTCCCGCCTGACCCCATCTTCCTTCGTCACCACGGTGAACGGCTGCCTCAAGCACCTCGCCAGCCGCCAGAAACGCGCGCGGAAGTACCTCACTATCGCCGGATGACGCGCGCAACCGGAGGGACATGGCCAGAACGGCGTGACCATGGTCCAGCAAGTCCTCGGTGAGTGCGTCGGCGAAGGTGGGCGCGCCAGGGGGGAGTTCTCCATCCTGCCAGATGAGACCCCTGGCGAGTCCCCGGTCGCGCAGTCTTCCGGCGAATCCAGGCTCCAGCGCCTCGCGCAGTCGTGCCTCTAGTTCTTCGGTAGCCTCAGGCACCTAAAGATCCTCGAACACTAGTCGGACATACTCGGCGTGGTCCTCCACTCGGAGACCGACGGCATGGCGTTTGATCCCCCGCCACTTGTGGGACTCCAGGTACGCCGTGAGAAGTCTTTCAGGGTCATTCCCGGACAAGGTGAAGAGGAGATGCTGCACTTCCGCACGCACGAATCCGGCAAGCTGCGCTCGCTCAATTAAGGTCGCGAGAGCGTGATCTTCACGCCGTCGTAGCTGGTCGGCCACAAACAGCACGCTGATCACATCAGGCCGCCCGGCATCGCGGTTCAGTGCAGTTGCTGCGTCTCGGATTGTCTGCGACCTGAGCGCCACGCGGCTCTTCACCTCGCCCTTGAGGAACCGTAAGCGCCCATCTGCTGTCTCAGCGACAGCCGTAATGTCGTCGCCGCGCATTGCCGTATCGCGGCCGTCCTTCCACTGCAGTCGCAGGATGGGGACGTCTACGTCGAGCCTCCTGATGACGTATTCGGTTGCGAGAATCTCGCCTAAGTCGCCGGATCGCGCAGTCTTGGTCGTGGGTAGACGCTGAGAGAGTTGGCGCGACGTCGCGTGCGCGTCAAGGTCCGCCATGCGGCGTGTCATGAGATCGGGCGCGACGTAGTGCTTCGGCAGCTCTGCGCGCAGGCTGACCAGCGCGGCCGCCCGCGCCCCGTCGGCCTCCCGCAACATGACCTTGCGATGACGACCTACTGCAACTTCCTCCGTTACCAGCCAGGTGTCTAGGAAGTCCTCCCCGTCGTCGTCAGCGTCTGCTGACGTGGCGGCGCCGTCAGAGTTGGCCCGCGAAGGATCGGCGTCGACCATGGCACGAGTATCTCCCCACGGATTGCGTGATACAGACAGTACCTCTACATAATCACCACTCCAGCACATCGTTCCAAGGGCCTTGCCGGACAAGAACGTGGGATCGCGTGTCGGGAGCAGATGGCTTTTGCCGACACTAGAGCAGTCGTCTCGTGG
>JABGQA010000140.1 GCA_018644665.1 Candidatus Poribacteria bacterium
AGAGCTCTGGCAGCAGAAGCAAGCCGCATGAACAACACTCCATGAGCACACCCCCTCACCTGTTGGCGGTTCTCCAGTCGCGGGGTCTGTGCTAACATCAGGCGCGCCACACCGCACACGGCCCGCGCGCCTGCCCGTACAAGAAGAGACCGCCTGAATGAGCCTGCTCGACAGTCTGAACGAGTCGCAGCGCGATGCCGTGCTGCACACGGACGGCCCCCTGCTCCTACTCGCTGGCGCCGGCAGCGGCAAGACGCGCGCGCTGATGTACCGCATCGCCCACCTGATCGAGACGCACGGCGTCGACCCCAGATCCATCCTCGCCGTGACGTTCACGAACAAGGCCGCCGAGGAGATGAAGAAGCGTCTGGGTGAACTCATCGGGCCCGGCAGCCAAGACATCTGGGCGCGCACGTTCCACGCTACCTGCGCGCAACTGCTGCGCTGGGAGATTGAGGCTCTCGGCAGCTATACAAGGTCCTTCACGATCTTCGACTCGTCGGACCAGGTCGCCTTGATGAAGCGCGTGATGCTCGACCTGAACATCGGTACGCAGAAGCTGGAAGCGCGCGCCGTGCTGTCCGCGATCAGCAAGGCCAAGAACGACATGATGGGGCCGCAACAGGCTACCAACGCGGCGACAAACTACTACGAAGAGATGGTGGGGAAGATCTACGACGCGTACCAGAAGCGCCTCGTGGACCACAACGCGCTCGATTTCGACGACCTGATAGTTCTGACCACGCGACTTTTCGAGGAGCATCCCCCCATCCTCGAGAAGTATCAGGATCGGTGGCGGTACCTTCACGTTGATGAGTACCAGGACACGAACCACTGCCAGTATTCGCTGACGAAGATGCTCGCCGCGAAACACCGGAACATCTGCGTTGTGGGGGACGACGACCAGAGCATCTACTCGTGGCGTGGCGCCGACATCCGCAACATCCTCGACTTCGAGCGGGACTACCCGAAGACCACTGTCATACACCTCGACCAGAATTACCGGTGTACGAAGACGATCCTCGCCGCCGCGCAGGAGGTGGTGCGGTTCAACCGCCGCCGACGCGCGAAGGAACTGTACACCGAGAACCCCGAGGGTTCTCTCATCCGGTACTTCGAGGCGTTCGACGAACAGACGGAAGCCGATTTCGTCGCCGAGCAGATAGCGAACGCGCATACGAACGACGGGCGGTCGTACGCGGACAACGCCATCTTCTACCGGATCAACGCGCAGTCGAGAAACTTCGAGGAGGCCTTGCGGGGCCGCAACATCCCGTATCAGATCGTCGGCGGCGTGCGGTTCTACGAGCGCGCCGAGGTGAAGGACATCCTCGCGTATCTCCGCGTGCTCGTGAATCCCCGTGACGAGTTGAGTCTGCTCCGCATCGTCAATACGCCGCCGCGCGGAATCGGCAAGACGACGCTAGACCGGCTGCGGGAATATGCTGCCACTCAGCAGATCGGCGTACTGGAAGCCATCGCCCACGTGGACGAGATCGGATCCCTGGGATCGGCGGCGAAACGAAACCTTGGCAAATTCCACGCGTTGCTGCAGTCAATTGACCCGTCCGGGCCGGTGAGCGAGGTCGTGCAGGATGTGCTGGACAAGACTGGCTATCTGAAGGTCCTCCGCGAGCGGGGCCGAGTTGAGGACGACGCGCGGCTCGAGAACCTGGCCGAACTCGTGACCGCGACAACCGATTACCAGACG
>JABGQA010000038.1 GCA_018644665.1 Candidatus Poribacteria bacterium
ACCTGTCCGCGTAGGCGCCCGCGGGCAATCGACCGAGGTCCAGCGTGCGCACGAGGGAGCCGCCGGTGTTGTAGACCCGCACCACCACGTTCGCCTGCTCCGCGAGGTCGAAGGGGATCCATGTCTCGGGGTTGAAGGGGTTCGGAAAGTTCGGCAACGCCGTCGTTGCAGGCGGGACACGCATTGTTGGGATCGCGAACGACCTGAGCAGCAGGCTGCGTCCAGACGTGTCGCCGATGTGGATGTCTAGCGCTATCGGGCCGGCAGCGTCGCGGACTTTGCGATGTAGGACGATCTCAGTGACCGCTCCCGACAGCGCCACACCGCCAACGCCGGGCGCGTTCAGGACGCGAATTGCCCTGCCCGGCGAGTCGTTGTCTGTGCGGCTCGCGTCGGCATGCCACCCGGTTGGTGTCAGAGCGACGAGTCCGTAGTCGGCCTCCGCGTAGGACAACTCGAACGAGCCTGCGTCCACGTCGCGCAGGACGCCACGAACGTCCACGCGCAGCGTTACTACGTCGCCGGTGTCCGACACGGTGGATATAGTCACGAGTGGAGCGCGCGCGGCCTGTGGGGCCGGCGCGACGGCGGGCAGACCCACTACGAGACGCTCGGTGGACGTGACGTCGAGGACGTTTGTGGCGCCGTCCTGATTGGCGTCTGGACAGGCTCCGCTCGGCACGGCGTCTAGAAGCGCGACGATGCGCTCCATCTTCGTCACGTCGAGGACGTTCACCGCTCCGTCGCCCGTGGCGTCGCCCGGGACGCACCGCACCAGGATGCTCGCCGACGCGCCATCCAACTGGGATGCTATGGGCGTCGCCGTGGTATCGGAAAGTTCGACATCCTCCAGCGCGACCGAAACCGAAGCGTCGTCGCCCACGACACGGAACACAACATGGGCTAAATCGCCCTCACCGGATACTCCAGCCGTGCCGCCGTGGTTCAGTCCGAACCGCAGGCGCGCGGGATCCGCAGGATTGTCGGTGACCGACGCTCCTTCGAAGAACGTCCCGTTGACGTCGACATGGTCGTACGCCAAAACGCCCAACGGAGAAACGGCCAGCACGAACGTCATTGCGTCGAGATCCGTCACCGGCCGGCCGATGCGTACTGTCACGCCCACTAGATCACCAAGGGCCGCGCGGTTGTGGGAAATGACCCCTACGGGCAGAGGAGACCCGGCAGGAAGCACCGCGAGCAGGAGTTCTGCGGAACCCGGCAGGCCTGTCTCGTCGGTGACCGTGATGACTACGCTGTACGCGCGCGCCTCCGTTGGCACACCGTTGAGCGCGCCCGTGTCCGTGTCTACGGACAGGCCGGGAGGCAAGCCCTCTGCGGTGTACGAAAGCGCGCCGAGTCCCGACGCTGCCGGCGCAACGTCATAGGTGTACGGCTCACCGGCGACCGCGTCCGGTAAGCGTGTCAGGGCAATGCGCGGCGGATGCGCGTCCGGCGACGGCAGCCACGGCGTGTAGGCGACGTTCCCCTCGAAAAGCGCCGCGGACGGATTCGCGACTCCCCACCAGTTGCCAACCGCCATAATGGGGTCGGTCGTGTCGTTGCGACCATCGCGCACCTGAAACAGTCCAGATCCGTCGAAGGTGTTCAGCCCGACATCCCCAGGATTCCCTAAGTCAGGCGAGCCCCACTGCCACACGTTCACAGCGTATTCGGAGCAGTCCGAGATGTCCGTGCCACGCATCCTCGGTCTGGAGGTGTCCCAGGTATCGAGTCCGATGCTGCATCTGGTGATGCTGCTGTTCTCAATAACGGCGGAGGACACGCCGCCTGCTGCTATGCCGCGCCCGGCGTCGCTTATAGCGCTGTTCAGCACGGAGAACGCCGCATTGATGCTGTGGATACCGTTGCTGCCCGCGTGCGCGATGCTGGAATTCACGACCGTCACGTTTGAGGAGTTGATGGTGATGCCGGTCCTGATCGTCGGACCGATCGACACGCGGTCAAAGGTAATGTTGGCGTTGTCGCACGCGGCGCCCGTCTCGACTTCCGTTATCACGCATCGGACGATGTGTAGGTTTGCCCCGGCGTGGCAGTCGACACCGACATCGGCAGTCCACACCCCGGCTATGGTCAGGTCCGAAAGGGTCGTGCCGGAAGCCAAGTTCCCCGCGTACACGACGCTGCCCTCGCCGCGCGTCAATGTGGTCATGTCCACACCCGATCCGACCACGTTGACGCCACTCTTGAGGACGACTTGTCCGGAGTACGGCCCCGGTGACACCCGCACTTCGTCGCCGGGCGAGGACGCGTCAATCGCGGCCTGAATTGAGGGGAACTCCCCGGGGACATGTCGTGTCGCCGCCAGCGCGATGCTCGCCGCTGCCAGGAAGGTGAGCGCGACGACGAACCGCAGATACAGGCGCATGTAGGACTCCATCACCAATGCTCGTGCCGTCACTTGAGGATCACCATGCGCCGAGTCGCGCGGTAGTCGCCAGCGCGAATCTCGTAGTGGTACACGCCGCCCGCGACCGGCTCGCCGGCGTCGTTTCGCCCGTCCCAATACGCCGCGCGCGACCTGTCCGCGTAGGCGCCCGCGGGCAATCGACCGAGGTCCAGCGTGCGCACGAGCGCGCCGCCGATGTCGTACACGCGAACCACCACGCTCTCCTGCTCAGCCAAATCGAACGGAATCCATGTCTCGGGGTTGAATGGGTTCGGGAAGTTCGGGAGCGCCGCCGTCACCGCCGGGACGCGCATCATCGGGATGTGGAAGTCGCGGCTCACGAGCGCGCGACCCGACGTGTCACCGATCAGCACGCGCAGCGTCACGGGTGGCGCATCACCGGGCGACGTTTCCAGCAGTCGCGTCCGCGCGACGATGTCCGGGAGCGTCGCGCCCGTCAGACCGCGCACGTTTCGCACGTGGCGCATCCTTCCGGGCTCGCTGTTCGTGAGAAGCGTCGCGTCCGACGGCAGACCGAACGTCTCGACCTCGGCCACGGCGTATGCGTCCCGTGGATAAAGCAGCTCCAGATACACCGTGTCCACCATGTCCATCGTCTGCCCCAGGACCAGGTCGAACGCGTAGCCCTCGTCGGACCTCAGAGGGCGCACCGTCACGTCGGGCACGCGCGCCACCATCGGGGCGGAAGCCACCGCCGGCAGACCGACGACGAGCCGCTCCGTCGAGGTGACGTCGAGCACGTTCGTCACGCCGTCGAGGTTCGCGTCCGGGGAGGCATTCATGGGCGTTGCGTCGAGCCCAGCGACGATCCGCTCGATCTTCGTGATGTCCAGGACGTCGACGATCTCATCGCCATTCGAGTCGCCCGGCTCGCCGCTCAGAGAGACGACCGCCGTGCCGCTCGCGACGTGCGACCTGATGCTCTCCGCCTGCACGCTGGACAGTCTCGCGCTCGCGAGCGCGACCGATCCCTCCGAGTCCACGGCGCCGACCGCGCGGAAGTACGCCCGCGCGATCTCTCCGGGCCCGGACACGCCGGCGGGCCTTCCCTGGTTCACGACGAAGGTGATCTGTTTCGGGTCCGTCGCGTTCACCGTGACGGCGGATCCCTCGAACAGCGTGTCGTCTACCTCGACGTGGTCGAACATGAGGTTGTCGTCCGGGCCGAGAGACAACTCGACGGAGGCCGCGTCCAGGGAGGAGACGTCCCCGGCGATGCGCACGGACACCGGGAACATGGACGTGGGGGCCACGCGCTGAGGAGACACCAATTCCACGGGAGAACCGAGGTCGATGAGATGGGCGTACTGACCTGTATCGTCCACTGCGTTCGGTGCCGGGTCGGCGTGCGCGTAGAAGCGCCATCCGCCATGCGATTCGTGCGTGCCGGCGACGAGGACGTTCCATTCACCCGCAACAACACGGGCAGAAGCCGTGTTCCCTGACGGCGACCAATACAGGCGGTTGCCGTTGAAGTACGCCTCTCCCGTGTCGTCCGCGACGAACGAAAAATCGACGACGCCGGACGTCTCCCATCGCACGTAGGTGACGAGGAAGTCGCTGCTGAGATCCCGGTGGCGCCACATGAGGTTCTGTAGCCGTTCGTGGGGGATCGGCGGCAAGCCCTGCATCTCCGTCACGTCGTCGAAGTTGATTCGCTGCCATGTCCGCGTTAGCAAGTCCACGCCCATCGGCGCGAGTCCACCCTCCGTCGCAAGCACCACGCTTTCGGGCCCTATCGTGTCACGTGTAAGCGCCTGTACTGCGCCCACGCTGGTCTGTATTGGCTCGTCGAGGTGTAGCCAGGAGACGATGTATCCGGCGTCGTTCACCTTCGGCTCGTCGTCGAGCACGAAGGGGCTGTCGCCGGGCACGGAAAGCTGTGTCGAGGCGACTACCGACGGCTGCAAGACGTTCCCCGAGCCATCGACAAGCGTTGCGTAGAATGTGTGGGCAACTCCCGGCGTCAGGCCTGTGACGTTCGCCACGGTTCCAGTAGGTACCGCTGTCCCGCCCGCCGGGCCTGAGGCGGGTAACGGCGTGTCCACCTGCCAGTGCCACCCGTCGGCGTGGTTGTGCACGCCGACCAGAACGTTCACCGAATTACCGTCCAAGACTGCGTACTGGACAGCCGGTTCGACGATCGCCAATGCCGGGTGGGTTCCGACAGGCTGGTACGACCCTTCGTAAAAGCGAACATCGTCCACCCAGAGACCGGTCGTGCTCTCGGCGACGTCAATCGCGACACCGGCCGGGAGGACATCGTCGTTGGCGGTGAACTGGACATAGTACTCGCGCCACTCGGTACCCACGTGTAGCGCGTGTTCGCCTCGGTGGTTCCTGTGACCACTGTCGCGGTACGCGCGCATGTGCACCATGCGAGGCGCTTCGGCCTTCATGAATGCGGACAAGGTGTACTGCTGACCGGCGCGGAGTTCCGGCAGCAGATGGTGGATGCCGGCGTCCCCGTACCACCAGCCAACACCGTGGGACCTAATGTATAGGCTGGCGGCACCCTCGTACGGGTTCGTCGTCTCGAGTACGCGGTCGGCTCCTCCATGTTCGCGCCACGGGCCGAGTTCACCGCTTTCGAAGTCGCCGTTTGTGATCTGGTTTACGCCTGGCTGTGGCTCCCAGAACGCGACGACGGAGTTAGACCACTCGGAGAGTCCTATGTTCCCCGCAGTGTCTACGGCCATCACGCGGAACCGCGCAGGTGTGCCGTCAGTCGCAACGTCGCGCACCACACGGGTGGTAGCAGGATCCACGAGGAGCCAACCGTCGTTGCGCGTTGCGGGCTGCTGGAAGACCTGGTAGCGGTCGAGACCTGTCCCCTGGGAGGCGGCCGGCGTCCAAGAGACTTCCGCAGACCTGTTGCCAGCAATCGCGATGAGTCCCGTCGGAGGGTCGGGCGGTGAGGAAACAGGGGACGCAGCATTGGAACTGGCCACCAGCGCCAGGTTGTCTATTCCCCACGACTCGTCCCCAGGGCCGCCGATCCCGCTCGCGAAGAACTCCAGAACCAGGTCTGACGCAGAGTGTGGAAAGGTGAAGCTCATCATGTATACCGCGTCACCCCATATCCCTTGCCCGTACCCAAGGGCGTCTCGCTCGCGAGGCAGACCAAGGTACGCGGTCTCGGCACCCCAGTTGGCGAACGTCGTCTGGACGAGTCCAGGACCGTCGACGACACGCAACCCCCAGATGTCGGGGCCCACACGATCCAGGCTTCCGTCCCAGGTCTGGATTATGTAGACTTCGAATTCGACTGTGACACTCGAGTGGGCTCCGATCCCATCAACAGACAGGGCAACAGGCACGGCCCCGAATTCCCCGAGGAAGCCTCGGCCACTCGGCGTGGTCGACACAAATGGATTAGACCACTCCGCTCCGACGGGCGACTCGAAGCCGTTGGAGTAGACGAGGGTGTCGGCGCGGGCGGACGGGGTGGCAGCCAGCGCGCACGCCAAGGCGACCGGGAAAAGCCATCCGAAGCAATGTGGCGTCATGCGACCAGCGTTCATCGGGGTTCTCCATCCCGGAAGTGTGCGTCCGCAGGCCGGAGGTGTTGCGCCCTGAACAGCCTCAACGATGGCGCCCTTCGACGCTCCGCACGCTACACAGTCGAGGGCGTCTCGGATGGTGGCTTCACTTCAAAATGACCATCCGGCGTGTCGCGCGGTAATCTCCGGCGCGAATCTCGTAGTGGTACACGCCGCCCGCGACCGGCTCGCCGGCGTCGTTTCGCCCGTCCCAATACGCCGCGCGCGACCTGTCCGCGTAGGCGCCGGCCGGCAGTCGACCGAGGTCGAGCGTGCGCACAAGCGCGCCACCGATGCCATAGACCCGAACCACCACGTCCGCCTGTTCCGCAAGGTCGAACGGAATCCACGTCTCGGGGTTGAAGGGGTTTGGGAAGTTAGGGAGCGCTGCCGTCACGGCGGGGACGCGCATCATCGGGATGTGGAAGTCGCGACTCACGAGTGCGCGACCCGACGTGTCCCCGATCAGCACGCGCAACGTCACCGGCGGCGCATCGCCCGGCGACGCCTCGACCAGTCTCGTCCGCGCTACGAGGTCCGACAGCGTGGCGCCCGTCAGACCGCGCATGTTCCGCACGTGGCGCGTCCTTCCCGGCTCGGAGTTCGTGAGAAGCGTCGCGTCCGACGGGAGGCCGCGCGTCTCGATCTCGGCCACGGAGTATGCGTCGCGTGGATAGAGCAGCTCCAGGTACACCGTGTCCACCATGCCCATCGTCTGCCCCAGGACGAGATCGAATGCGTAGCCCTCATCGGACGTCAGGGGCCGCACGGTCACTTCGGGCACGCGGGCCACCATCGGCGCCGACGCTACCGCAGGTAGCCCGACCACGATGCGCTCTGTGGAGGTGACATCCAGGACGTTGGTCACTCCGTCTAGGTTCGCGTCCGGGCAGGAATTCATGGGAGCGGGGTCGAGCCCGGCGACGATGCGCTCGATCTTCGTGATGTCGATCACGTTGACGATCTGGTCGCCGTTGGAGTCACCCGGTTCGCAGCTCAGGGAAACCACGGCCGTGCCGCTCGCCACGTGCGCGCGGATGCCCTCGGCCTGCACGCTCGATAGCTCGGCCCTTGCCATGGCCACGGAGCCTACCGAGTCGACCGGGCCCACCGCGCGGAAGTATGCGCGCGCGATCTCGCCCGGGCCCGACACACCCGCCCCTCCGCTTTGGTTCACCACGAACGTGATCTGCTTCGGGTCCGTCGCGTTCACCGTGACGCCGGCGCCGTCGAAGAGTGTCCCGTCGACCTCGACGTGGTCGAACACAAGATTGTCGTCCGGGCCGAGCGACAACTCGACGGACGCCGCGTCCAGCGAGGAAATATCCCCCGCGATGTGCACCGACACCGGAAACACGGACGTGGGCGCCACGCGCTGCGGAGCGGCCAATTCCACGGGCGACCCGAGGTCGATGAGGTGTGCGTATTGACCGGTGTTGTCCACGGCGTCAGGGCGCGGATCGGCGTGGGCGTAGAGGTACCACCACGCGCTCGATTCGTGCGTCCCAACGACCAGGGCGTTCCACTCCCCGGTGACGACGCGCGCGGAAGCCGTGTTCCCTGACGGAGACCAGTAGAGGCGGTTGCCGTTGAAGTACGCCTCGCCGGTGTTGTCCGCGATGAACGAGAAGTCGACGACGCCGGTTGTATCCCAGCGCAGGTACGTGACGAGGAAATCACTGCTCCAATCTCGGTGGCGCCACATCAGGCTTCCGAGGCGGTAGTGGGGGTTCGGAGGGTTGCCCTGCATCTCCGCCACGTCGTCGAAGTTGATTCGCTGCCATGTGCGCGTCAGTAGGTCCACGCCCATCGGTGCGGCGCCGCCCTCGGTGGGAAGCAGCAAGGTCTCGGGACCGACTGTGTCTCGCGTAAGCGCCTGTACCGCGCCCACGCCGGTCTGTATGGGCTCGTCGAGGTGTAGCCAGGACACGATGTATCCGGCGTCGTTCACCTTCGGCTCGTCGTCGAGCACGAAGGGGCTGTCGCCGGGCACGGAAAGCTGTGTCGAGGCGACTACCGACGGCTGCAAGACGTTCCCCGAGCCATCGACGAGCGTTGCGTAGAATGTGTGGGCGACTCCCGCAGTCAGGCCGGTGACGTTCGCCACCGTCCCGCTGGGCACTGCCGTTCCGCCTGCCGGGCCCGAAGCCGGGAAGGGCGCGTCCAACTGCCAGTGCCAGCCGCCGGTGTGGTTGTGCACGCCGACCAGCACGTTGACCGAATCGCCGTCCAAGATAGCGTAGTGGATGGCGGGCTCGACGATCGCCAATCCGGGGTCGATTCCGACAGGCTGGTAGGGCCCCTCGTAGAAGCGAACGTCGTCCACCCAAAGACCCGTCGTGCTCTCGGCGATGTCGATGGCAACACCGGCGGGGAGGACATCGCCGTTCGCGGTGAACTGTACGTAGTACTCGCGCCATTCGGTCCCCACGTGAAGCGCGTGCTCGCCGCGGTGGTTCCTGTGACCACTGTCGCGATACGCGCGCATGTGCACCATGCGGGGCGCGTCGGCCCTCATGAACGCGGACAGAGTGTACTGCTGGCCGCCGCGCAGTTCCGGCAGCAGATGATGGATGCCGGCGTCTCCGTACCACCACCCAACACCATGTGCCTTCATGTACAGGCTTGCCCCGCCTTCGTACGGACTGCCCGTGTCGACCGTCAACGTGCCGCCGTGCGAGATCCATGGGTCAAGTCCGCCGCTTTCGAAGCCTCCATTCTCTAGCTGATTCGCGCCGGGCCGCGGCTCCCACTGCGGAAGGACGTAGTTCGACCACTCAGATATGCCGACGTTGCCCGCCGTGTCGACCGCTACGACCTTGAAACCGTACGCCGTCCCTGTGGTGGGTAGCGGGACAGTTGCTGTGGTGGCGTGGCCGTCGACAGACACCAACAGGTGTGGCCCGACCTGCGGGTCGGAATCGGTGAGCACGTCATACCTGACGAGGCCCGTCCCCAAGAATGTCGGAGGCAGCCAGGAAGCGCGTGCACCCCCGACGGTCGCTGCCGCCGCGACCTCCCGAGGCGGCTCCGGCGGCTCAACAGGGCCGCTCACGATCGACTGGCCCACGGTCACAGTGACGTTGTCCAGACCCCAGGACTCGTTCAGAACGTGCTCCAACCCCTCTCCGCGGAACCGAAATTGGACATCCCCGACGGTATGCGGGATCGCAAATTCAAGCTCGTATGTGGTGTCGCCACCGAAGTCGTATCCGAGCGCGTTCGTTTCTATTGGAGTGCCAGAGTACGCCTGATACGGCCGGTAGTGCGAGAACGTACTCTGGAGCAGCACCGGACCTCCGACTACCTGCGCAGACCATATGTCAGGAGCCGCCGCATGCACCCCCCACGTGCCATCCCACGACCGTATTATGTAGAGGTGCAGTCGCAAGACGACACTCTGGTGTTCGGGCAGGCCGTTCAGCGATAGCACGGTGTCCCCATTCGCGAATTCCCCGAGGAAATCCCGACCGCTCGGCGATGTCGATATTAACGGATTCGACCACTCGGCACCGACGGGGGACTCGAAGTCGTTGGAATAGACGAGGGTGTTGGCGCGGGCGGGCGGCG
The DNA here is from genome assembly GCA_018644665.1 of Candidatus Poribacteria bacterium. Lineage (GTDB taxonomy): Bacteria > Poribacteria > WGA-4E. The sequence goes on from JABGQA010000038.1 coordinate 9,544, forward strand.
CAGCCCCAACCACGTATGCTGAGGCGATCGTGGCTAGCCATGCGATGCGATATGGCGTCGGTCGACCGGCGTTCATCGGGGTCTCTCCATCCCGGAAAGGCGCGGGTACGTCGCGAGGCGCTGTATGTCTACCCAGCCGGTACATATAGCCTGCGACGGATATTGTCGCAATTCTAGCCATCTGACTTGGGCCTCGACGGCTATCTCGCAGAATGGGTTGCGCCCCTATACTACAGACGCGTTGAGCGACCGGATTCCGACGCCTGGATGTGGTCGGCGCAGGATCACGCAGCCGCGTCGCGGCTCCCGACCGACGCGAGCTCAACACTACAGCCGATTCCTTGATCGACGGATGGGGTGGGGACCCGAATGTCCAGGGCGTGGCATTCGCCAGAACGCGACGTCAGGGCTCGTCTGTTGAGGTCTCAGAATCGACGTCCAGGCACAGGACCTGACAGGCGGGCAAGACTCGACAGTCTATGTCTAGCTTCCGGCGGGCGTAGTCCGCTCATAGCTCGGTCTGGCGAGTATCCCGCGTCGGTCGTT
>JABGQA010000006.1 GCA_018644665.1 Candidatus Poribacteria bacterium
TGTCCACCGAGGAAGCCGCCTGACCGCCATACACAACTCTTGACCATATCTCCGCAAAGGATTCGACGCCACGGATCAGATGCAGCGGTACGTGCAGTGGTGGAAAGAGGGCCATCTCAGCAGCACCGGACGCTGCTTCGATATCGGCGGCACGGTAAGCGGCAGCCTGGCCCGGTTCCAGCGGACAGGCTACCCGTACTCCGGCCCTACCGGTGACGACACCGCCGGCAACGGCTCCATCATGCGTCTGGCGCCCGTGCCGATGTTCTACGCAGACGATGCCGAGAAGGCGATCGCCAAAGCCGGCGATGGCTCCCGTACGACTCACGGCACGCAGACGGCCGTGGACGCATGCCGGTACATGACAGGGATCCTCGTCGGCGCCCTCAACGGCGAGTCGAAGGACACGCTGCTGTCCGCCGGGTACACGCCAGCGCCTGGCTCATGGGAGAACTCGCCTCTGCATCCCAAGATCGCCGAGATCGCGGAGGGGTCGTTCAAGGAGAAGGAGCCGCCCGCGATTAAGGGGACGGGTTACGTCGTGGAGTCGCTTGAAGCGGCGCTATGGGCATTCCATCGCTCCGAGGACTTCGAGACCGGCGCGTTGATGGCGGTCAACCTCGGTCAAGACGCGGACACGACGGGAGCTGTTTACGGGCAGATCGCCGGAGCCCACTACGGGGCGTCGGGAATACCGGTCTCGTGGCGGGGGAAAATCACTTTCCTCGAGATGATCGAGTCGTTCTCCAGGGAGATACTGGCGCTCGCGTATCCGCCGGAAGAGCGCGACACGCGCGAGGACGTTCCGTTGCCCGACGCCGCGGCCATCGCAAAGCTCCTGACGTACTTGGACGACCTCAAGCGCCCCATAAGAGAACTCGCGACGGAACATGTCATACCGGGAGACGGCGAGAACTCAATCCCCAACTTCCATTGGGCCTACGCGAATGAGGTCCATGCCTTCCTCCGCGACCTATACGAATTGGGCTTCGCGATCGATTTCGATTGGCCGGCGTGGCAGGACGAAGCGGAACGGCTCACGACGACGCCCGGCGCTCTGGACGACGCCGACCTCGTCACGCTTATGAAGTTGCTGACGGTGCACGTTCGTAAGGAACGCTTCTCGGAAGGCCATCTCGCCGGCGCGCTCGAACAGGGATGGTTGGTGGCTATCCTAGAGCGGCTACGCCAGCTGGCTTCATAGACTGCTTGTAGCGTGTGGTCTACCGTCCCTAAGTCCCGTGGAAGGCCTGCGATGAACGCGTCCCAAGGCGAGGTCGCGAAGCGATTGATCGATATTGGCAAGCGCACCTTAGCCGACGCCCGTCCAGGTGTGCGCGTGGTCCACGGAACCGACTCCGAGACGCTCATCAACGATCTCGACGAACACCCGCACGCGTACGTCATCGGGTGCGTCATGGACATGCAGATACCGGCGGAACGCGCCTTCGGCATCCCCTTGGAGCTGAGTAGAAGGCTGGGCTTCTTCGACATGCCCAACCTGGCGCGACTATCGCGAGAGCAGTGTCGCGAGGCGATGCTGAGACCAACTCCGTTGCATCGCTTCGAGTACATGGGAGACCGTCTGCACTCAGCGATACAGCGGATCCACGACGTCTACGGGGACGTCGCGTCGCGCATATGGGCGGGCGCCCCGTCCTCCGCCACGAT
>JABGQA010000099.1 GCA_018644665.1 Candidatus Poribacteria bacterium
TGAAGGTAGGCAAAGAGGAGATGGCGGGCATCTACGCCGCCGTGAAATGCTACCTGGAGCAGGACCACGTCGCTCTGATGCAGTCGTATGAGGACCAGGTCGCGCACTTCATCACGGAGCTAGCGCGGGTCGAGCGGGTGACAGTTGAGCGCGACTTCCCTTCCGAGGCGAGTCAGCCGATGCCGCGCGCGAAGATCACACTCGACGACGACGCCAGCATACGCCGCGACGATGTGCTCGCCGCGCTACGGGACGGCGAACCGTCCATCGAATTGGCGCCGGCGGGCGGGAACGGCATCTACGTCAATCCCCAGACGTTGCGACCGGGGGAAGAACGGATCATAGCAAGCCGGCTGTTGCGGGTGCTGCTCAGTGAGCAGTTGGCCGCGCTCCGGCGTGACGCTTCGGTGTAGGACCAGCAACAGCGCACGAAGGAGGAACGTCCCCCATGGCGTTCGTAAAGCAAGGGCATCGCGAGGACAAGCCAGACTGGGTGGATATGAGCGCGTGGGGGGTCTTCTCCCTCGACGCGGCGGACGCTCCCGGCGATCTGCATTTCCACGATTGCGACGAATACTGGCTTATCACGGACGGCTCCGCGCTCGTCCTCTGCGGCGACGAGGAGACGGTAATGGGTCCCGGCGACCTGATGTGCGCCAAGATGGGAGAGCTGCACCACGTCGTCGAGCTGTACGGCGACGAGGCGTTCCGGGGGGTCTATCTCGAGGGCGCGTTGCGCGGCCAGAAGCGTACGGGGCACCTGCACCCAGGCACGCACGACCTGCCCACGCCGCGAGAGATGGACACGTCTGCCCTGTGAAGGCCGACGCGCGTCCAGAGGATTACCAGGGCATCGTCGCGGCGCTTGATCCGGCGGGCGCCCCTTGTATGACCTTCGTCCGCCGCGCTGCGGGGGAGCCGTCGAAGATCGCCGTTCTGTCGGCGTCGTACAATCCGCCGACGTTGGCGCACCTGCGCATGGCGGAGCTGGCGCACGTCGATCTTGGCTATCCCGAGGTGATCCTGGAACTCGCCATCGCCAACGTGGACAAGGCTGTCACGGACGCGCCGCTGCACGAGCGTCTGATGATGATGGGGGTTCTTGCGGAGTCGCGTCCCTGGCTCTCGGTCGCGGTCGCGACGCACGGCAGGTTCCTGGACAAGATGGCGGCCCTTCGGGAGCACTTCCCAACAGCCGACGTGTGCTTCATCGTCGGGTACGACACGCTCGTGCGCGTTTTCGACCCGAAGTACTATACGGATCGCGACGCAGAGCTCCGCGCCCTGTTCGATCAGACGAGCTTCGTGTGCGCGAACCGCGAGGGATCAGGCGACGACGCGCTTGATGGCCTCCTGCTTCTTCCCGCCAACGCGCCGTATGCCGAAGGTGTGCGCCCGATGGCTCTCGACGCCTATCACGCGGGGCTTTCCTCGACGGCCGTGCGGACATCCATCGCGTCGGCCCAAAGCCGGCCCGACGGCCTTCCTGAGGAGGTCGCGGCCTATATCGACGGCCGGGGTCTTTACAGCCGTTCGGGCGGTGATTCCCCTTGAAACACCAGGTCGGTCATGGTAGTGTTTTGTTCGCCGATATCCCACCAAATCGGTCGATGTTCCCGTGTAGCTCAGTTGGTAGAGCGAGTGGCTGTTAACCACCAGGTCGTAGGT
>JABGQA010000005.1 GCA_018644665.1 Candidatus Poribacteria bacterium
GGTACGGCGTGGGCTTCGACGCGTACGGCGCACACGACAACGTCCCGAACTGGTCGGCGGTGCTCAACCGATACAGCAAGGACGGCACGATGACGGCGATCCGGGCCATGGCCGACGAGTCGTGGCGATAGGCGGACCCGCCGCCGTTGGACACGAAAAGGACGCGGAAGGACCTTGCAAGGTCCGCGCGATTGCCGTACGCTGACCCTAGGCTCCCAGACGTGGGCGCCCTGGTTCCTGTTCGTCGTCTTCCTGCCGGCCGCTTCCTTCACGGGGGGCGGCCGGTCTTGTTCTCGCATCCCACGCACATCGAAGGAGATCAGCATGTATCGCCGCCTCATCGTGGGCGCCGCGCTGGCGGCGTTCCTCGGCCTACTGTCGCCGGCTCCGGCGCAGGCCACTTGCTACTCGCGGACCGGCATGACCTGCATCGAACCGGACACCCAGGCCACGTACTTCGCGGGCGCGCTGCTCGCGCAGAGCGTCGCGATCTCCGGCCTGACCTCTGTCGGCGCGGCCACTGTCGCGGCGACGACCAGCGTCGACGTCGCGTCGGCCGACTACGACGACGACTTCGCGTTCACCGCGGCTCCGAGCTCGGGCGCGGTCGACAGCGTCTACGGCGGGCTCTCGATCGACCTCGATAACTCGGGGGGCACCGCGCTGACCAGCGCGACCGCATCGGGCGCCGGGCTGCTCGTGACGCCGACAGGCCACGCGAGCGACAGCGACGGCGACTACTACGGCGTCGAATGCGCGGACGCGACCGACTCGGGAGGCGCGGCGGACTTCACGGCGTTCCTCGTCGGCGACGACTACGACGTCTGCATGGCGTGCGGCAGCGGCACGATCGACATCGCCACCGAGGTGTACGACGACGACTACGCGTTCAGCTGCGCGCCGGGGGCAGGGGCGGCGGACAGCGTGTACGCCGGGCTTTACGTCGACCTCGACAACAGCGCGGGCACGGCACTCACGACAGGCGAAGCGTACGGCGTGAGGGTCGAGCCGACGGGGAACGCGGCCGACGGGGCCAGCGGAGAGTACAGCGCGTACGACGCCATGGACGTGACAGCGAGCGGCGGTTCGGCGGCGTTCGCTGCCTACGTCTCCGGCACGGGCTACGACGAGTGTCTGTCGTGCGGGAGCGGCACCGTCGAAGCCGTCGGGCAGTTCGTGCTCTCGTCCGCCGTCACACCGGCCGACGACACGTTCTTCTCGAAGGTCTGCTTCAAGGCCCACCTCGACTGCACGGCGACGTGCGCCGTTGGCTCGACGAGCTTCGGGCCGACCGTCCCCGACAACTTCCACGCCGAGGTGTGCACCTATCAGGTCACCGCGAACTTCGTCAGCGGCGGCGGCGGCAATCTAGACCTCGGCGTTGCGGCGGCGGACGATCTGCTGCTCAACGCGGCCATCGGCGCGGCGCTCAACGCAGGCGACCCGGTTGCGACGCTGGCTGTCGGCGGAGCCATCGGACCGTTCACCTCATCGGCGGGACAGCTGGTCGCGGACGTCGACACCGGCGACATGACGGCCGGCGTGCTCGACGTGTACTGCTGCGGCTACCTCGCTGAGTAGGCCGAACCGGGCCAGCCTTCGGTCGGACACCCCCCCCATTCAAGTGGCGGATCCGGCCGGAGGCCACTCACCAC
>JABGQA010000076.1 GCA_018644665.1 Candidatus Poribacteria bacterium
GGGAGTTCAGCCGCGGCAAGGAGAGCATCCGCGCCGAGGGCGGCGTCGTGATGGTGGGGAACTTCGACGTCGACGTGCAGCAGCAACAGCGGATAGGTCACCTGTTCAGCCCGTTGGCCCCGGAAATGCGCGACGACACGGCGTTCCACGACCGTATTCACTGCTACGCGCCGGGCTGGGACTTCCCGAAGCTGAACCCTAACGACCACCTCACGAACCACTTCGGCCTCGTGAGCGACTTTCTCAGCGAATGCTGGAGCCGCCTGCGCGAACAGAGCCGCGCGTCCGTCGTGCAAAACCGAGTCTATTGGGGTGGCGCGTTGAGCGGCCGAGACATCAACGCGGTGCAGAAGACGATCTCTGGCCTCACAAAGCTCCTCTTCCCCGACCCCGATATGCCGGTCGCGGACGACGACATGGAGTGGATGGTCCGCCTAGCGTTGGAATCGCGCCGGCGCGTGAAGGAGCAGCAGAAGCGCTGCCTGAAGAGCGAGTTCCGGAATACGCACTTCAGCTACTCCCTCGGCATGGACGGCGTGGAGCAGTTCGTCGCCACCCCCGAGCTTCACAGCGACGAGGCGATCGATCCCGACCCGTTGCCGCCCGGGCAGATCTGGGCGATCGGGCCGGGCACCGGCGAGATCGGTGCAGGGCTATACCGCATTGAGGCGGCGGTAGGGCCTGGAACCGGCGCGCGCATTCTGAACCATCCTCAGCCGCCTGCCTTCCGTGAAAGTGTTAGAGTCGGCGAGCAGAACCTCTACACGCGCGCGAAGGAACTCGTCGGCGACCGCGACCCACGGGCGCATCAGTACACCATCCAGATGCAGCCATTCGACGCGGACAACTCAGGGACAGGACTCGGCCTGCCCGTCCTGGTCGCGCTCGTTGGCGGTCTGCTCGAGCGCAGCACGCGCGGCGCGATGATTCTCGTCGGCCCGCTCAGTCTCGGGGGGTCGATGGACATGATCGCGAATCCAGTCGAGATGGCGGAGCTCGCCGTCGACAAGCAGGCGTCCACGCTTCTAATGCCCGTCTCAGCGCGCCGGGGACTCAATGATCTACCGGACGACGTATGGACGAAGATCAGCATCGAGTTCTACAGCGATCCTGCAGACGGCGTGTTCAAGGCGCTGATGGCGTAACGTGCGTTGGATAGAGCAGGTCCGCCGGCAAGGGATGCCCGACGAGTGCGTGGATCGCAGGTAGGCCTCATGTCCGCTCACACAACCGAAGCACCCAGCCCCTGGTGCCAAGTTGACGGTGCCTCCGCTGAGAACCGAACCCGTGGCACATGTCCCGAAACCCCGCCTGGGACACCCCGAACACCGCCAGCGCCGACCCGCATGACAAGCGGACCTGCGGGGCGCGACATACAGGGGCCTTGGGGCAGGTAGTCCGACGGGCTGGCGCGCGCATCGAGTACCCACTCCGCTGCGCGCTTAACGCGACGCTACGGGCCGGGCAGTTGGGCAGCAGTCAGTTGTGGATGTCCGCTCTGTGACCGCGAGGACGGCCGCCTCGGCTTTTCCAATCTCAGAAGGCCGAGGCGGCCTGTTGTGGTGTTGCGTTGGCGCCCGACGCCCTACACCGGCGCTGAGGTCTCCACGGCGCCCTCGCTTGGCATCGGGTGCACGGGGGCGTTGGGATCGCCGGGAGGCGACGATGGCGGCGACAGCCTGAACGCCGCCCTCGCCTTGCCTACGGCGCGGGCGACCTTATGCGTAGTCTCGTCCAGGATCTTGGTGGGTGCACGAGCCAGGTCGGCCAGTTGGTTCATAGCGTCTGCGACACTAAGAGCCCCTTCGGCCACACTGCTCTGGATCAGCACGATCTCCTCGTCGGTGAACACAACGTAGCCCTCTGCGACCACGCGGAGCATCTCAGCCGGGGTCTCCGAGGCCTCCCCTTCGTTGGCGCGGTCGAGATCCGTCTCGTCGGATGGGCGGGTTGTCCCCTCGGCGGCTCGATTAGCCTGCCCATCTTGGAAACCGTTTCCAAGATCCGCCCTTCGCACCTTGCTCACGAAGGCGTGGCTGACCCCGGCAGCGTCGCCGATATCGCGGGAGGTCCTATCCATCCATCCCGGCAACGCGAGCAGCATCTGGACCGCGCGCTTCTTGTCGGTGTTGGTCCTGCGTATGCCGTGTGTGGCGTTTGCTCCCACGGAGTGCAGGATTGCGTGTTCTTTGCCCCCGTCTCGGACTTCCGCCGCGATCGCCTCGACGCCGGCCTCTCTGGCCGCGAGAACGCGATGGAAGCCGTCCGCGCACCAGTAGGTATCGCCTTCCTGGAACACCACTATCGGCGGGAATACCGCTCCGTCCTCCATCGCCTCGGCAAAGTCGCCGATCGCCCCATCGTTCCTTTTCACGCGGGACTGCACGTCATTGGCAAGCTTCACGCCACCCGGATCAAGGTCGCGCAACACCGCGCGCGCTACCTCGCCCATGTCGGCTTGTGATGTGGATTCTTCGGGATTGATCGCGTGTTCGGGGACGTCGATGGTCTCAGGGGTATGCTCAGACATGCTCGATCCTCCTCCTTCAGTTGCGGTTGGCGAGCCGGTCAACCTTTTGCCGGCCCGCGCGAGCAAGCGCAGCCTTGCGAATCTCCAGCGCTATGCCGGGCCGCGTGGCTTGCGCCGTATAGGCTTCCAGTGCTTCTCCTCCCACTTTGCCAGCTTGTTCAGGGGGATGACGTAGGTTCCCTTGCCCCTCGACGCCTTGCGCAGCGTCGCCGGGACCGCCGCCTTCGTGCCCGACCGTCGCCGTATGTGGGCGTGCAGAGAGTAGGGTCGGATTCCCAGATACGCAGCCGCCTCCGTCACGGACAGCAGGTTGACGTCATCGGGGTCGACATGGGCTCCCCGCAGCATCGCCAGACGGGCCTCAAATACGCGTTGCAGGAGTACCACCACGGCCATCGTCCTCGCGTCGCGATGCGCGTCCGAGCAGAGGGAGGCAATGACGCGCCGGGCCACAACCTGCAGAACCAAGCTGTTCTGCGGTCGGAATAGGTTATCCATATGCCAGCGGAGGAGATCCTTGCCGCGGTCCAGGTTGTCCTCGTGGAGCGCGTCGTCGGCCAGCGATCGGAAGTGCTGATGGACCAGCCACAACGAAGACCCCTCGAGCGCGGCATCGATGATGAAGCGGATCATCTCGCGCAGCGTGCCGACGTGTTCTGGCGTCGCCATGCTGTCCAGGGCGTTCAACGTGTGTGCCTGCACGCTCCGACCGACATCCGAGGCAACCCAGTTTGCGAGCCCCGGCCCTATACGGCGCTGCACATCCTCCACCGTCTCCGGCGCCATCTGGCTCGCAGCGGCTACGAGCAGAGCCAGAAACTCCTTGCTCTCGACGTATCCCGTGACAATCGGCTCCGCAACGCGTTCCACGCGCTCGGCCCATGTGCCGACGACGTCTCTGAGCTGTTCATCGGCCGAGGCCGCCTCGATGAAGCCGATCGCCGCCCGGAACGGCTCACTCGTCGGCACCTCGCCCGTAGTCATCGGCCCGTAGATCCCGCTCAGAGCCGGATACCTGCCCTCGATGCTTCTCACCACCGGGTCGTCGCAAACCGTTTGGGCCACGCGCAGCACCAACTGCGCATATCCGTCACGCCGTGGCCCCTCGGGGAAGAATCTGTCCGCGTCGCGGATAGACCCGGCCAGGATGCCCAGGACGGATGGCCAGGCGGCCTGCTGATCGTGATCTGGATCGGACATCTGCCCTACTCCCGGTGAATCAGTGGACAGAACGGCGCGACCACGGATCTGGCCTTGCCCCTCTCCCTCTACACAGTCTAGACTAGGACATGCACTCTCGTCAACTCAGAATGTGCTTACGTGGGCGCGGGAGATCGGTGGAGTTAGGCACGAGGTGATCTACGGATGGGCAACGGGCACGAAGAATCCCCGCCGGACGTGGAAACTCAGACGGGGACCCTTCGAGAGCAGATGGAGCGTCGTGTCGATCATCGATGTCCGTCGATGATCGGCATGGGACGCGCCGGTCGTGATTGTAGTCGCTGCGGCGACAGGCATGAAGTCCGGCTGGGAAACGTAGGCACGGCCCGAAACGGAGGGAGCGTGAGGATGGACTGAATTGCGCAAGAATTCCCAGAACTCTACGCGATGTGTTGGAGAACTCGCAGCACACTCCGTGCGTGTTCTTGGCGCGATTTCGGGGTGTTCGGGACGGTCGGTTCTTGGCCAATGCAGGTAATAGGGAAGGAAAGACCATGCTTCACGCCGGACGACGATGGGTATCACTGGGACGCGCGGCGAAGATGCTGGGCATGCACTACCGCACGCTTGTCCGCCACCTGGACGATCCCGCCGACAGTGGGTTCGAGGTGCTCGAACGGCCCACGATCAACCGCAAACGGCTGCGCTACCTCGCCGTCGACGAGATCCAAAAAGCCATGGGCGAGACTCCCGTCGTGTCTGGAGGGAGGTAGACGATGTTCCGTCGCCGCAAGCGGGGCAAGGAGCCGTTGAATGTCGACTTCATCAACTGGATCGACGAGATGCCCGAAGACGCGCAGTTGTTGCTATATGAGGGTGGCGCGTACGTGGGGAAGGAGCACGCCCATAGGTTCGGGAGCCATGGCGAAGACCTCGAGATGTGCCTGCTCCGGCAGTTCGGAGCAGGGGAGTTCACCGTGACGCCGCACTACAATGGACACCTGCACACGAGCAGACCGGCGCGCGTCGGGGACCCCGACGATGTCTACCATGCACGCATGGCTCGACGTCGGGAGAGGGAACGCCAACTACATCCGCCCGAGCGCATGTCGACCGCAGACAAGGTAGGGATGGGCCTGAAGTTCGCAACGGAAATGATCGAGGCGCTGACACCGCCGGCCAAGACGAGGGAGAACGAAGACCAATGAGCCGACGCAGCGCCATCGCGGAGCTGAGCGCACATCCAAGGTGTCGCGTCCGGGCGACGACCATACGGATGGCCAAACTTGAGCAGGTCGTCCGACGCCGTGACGCGCTCATCACGACCTACCACGACCGCGCGGCGACACTCGGCGAGGATCTGCCCGCCAGGGGCCGGCTGCGCGAGTGGTTCCTAGCGCGTAATGCCGAGCTCCTCGAGGAGCAAGAGCGGTGTTGGCGCGCGCTGCTGTATGGGGAGGAGGCGGATGATGTCGTCACATCGATCGTTGGCCGATACGGCTCCGACTGAACCTTCCGCCGGACCCCACACATCGGCGGAGGGCGCCCGTGTCGTAACGCCCGTCTACCGGTTCCTGCTGGACCGTCTGACGCTCTCGGACGCGCATCGGCGGGAACTGCGCGAGAAGCGCGGTTTCACCGACGACACGATCGACGCGCTCGAGTTCCGCTCCGTTGACGGATTCTCCCACGGCGTCGAGATGGAGTTGCGGGAACGGTTCCCCGTAGACGACCTCGTCGCCTCCGGCGTGCTCGATCGGCGTTCGGTGGCAGGAGGAGCAGAGACTGCGGAAACACGGCTCAGTGGCTCGCTCGCGGGGCACGGGATCGTCATCCCCTACTTCGACGACGCCGGAGAGTGCATCACCGTCCGCCGGCACAAGCACGGCCTCAGCAAGTTGCGTAGGCCCGGCGAGGACGAAGAGGACGAAGAGGCCATGGAACGCGCCGGCCGCAATCCCGTCGAGCTGTACGTGCCACGACTCGACGTCCGCGACCGGGACACGCTCTATGTCGCCGAGGGTGAGTTCAAAGCCGTGGCGAACGCGCAGATGGGGTTCTGGACCATCGCCGTCCCCGGAGTGTCGTCGTTTGCCGGCAAGCACTTCGCGCGACTCGTCGATTGGCTCAAGGACCACGGCGTCGAGCGCGTCCGGATGGTATTCGACACCGAGGATAAGGCGACCCCGGGCCTGTCCGGATACAAGGAGGACGTGTTCCGCCGTTACGACACGCAGTTCTACGCGTGGCGCATGGCGTGGCAGCTGGACCGCGCGGGTCTCCACGCGGAGATCGCCACGCTACCCCTCGAATGGGATCCGGAGCGGCGCAAGGTGGACGTCGATGGAGCCGTCGGTGGCGGAAAGCGAAGGTCGGAATTCGCCGACGTCTACGACGCGGCCCTGTCGCCGCGTGAATACCTGCGCCACGCGCCCGGGGTCACCGACGAGGCCCGCGTGATCCTGGCCTTGAAGATCGGGGCCAAGCTCCTCGAGCGGGAGGACGACACGAAGCCCGGCTACGCCGTATCCGTCGGCAACGGCGTGATGCGCGTCACCAGGGAAAAGCAGAAGCGAGGGGCCGGCAAGGAAGCCACGGAGCAGTGGGAGGACAAATGGACCCAGGTGGCGGCGGCGTCGGTGTGGCTGGCCGGCCTGGGAGAAGTCGTCGAGGCGGCCTCGGGGCAATACGTCGAGGTCGCATACACCTACCCGCGTGACGGGAAGCCGGTCCTGCGGAAGCTACTCGTCGAACGCGACGCCATCGCCAACCGCGCGAAGCTCATCGACCTGTCCGCCAGCGGATTCCCTGTGAACTCCGGAACCGCGGGGCACTGTGTAAGCTACCTCTCGGAGCTCGAAGCGCGCATCGCGCCGATGCTGCCCACGCGCCGCTACACCGAACGCAACGGATGGCACGCCGTCGACGGCGTCGACCAGTATGTGATCGGGCGCAAGACGCTGACGGCGAAGCGGTCCCAACCTGGGAACAGGGCGCAACTTCGCACGGGAGAACATGGCGATCTGCACGTCCTTGCCGACGCCATGCGTCCTGCGGGGAATGTCGACCGGTGGCGAGAGTTGGCCCTAGAAGCGCGCGATGCATCGAACCACGGGCGCCTCATGCTCTCCGCGAGCTTTGCCGCCCCGCTGGTGCATCTGCTCAACGTCAGATCCCCCATACTCCATCTCTACGGGCAGACGCGCAGCGGGAAGACGGCCCTGCTGCGTCTGGCCGCGTCCGTGTGGGCAAACCCCCAGCTGTACCTCGTCACCCACAACGCCACGCCCACCAGCCTCGAAGGGCGCGCGCAGTTCCTATGTGACATGCTCTTCTGCCTCGACGAGTTGCAGCTGCAGAGGAACCCCCAACTGCGCGAGACCCTGATCTACATGTTCGCGCAGGGGACAGGACGCACGCGCGCGAAGGCGGGCGGGGGACTTCGCGATACCGCCCGGTGGCGCGGCCTGTGCATATCCACCGGCGAGGAGCAGATCACATCCGACACCGACCCGGGAGGGCAGGCGTCCCGAGCCCTCGAGTTGCGCGTGCCGATGGGGATGCCGCTGGTCGACGAGGATCTCGCCGATAGGCTCTACCGACTCACAGACTGGGGTCACGCGGGGATGGCGTTCCTGAACGAACTCATCCGGGCCGACCGCGACGACCTGAGGAAACGACACGGCGACCTGGATCGAGAACTGCGCGACAAGCTACCCGACATGAGCGGGGCGTCACGAGCCGCGCTCGCGGCGGTCGCCCTCGCCGACACACTGTCGTGCGAGTGGGCCCTGAACAAGACCGGGCGCGAGGACGAAGCCGTCGACCTCATGCACGCGCTCTTCTCCGACCAGCCGGCGCCCGAGTCGGTCGCGGAGAGGGCGTTGCAGCGCACTGTAGCCTGGATAGACGCCAACCCCAGGCACTTCATTCGCGTCAGGGATTCCGCAATATCAGAAGGCGAGACTGAACTCCAAGAGCAGTTTGATCCCTGCTACGGAGTCATTACTCGAGAGGGCGAGGTGTGGATGTTCCCCGACGGATGGGGGGACATGATGCGACAGCACAACCTCAACCCACGCAGGATCACCGGCGATTTCCGAGAACGCGGATGGGTCGAGACCGACTACGGAGCCGACATGAAGCCCAGGCATCCCCTCAGACAGCCGCCGGAGAGGAAACGGCAGCGGATGGTCGTCCTGAACGAGCGCGCATTCGAAGCCGTCGCCAAAGAGCGATGAACCACTTCGAGTGGTACGGAAACCCAAAGTGGTGCGCGAAGTGGTACGGGGTTAAACCCGCTTCGCCACTGACTTTAGGGACGTACTGTACCACTTGTACCACTTCTAGATATCTATATCTATATCTATAGGGCGACGCGGGGTCGCACGCGTGCACGAGAGATACAGACCCTCTCCCAAAAAGTGGTTCAAGTGGTTCAAGTGGTTCAAATGGTACCGGACACCCCGTAGAACCACTCGTAGAGCGGCTCTACGAGACCGACGGAGTGAACCACTTTTCCCAGCGGTACCACTTCGAGTGGTGCAATCCGGTTCTAACCGCTGAACCACTCGCGGATCTCGCCACGCGATTCGACGACGGTTCTGACCCCTCCCATGCGTCTATAGGTTGGGAACTTCGATGCCGAGTGGTTCATCAGCGTGACCTTCCGACGCGGAGCGTGACCTGTGTAAAGGTGAGCCTTTTGCACATCCCGATTCCAAACACTTCGCCCCGATCCACATGCCACCCCACACGCCGACAGTAGCCTACGCGGACACGCCCCACCTACGTCACGCTCCCGAGGCGAGAGCGCGCGTCACGCAGAATCGCCTGCTTCTCGCTTCCCAGCGTGCGGTGCCGCTCCGCGAGGTCTGAGTCCACCTCCGACAGCGACTCCAGCAGTAACTCCACCGGCAGATAGCGCGCCCTCGTGAACCACTCCGACAGGTCCACCGGACAGTGCGACCCCACCGTCTTGGACGCTTCCTCGACCCGCTTCGACCCCAACAGATCCCGCACCAGAGGAGGACGACCGGGGACGTGGCGCGCGCCCGTCTGCGCCTGTGATAGCACGCGCTGAGAGGGTTGGTACGCGGACGACGACAGGTTCCACGTGAAGCCGGGGCAGTCGCCCGACCGGTGGCCGGAGCAGGCGAGGAATCGGTCCTTTGTTCGCGTGGCGACGTTCGTGCGGAAGCGGATCGATAGGGCGTTCCGTTGGCATTTGGGACAGACGCTGCCATCGCGAAGCTCCTCGCCGACTTCCGTGACCATAGTTGTCCGTTCAGGACAATCTGGAGTTGTTCTGGAGTGTTGTACTTGAGGCGGCGTCGATCCGCATGAAGACTGGGGTACCGACGCGCGAACTCGGCCTGAGGCCGACTTAACCTCCTCGAACTCGGCCTCAGGCCGGGAGCCACGCCACTCGAGGACGTCGTAGTTGATGCGGATCCGCACGGCGTTCTTGCGCGCTCTGCTGTCCTCGATGGTGCCGAAGTGAATCAGACCTACCGACATGAGGTCGGCGAGGGCGCGCTTCACCGTGCGGGGGTCGACGTCGGAGAACTTCGCCAGGTCCGCCTCGTAGACGTCCATGCTCTCGGGGAAGAACTTCGCGTTGGCGACGTGGAGCAGACACCGGAAGATGTCGCGACCAGCGAGGGTGAGTTGTCTCCGCAGGTCCCCCTCGAACCAGGCGTTCATGAGCGTGATGTAGTTGTGACCTTCGCGACGAGACGAAGCGCGTATCGGCAAACCCATGATGATTCCTTCGCATGACAGGAACCCCTTGAACCGGCTAGGCTACTAGCACTACAGGGTTCGGGTGGGTTCCTGCCTGAATGCTTATGAAGCCGCTGCCAGCCTTAACTGGCGGCGGTTTCGTACGTCTGGACGTGGTAGTTGCGGACTCCTTGTGCGTGTTCCGGCGTTCTGCTACCATCTTCGAGTCGGGCACAATCCACCGGTTGATCAAGCCGGGTGCTTCGGTCGCTACCAACGACCTCCGACACCA
>JABGQA010000057.1 GCA_018644665.1 Candidatus Poribacteria bacterium
GCAACGACACCCGACTGATGGATGTCGTCGTGCAGGCCGAGCGCCCCGAGCGATGCGGACTATGAAAAGGGGCGCGGCTCGCGACCGCCGTCCAGGCCTCCGGTAAGCCGACCGTGACATGGGCGTCGATGAAGGCGCGCAACCAGTAGGATCCGAGGAGGGTGTGACATGAACAGGCTGCTTCAGTACGCCGCCGCCATCGCCGTGGCTGTGTCGACTGGTGCCGTGTCGTTCTCGGCCGGCGCCGTCGAGGTCTTCAAGGTATCGAGGTATGATGGTGGCTCGCAGATTTGGTTCGAGGCGGAGGCGTTCGACCAGCGCCTCCCCGAAGGCGCGCAGTTCTTCCCGATATCCGGCGAAGGCGGAGCCGCGAAGGCTCCCGACGACACGTTCGGCGAGGTCGTAACCCGCGCCGGTGGGGCGGGTGGGCGACTGTCCTACACGTTCGACATCAGCCGCGCGGGGGGGACCGGCGGCACGTGGTACTTCTTCGGCCGCGTCATCAACCCAAGCAACCAGTCCGACTACATGCTGGTCGACACGCACCCAGACGACGACGACATCCCCGACACGGCGCCGTTCCCCGGCGGCGACGGCGTAAAGCCGTTCGACAACACCGACGACCGCATCTTCGAGCAGGACACCGCGGCGTGGGGGTGGGCGATCCTCGCTCACAACGAGGGACACACCAAGCACCTCGAGGACGGCGAAAACACAATGCACATCTTCCATCGCCAGGGGAACAACACACGGGTGATGGACGTGATTGTCTGGGTCGACGACGCGGCCTACCTGCCGTCCGACGACGACTACGTCAACGCCGAGGAGAAGACGTCCGGCCTAGCGGTCGACTCCGGCGGCAAGTTGACGACGGCGTGGGGACGGCTGAAGCGGCGATAGCGCCCGGCAAGCCGGGATACGGCGCCAAGCAAGTGACGAGCCCTCGGCCGCGGTCGGGGCTCGCTTCGCAGTCGACGCACAACACACGGAGCCACGCCGTGATCCGCGTCACCAAACCCAAGGGGTTCGCGAACATCCAGCTGGAGGATGTCCCGACCCCGGCGCCCGACCCCGACCAGGTGCTGGCTCGGACGGACGTCACCCTCATCAGCAGGGGCTCCGAGCTGTTCGCGAGGTACATCAAGGACGACGCGGTCTCGCCATCCATCATGGGGTATTCGCTGGCCGGCGTGGTCGAGACGGTTGGGCGCGACGCGCGCGCCTATACCCCCGGCGACCGTGTGATGATCGTCGCTCCCCACGCAAGCCACGCGATCGGCACGCCGCACCCAACTGACGGACGCATGGCCGCGCTCCCCGACGGCGTATCGCAGGAAGAGGCGACGTTCGTGCCGTTGGTCACGAGCGCCATCGCATGGGCGGATTCGTCCGACGCGCAGGCCGACGACACAGTGGTGATTCTCGGCCAAGGGCTCGTCGGCAGCCTCATGCTACAGGTGATGCGTTCACGTGGCGTCGGGCGGGTGATCGCCGTCGACGCCCTCGACATGCGCTGTGAGATGGCGCGCGAGTTCGGCGCGGATGTCGTCATCAATGCTCGCGACACCGACCCTGTCGCCGCCGTGCGCGAGGCTACCGGCGGCGAAGGCGCGGCTCTTGTCATCGACTGTGTGGGCGGCCATGCTGGCGTGCAGTCGTTCGAGCAGGCCCAAGACATGGTGCGCCCGCGGGGCACGCTTCAGCTTATCGCGCTCTACCAGCAGGCGCCTTTGGCTTTGCATTCCGGCAAGATCATGAACCGACGGCTCGTCGCCGGGATACTCACCGACGAGCCGCGCTCGCACACGGTCGCGCGCGCCCTGTCGCTCATGGCATCCGGCGACGTGCATGTTGCCCCCATGATCACGCACCGCTTGCCGCACACCGACGCAAAGGCCGCATTCGATCTCCTCTGGGACCGTCCCGGCGACGCGCTAGGGGTCCTCCTGGAATGGGGCGCCGCCGAGGACGGGGCGCCATAGAGCGGCCGGGATGCGCAGGCGTCCTGACGGCGCGGCAACTTGCCAACTGGAACGTGCGGCGGCATACTACATCTGCCGTCGTTGAGGCGCCGTCGTCCTCACCGGGTGGGTATCCCGCATGCCCGCGCGTCTTCATCACATCATCGCATGTCTAGTCGTGGCCGGAGCCCTGTCCGCGGGATGCGGAGGCGACGCCGACGACCATCCCGACGTCGCCACGTCGAGGATCGCCTTCGTGTCGGACCGTGACGGCTACCGGCGGATATACGTGATGAACGCAGACGGGTCCGACCAACACGCCGTCTCGGACCCATCCCATGGCTCCGACAGATGGCCGACGTGGTCCCCGGCCGGCGCGCGTATCGCCTTCACGTCCGACCAGGACGGGCAGGACGACATCTACGTGATCGACGCGGACGGCGGGAACCGGCGCAACATCACGAACACCCCGGACAGCGGTGAGTCTCATCCCGCGTGGTCGCCCGACGGCGCGCGCATTGCGTTCGCGTCGGACCGAGAGCCGGCCGGTCTGTACGTGATCGACGCAGATGGCGGCAATCCGATGCATGTCTCGGCCGACGCCACGAACGCCGACTGGTCACCGGACGGCCTCCAGTTTGCGTACTTCAGCATTGATCCCCGTGGCCGCCGCCTCGCCCTGTATTGGATGGACGCCGACGGCGACAACGCTCGCGTCGTCGCGCACATCGACCCGGGCGCCGCGTCGCCCGCATGGTCGCCGGACAACAGATGGATCGCCGCCACTACCGCCAACGACACGGAGCCGTTGGCCCGCATCCACGACTGGCGATCGATAGTCCTCATGGACGTCTTCGGGCGGAATCAGCAGGTCGTCACGCGCAACCGGCGTGGCACGGACCTGTCCCCGACGTGGTCGCCCGACGGGCGTCGCCTGGCCTACGAAGCGCACGACGACGCCCTATTCGGCGACACACACGGCCGCACCGACATCCATGTGCTGGACCTGGACGACATGTCCGTGCGGCGGCTCACGGACAGCCGGGACTATGACGCAATGCCGGCGTGGTCGCGCTGAAGCGACCGGCGGGAGCGTGTTGGGCGCTCGGGAGGCGAGTCGATGCACGAACGTCTCGGGCCTTCGCTGTGGCTCTGTGCCGCCGTCGCGTCTCTGATCCTCAGTTGTGGTGAGGACGTCGATGAACCCCTGGACATGCAACCGTCGCAGATCGCGTTCGTGTCCGACCGCGCCGGCTACCGGCAGATATACGTCATGGACGCGGACGGAGATAACCAGCGGCCGCTGACCGACCCTCAGTATGGCGAGGACACTTGGCCCGCATGGTCGCCGGACGGGTCGCGGATCGCGTTCCTGTCGACTCGCACCGGCGAGCCCGAACTGTTCGTGATGGACGCCGACGGGCGCAACCAGCGGAACATCTCGAACAGCCGTGGTGGCGCTGACGGCCCGCCTGCATGGTCACCGGACGGAACGCAGATCGCACAGGTGTTCTCCCCGTACGGCGGGGCCGAACACATACGGCTGACAGACCCCGACGGTGGGGACGTGCGTGCGCTCGGCGTCGGCTGGACCGCGGCGGTCGGGCCACGGTGGACGCCCGACGGCAGTCGTATCGCGTTCGATTCCCCTCGGCAACTGTTCGACGGCGGACTGTCCGCGACCTACATCATCGACGCGGACGGCCAGAACCTCGCCCTCCTGAGTGAAGGCCCGGGCAGTGACCGCGCGCCCGTCTGGTCGCCCGACGGCTCACGCGTGGCGATCGTGCCGAGGGACTTAGAGCCGCGCATCGTCGTCCAGGACGCCGACGGCGCCAATCGACGGTACGTCACGAACGCGGCGACCGGAGGCGACGGGAGTCCCTCGTGGTCGCCGGACGGCCGCAGCATCACCTTCGTGGTGAGCGATCGTAGCTATGTGAACCTGCACCGGCGGGCCCTAAGCCTGAGTTCGGGCGCGGACATCCGCGTCGTCAACCTGGACGACATGAGCGTGCGGAAGCTCACGAGCAGCCGCGACTTCGACGGCATGCCCTCGTGGTCGCCGTAACGCGACGCATCACCGCCCGACGAACACGCCGTCATAGTTCGTGCCAAGGTACGCGCCCCAGGCGATGCGACCGGCGTCGGCGATGCCCAGCGAACGCCGCTGTATCGTCCAGGTGGACCCGGCCAGGGGGCCGAGCCACATGGCCGTGACCATTTCCAGCGTACCGTCGCCGTCCATGTCCGCGATGACGGGCGTGCTCACCGCACGACCCCGCAGTCCCGACGTGCGGCGCACGGAGCCGTCCGCGACATCGACCACCACGATGTCGGACGTGTGGTACCACGCGTCCGCGGTAAGGACGATCACCTCGTCGCGGCCGTCGGCGTCCACGTCGACGGCCACCGGGGACGCCATATACGGGTGTGGCTCCGTCTGCTCCCACAGTATGTCGCCGTTCCGGCCGTCGAACGCCGCGTGGTAGGACGCCACGTACTGGGGCCACATACCCGTTGAGAACGACGCGAACACGTCCGGGATGTCGTCGTCGTTGAAGTAGCCGATCGCCGGCGAGGCCCATGTCTCGGCCGCCGCGACGAACCGCGACCAGACGACGTCGTGTGTAGAGCCGTCCACGACCGCGAGCCGACCGTCGAACGCCGCGGCGACGATGTCGGGCGTCCCGTCAGCGGTGAGATCGGCCAGCGCCGGTGGAGCGACCATCCCCTTGAACGTCATCGGCGACAGGAGTTCCGTCGCGCGACTGAGGTCACCCGCGAGGATGTCCGTGACCGGGACCGTCCAGAGCGAGCCGGAATGCGTCTCGCCTCCGGAGCCGAACAGGGCAAGCTGCCGCGACGGGCCGTACGCATACGCCGAAACATAGCACTCCGCGGAATCGGGCATGGCAGCGGAGCCGAGCACCGCCCCGTTGACGCTGTTGAGCACCATCAGGCGGCCGGCGGGGCGAGGCGTGAACGGCGGGCGACTCGAGTCGCCGCCGTGCGTCACGAGGATGTCCGGGCGGCCGTCGCCGTTTCGGTCGGGGATCTCCATGGGCGTGTAGAAGTTCAACCGTCCGTACTGGACGGCCTCGCCGACCGGCTCATATACCCACAACTCGGTCCCGGTGGCGCCGGAGAAGGCGTGCAGCGCGAGCCTACGGCCGCCGATCACCACATCCGGGACGCCGTCGTCGTCGATGTGGGTGAACAGAGGCGACCCGAACAGCTCGTCCCGGGCGTCCGCGTGCCACAGCTCGGCGCCGGTCGCGCCATCGCGGGCCACGACATAGCCGATCCCCTCATGCAGCGCCGCGAAGCGGTCCTCACCGTAGAGGATGTACTCGCCGGACAGACGTTCGGCGCCGAGGCCGATCACGATATCCAGGACGCCACCGCCGTTCAGGTCGGCCAGGCGGGGCGACGAGAACGCCGACAGACTGCCAGTCGCTTCCCACTCGACTGGAAACATGTCGGGCGCGTCGGAACTCGCCTCATCCGGCGGGAACCCGACCGCAGCGGTGTACGCCTCGCCTGCGGTCACGCCACGTGACACTTTCAGGCTCCGCAGGGCGTGCGAGGCGCGGAGCCGCACGCGCGCGTCCATGTCCGCGAGCGCCTGGATGAGCGCGTCGATCGCGTCGGGGCTCTGCGTGCCCGAGTTCCCGAGGGCATAGGCCGCGGCATGACGGACGAACGGGGACGGGTCGGATGCGACGGTTTCGCTCAGCGCGTTCACGACATCGGCGCGTGCCTCCCCGAGACGCGCGGAGGACTCGGCGGCCGCCTGCCTGACGCGGGCGTCGTCATCCTTGAGCGCTGCCGCGAGCCACGCGCTCGCCTCTTCGTCGGACGCGCCGAGGACCGATCCGAGAGCCGCCAGGTGCGCCCGACCCTCGGCTGGAGCGCCGTCGAACGCAGCCGTCACGGCCGGGAACGCCCCGGCGCCTCCGCCCTCGGGCATCGTGGCCAACGCGTCTGCGGCGATGGCGCTTATCATGCGGAGTGATTCGGCGATCGCGACCGTCTCGACGCCCCCCGACGTCGGCAGCGCCTCGATGAGCGCGCCCGCTGCCCGGTCGCCAAGGACGGCGAGGAAGAGGATCGCGTGGCGGCGCACATTGGGGTCTTCGCCGGCCAGCAGGGACAGCACCGCCGGGACGGCCTCGGTCGGGGGCGCCTTCATCGCGACCAGCGCCGCGAGCGCCCCTTGCTGCGCGGCAGAGCTGCCGGTAGCCAAAGTCTGCGTGATAGCGGGCAGGGCCTCGGCGCCCACGGCGCCAAGAGCCAGCGACGCGTACGCGCGGGTATCGGGGTCGGCGTCATCGAGAACCGCCGCCAGAGCCGCGGTCGCTGGCGCGGCCCGTCGGCGTAGCGACGCCAGGGCGCGTCCCGCCTCGCGCCGCGTCTGTACATCAGGCGCGGTGAATCGTTCGGCGAGCTCCACCGGGGTTGGCGGCGCTGGCGGCCCTGGGTCGCCACACCCGGGTGACGCGAAGGCGAGAACGACCAGCAGGGCCGCGATGGGCGTGACTCGACTGGCAGCGTAACGGTGGTAAAGCATGTGCGGACGCCTACGTCGAGCGGCGCGCAGCGTGTGGACCGAAGGGAAGAAGGGCGTCGTCGCGACCACCTCGCGCGCCGAACCGAAGTGGTCTTGCCCTTAGAGCGGCAGCCTCGCTACGCGGCGCCACCCACGCGCTAGCCAACCCCGGGCTGACCAGCGCCCGCAGGAGCGCCGCCGTAGTGGTATCCTTACGGTGTGACGCGCGCGCATCGGCCAGAGGCTCGAGGGTCGGAGAACCCAGCAATGCGGACGCCAACCAACACGGGCAGTCGCTCATCGCGCGTCGCCATAGGCGTGTCACTGGCTCTGCACGTCGTTGGGGCGATCGTCGTCGGGGTGTACGTCGCGACCACGGTTGTCGCCGAACGCCTGCCGGATGATCTGCCTATCGAGTGGGTGACGATCCGGGACACGCGGCTCCGCCGCCTGTCCCCGCGGAAGGAAATCCCGCGCGCCGCGACGACGCAGCCCCTCGCGGACGCCACCGACACGCCACCGGACACGGCCGCCCCCAGCATGATACCGGAAGTGGCCCGCCGCACAATGGAGATGGTGACCCGCGCAGTGGACGTGCGCGCCGAGCCCGTAGAGGAGTTGCTGTCCGGGATGACCACGGACACTGACCTGCCTCCCGTCGATGTCGATACCGGGGCCGCGGCGGCCGCATCGACCCCGCAGGGCATACGGACAGGGCGCGGCATCGAGACGGCGCGCGTACGGGCGGCTTCGGGGGACCTGTTGCGGCAGGGCATCGGCCTCCTTGAGGCGGAGGGAGCGGCAGCCCCCGACCTGAGCAACGCCAAGTTCCTCGACACGACGGCGTTGCTCGCGGACGACGAGCTGGGCGCCGTGCTGGTGGGCGAGGGTCGAGACGTATCGGGACACATCCGGCTGATTCGCGCCAAGCACCAACTCTCTGACTGGTGGCAGGACCCCACCGCCATGGCGAGTCTGATCGGCTGGTTGGACGAGCACACGCGTCTGCGCGCGGATATGAAGTTCCGGGGCGGCGCGTTGGCTTTGGACGACCCGGAACTCCTCGACGCGCCGCTAGTCATCATGACAGGTCACGACCGGAGCATCACCGTCTCGCACCAGTTGGAGCGTGGCGGCCCGCTCGTCGATGGGCTTACGGACGCCGAACGCGTTGGGCTTCGCCAGTATCTCCTAGAACGCGGCGGCACGCTGTTCTTCGACGACTGCGGTTGGAACGGTCTGCTAGCCGAACGCGTGAAGCAGGAACTCGAGCGCGCGTTGCCCGAGTACGATCTCATCGACGTGCCCCATACGCACGAGGTGTACACGATCTACTACGAACTCGCCGGCCCGCCTGCGGGTGGCGACATCTTCTGGGGGTCGGAGAACGACCCGAAGGCGTCGAAGTTCCGGCATCACAAGGGCATATTCATCGGCGATCGCCTCGCGGTGCTGTACAACCGCAAGGACTACATGTGCGCCATGGAGACGACCGAGGTGCCCAGCCGCACGATGCTGCGCTTGCGGCGCTCTCCCGACGTGTACCGCTTCATGACGAACCTCTTCGTCTACGCGATGAAATACGGCGGGAACGTCGACAGGTCGGGCTACGAGACGTACTGAGTCCCTCGGCGACACGCGAGCGGCCTACCTTCTGAACTCAATCGGCGTCGCCCTGATGCGCGCGGCCTGCGGCGTCGCTGTCGGCGTCGGCGCATCGTCTGACGTGTCCTCGGGGATGTAGTCGCGATAGTCCGCGATCCCGCCCGTGGTGAGAGCGTACACCACGGCGTTCGTCGCCCACCTCATGACCCCGGGGGAGTAGTTGACCCCGCGCGATGGCCCGCTCACCGTCCGCATCGCACAGAGGTAGTCCCGCCGTATCATGAGGGCGACGAGCTTGCCGCCGACCGAGATGCCCTCGAGGTAGTTGCGCCGGGGCGGGCGGGCGCCCTCCCAGAACATGGCGAATCCGATGGGCGGCCCGCCGAGGTCGTAGAACGTCCTGTACACGGGATGGTCGTTCGGCAGGCGCTCGATGCCGTACTCGGGCATTGCGCGGCGCATCTGCGCCTGGAACACCTCAATGATCGCCTGCCCGGGAGCGCGCAGTCCGCAGTCGTCGAAGATCAGCATCCCCCGCTTGTCGACTAGGTACCGCCGTAGCCCGTAGATCTCAGCATCGCTCAGCGCGCCGTCGAGGTTGCGGCCGCCGCCCTCGGGGACGAGGTCGTAGGAGCGCGCCAACGACGGGTCGTGCCCCGTCATCCACAGGATCGGCGCCTTCATCAGGTCGGGGTCCGTGAGGCGAAGTGCGCCGCCGGCAACGTCCAGGTCGGTCTTGATGCGGGTCTTCTCGTTCAGCCACTTGGCGAGCGTACCCAGCGACCCCGAGTCGGCCCACCAGTCCGAGAGATCGTGCCTCACCCGGACAAGCCGACACACGCCCCGGATGTCCTTACCACGACCTACGACGCGGCCGCCAGGCTGTCCCCTGGGCAGCGGCAGCACGTCCGCCGCGCCGACCGTGACCGTCACACCCATGTCTCCGAGGCCATCGAGTTCGGCGCCCACATGCTCGACGAGCGAGATGCCGGGCATCGCAGACCCCGGATGCCACGGCGCGACTGCTGCCCCCGGGCGAGGCGCGCGACGCATGGCCCTAGCCGGTGGCGCCCCGGATGCGATCGCGAGCGCAGGTCGAGCGTGACCTACGCACACGCACCAGGGCACGAAGAGCGCCATGGCGAATGCCACGACAATGCAGGCTGGTGGCCGCGTTGAGGTGGCGGCGTCCGTGGGTGGTCTGCCTGTGCCGTTCATACGGCTACGTCCTCGAACGATGCCGGACACGGGCGCCGGGCGCCGCCCGGCGACAGTCGCAGCGACGCAATGCACGTGCCACTGCGCCCATCCGGGCCATTGCCAAACTTTGTTCGTAGTAGGGAGCGGTGGCCAGGGGTCACAGAGGTGACCCCTGGCCTCGGCGCGCCTCTATTCCTCCAACGCCAGTGGCGTGGTGGCGATGCGCGTCGACTGGGGAGCAGACTCCTGGAGATGGTCGGCGGTGTAGAGACCCGCCGGCACGTAGTTGGCGTAGTCGGCGATGTTCCCCGTAGTGAGCGAGTACACGACCACGTTCGTCGCCCAGCGGTACACGCCCGGCGAGTAGTTCACCGACCGCGTCGGCAAGTTGACGGCTTCCATCGCGCACATGTAGTCGCGACGGATCATCATCGCCACGAGCTTGTCCCCGACGGAGATGCCCTCGAGGTAGTTGCGCTTCGGAGGCCGCGTGCCCCACCAGAAGATGTCGAATCCGACCGGCGGGCCGGCCAGTTCATAGAAGGTGCGGTAGACGGGGTGATCGTTGGGCAGTCGCTCGATGCCGTATTCGGGCATCACGAGCCGCATCTGCGCCTGGAAGATCTTGATCATCGCCTGCGCGGGGGCGTTCACGCCGCAATCGTCGAAGACAAGCATCCCCTGGCCCACCGTGAGGTACTTGCGCAGGTTCATCGCTTCCAGGTCGCCGAGTTTGTTGTCGAGCTTCGAGCCTCCGCCACCCTCGCGCAACAGACCGCGTGACTGAACGAGGGCCGGATCGTGCCCCGTCATCCACAGGAGGGGCGATTTGTGCAGGTTCGCGTCCGATAGCCGGACCGCGCCGCCTTCGATGTTCATGTCCGTCTTGATCTGCGTCTTCTCGTTGAGCCACTTCGTGAGAGCGTTCAGCGAGGAGGAATCCGCCCACCAGTCCGACAGGTCGTGCTTCACGCGGACGAGACGGAAGACGCCGCGGATGTCCTTCCCCACGCCGACGATGCGCCCGCCGCCCTCTCCTACGATAAGGGGCCGCACCTCCTCGTAGCCGATCGTGGCGGCTTCGGCCATGTCGCCGAGCCCGTCCAGCGCGGCTCCAACATGGTCGACCAGGGATAGGCCCGTGGGCTCGCCGAACTGCGCCCTCGGCCCGGCGATGGTGGCGCCAGAAACAGCACGGCGGAGCTTGGGGCCGGAGCCCCCAGCTGCCCCGACGACGGGCGCGGAGAAGGCGAGCGGGTCGGGGCCATCGGTGACGGGCAGGTCCGCGGCCGTGACCACCTGCGGCACGTCCGTGTTGGGCCGCACAACGCGTGGGCTGGCGACGTTCACCGGCGCGTTGACCTGCACAGCGCGCGTCGCGAACTGTAGCACGCTCTCCACGCGAACGGACGAGGTCTTGGGCAGGGACGACAGGTTCGCGCGGGTCGTCACCTGTGGTTGAACCGGCATTGGAGTGTCCGTGCGGACGACCGGCTTGGGGATCGGCTTCGGCCGCGCCTTGCGCGGAGTCGGCTTCGAGATCGGCGCGGGGGTCACGATATCGGTGTCGAACAGGTTGGGGATGATCTCCTTCTCGACGAGGATGTAGAAGGTCAGAGCGACTGCCGCCGCCGCGTGCACGGCGATGGACACCGTGAATGCGAATCGTGTGCGTTGGGACTTCGCCGCCATGAGGCGATACTCCTTGCGGTGTGGGCGCGCAGACCCGTCCCTCAGCCCGCGCGGAAACACGCGCGAACTCTCGGTTCGAGGTCCCGTGACGGGCCTCACGCCATGTCAGTAGCCTTTCGTCGCCTGATCCT
This sequence comes from Candidatus Poribacteria bacterium, assembly GCA_018644665.1. Classification (GTDB taxonomy): domain Bacteria; phylum Poribacteria; class WGA-4E. The sequence goes on from JABGQA010000057.1 coordinate 11,142, forward strand.
CGCCTGGCTAAGGGCAACATCCATGCCACGCATTCTGTATAATCGAATGCGCTTAATGCCTGTTCTGTGCCTTCCGCGACATGGAGAGGAGGATCGTATTGGGGCGTCGGCGGGAAACCACGCGTACCGTATGGGGCAGCCTCGCCGCGGCTCTGTGCGGCGAGGGTCATTCGGGGTACATTTAGGGTGGCAGTGATCCCCTCAACCCACGGGCGGGCCGTCGGCATGCGAGACATCTACCGGATGATCCCCGAGTTGACCGCGAACCGCAGTCGCGCGGCGTACTGCACCGTGGTCGACACAGTGGGATCGACGCCGCAGAAGGAAGGCGCGAAGCTTCTCATCCTCCCGACGATGGCCAGCGTGGGGACGCTCGGCGGCGGCTGTGTCGAGGCCGAGGCGCGCAAGCAAGCCGCCCGCCTCATGCAGACCAACTCGCGCAAGCTCCTCGACTTCAAACTCGACAGCGACTACGGGTGGGACGACGGTCTCATATGCGGCGGCAGCATGCGCATATTCGTCGACCTGATGGATCGGCCTGACGACGGGCATCTCTTCGTAGAGATGGAACGCCTCCTGGCGGAAGACACGCCGGTGGCGTTCGGCACAGTCGTCGAGGCGCCCGACAGCGGTCTACTCGGCGCGAAGCGGCTGATCGCCACGGACGGCACGCGGCTTGGCACTCTCGGCAGCGAGGCGATGGACGAGCTGTTCACGGGACATGCCATCGCCGCCCTGGAGAAGAACGACGCACGGCTATGGACGGAGGCCGAGAGCGGCATCACGGTGTTCGTCGAGGCGATGCTGCCGCAGATCCGGCTCGTCGTCTGCGGCGCCGGGCACGTCGGCGCGGCCTTGACGCATTTCGCCGCCATGTGCGACTTCCACGTCACGGTCATTGACGACCGCCCGGAATTCGCAAACGCCGAGAACCTGCCGGACGCGCACGAGATCATCGTGGGGGACTTGCCGACGGCCACCGCCAGCGCAGCAGTCGGACCGCTGACGTACTTCGTGATCGTCACGCGCGGGCATAACCACGACGAATCGTGCCTGCGCGCGGTGGTCGAGACGGACGCCGGCTACATAGGGATGATCGGCAGCCGTCGCAAGATCAAGCTGATCTACGACGACCTGAAGGAGTTAGGCATCGCGGAGTCCCTCTTCGACCGCGTGCAGGCGCCGATCGGCATCGACATCGCGTCGAACACGGTGCCGGAGATCGCGGTTTCCATCGTCGCCCAGCTCATACAGGCTCGCAACACACAGAAGGTCGGGCAGTACACCGCCGCGCTGGCGTAGGCGGCGTCACCTACGTTGCGGCGACGATGACCAGCCCGTTCGCGTCGGCCCGCTCCACGAGTTCCTGCCGGTCGAGCACGAACGTACGATCCGCCTCAACGGCGAGCGCGGCCGCGTCGACCTCGACGAGCGCGTCGATCGTGTCGGGCCCTACCGTAGGCACGTCGAACCGGAAGTCGTGGTCGGGACGCGCGGCCTTAGCGACGACGATGCCGGCCCCCGCGAGGTCGGCGGCCCGCCGGATTACCGCGTCCGTGCCCTCCATCGCTTCGACGGCGACCGGCACTCCGTCCTTCACGGCGACAGCCTGCCCGATGTCCAGGCGAGCCACTTCGCGCGCGAGGCGCAACGCGTGTTCGGCGTCGCGGCGCAGAGCCCGCCCTGGCTTCCCCTTCGTCAGGGCGCCGGCCGTGGCGACCAGCGGCGGCAGGTACGTTCGCTGATCGGCGACAGTGAACCCGCGCGCGCCGAACTCGTCGGCGATGGCGCGGAACAGGCTTTGGCTGCCTCGCGTCTTCGCCTGCGCGAGAATCTTCAGCGCGAGCCAGTCCAACTGCTTCGGCCGGAACAGGACGTCCTTCCCCACCGCGCCGAGGATCACCAACTCGGTGGCGCCGGCGGCGTCGAAGACGCGCAGCATCTCGTGGATCTTCCCGACGCTGAGGTGGCGGAACACGTGGGCGGCCGCGCTGAGTTCCGGCCGCGGCTCGTTGCTGATGCTCACGATGGCGAGGGGACGCGCGCCCTGCATGACCTGCGTCAGGACTACCGGGAGCCGTCCGGCGCCCGCGATGACGCCGAGAGGTCGGACGTCGTCGGTCACTTAGAGTCTCGGACGCGCCGGCAGACGCCCCGAGGCGAGTTCTCGATGAACTCCAGCAGGTGCGCTACGTGAGGGTCGTCCTCGACCTGCTCGCGCGTCTGCGCGACGGCATCGCTCACGTTCAGGTCGGAGCGGAATAGCAGGCGGTATGCCCGCTTCAGCGCGCGCACCGACTCGTCAGGCACATCGGCCATGGGATGGTTCACGGCGGTGCCACGTCCGAGCACGTTGAGCCCGCGCACCCATGCCGGGTGGCCATCGCCGACCGTATACGGCGGAAGGTCCTGGCTAAACTTCGAGCACGCCCCGGCCATCGACCCACGCCCGATGCGCACGAATTGGTGGACGCCGACATGCGCACCGATGCGAGCAGGGCCATCTACCTGGACATGCCCGCCTAGGGTGGCGAAGTTCGCCATGATGATGCGGTCGCCGAGGACGCAGTCGTGCGCGATGTTCGCCCAGTTCATCAGGAGGTTGTCGCTGCCGACGACCGTGGCTTCGCCCGGCGTTGATGACGCCGAGATGGTCACGTATTCACGCATGATGTTCCGCGGGCCTATCAGCGTGCGGCAGTCGCCATCGTGAGACTTCAGGTCGACCGAGGTGTGCCCGAGGACGGCGCCGTAGTAGATGCGGCACTCCTCACCGATCTCCGCGTGGGCGCAGATCTTCACGTGCGCGTCGAGCCACGTGCCGGCGCCAATCACAGCGCCATCCTCGACGATGCAGAACGGGCCGATCTCCACGCCGTCGCCCATCTTGGCGCCGGGATGCACGATCGCGGTCGGATGCACCCGTGGCATGGCGGTCTCCCTGGGACGGCGGAGCGGAGGGCGGGACAGATTAGGCGGTCGCGCTGGGATCGACGATGGCGAAGCTGAATTCGGCCTCAGCCACCAAGTCGCCCTCTACCGTCGCGACGCCTCGGAGTTTACCCACCGTTCGACGGAGGCGCAACACTTCCACCTCCAGGCGGAGCTGATCCCCGGGGACCACCGGGCGGCGGAACTTCGCGTCCGAGATGCTCCCGAAATACGCGAGCTTGCCGACGAAGTCCTCGCGTCGCAGCAGCAGGACACCGCCCGCCTGCGCCATCGCCTCGGTGATGAGCACGCCCGGCATGACGGGGTGACCGGGGAAGTGCCCGCGGAAGAACTCCTCGTTGAAGCTGACGCTCTTGATGGCGACGATGCGACGGTCCGACTCCATCTCGACGACGCGGTCGAGCAGGAGGAACGGGTACCGGTGCGGGATGATCGCCTCAATATCGACAGGGCCGAGCGGGACGGGCAGGACGTGCTGGGCGGCGGCGCGTTGGTCGCGTAGCGCGGCGGCCATCTTGAGGTTCAGCGCGTGCTGAGGCCGCACGGCGACGACATGTCCGCGCAACGGCGCCCCCGCGAGGTACAGGTCGCCTATTAGGTCGAGTACCTTGTGCCGGACGAGTTCGTCGGCGTGCCGAAGGGGCGGGTGTCCCGCTTCTCCGCCGATGATGAGGACGTTCTCCGATGTCGCGCCCTTGCCGAGCCCGGCGGCGCGAAGGGCCTCCACCTCGTCGGCGAAGCAGAACGTGCGTGCTGACGCGATCTCTGCGCGGTACGTGTCGGGGTCCACGTCGAATGTCGCGACCTGCGTGCGCACGCCGTCGCGGCCGTGAGCGTCGAAGACACACGTGACGCGAAGCCCGTCGCCGGGAGACACGGTGAGCGACCGATCGCCGTCCTCAACCACCAACGGCTGTGGCACGTCGATGTGGCGACGGGGAGCGCCCTGCCCCTCCATTCCGGCGCTCACGATGGCCTCCACGAACGTCGCAGCGCTGCCGTCGCCAGCCGGGATTTCGGGGCCGTCGACCTCAACGCGGGCGTTGTCCACCCCGAGTCCGGCCAACGCAGACATGAGGTGCTCGACGGTCTGCACCGCCGCGTCCCCTGCGCTCAAGGAGGTGGATCGCCCCTGTCCACTGATGTCCGGCGCGTCGGAGACGTGGATCTCGGGATCGCCCTCCAGATCCACACGCGCCAACACAATGCCAGCGTCCACGGCGGCGGGACGGATGGTCACAGAGCCGGGCATGCCGAGCATCAGGCCGGCGCTGCTGATCGTCGCGGGCCGGGACAACGTCTGCTGCTGCTCCAAGGCGCCTGTCTCCAAGGGGGTTGGCCGCACTATAGCCGAATCCACATCGTCGGACAATCGACGCATGCGCCCTGCGTAGACGCTGGGAGTCGGCGCGCGCCGCGCGGGCCGATGCCCGTTAGAACTGGAAGTAGATGAACGCGGCCTGACCGTTGGGCCACAGGTAGTACAGCGATACTCCCAGCAGAACGCAGACCGCGCACGCTAGAGCCAGCGGCGCGCGCGCGACCCACTCGTCCAGCCCACGCAGCCGCCACGACGCGAGGTGTAGCACGGCGAAGGCCGCGATGATCACTAGGGTCGAGAAGAACGCCATGTTCCCGAGCCCAAGCCCGGACAGCCCGAATTGCAGGTCTGGGAAGATGAACTTGCGCAGAGCTATCCGCAGGAGTGTCGGGTCGGCAACGCGGAACACCAGCCACGTGAGCAGCACCCAATACTGGAACGCCACCCACGATGCCGCCGCGGCCGTCACGCGCGCCACGCGGCCTACCCGCGCGCCGACGCTGGCGCACAGCGGCTCGATTGCGCGCCAAGCCACGAGCCCGACGCCGTGCATCGCCCCCCAGAGGACGAAGTTCCAGCTCGCCCCGTGCCATAGACCCCCGAGCAACATGGTCAGCATGAGGTTCCGCGCCGTCATGAGCGCGCCCTGACGACTGCCGCCAAGGGGGATGTACAGGTAGTCCCGGAGCCACCCCGACAACGAGATGTGCCAGCGGCGCCAGAACGCCGTCGGGTTCGTGGCGAAGTAGGGATGCGCGAAGTTCGCCGGCAGCGTGAAGCCGAACAGCGACGCTAACGCGATCGCCATGTCGCTGTACCCGGAAAAGTCGCAGTATATCTGGACGTAGAAGCAGACTGCGGCGACCCAGATTACAGCGCTGGGCCACCCTTCCGGCGCGTCGAACACAGCGTCGGCGAACGGCGCCAAGTTGTCGGCGATGATGACCTTCTTAGTCAGCCCGCGAAGGAAGAGCATCACGGACCGGCGATCCACCGCGACGCGCACCGGGCCGCGCAGTTGCGGCAGAAAGTCGGCGGCCCGGACGATGGGGCCCGCGACCAACTGGGGGAAGAAGCTCACGAACAGGGCGAAGTCCAGGGCGGACCGCGTAGCGGGAAGGCGCCGGCGGTACACGTCGATCGTGTAGCTCATGCTCTGGAATGTGTAGAAGGATACGCCGACGGGCAGGACGATGTTCAGCGCCACGGAGGAGGGCTCATGCCCCAGGGCGCGCAGGGCCCAGAGCGCGTTCGCGTGGAAGAACCCGGCGTATTTAAAGAACCCCAGGATGCCCAGATTGGCGGCGATGCTGGCGACCAGTAGCGCGCGGCGACGCTTCGGGTCCTCCACAATATCCAGCCGCCGCCCCACGAAGTAGTCCACGGCCGTCGAAAGCATGATGAGCGTGATGAACGCGGGGTTCCACCACATGTAAAACACGTAGCTGGCGACCAGCAGCGCTGCCTTCCGTCCGCCGTTGCCTCGGATCACCGCGAACACGGCGACGAGCAGGACTAGGAATGCGCCGAATTCAGCCGTGTAGAACAGCATCGAAGGTCAGGGCCTCTGGTCCGCGAGATGCGATGCGATCCGTTCGGTCACCAGCGCCGCGCCCGCTTGCGATGGGTGCAGATGGTCCACGAACTGGTCCGCGTTGAGGAGCGCGTGCGCGTCCACGATCGTCAGGTCCGACAGTTCGGCGAGGCGGGACGCCAACTCGCCGTAGAACGCGTCACCTGTGTAGTCGGCCCACCGAGGGTGCTCGGGCATGACGACGAAGATGAGATCGAAACCGCGACGGTCCGCAAGGCGGCGCATACTCCGGAGGAGGTCCGTGGTCTGCGGAGCAACGACGCACGCGTCACGCCGCACGAAGTGCCTCTGGACGCTGTGATCCAGGATCCGCGCCGACACGCGGCGGGTGTACGGGGTCGGGAAGTATAGGTCGCGGTCGCGCCGATCCAGGTCCAGATTCCGACGGAGCAACCGCCTCGCTCCTTCGTCGATCACGGAGCGGGCCACCCAACGCGCCTCGAACGGCGTCCGCCACTGCGGGGTGTCCAACAGGCGCTGCGCTTCCGCCGACGCCGCCTGTCGGCAGTCAGCGAGCGTGACCGGGTCGGGACGATAGCCGTACATCTGCAAGGCCTGATAGGCGCCGCTCTGCACTCCCTGCGCCCCCGTTGTGAGGTCGCTAACGGTGACGCCGACCACCACGGTTTCCGCCGCCGAGGGGATCTCCTGGAGTAACAGACGGGTGAGGATGAGAGACTGCCCCGGCGACGCCAGGTTCCAGGCTTCATCTGCGAGGGATGGCGCGAGTTCCGTTAGCAGCCGCGCGTCGATCCCGTTCATGACGACGCTGTTGCCCAGAGCCACCACGCGTGCGGGTCGGTCGGACTCTTGCAGGGCGCGCAGCACGTACTTCAGACGGGTTGTCTGGGTTCGGGTCGAGCCGAAGAGTGAGGGCACCGAGAGATGCGCCGCCACGGCGCCCACGAGAACGCTCAACGCCAGCAACGCTACGGGAAGTGCCGGGCGACGTGACGCGTGGTGCACGCTGTCGGGCACGGGCGTCGGTTCCTCTCGCGGAATACGGGCAGTGCGTCGCAGTCATCGCGTGGCCGCCGCCGCTCTGCCGTCGCTAGCCGCACATCACATCAAGGGCGTCCCGCAACCGACGTGCTTGAGCCGCCACACTGAACATCTCTTCCACGCGCGCGAGACCCGCCTGACCATGCTGGCGGCCCATCTCCGGGTCGGCGCGATACGCCTCGAAGGCGTCCACGACCGCGGGGCCCTCCTCGAACACCAGGCCAGTTACGCCATGGAGCACCTGTTCGCGCGTCCCGCAGCTGCGCGTGTTCGTCACCACAGGCTTCGCGCTCATCATCGCTTCCATGACGGTGTTGGGGAAGGTGTCCAGGTACGTGAGGTGGGCGAACACATCGCACCACTCGTACAGGGCGGGCAGATAGTCCACCTGGCCGAGAACCCGGATGGAGTCCTCGAGCCCAAGGTCGGCGACAAGCCCGCGAAGTCGCGCCTCGTGGAGTCCGCCGCCGCATATGAGCCACGTCGCGGCCGTGTCGGCCCAGAACGACTTTGGGATCCAGTCCGAGATCGCCTCGTGCAGCGTCTCCATCTTGGACCTCGCGTTCATGTTCGTCGCCGTCAGGATGTGGAGACCCTCTGCCGGCGCCTCAACGGCAGGGCCGTCCTTCCCCGTGAGGGCCGTGTACGGGTTGTGGACGATCGCTCGGTGCGCGACCCGGTCGTGCGACCCGAGCATGTCCTCCGCGTACTGCGAGTTGTACAGCACGCCACGCGCGACCCGGAGGCAGATCGCCCCTATCGCGGTGTTCGCCAGGTATTGGGCCCAGCGAAGCACTCCCTTCCTTGCGCGCAGCATCTCGCGTTCTTCTTGGAAGAACGACCCCCGCACGCGGAACACGAGCGGAGACCACGAAACTAGGCAGGAGAGAAACCCGAGCAGCGCGACGCGACCCAGCGAGTCGACCACCACGACCGATCGCTGGCGCGCCAAGCCTCTCAGCCGACGGACATCCCCCAGACCCCGCACGTGCGTGATCTCGAACCCGTCGAGCAGCACGAGCAGCTTATGCGCTCTGTTCGGGCCGCTAACCAGGATTACGTGCATCGGAACTCCCAGGGGCAGGATCGACGCCAGCGGCGAACACGGCCGCGGCCAGTACGTGGAACATGGGGTTGCTGAGTTGCGGCCGGAACTGTGCGTGCATCAGAGCCACGACCCACGCGATCAGGGTAGCGGTGTGGAAGTAGAACGCCCGCGCATCGACACGCCGCGCGGATGCGCGTGCGACCCAGACGCGGCGCGTGCCAACCACGGCGATGACGAGAGCCAGCGCCAACCCGGCCAAGCCCATCTCGCCCCAGGCGGTCACGATGATGTTGTGGGAGATGAGCCGCCAACCGTGGATGGCCTCAATGTACGAGGGCAGCGCGCCGTACCCGATGCCCGTCACACCGTGGGCCCGGATGGCGTTGATCCCCTCGAGGTACATCACGGTTCGCTGATAGTCGGCCTCATCGACTGACCGTATGTCGATGTCGCTCGCGTCGAACATACGCGAGTTCTGGAGCCGCTCGATCGGCTCGCTGAAATACCCCGGGCCCAGCACGCCCCAGACGGCAGCAACGACGCCGGCGCCCACGACGAAGAGCGCGGCAGTCCTGCGGATCTTGGTCCCCGTCGTCCTCCCGAACAGAACCGCAACCAATGCTATCGTGACGCCGAGTAGCAGTAAAGCGCCACGGCTCTGCGAGGCAACCACGAGAAACAACGCGCAGCCGATCGCGCCAAACGCCGCCATGCGCCGGCGAGGCTCGGCTACGACCAGGTAGAACAGGTACGGAGCCGCCAACTCGGTCACCGCCGGGCCCTGGTTCGACAGGGAGCCAATGACGGCCAGCATCTGCGCCGAGTTAGAGCGCAGCGAACCCCATCGCAAGATCACCCACGCTGCGACGCACACCCAGGTGACGGGCACGAACAGCGCCACACGCGTCAGCCATCGACGGCCCCGACGCCGGAACAGAACCAACGACGCATGAAACACAGCGAGCGATGCGACCAACCAAGCGCAACTCACCACTGTGCTGGACCGGTCGACGGACCACAGCGCCGACGCTACGGCCAACGCGGCGAACGCGTACACCGGCCACCCGAGCTTGACCGTCGCGAGCGGAGCCGTCCCACGCAGCACGTGGCCGATGACGTACGCGACCGCCATGCCGCCGCAGGCGAAGAGATACAGCTTCATCTGCGTGACCGAGGCCACGGGGTAGACAACCAGCGCGAGCAGCACCATCGCCTGATCCATCGGCGGCGTTCTCCCTACGCTGCGTCTGACTCGTCCAGGGGTACGGCGCGGCGGGCCTGTACGAACAGCCAGGCGTTCAGGCACGCTGTGCATCCGGTTGCGATCCACGCCGCGCCGTGTAGGCCCCACACGGGGATGACGAAGGCGTTCGCGGCGAGGCTGACGGCCGCGACAACACCGACTGCCAGGGAGTATCGGCGCTGGCGCCCGGTCATGAGCAGCGCCATGACGACAGGGCCCGTGGCCGCGTTCGCGAACTGTCCGAGAGCCACTATCCGCACGACCGACCCGTGTCCACGGAACTCCGGCCCGAACAGCCACAGCACACTTTCGGGCGCCACTACGACCCAGGTGAACACCGGCAGGGCGCCCAACATTGACCACAGCGCCGCCTTGCGCAGCACGCGCCGAAACTCGGAGGGACGACCCCCGTGGTAGGCTGACGCGAGTAGCGGGCCGGCGATCGCGTTCACCGCGTTGAGCGTGAAGGTAATCAGCATCCCCACACGGCGCGACGCGCCATACACCGCTACGTCGTGCATGCCGGACATGGCGCCCAGCATCATCGTGTCGCCTCGCGCGAGCGTTGCCCTCGCGACCTCGCCAAGCGCGATGGCGATGGCGACGCGCCCCCACTCCCCTGTGCGATACTCCCGCGCGCTACTAGCGACGCCATCCGGGCGCGCCGACCGTAACCTGCCCGTCTCAACAGCGCGTACGACGAGCGCTGCTCCGACCCATAGCAGCACCACGTGTACGCCGCCCACCGCAGGTAGAACGACCAACCCCACGACGACCAACAGAGGGATCGCGAGCCGCTCGGCGATGATACTGTCGGAAACCCGTAGCAAGCCCCGTAGCAGACGAATCCGCAGCAGACCCAACGAGATGACAGGCAGCATCAGCGATATGAGCGCCGCGCTTAGCCGCGCGGATGGGGACGTAAGCGCGTATCGCCCGACGAGGGCAATCACCAATGCGCTCGCGACCGATACGGACAGAACCACCTGATGCGACCGGGTCATCAGGCCGCGAAGGAGGCCCCACTGCTCCGCTTCACGGTACTGGGCGACGAATCGCATGGCCGAAGTCGGCCAGCCCAGCGTCAGCAGTAGTGACCCGAGCGTGGCGCCATTCAGCGCGTACGTGAACACGCCGTATTCGTCTACGCCCAGCCGCCGCGCCGCGACAGTATGCATCACGAGCCCCAGAGCCATCCCTACGCCCATGAGGACGAAGGAACGCCGCGCCCCAAGCCGCAGAGCCTCGATGCCCCGGAGTCGCCTCATGGCGCCGGACGGCAGGTGATCCGCGCGGGGCGCCCCACCAACTCATGACCCATGCGTCGGCGGCGCCGGGTGACGCCGCGCCACCATGTTGCAGAGGGCAGCCACTAGCGGGACGCCGTAGAGGGCGTACAGCACTCTCGGGCCCCTGCCGAGGGATCTGCGCCACTCGTCGTCAACGCGCACTCCTGTCACCGGCTTGAAACGCATGCGGTTCCCTCCGATGTTGTGCGCGTCGACAGCAGTGTCCGCCGTGGCCACTTGAACGTCCAATCCGAGCCAATCGCGGAGCTCGGCCATCACGCGTTCCGGCTCCGCCGCCAACCGCTCATAGCGGACGAGCCTGTAACGCCGACGCCACCGAGTGACCCCGACGGTGAGGATCGCCGTATTGAACGCCATCCAACGCCGGTACGTAAAGCCCGCGGGTCGGGCGCGCTTGCGGTCCGGCCAGCGTTCCGCCCTGGTCGCGAAGTCAGGACGCTCGCGGACGAACTCCTCGCGCGGCTTCGTCTTGGATCGAGAGAACACGACTCCCCGCGCGTCGCGGACGAGGTGGATGAATCGCATGTCGAATCGGCCGCTGAGGTACAGCAGGCACGCCCGGCCGAGGTCCTTCGACGAGTCCACGACATAGGCGCTGCCGGTCGCGGTGGCGACGCCGCCGAGCAATTCGTGGTTCACTTTCGCGGTCTCGCGCTCCTGCTGCGTCAGTGGGGACGCGAGAATGCACCGTATCGTGCGGCTCACCTGCCTCCGTAGGCCGACGCCGAAGTGCGCGTCGTGCGTCGCGGCATCGGGCACGGCAGACAGGATCGGTCCCCAGAGCGCACACGCGGTGACGGGCTGCCCACACGTGCACGGGTCATCCTGCTTCACCCAGTCCGTGAAGTTCGCGAACTCCCCGACGCCGGTGATGTCCGGGTGCGCCGACAACATCAGGTCCAACAACGTGGACCCCGACCGACCCGTCCCCACAATGTAGATGAGTGGCGTCCGTTGCATATCGCCCGGCCGCTCCCGCTTCTCTAGCCGTATCCCAGCCGACGGTTCGTGGCTCCCGCGACCTGCTCGAACATCGCGAGGTCGCGCTCGGAAAGCGCGTCACGCCAGCGTTCGTCAAGTCGGATCTCCGTGTGTCCATCGAGACGGCTGGGCGACCCCCCGATGTTGTGCCGGACATCCCGAGCGAGTCGCGGCTGCAGCTCGGGGACTCCGAGCATCTGGGCGATGCGTCCGAACTCCCCCTCCGGATCCGAGCACCACTCCTCGTAATGGACCGTAACCTTCTCGCTGGGCGGCGTCTTGTGCGAGAGCAGCCGCATCGAACGCGCCTGGCGCGCCCAGTCGCGCGCCGCTTGCATTGCCGGCGGCGTCCCCGCCGCCCAGTGCGTCGCGCGGTCGCCGCGGATCATGCTATGCGTCACGGCGCGCCCGTCTCGGTTCAGCAGGATCAGCCGCACGCGACGGGCGTCGTGGGCGCGAAGCAGCGCGTAGTGGTATATGGACTTGGACGAGTCGACGATGTACCGACTCCCGGTGACGGCGCCGATCGCGTCGTATACGCGAAAGCAGTTGCGGGCCACCGCCAGTTCAGCCTTGCCGCATCGCGTGCTGGCGCCAACGGCGCACGCCGCCGCCGGGCCCGCAATCATGTATGCTGCCTGCACAGCGCGGCGACACAGCACGGTCCCGCCACTCTTGAATGGGGTCTCGCGAAACGACAGGCCAGCCTCACGCTCGACGCTCAGCCACAGCGCGCACTCATCGACCCACGCGCCGCACGTGCAGCGCAGCTCCGAGGTCGTGGAGAGGGCTCCACTCAGCTCATGGTCACGACGCGCGTAGCCCTGTAGACGCCGCAACTCACCCACCGAGACAAAGTCCGGGTTGGATCCCAGCGCAAGGTCCAGCACCGTCGACCCCGACCGCGAGACTCCGGCCACGAACACGACGGTCGGAAGCTCGTGGCGCTCAGCCATGCCTAACCTAGTTCAGTGGACACAAGGAGGGAGGGACCGGAGCGTCGTCCGGTCGGCCGGCGGAGTTGGCTACGCCTCTTCGCCGACGCCGAACCACTCCGCCGTGCGCCGCAGGCCTTCGGGCAAATCGACGCGCGGCTGCCAACCGAGCATCTCGCGCGCCTTCGAAGTGTCCGAGTAGTTCCTCTGCGCATCGCCGCGTCGCGGCTCGGTGTACCGTACCTGGACGCCATGCCCGCAACCGTTCAACACGCTGACGAGGTTGTCCGCGAGTTCCCCGATGGTCGTTTCGGACCCGGCTGCAATCTGGAACACCTCGCCGCCGACACCCTCGACACGCGTTGCCAGCCGGATCGCCTCGACGAGGTCGTCGACGTAGATGAAGTCGCGCGTCTGCGATCCGTCGCCGTAGATTTCGAGCGTCTCGCCCGCCGTCGCTTGCCGGATGAACTTCGCCACCACGCTGGTCTTGTGTCCCGACCCTGGGCCGTAGACGTTGCCGAAGCGCAGGGCCACGGTATCGATATCGTAGGCGTGGAAGTAGGCCGCGCAGTACCCTTCCCCGGCGAGCTTGCTCGCTCCATAGGGCGATAACGGACTCGTGGGTCGACGCTCATGTACAGGCATTTCCGAGTTGCCCACCGCGGCCGAACTGGACGCGAACACGAAGCGCCGAATGCCCGCGGCGCGCGCTGCCTCGAGGCAGTTCAGCGTGCCCATGACGTTCACGCGCGTTGCCGCGACGGGTCTCTCAATCGACTGCGGCACGCCCGATTCCGCGGCGAGGTGCACGATGGCGTCCACGCCTTCCACGACTTCCGCCATGAAGTCGGCGTCCAGCACATCGCCGACGATGAACTCGGCACGACCGAAATCGCCGTTGGATCGAGATGCGAAGTCGTCGCGGGCGATTTCAGCTATTGGCAGGTCAGCGTTTGCGTCAGGTGACCCCACAGACAGGTCATCGACAAGCCGAACCGATGCTGATGGGTCCGCGAGCAGCGCCGCTGCAAGCCGCGACCCGATGAACCCACAGCCGCCGGTGATCAACGTCCTCAATGCAACTCGACCTCCGCTACGCGCTCGCCTCTGCGCCGCATATCCGCGCACACTCGATACTTACGGTCACGCGCCCTTGGACAGATACGCGGACTTGCGGCGAGTGCCGTCCCAGCGGATGTCCGGCAGAAGCGCGTCGCGGTGAGCCTCGATGCGGTCACGGTTCGCGATGAGATCCTTCAGCGTGACCGTGATCTCCGTCTCCATGTCCCGCGTCGGCTCGTAGCCGAGGTCCATCAGGTGCTGTCGGTCGGGGTTGTAGTAGTGGGTTTCCGCTTCCTTGCGCGGATTCTCGATATTCGCGATCTCGACTTCGAGACCCAGTCCTTCGGCGACACCCTTGACCTTCTGGGCCAAGCCGGTGACGTCGTAGACCTCCTCGAACTGGTTGAACACGCGGTACTCGCCACTCTCGGGCGGGTTCATGATCGCGAGGTGCATGCACTGCATCGAGTCGCGCAACGGCAGGAATCCGCGCTTCTGGTTCCCGGCCCCGAATACCGTCAGCGGGTGACTGGCAACCGACTGCGCGCAGTACCGATTGATGGCCGTGCCAAACGCCTGGTCGAAGTCGAACCGCGTGCACAGCCGCTCGTCGTCGCCCATCTCGTCGATGCGCGTGCCAAACACGACGCCCTGCATGATGTCGGTCGAGCGCAGACCCCAGATCTTGCACGCGAACGTCACGTTGTTCGTGTCGTGCACCTTGGTCTGGTGGTACCAACTCCCCGCCTGACGAGGGAAGGGCAGCCGGTCCTTGCGACCCCGGAACTCAATCTCGAAGAACCCCTCGGGGATGTCGACGTTCGGCGTGCCGTACTCGCCCATCGTTCCGAGCTTGACGAGGTGCGCGTCGGGGCAGATGTCACGCATCGCGTACAGCGTGTTGATCGTGCCGATGAGGTTGTTCGTGTGCGTAAACACGCAGTGCTCTACGTCGATCATGCTGTATGGCGCGCTGGGCATCTCCCCAAGGTGGACGATCGCGTCCGGCTTGAAGGATTCCAGGCAGGACGCCACAAACGCGTAGTCGCACAGGTCGCCTTCGGAATAGGCCAGCGGCTTGCCGAACGTCTCCTCGTAAGCCACAGACCGTTCGGACATCGGCAGGATTGGAGTGGCCGACGTGGACCCGACCTCGTCTACCCACCCGCGCCGCAGCAGCGCGTCGCAGCCACCAACGTCCATGCCTCGAGCGCCAAGATACTGCGCCAGGCTCCAACCGAGGTAGCCGTCAATGCCCAGGATGAAAACTCTCACTGCGTCCTCCAGCGGGTGCCACACATGCGCGCAAAAGCCGACGGTATGGTATCCGACCGGCTCGGCGAGGGACAACCCGGCGATGGTACCTCTCGACGGCAGCGGCCGTGCGCCTTTGCGGCCCGTGGTGGTGGTCGCGGGCATTGCGTGCTGCAGGCCGACGCGGGCCGCGCCATTGCGCGAGTACCACAGGCCCTCGGTCCGCTAGTCGGCGCCTCCGTATCACGGCGCGCGCGAGCCGTCAGCTCGACGTCGCGGCGGCTGCGCTCTGCCGCGGTGGGTGCTGCGGCCGGGCATGTCTCAGCGGAGTCGCGCGGGGTTGAGCCTTCCGTAGAGGGCTCGAGCGCGACGCGCCGGCCAATCCCGCGAGCGGACGAATCCAACGCGCCTCAACGCGGGCTCCGGGACCTCCGAAGTCGTCGGCTCTTAGGAGCCAGCCTCACCTGCGGCGGGAAGCCGCTGACCCCGAGTCGATGACGGGGATGGAGTGGATTGACCAGACCGCGTTCCTGCGTGGAGGCGAACCGGACATGCGTACGAAGGTAGGCTGACCGGTCCTGCTCTTCTGCTCCATGGGCGGTCGTCGTTCGCGCTGTTCGGAACGCGGCCTCGCCTCCACATCGGCCACGCCGCCATCCTCTCGTTGCGTCTGCTCGTGGCGTACACTAGACTCTTCGTAACTCGTGGCCCTTGCCGCCGTATCAGGTACGCGGCCAAGAGCCTCGATGCCTTCCTGACAGCTCCTGACTGACAAGCTCTCCCTAGGCGATTTCGCTCGTCACGCGCTCGCTCCGCCGTGCGTCCTGCGGCAGGGCGTGTCATGTTCCGCCTCGCGCGCAGCGGAGAGTAGACGATGAACTTCTCAATCTCGCCCGGCTCAGGACTGCTACGTCAGAACGTCACCGCGCGCGCCAAGCCCCGGCCACTTGTGCCGGCGGCGTCTCTCCTTGGCGGCGACAGTGGACAGAAGCCCTCCTCCCGCGAGCAAGACGCGAGGCAGTCGGGGCCCCGACTCGGCGTGACCCCAGTGGCGTCTATCGACGACGCGATCAAATCCATGACCGACGTTCGACGCGCTCTCCGACGCGACGTGGGCCGAGCGCTCGACAGCATCACACAGTTCCGGCCGCAGGCTCGGGAGGCGCTGGAAGGGCTGTTGTCCGAACGCACCGCGGCCGTGCCCCGCCCGGCTGCGCCGACAGAGAGCCCGGCTGGGGCCACACTCACCCACGCGACGATCACGCTCGACGCGCCTCTGTATGAGTCGGACCGAGCGTCTGAGCCGACAGAACAGCACGACGTGCCGGTCTTTCTGGTGCCTCGACAGGCGGGGCCATCGTCGGCGCCGGCGCTGGCCGGCGAAGGTCCGCGGTCGTTCGTTCTTTCCTCAGCGTCGCCGTCAGGCCGTAGGGCGCTAGAGGACTTCACGCGCACTGGGAGCCTCGTCGTCGCGCAGAACGACAGCGGGTTCAGCGTGGAGTTGACTGTGACGCCGGTGGCCGCCGCGCAGCCGCGAGAGCAAGGCGACGTCGCATTGTTCACGCCGGTGGGTAGCTTCCAGGGGCGATCCACTCGGGATGAGCTGGGTAATCAGACGCTCGTCGTGGACGAGGCGGAGGTGACGGCGCCGATACCAGGGATTCCCGGCGGCTTCGTGGGCGTCGAGTTGGAGGACGCCGCGTTCAGCCGAATGACGAACGAGTCGCATGGCACGGTTAGCGTAGTCGCGGGAATCGACGTCGCCAACACCTTGGGCATAAGCGCCGAGCAGGAGCTTTTCACGTTCGAGAGCGGTCCCAGGGGCGCGGCCCAGTTCGCCGCGGCGTCGGGTTCTGGCCCTTCGCAGGCCGGGAAGCTGAGCTTGGTGAGCGCCGGTCCGACGGGCAGACCCGACGTCACGAGGGCGGCGGCCCCCGACGTTCTGAGGCCCACTGCGCCAGGTTCTCCCGAGACGCTGCGCGAGGTTCTGGACCTTCCCACCGTCTCGTTGGACAACGCGGAGACACCGGAGAATGCCGTCCTCGTGATCGCGGACACTGGGAGCGTGACGACGGTTGAGGGGCCGCTCATCGCTGCGATCGCAAGTGGTCTCATCGCGGGCGTCCTGGTGTCGCAACGCATCAGCGCGGCCGGCGGGCGAGCCGGCGCCGCCGCGGAAGGGGCCGTCGAGACCGTGGACGCGCGGGTGGATTCGGCCGCCGCGGCCACACAGGAAACTGCCACCGACATCCTGGGAACCGCCGAGGATCTTGTCGTGAACACGGCGGAGCTTACCCGCGATGCGGCGGTCGCCACAGCAGAAGTCACACGCGACGCGACGAACGCCACGGCGGATGTCATTGAACAGGCAGCGACAACCACGGTCGGCAAGGGAGGCGAAGCGGTCGGCGCAATTGCCGACGTGACGGAGAAGGCGGTGGCCACCCTCGTCGAAGACCCGGTCTCTACGGTATCTGACGTCGCGAAGACCGTCCTCTGCTTCGGCATCTTCTGCGAGTAGCGCATCGGAGCCCGTTCCGAGGGAAACGCCGTACCGTCGACCTGCGTGAAGCAGAACACGCGCGCTACCGAAACTCGATCTGCACGACGGACCCGAGAGGCATGCCGTCGGCCGCCTCAGGCAGGGATACGGTCACGACGTACGCGCCCGCGTGACCGTCGCTCGCCGCGACTCCCATCACTTCCCCAGACACGGAGTTGCTCGCGTCGGAGGATGACGCCACGAGGACCGGAGCCCCCGGCGCGACCCGCGCCAGTTGGGCGCCGTCAACCCGGGCGCGTGCTACAAGGCGTTCGTGAGCGGCCAGTGTGAGTAGGGGGGGACCGGGGTCGAGAGCGGTCTTGGCGGATCTCACTAGTTCGCCTGAGGCGATGCTAAGTCCCGTGACGACCCCCTCGGATGGCGCGACGATGCGAAGCCACGCCACCTGCTGTTCCGCAGCGCGGAGAGCGGCCTCGGCTGCTCGGACGCCTGCGGCCGCCGCTTGTACTATATGTCCGCTCTTCTCAGCCTGGAGGTCGACACCCGTGCGGTTGGCCTCCAGCCGCACGCCGGTTCTCGCCATCATCTGTTCGGACCGGGTCACGATCGACTCGCGCGATTCACTCATCCCGTCGAACGACGTCATCCCATGGCCCAGGGCGTCCTGCCATATGGCGAGGATCTTCCTCGCGGAGGCGACCCGGTCGGCGGCGGCCTTCATGTCAGCTTCGCGCCCCGCGAGGTCCGTCTTGTACTCCTCGCTGCGCGTCATGGCATTGGCGTGGGAGAGTTGCGCTGCCTCGACGGAGCTGGTAGACGCGAAGCTCTTCGACTGAAGCTCCTCCATGCGCTCTCGTTCACGCTCCGTCTTCGCCAGGTTGAGGGCGATCGCGGCGCCACGGGCCTGGGTCGCCGCGTATCGCAGCTCGGCCTGCTTCAGCCAGTTCAGGGAACGGTCCAAGTCCGACCGCGAACGCTCGACGTCGGTCCGTGAGAAGGCCATGTTCTTCGCCTGGTCGTTCTCGACGATGCGCACACCTTCGGCCGTGGAGATGTCCACACCGATGTCGGCGGCTCGGTAGTCGAGTTCTGACTCGCTCACCGATGTCGTTCTGTCTAGGGCGCTGATCTCGGCGTCGGCCGCGGCGACCCGCTCCCGCGCTCGGGCGTCCTGCAGTCTCTCCTCAGCCTGCTCCGCGAGGTGGACGAGTTCGGGGTTCGCCAAGAGTGCGAGCGGCTCGCCCGCGCGGACTACCTGGCCCTCCGTGACCAAGACCTGCGTGACCACGCCGTCGACCTGCGAACGTACGCGCACAGGCTCGGCCGACTCCACCACGGCTGCGATCCGCAACACGTCGGAGCCTGGGGGGTCGGTACGCGCTACCGGGGTGCTCGCCGCCTGCGACGACGGGTCGGCCGCACCAGCAGGCGGCCGCTCGCCTGGATTGGTACACGCGCAGCAGATGAGAACTAGCGAGGCCAGGAGTGGCGCCCACGAAGGAGACGACCGGGGTCGCATACAGGCCTCCGCACGAGGAATTGCGCACCGTCCGCGACCGCGGCGGTCACGCGTCCGCGAGCGTATCTCGGCCGGCGCCGTCGCGCAACGCGCAGTCACTGCCAGGCGGGGCTTAACGGAGCGCCGCTGCGAACGTGTCCTCGCTTCCGAGCAAGGAACGACGGAGGGTGAGTGCGCTACGCGGGCGGACCCTCACGGGCAGCGGCCCGCTGGGAGATGAGATTCCAGCCGTCGTGCACTGAGCGCCTCGGAGGGCCATCAGCGTGGCCGGCCGGCGCCCACCACTAGCGCGCTGGGGAGCGCTACGGGACTCTCGCCGGCCGTACAACCCCAATCGCGTCAGTGAGCGACAACGCCCTCGACGTACTGATCCTGGGGCATGAAGTCCTGCTCGGTGAGAGGACTACTGTATTCGTAGGGACCGTGGTACACGGTCGGCGTCTTCTGGAAGTTCTCGACCAACGGAGGCGACTCCGTCTGCCACTCCAGCGAGTTTGCCTTCCACGGATTCCTCGCGGCCTTCTTGCCGGCGACCAGCCCGTAGACGAAGTTGATCAAGAAGATGAACTGCACAAACCCGAGGACGATCGCGGAATACGTCATGAAGACGTTGATCGGCTGCATTGGCTTCAGGTGCTCGTAGAACGTGGGGTCGTAGATGCGCCGCATCATGCCGCCCACGCCGAGTACGTGCATCGGAAAGAACACTCCGTTGAGCGCCAGGAAGGTCGTCCAGAAGTGGACCTTGCCCCAGCGGTCCGACATCATGCGGCCGAACATCTTCGGGAACCAGTAGTAGATGCCGGAGAACGCGCCCAGTATGCTCCCCGCGAACAGGACATAGTGGATGTGCGCCACGATGAAGTACGTGTCGTGGATGTAGATGTCCACTGCGGTGGACGCCATGAATATCCCACTCAGGCCACCGATGACAAACATCGACACGAAACCAATGGCGAATAGCATCGCCGTGGTGTACTGGATCTGCGCGCGCCAGAGAGTTCCCAGCCAGTTGAACGTCTTGATCGCAGACGGCACCGCGATGAACATCGTGGACACCATGAAGGTCGTGCCCATGGTTGGGTTCATGCCGCTCTGGAACATGTGGTGGCCCCAGACGATGAACCCCAGACCGGCGATCCCGGAGATGGCGTACACCATCGCCTTGTAGCCGAAGATCGGCTTCCGCGCGAACGTCGAGAGCACGTCCGACACGATGCCCATCGCAGGCAGGATCATGATGTACACGGCCGGATGCGAATAGAACCAGAACAGGTGCTGGAACAGCAACGGCTGACCGCCGCCCCGGTCCTGCAACACGTCGGAGATGAACAGCGCCTTCGGGAGGAAGAAGCTCGTGCCCAGCACACGGTCGAAGAACACCAGGATGATGGCCGCCGTGAGCACCGGAGTGGCCAGCGTCGTGAGGATCGAGGTGATGAAGACTGACCATGTGGTCATGGGCATGCGGAATAGCGACATGCCCGGCGCCCGCATGTTCAGGATCGTCGTGATGTAGTTCACCGAGCCGGCCAACGAGGAGAAGCCGACAAGCAGCACGGCGATCATCCAGCAGTTGATGCCTGCGCCCTCGGTGATAACGCTGAGCGGCGGGTATGCCGTCCATCCCCCACCGGCCGCGCCACCTTCCAGGTAGAAGCCGAGCATCGCGATCACCGCCGCAGGCCAGAACAGCCAATACGAGATCATGTTCAGGCGCGGGAACGCCATGTCACGCGCGCCGATCTGGATCGGCACCACGAAGTTGCCGAACGCGCCCACGAGCATTGGGATCACGACGAAGAAGATCATGACGGATGCGTGCATAGTGAAGGCGGCGTTGTAGCCTTCCGGCTTCAGGACTCCCGCTAGTGCGCCGTCGTACACCATCGACTTGGGAAGGTACTGGCCGAACGGGATCGCCGTCCCAGGCCAGGCGAGTTGCCACCGCACCACCAGCGCCAGGAGGCCGCCGACGATGAAGAAGAAGAGCGTCGTGAACAGGAACTGGCGGCCGATTACCTTGTGGTCGGTAGAGAAGAGGTACTTCTTGGCGAACCCGACCTGCACCTCGTGGTAGTGCTCTTCGTGGTCGTCGTGTTCTGGCGCATGTGGTTCGCCGTGTGTGTCGTCGATCGTCGTCGCTTCCATCGTCCCGTCTCCTACTCGGCGTGCGCCGGCGCTTTCTCGGCGAGCCAGGCGTTGAAGGCGTCGTCCGACTCGTGGACGGTGACGTACCCCTTCATGTAGTAGTGCTGTAGCCCGCAAAGCTCGGCGCAAGCGATCTCGAAGTTCCCCGCTTCCAGCGCGTCGAAGAACACGTTGATCTGCATACCCGGCACAGCGTCCTGCTTGACGCGGAAGTCGGGAAGGAAGAACGAATGCAGGACATCCTTCGATGTCAAGCGCACCTGGATCTGACGCCCGACCGGGATGTGCAATTGGTTCGGGCTGAGTATGTCGTCCGCCGAGGCCGGATCGGTTGGGTCGAGTCCTATGAGGTTCGTGCCGGACACGCGCGCCACGTCGCGGCGGCCGAACACGCCGTCGGCGCCCGGGTAGCGGATGTTCCACGCGAACTGCTGCGCGACGATCTCAATGATGACGGGGTCCCCGGCCCCGTCCTGGGCGCCTCGGAACCCGGCCGACGGCTTGATTTCGCCCCAGACCTGCTGGCTCACGAGAGCCAACCCCGCCAGGAAGATCGCGGGTACGGCGGTCCAGATCAACTCAAGGCGGTTGTTGCCATGCGTGTAGTGCGCGCGGCCGCCCGGACGCGCCCTGTACTTCACGAGGAATATGACCAGCGCGCCCTGCACAAGCACGCAGACAACGCCCGTGACGATCAGTATGACGTAGAAGATGCGGTCGATGGGGCCGCCGACGGTCGAGACGTTCGGCGGCAGCCACCAGCCGTAGCGACCGGAAGCGGCCTGCGCGAGCGCGTCGGGCACCAACCACGCGAGCGCCGCAAGACATCCGGCCAGCACGGCGGGTCGACGCCGAGAGCAAAACGTTGGCAATGTCCAAACCCCCAGGGGCGCGGCCTGCGCGCTCCAGGCTTTCCTTAGTACGCGATCGCATGACCTCGGCTCGGTCCCCCGTGCGCGACGACGAGCGCCCCCGCGCGATACCGGGCCGCAACGCTGATTCTACCTCGACCCGCGGGCCAACTCAATGCCCGTGTCGACTGGCGACGATCGAGGCGTCAGGTGAGAAGATCGTCCAGTTCGACCGCGGCGTCCCGCTCGTGCGAGAGAGCCGTCGCCTCGCATAGGGCCAGGGTCTGGAGGTTGTTTCTGCCGGAGATGCCCGGCTCGGCGCCCTCCGTGATGTACGTGTGCAGGTCAGTGAGGATCGCCTGTTCGGCGCGCGGCACATCCAGCACCTCGACCGACTCTGTCTCGCCCGAGTTGGCGGGCCGGAACTCGAGCCCGCCAACATCCTGGCTGCGCAGATTCCCGGTGGTCGTGTGGATCCACGTGAGATGTCGGTTGTTCTGGCCGACATGGGACATGCTGTACGTGCAATTCACGCCGCTCTCGAACGTGATGACCGCGCTGACGTTCGCGTCGTGTGGCGCGTACCGGCTCCACGGCGCGCCGAACGTGCGCGCGATCACGGACTTCGCGGGGCCGAACCAGAACACGAGGTTGTCGTAGTGATGGCAGCTCATGTCCCAGATCATCGCGTTCTTGTAGTCGAGCGTGCGGGGATTCGGGCGATGGCGGTGATGGATCAGATCCAGGAACGACGGATCGCCGTACTTCTCCGTCCCGAGGACCGACTTCACCGTCTGCTCGACGGGGAAGTAGCGGTAGTTCTGGGAGACGCAGAACTTCACGTCGGCCTGCTCGGCCTCGGCGACCAGGTCGCGGGCCAACTGCCAATCGAGCGTCATGCCCTTCTCGACCAGGACGCTCAAACCGGCCTCGAAGGCCGTGCGCGCGAACGACGCGTGCGTCGCCGTCGGCGTGCAGGCGATGATGAGGTCGGCCTCCACCGTCCGCGCGGCTTCGGCGAGGTCGTCGAAACAGACGCTCTCCCCTAGGCCCGTCAGCTCTCGGGCAGTGGCGAGGAAGTCGTCGTTCACGTCGACCAGCGCGACGGACTCGTAGCGCGGATCCCCAGCGACGACATCCAACGGCCAGCGGCCTCGGCCGCCCGTGCCTACGTGAATCACTCTCAGAACGCGATCGGACATGCCGTGTCTCCTCGGCGTCTCGCGGTCAGTATTGCCAGCTTCGGGGCAGTGGGCTCTCGATCTCGATGACGCGTCTTGCGAGTTGTAGCCGACAGTCGGCCAACGCGTCCGCTGCCGCGGGGTCGTCCGCTAGGTCCGTGTAGGCCATCGGGTCCGTCCTGAGGTCGAACAGCATCTCGTCGCCGGAGGCGCGGAGCACATATCGGTGGTCGCGCGTGCGGACCGTCTTCCACCCGTGCATCTCCATGAGGGCGCACGTCTTCGGAGTGGCCTCCTCGCCGCGTAGCGTGGGCGTGAGAGATCGGCCCTGGATGTGCGGCGGGACAGGGATACCGGCACATTCAAGGAGCGTGGGCACGACATCCACGCCCTCGACGAGGTCGGAGGAGGCGCGTCCAGACTCCAGGTCGCCGGCTGGCCAGCGGACGATCAACGGCACGCGGCCTACGCAGTCATGGCCCGGGTAGCCCTTGCCGTACTTCAGGTGCTCCCCGAGCCATTCGCCATGGTCCGACGTGAACACGATGATCGTGTCGTCCGCCATGCCGAGTTCGTCGAGGCGGTCGAGGATACGGCCGACGTGGTGGTCGACCTCGCTGACCATGGCGTAGTAGCCATGTCGGGCGCGACGTAGCTCGTCATCCGAGTAGCTGTCGGGGGATCGGCGCGCGTCCAACGCCTCTGGGAACTCAGGGACGCTCAGGGCCTCGGGGTCGTAGAGATCGAGGAACTCCTGCGGGGCCACCCACGGGGAGTGCGGCGAGTAGAATCCGGAGACACACAGGAACGGCCGGTCCTGATGCTGCTCGATGTACTCGATCGTCTGCGTGGCGACGAACGCCGTGTGCGACACGTCGCTGCGACCTCGGAACGGGACGGCCTCCTTGGGGAAGCGCTCGTCGGGGTGCTCGATGCCGTCCCGCACGTTCATCATGCGATGCCACGTCTCCGTCGCGGGCGGGAGGCCGAGGCTGATGTTGTCGAGTTCCTCGGGGGCGACGCGGCGAACCCAGGCGCGGTAGGCGTCTTCGTAGCAGCCGGGCTCGTCTGATATCTCGAGGTGGTTGAAGCCGTACGCGGGGTGCGTGTCACGGTGCTCCCGGTTCGCGTGCGGAAGGAAGTGGAGCTTCCCGATGTTCGCGCGGTCGTAGCCGTAGTTCGCAAGCATCGTGGGGAGCGTCACCGTGTCCTCTGGCACAGGGACGCCCATATGCGTCAGACGCAGCGTCGAGGGGTACTGCCCGGTCAGGAAGCTCACGCGACTGGGCATGCAGACGGGGTTCTGCACGAAGTAGTGGCCGAAGTTCACGCCCTCGGCGGCGAGGCGGTCGAGATTCGGCGTGTGGATCTCGTCGTTCCCGTTCGCGCCGAGAGCGTCCCAACGTTGCTGGTCGGTGTACAGGATGACGATGTTCGGGCGGCGCATGGCGGGTGGTCCTATATGGTCATGGCGAGGAAGCCGCCGTCCACGACGATGTCGGAACCGGTGACGTAGGAACTGGCGTTCTCCGCCGCGAGGAAAATCGCAGCGCCAACCAGTTCCTCGGGCTTCCCAAGGCGGTCCATCGGCAGGTGCCCGAGGATGCTTTTCGTGCGGTCGGTCGGCGAGCCGTCCTCGTTGAAGAGGAACTGCATATTCTGCTCTGCGGGGAAGAAGCCGGGCGTGAGCGTGTTGACGCGGACGCCCTGGTCCGCCCATTCCCGCGCGAGGAAGCGGGACAAGCTCAGCACGGCCGCCTTCGCCGCCGAGTACGTCACGACGCGGGACAGGGGAAGATGCGACGTGACCGACGCGATGTTGATGATGCTGCCCCGACCGTTCTCGACCATCGCGGGGCCGAACTCACGGCACGGGTGGAGAATGCCGGCGTCGAAGTTCAGGGCGAAGTTGTCGTGCCACGCATCCAGGTCGATCGCCTCGAACGGGTTGTCGTCCGTGACGGTGACGCTCGGGCTGTTGCCTCCCGCAGCGTTCAGGAGGACGGACACTTCCCCCACCCGGTCGCGCGTCTCCGCGTGCGCTTCGGCGACGCTCGCGGGATCGGCCGCGTCGCAGCGCACGTAGGTCGCCGTGCCTCCGACGGCTTGGATCTCCGCCACGCGCTCCGCGCCGGCCTCCGCTCGACGGCCCATAACGACGACCTCTGCGCCAGCCTCGCCGAAGCCTACGGCGATGTGCCCGCCCAAGACGCCCGTGCCACCGATGACCACCGCGATCTCACCGCTCAAGTCGAACCGACTCATGCCGTTATTCCTTTACCGCTCCGAGAGTTATGCCCGAGACGAACTCCCGCTGCATCGCCAAGAACAGTGTGACGATCGGGACGAGGGCGATGAGCGTGCCCGCCATGAGCATGCCGTACTCCTGGCGGTACACGCCTACCAGGTTCGCCAGGCCGAGGGGCAGCGTGTACTTCGCCTCATCTCGTAGGACGATCAGGGGCCAGAGGTAGTTATTCCACTGACCGAGAAACACGAATATCGTGAGCGCGCCGATCGCCGGCTTCACGACCGGCAGCACCACGCGCCAGTAGATGCCGAACTCGTTGCAGCCGTCTATGCGGGCGGCGTCTATGAGGTCGTTGGGCACGCTCGTCATGAACTGGCGCATCAGGAAGATGCCGAAGCCGCCGACCATGAACGGCACGATGATCCCCCAGTACGAGTCGAGCCAGCCGATGTCCTTCAGCAACTTGAACAGCGGCACCAACAGCACCTGAAACGGCACCATCATCGACGCGAGGAGGATCGTGAAGAGGAGACGCTTGCCGGCGAACTCGTATTTCGCGAAGCCGTACCCGGCCAGCGTCGAGAAGAAGAGCGAGATGAGCGTCGCCGCGGTCGAGAGGAAGACGGAGTTCACGAAGTAGCGACCGAAGGGTACTTCGCTGAACAGGCGCGCGTAATTGGAGATCGTCGCGTCCCTCGGGAGGAACGACGGCGGGAACGCGAAGATCGCGCTCGACCCCTTGAAGGACGACGCGACGAGCCAGATCATCGGCAGAAGCGTGGCGAACGCGAACAACGCCAGCACAACGTGCAGGACGACCATGGGAGCGTGGCGACGGATCGCGTTGTGCACGCTAGTCCTCCTGCCCGAATCGGAAGAAGCGCAACTGGATCACCGAGATTGCCATGATGATGGCGAACAGCACCCACCCGATGGTCGCGGCGTATCCCAGGTTCACGAACTGGAACCCGTTCTTGTAGAGGTACATGACCATCGTCGTCGCGGAGTCGTTGGGCCCGCCTCCTCCGTTCGTCAGCACCCACGGGAGATCGAAGAGCTGCAGGCTGCCGATCATCGACAGGACGAAGACAAACGTGATCACCGGCCGCAGGGACGGCAGCGTGATGTGCCAGAAGTCCTGCCACGCATTGGCCCCATCCACCGACGACGCCTCGTACAGCTCCTGGCGGATGCCCTGTAGGCCCGCGAGGAAGTAGATCATGTTGAAGCCCGCCCACTGCCAGACGCCCGCCAGGATGACCGCCGGCATCACCCACCGCTCGTCCTCGAGCCAGGGTATCAGGACGCGCGTGAACGCGAGGTTGCTGAGCATGTCGTTCACCAGTCCGGTGCGCGTATCGTAGGCGAGGCCGAAGATGATGGCGATGAACACCCCGGCCACCAGCACCGGCGAGAAGAACGCCAAGCGGAAGAGGTTGCGCCCACGGACGCGCCGCGAGTTAACGATGAGCGCGAGGATCAGCGCCAGCGGGAGTTGCACGAGGAACGTGCCCGCGGCGAACGTGAACGTGTTTCGCACCGACTTCCAGAAGATCGGGTCGTGGAACAAGCGGACGAAGTTGTCCGCCCCGACGAACACCTGGTACTGGAATCCCCGGCTTTGGTGCAGGCTGAGCCAGATCGACGTTACCAGCGGGTAGACCATGAACGTCGCGAAGACGACGAAGAACGGCGCGACGAAGAGGTAGGGCGTCCAGCGCTGTTGGCGCATTCGTGCGTTCACGCGAGCGTCCCTCGCACGGTGTTCGCCAGCACCCTAGAGACCTCCGCTCAGCCGATCCTCGGCCATGATCTTCTCTACCTGTCTCGCCAGACCCTCCAGGGCCTCGTTGGGGGCGACGCGCCCGTCGACGGCGTTGAGGACGACCTCATCGAAGATGTCGGCCGCCTCGGACCAGTACGGGTTCTGGTAGCGCGGAGGCAGTTGTAGCGCGAGTTCCGTGAACAGCGTGCCGAGCCGCTGCTCGCCGAGGAACGCGTCCGGCTCGTGGAAGACCGGATTCGCGAAGGCCTCCTTCAAGGGAGGTATGATGCGCGTCTGCTCGTAGCGGTTCACCAGCGCGGCGGTGTCGAAGTAGGAGAACTTCATGAACTCCCACGCGAGGTCGGGGTTCTCGCACTGCTTCGTCATGCCGATCATCGTGCCGCCCATGGTCGTGGTGCGTCGGCCCCCTGGAGTCCATGCGGGCAGGCCCATCGCCCGCCACTTCCCATCCATCTCTGGGCTCGTGTACTTCTTGAGGATCCCCACGTACCAGTCGGGACTCAACACCGAGCAGATGACGCCGTCTCGCATCAGTGAGAACGTCGCTGGCTCCGTGAAGCCGCCCGTGCCGGCGTAGTCGCGTGCTATGCCGTCGTCGAAGAGGCGTCTGTAGAACTCGAGCGTGTCCGCAGCGATGGGGTCGTCGATTACGATGTCGCCGTCGGCATCGAACATGCCCCCACCGCGTTGCAGCAGCAGAACGAACATGTCGCCGTGGGTGCGCCGGCTGAGGCCCAGCGCGTAGCGATCTGCCCTACCGTCGCCGTTCAGATCGCCGCCGACTTTCCGCCCTGCTTCGACGAACTCGTCCCACGTCTCGACCTGCGAGAGATCGACGCCGGCTTCGCGGAAGAGGTCGTCGCGGTACAGCAGTACCACAGGGTGCAAGTCGTGCGGCAGTCCGAAGATGTGGCCCTGAAACGACCAGGGCGCGAACCGCGCCTGGACGTGCTTCTCGAGCCACCCCTCCGCCTCCAGCCGCGGCCGCAGATCCTGGAAGCCCACGTGCTCGATGCGACCCTTGAGGAAGCGCCCTATCGACGTAATCTCGACCTCGGCGAGATCGGGCGCGCCGAAGTCGGCGAGGAGACTCGCCAGGAGCTTGTCGTGCATCGTGCCGCCGAAGTTCGTGATGCGGACGTCGACGCCGGGATGCGCCTCCTCGAACAAGGCTTCGCGTGCCTTGTATTCGTCGTAGTGCGTCGCCGCGAAGACCCAGAACTCGAGGATCTCCTTGTCGCTCTTGTCCCTGGGGCCCAGCACGAACCCAGACGCGACGACGAACATCACGATCATCACGAGGGGGCCTTTTCCGAGCGGGAAGCCGTCGCGCATCTGCGTCTCCGAGTGGCGGGATGCAGGGCCACTCTAGGAGAAGTCGGCACGGGGAGCAACCCGCGGAGGCGCCCGGAGCAGGGGCCGCGACGTCGCGCGGCGGCTCAGCGCGCGATCAGGCCGAGGACGGTCCTGCGAACGGCCCTCGAGGGATCGTCTCTAAGGGGACGCAGCGCGTCGACGCTGTCCGCGCCCCCGATCGCATAGAGCGCACGCGCGGCGTTCTGGCGGACCTTGACGTCGGAGTCCGTGAGCGCGCGGACGAGAGATGCGCGCGCCTCTGGCGGCGCCGAGTCACGCAACGCCTCGCACGCGCGGCGGCGGACGACGGCAACTGGGTGAGCCAGAGCGTCGACCAGCAAGCGCAGGCCCTCCCGATTGCACGCGGTCAGGGCCTGGGCGGCGAAGTACCTGGCCTTGCTGTCGCCGGAGTCGAGATGTACGGCCAAAGCGTGCGGAGCGACGTCATCGCCGAGAGCCGCAGCTAGCGCAACTGCCCGCGGGCTGCCTCTAGTGGCCTGTTCTTCTGAGCGAACGCCCACGATGGCCTTCGAGGCGCCGGGAATCTCGCGCAGGTACGGCTCGGCCACCGCGCCGAGTTCGAGCAAGGTCGTGATCGCAACCGCGCAGACGGCGACATCGGCGTCGGACAGGAGCCCCGCGACGTGCCCCGCCACCCGGTGAGCCGAAACACGCAGCACGCGCACGGCTCCTCGCCGCTCCAGGTCGCCCTCGGCCGAGAGGAAGCGGGTCAGTTCGCCAAGGTCCTCCTCCGGGCACGCGTCCACCCACGCGGCGAGCGTCCACATGGCCAGCTGGGCGACGCGGCGCTGGCGTTCGTCGCCAACGATCCGTAGAAGACGCGCTCGACCCTCCACGTCGCCTGCCAGCGCATCAGCAGCGGCCTGCGCGACGTACGGGTCCTCGTCCCATAGGTGACCCTCGGCGGCGCCAGTTAGGGCTGCGTGTCCAGAGGACGGGCCCGTGCCCGCGCTTCGCGCACGGGCGATGGCGATAGGCACATACGCGCTGCGCGAGGCGGGCGCGCCGGACGCCATCGGCCGCATATCGAACACTCTCGCGCTCCGCTGGATCCCCGTGAGGAGTGCGCCGAAGTTGGCTCCGGCGTCGACGGGGACGTCCCACCATCCCGGCAACGGCGCGGCGAGTCGGACAGCGGCCATCCACGGTTCGAAGTCCGCACAGTCGGCGCGCGTCAGTGGCGCGGCGACGAGCCCCGTGCGGCGATGCACGGAGTACGGGGCGCTGTACATCAACCCCGCGCCCATAGCGTCCCAGCCGTGTCGGAGCGGTGGGCAGCGATCCGCGACGAACCGGCCGGCCCGGTTGATGGCCGTCTCCCACTCGCTTCGCACAGGGCGGTCGCGGTAGGCCTCGGGCATCGCCTCCGCCGGGAAGATCACGTGTAGGCTCGTGCGCCCGCTGAACTTGAGGCGGTAGTGCAGCCCGTAGTCGTCGCACACACGTAGCCCGCCATAGAGTTCTGCGAACGAACGTCGCCAGGGATGGTCCAACTCCACGCCGGACTCCCAGCCGATCAGCCGGCGCTCATCGCCGCCGTAGGCGCCGCTGATGACCTCGTCGTCCCCCGTGTCACAGCCTACCGTGAACCAAGGGTACGGCTCGAACCGGTCGGCATACGGGTGCTCACCCAGGCCTCGCGCGTGGCCGGCGAGCACTTCGCGTATGGCGTCGGCCAGGCCCTCTGCGTCGTCGGGGAGCAGCGGTCGCTGCACGTCCGGTCGGCCTTTTCGGCTGTGGACGAACGTCACGTCGCGTGCGCGGGTAGTGCGGTAGAGTTCGCGGAGGATGTCGGGACGCAGGTAGTAGTCGCGCACCTCGTGGATGCGGGGCCGGGCGCCGAGCGTCGGGTGAGGATGGGTTGCCACGGGTCGCTCCAGAGCAGTTGGCGGCGCAGGCCAGACGACCTCTGAGCGCTCGTTGTCAACGAGCGGCGCCGCCGCGTGAGTGTAGCGCGATTCCTGGACCTGGGAAATCCGGGGCGGGCGGACCCCGTCACCGACAAGTGACCGGCAAAGACGAAAGGGGCGCCGAAGCGGTGAGATGACTCAAGAACCCCATCTCAATCTACCCAGTATGGGAAGACGTCCACGCGTCCACATGCCGTAGCTTGTGGGGCCCCGCCTTGGACCATCCAGCTACTCGTGAGCACACTGCCGGCGGCAGCGAAGATCGACCCCACTTGGCGGGCGGGCACACGAAGGGGACGAGGCTGACCCCGTCCCCTTCGCGCGTGTTCGTGTTGACGCTGTCCGCCTAGCGGACCTTCAGCGCGCCCCACTGCGTGGTGAGCTTGCCGCGCGGATCGACGGAGACTGAATCCACACCGGCCATCGCCTTCGCGTCGTCGGCTCCTTCGACGCCACCGGAGCCAGCGATCATCGACTCGGCGGCGGGCGTCAGCAGCGGCAACTCCGCGCCATCCAGATAGATCTCTTCGACGATGAACTCGCCGTCGGTGATCTGGATGTTGTCGAAGTATGCGCGATAGAGGCCCATGCGGTGGGCCTCGCTGTCGACGGCCACGGCGATCTCGGTGATCGTCACGCCTTCGAGGTCGGTGAGGGCGATGGTGCGGTGGTACCAGGCGTCACGTGCGGACGCTTCGAGGTCGGTCGATGGGCCGGCGCCAAGACCGTTCTGGTCGGCGGCGGCGGTTCCGCTGAGCGCCGTGCCGTCCGCGGCCGTCAGGTCCACGCCCGCCTTGAAGGTCGGGTTACCGGAGGACATAAGAACCTGGTATTCCAGGCTCTGGCCGGCGGCGATGGTGATTTCGCCTTCCCAGACCGTGAGGTACGCCTTCGCGGCAGTGTCCGCCACGGGAAGCGCCGCTTCCAGCACGATCATATCGCTGCCGTCGGCGTGTTCGCGGATGGCGGGGTCGAGAACCGTGACGGACGTCACCGTGACGGTCAACTCGTCCGTGGACGACTCGCCCTCGGCGTCTGTCACCGTAAGCATCACGGTGAACGCGCCGGCGGTGGCGTAGATGTGTGTGGCCGCGGGGCCCTCGGCGGTCGCGCCGTCGCCGAAGTCCCACGCGTAGCTCTCGACGCCCACGTCGTCAGTGGAAGCGGAGCCGTCGACGGCGACTTCCACACCGGCATCCACGGCGACATCGTCACCGGCCACGGCGACCGGCGCCTCGTTGGTCGGCTCGATTACGGCTGCCGTGAGCGTGCTGCCGGCGGTGTTGACGGCGATTATCTGGACCGCTCCGTCGAGGAACTGCGGGTTCTCGAGCTTCACCAGCGTCGCGGCGGCGTCAAGCACTTCGAACGTGATCGAGCCGATCGTGCCGCTGCCGGCGACGGGGTCGCCACCGAACAGGGTCGCGCCCGCGGTGACCGCTTCGTTGAGGCCGTCGGCGTCCGGGCCGAACGGCGCGCCAGCGGCTCCGCCGACGTCGATCGTCTGGCCGCCGGATCCCTTAAGGAAGTCTCCGCCGGAATAGTCGACAAAGCTCAATACGGCGTTGTCGTAGACGAAGTCTATCTGCCAGCCAAACAGGCCGTCGATGTTGTCGACATTGAGAGCGAACGTGATATTCTCGCCGACTGCCGGAATCGCGACCTCGGCGGGGTCAAGCGACACATCCTGCGCCGCTGCTGATCCCGCAAGCATCGAGGTCACAACGGCAAATGCGGCTACGAACGCCGCTGCTTTGAGTCGCATACTCTTCTCCTACTCGTAATTGACGCGCGCGCCACTACCGAAACCGATGAAATCGTTAGAGTGCTCAGTCCTTACCGCCCTGTATCGAACGCAACGATGCGCTGTCGGTTCAGATCAGACGGACGTCGGCGGCAAGACGTACATGCGGGAGTCGGGACAGTCCTTGTCGAGAGTGTAGCACCGGGGCCACCGACCATCAAGATACCAAGCCATGTACGCGAGGTGTTTTCCTGCACGCGGCGCGCTCCGGGTGTCCGTGCCAGACGCCGACGGCGATGTGCGCGGGCACACCGATTCCGCCAGCGCCAGATGGAACGCAGACTGTCGACGGGCGGATTACGCATCGGCCCGATACCAGGTCCGCGTACGTCATGTTGTCCGAGTAAAGCCGGGCGGCTTATCCTAGCCCGCGTATACGCCTGCCCAGACGGCCCGCACGCGGTCTGCGACCACGAGAGGCGCCCGACATGCCAACAGCGAGCGGCATACGCACCCTGAAGGTCGGCCTTGTCGGCGCCGGGATGTTCGGTGGCGACGTGCACCTCAGGACGTACGCCGACCTGGCCCGATGCGGTATAGCCCCGTACCTCGGTCGGATCGGCATGGACACGCACGCGCGTGAATACGGGGACGTTGCGTTCGAACTGGTGGCGGTCGCTACGCGCTCCCAAGCGAGCGCGGAGCGCGCGGCCGGCACGTTCGAGCAGTGGACCAACTCGCGGCCCGACGCGTACTTCGGCGAGACGCCCTGGGACGATCTCCTCTCCGCCCGCCCGGACCTCGACATCCTCGCGGTCGCCACGCCCGACCACCTGCACGCGGCCCCGGCCCTCGCGGCGCTGAACGCGGGCGTGCACGTCGTACTCGAGAAGCCCATGACGCTCGACATGGACGAGGCGGATGCGATCATCGAGGCCGCCGACGCCGGTGGTCTGGTTGTCGGCCTCGACATGCACAAGCGCTACGACCCCGACCACCTGTACATGTTCAACAGCCTGATGGACGAAATCGGCTCGCCCCTGTACGGGCGAGCCGTGTTGGAAGAGCCCCTCGAAGTCTCCACCGAGACGTTCAAGTGGGCGGCGGAAAGCGACCCTTTCAGCTATGTAGGGGTGCACTGGACCGACCTGTTCGTACACTACATGGCGTCCAAGCCGCGCTCCGTCTACGCCATCGGCCAGAAGCGCAAACTCGTCGACGAGTACGGCATCGACGCGTACGACGCCGTGCAAGTGAGCGTCGTCTTCGACAACGGCGCCCACGTGCAGTTCAACAACCACTGGATCACGCCTCCTGACTTCGAGGGCCCGGTAAATCAGGAGAGCGAGATCGTTGCGACCCGCGGCAAGATCGAGTCGGATAGCCAATACCGTGGGCTGCGCTACACCGTCGAGGGCGGTGGCACGCGCACGTCGAACACGCACTTCACACGTCAGGTCGCGCGTGAGGACGGCAGCGAAGCGCTGACCGGGTATGGCAAGGACAGCCTCGTGGCGTGCGTGCTGGCGGTGATGCGCCGCAAGTGGGCGGGCGAGTCGATGGCGGCCCTCAGGGCTACCTATCCCAATGCGGAGGAAGGTCGGCTATCCGTGGCGATCTTGCAGGCGGCCCGGGAGGTGCGCGACCTGAACTTCCGATACTTCGCCGAGGGCGTCGGGACGCCGGTGACGGCCGTGCTGAACGACGACGGCATACGCGTGTACGACCCCATCGGCGGCAGTCGAACGGTCTACGCTCGACCCATCTAGGCTCCCATCCGGCCGCGCTGGTCGCGGCCATCAAGCGACCGACGTAGGGAATCCGCGAGATGAGTGACCTCACAGCCATCCGCCGCGACGGCGAGCCAAGGGCGAACGCGACGCGCGACGCTCTGCACCGCCTAGTGCCGCGCGGACACAAGACATACACCCCCACTCAGTTGGTGGTGCGCAGGGCAACAGGATGCCGCCTGGAGGCCGTAGACGGCGCCCGTCTCCTCGACTTCAGCTCGGGGGTGCTCGTCGCGAATCTCGGCCATGCGCATCCTGAATTCGAGGCGCGGTACGCGGAGCTGACGCAGGGGGCGCCGCGGAACTGCTACAACGCGGTCTCGCCGCTGGAGCCGGAAGCGGCGGAGCGGCTCATTGCGAGTCTCGACCGGCCGCAGCTCGAGAGGGTGATGTGGGCCGACTCCGGGTCGGCGGGAATTATCAAGGCGATCTGGGCGGCACAACATGCGCGGCCCGATAAACGCATCATCATCGCTACCCGGGCGGGGTTCCACGGCAAGAAGGGGCTCGCGGGGGACGTCACCGGCGAGACCAGTCCGAACCCGAACGTCCGGTTCATCTCGTTCCCGACCACCGAGGTGGACGACATATCCCTGCTGCCAGATGCTGAGTCGCGAGCGTCGGAGTTGGCAGCGCCGTACATCGCGGAGCTGGATGCGCTCACGGCCGAGCACGGAAACGACCTACTGACGCTCGTAACGGAGCCGTACCTCGGAGCGGCGGGGTCGTTCCACCCTCCGAAGTGGTATCTCCGCCTGCTGTCGGACTGGTGCGCGGAGAACGGCGTGGTCTTCGTGCTCGACGAAGTGCAGTCGTGCCACGGACGCACAGGCGAGATGTACGCGTACGAACGCTACGGAATCGAGCCGGACATCGTGGTGCTCGGGAAGGGCCTCGGGAACGGGGCGCCCATCGCCGCGACCGTCGGGCGCGCGGAGCTTCTGGATTCGATGGAGTACGGCGAGGCGTCCGACACGTACAGCGGCAATCCACACGGGTGCGCTGCCGTGACCGCCGCGCTGGACGTGTACGAGTCGCAGCCGATAGTCGCGAATTGCCGCGCGATGTCGCAGCGGATGCAGGAAGGGCTGTCATCCCTGCGCGACGAGTTCGCGTGCGTCGCGAACGTCCGGGGCGAGGGGCTCGTGTGGGGAGTCGAAATGGCCGCGGTCGGCGACGCGTCGGCCGACGAAGTGGCGACAGCCGCAGTGCTCGCGTGCTACCACGAAGGCGTGCATCTGCTCGGCCCGCTCGCGAAGAAAGTACTGCGCGTGTCTCCTCCTCTCGTGGTTACCGCGGATGAGGTGGACGAGGGGATCGACGGAATGCGTCGCGCGTTGCGCACGATCGCGTAAGTCTGGCGCGTTACCGCTTGCGGCTGACTGTGTGGCACCGGTCACGTTACCGCCGGTCGAACGCCATCGCGCCTTGCAGCGGGCCGCTGGGCTCAGCGCCGTCCAGTCCCGCGAGCGGCGTGTCGACCGGGTGATCCGCGCGCTGGGCGATCCCGGCCCTGCCCGCGGACGCGTTCAGGCCCCTGGGCGCAGTCGATGGTCCACGACGCCAACGACATGGCCGTACGCCCGTGTGGCGCGTCCCTACTTGGCGCCGCGCGCGTCACGCGTCCCCGCGCCCCAGTAGACCCACCTGCCGAGGGGCCGCGCCTGTCCCGGCCAGCGATCGTAGGGCCACGCGGGGTTGATCCCGCTTACCCGCATGGCTATGCATATCAATGAGCCCGGGTGCCCTCACAACAGGATGCGAGAGACCGCATGGCCAATAGCGATGAACGTCGAATGGGCTGGAGATCCACACTGACCGTGGTCGCGGCCGCATCCCTCGTTTTCGAGACCATCACCGGCTTGGCTATCGCGTACGCGCCGTTCCACGCCGCGGTAGAGTGGTCCGTGATCGTGCACACCGCGATCGGCGTGCTGACGCTGCTGCCTATCTGCTGGTACTACGCCGCGCATTGGCAGGACTATAGGCGCTACGCCCTATCGCAGGTCGTGTTGCTGGGCTACGTCGGGTTGGTGGCGCTACTGGTGTGCACGCTGTCGGGCGCCGTGGTGACATGGCAGGGCCTGTTCGGCGTCGGCACAGCCCTCGCGTGGCGCCGGATTCACCTAGTCTCAACACTCGCCATCCTGCCAACGGGCGTGGCGCACATAGTCCTCGTCTACATCCGCGTACTGCGCGCTGGCGAAGGGGCCGGCGCAAAGCGCTTCGCGGCGTGGACGGTTGGGTACACGGCCATCGCGCTCGTCGTCGTCGTCGGTCTGTCGGCTGCCTACTCGGGGACGGACTACGTCAACGAGTTCCCGGACGACTACGCGTACCCATATGGCGAGGATCGCCCGTTCGCCCCGAGCCTCGCCCAGACGACGACCGGCGGCGCCTTCGATTCGCGTTCGCTGGCCGGCTCGGAGAGTTGCGGTACCACGGGCTGTCACGAGCAGATCGTCGCGGAGTGGAAGCCCAGCGCCCACCGATACGCCGCGATGGACGCCGCGTTCCAGGAAATCCAGCGGGTGATGGCCGAGCAGAACGGCGCGGAATCCACCCGCTACTGCGGCGGCTGCCACGATCCCATATCGCTGTTCTCCGGCGCCAAACGGATGTTCACGGACAACCTCACCAGCCAGGAGGGCTATCAGGAGGGTATCTCGTGCCTGTCGTGCCACTCGGTGCGGGAGACCGACCTCAAGGGGAACGCGAACTACGTCATGCAGCAGCCGTCGGAGTACCTATGGCAGTGGAGCGAAGGTTCCGCGGCCCGGCTGGGGCGTGATTTCCTCATACGGACGTATCCCAAGGAACACGGCGAACTCAGTAAGTCGATGTTCAAGGCGCCGGAATACTGCGCCGCCTGCCACAAGCAGTTCATCGATCAGGAGATCAACCGCGTCGGGTGGGTCCAGCTCCAGAACCAGTACGACAACTGGGCGGCGAGTCACTGGAACCACGAGGGCGACCCCACCAAGACGGTAGAGTGCCGAGAGTGCCACATGCCCCTCGTGGACTCCACCGACCCCGCGTCCGGCGATCCGAACGAATACAATCGGTCCCCCAAGGACGGCAAGCACCGGAGCCACCGGTTCCTCGCGGCGAACAACATGATGCCCGCCGTGCTCAAGCTCGAGGGCTGGGAGGAGCACGTCGAGATGACGAACACGTGGCTACGCGGCGAGTACAGCATCCCTGAGATAGCGGACAAGTGGCGGGAGGGGCCACTCGTAACCGTGGCGTTGGATACCCCGCCGCAGGCCGAGGCGGGGAGCGAGATCCCGATCCGCGTCGTCCTGACGTCGAACAAGGTGGGTCACGACTACCCGACCGGGCCGCTCGACATCATCCAGAGCTGGGTGGAATTGCGCGTCACCGACAGCGACGGCGCAGTCGTCTTCACGTCCGGCACGCGCGATGAACGGCACTTCATCGAGCCGGGCTCCTTCCTCTTCAAGGTCGAGCCGGTCGACGAATACGGGGCCCTGATCGACCGCCACAACCTATGGGAGATGGTGGGCGTGCGATACCGTCGCGCGCTGTTCCCGGGGTATTCGGACACGGCGGAGTACTTGGTGTCGTGTGGCTCCGGCTTGGCGGCGCCTCCACAACCGGGGGCCGCGCCGGACGACCCGCGCACCGAGGACTTCATGATCTCCGCGCCGACGGTCGACACGTACACGATCACGGCGATCCTGCACTACCGCAAGGTCGACCAGTTCTTGCTGAACTTCCTCTTCGGTGAGGAGTCCGGTCTGACTGCGCCCGTGGTGGAGCTCGCACGGGCGACTTCCACGGTGGACATAGTGTCCGCCGAGATGTGATACTCGCTCAGCCGCGCGCTGGGTACAGACCCTATTCGTCGGCGTCTCCTTACTGCGTACCGCGAGTGTCCCGCCCAAGCCACGCGCGTGCATCGGATGCGCCAGGCCTGCGCCACGGGCCCTGGCGAGCAGGCTACCCATGGGGCTTTCCGCTCGGACAGCGCGCCAACCCGCAGAGGGACGGATGCGCCCACACGTGTCGCGCCGGGCATCTGGGCTCGGCCTCAACGAGTCGAAACTAGCCGGACGGAGCACAGCATTCAGGTGACGCCATCCTCTGACCCGAACTCGCCCAGGCCGGTGCGTCTCGGCCGGCGTCGTCGCCGCCTCTACACGACGCTGGTCGCCCTCGCGGTCGTCGGGGGCGCAGGACTATGGCTGGGAATCCGCGCCTACCGCGCGCAAGCGCCGCAAGGCTATGTGCCTGGACAGGACGACGCGGACATCACGAGTAAGCTGGATCTGGGCATCCCCGCCGAAGCGCCCGACCCGAAGTTCACGGACGTCACGGAGGCGGCCGGCTTGGGTGGCTTCAGCACATTCGCTGGCCCGCGGACGTCACAGCTGCCCGAAGACATGGGCGGCGGCGTGGCGTGGGGCGACATCGACGGCGACGGCGACGAAGACCTTCTCCTAGTCGCGGCGGGCGTCGCGCTGACCGCGTCCGAGACGGAACGCCCCTCCTCCATCGTCTACGAGAACCTGGGCGACGGGACATTCGAGGCGGCCGCAGGCATCCCGGGCATACGCATCAACGGGATGGGCGCGGCGTGGGGCGATCACGACGCCGACGGCGACCTTGACCTCGTCGTAACGGGATACAACGCGATCCGGCTGTACGAGAACGAGCGCGGCTCTCTTGGACGCGACTATTCGTTCCCTGATTCCGAGGGGTTCTGGGCAGGGCCGGCGTGGGGAGACTACGACGGCGACGGTGATCTCGACCTGTACGTCTGCGGCTACGTGCGATACCGCGCGCAGGAGGGCTCGGGGCCGACCGCAGCCGAGCAGTACGGAACCGAAGTGCCGTACACACTTAACCCATCGTCCTTCGCGCCGCAGCCCAACCTGCTCTACAGGAACGACGGCGCCGCTGGATTCGTCGAGCTCGCGGAGGAGTTGGGCGTCTCGAACCCGACCGGCCGCAGCCTGAGCGCCCTGTGGCACGACTTCGACGACGACGGCCTGCTCGACCTCTATGTCGCCAACGACGTGTCCGACAACGCCTTCTACCACAACACCGGCGCCGGCTTCGAGGACATCAGTCACCCCGCCTTCGTCGCGGACTACCGCGGGGCGATGGGCCTCGCCGCCGCAGACTGGAACGACGACGGCGACGACGACCTGTTCATCACGCACTGGATAGCGCAGGAGAACGCGCTGTACGACTCGTTGCTGTCGGACCTCGGGCCTCCTGCCGAGGGCGGCCCCGCCGTGCGTTTCATGGACGCCGCGGACATGCTGGGCCTCGGCCAGGTGGCGTTGCAGCGGGTGGGATGGGGAGCCGCCTTCGCCGACTTCGATCACGACGGCCGGCAGGATCTCGTCGTCGCCAACGGCAGCACATTCGAGAACGACGCTGAGCCGAAGGGCTTGCGTCCACAGCCCTCGTTCCTATTCTGGAATCGCGACGGCGAGGCGTTCCACGACATCACCCCGCTCGTGCCCGCCCTCGCCGAGGCCCATGTCAGCCGTGGTCTCGCGGTAAGCGACTACGACAACGACGGCGACATAGACATCGCCATCGTCGATCTCGACGGCGGCGTACGGCTTCTGCGCAACGACATCGAGAAGCGTGGGAATTGGATCAAGCTGCGCCTGCGCGCCACGCCCAACGGTCGCGCGATCGCGGGCGGAACCGGCGCCAGCATCGTCGTTCGGTCGGGGGGCGTCGCCCGTCGACGGTCCGTGTCGAGCGGCAGCTACCTCTCACAGAACAGCCTGACGCTGCACATCGGCATAGGCGCGGCGGAGAGCATCGACGGCGTGGACGTGCGTTGGCGCGCGGGAGCGACCGACACGTATACGGGGCTCGAGCCGAATGCGACCTGGCTGCTCGTCGAGGGCGCGGCGACCCCGGAGCGGCTGGCTCAGGGCGCCAGAGCCACAGCGACGCAGCCGCCATCGTCCGTCTCGGCACGCGAAGCCACGACGCTGTTTTGGCAGAACCACCGCGCCGCGATGGACGCGACAAAGGTGGACGGTGACTACGCTGCGGCGATCCCCCTGTTTCGGGAGGCCTTGCGCTACGATCCTGACCACGAGGACGCGCTGTACTACCTGGGCGCCTGCCTTGTCGCCATGGGCGATACGGACGGCGCTCTCGCCAGCTTCGCGCGGCTGGTAGAAGTGAATCCGAGCAGCCACCGTGGTCTGAGACGCTGGGGTACTCTACGCGCGTCGACGGCGGAGAGCGCCGCCCACCTCGACGCGGCCTACGAGACGCTGGCGCGCGCTCAGAAGGTGAACCAAGAGGAGACGGGGGTGCTCCTCGCGCTCGGCGAGGTCGACCTATTGCGGGGACGCCACGGCGAAGCAGAACGCCGGTTCTCCCTCGTCTGCCAGGCGAACGAACGCTCTGTGGCCGGGTTCTTCCTGCGTGGCTACGTGGCCTGGCAAGCCGGTGACGCCGAAGCCGCGCGCGCCATACTGCAACGAGCGACCGACGCGCGGGGCGACGAGAAGACGCCCGAAGGCGCGGTGATGGAGGGTGACGTGCTCACCGCGATGCACACGGACGCGACGCCGCTCGCCGCGTTTACGCGCACCTGGGAAGGCAATCGCGACCCGGACGCGGCGTATCGTCCGCTCGCGAACCACCTGCGCGCGATCGCGACAAGCGTGTCGACCGCTGAGTGACGCCGTCCCGGAGGGTCGGCTGCTACTCCCGTCCGCGTTCGGCGTTGAGGCGTCGCCACGCTACTGCCTTGTCCTCGAATGCCCGCCACATGTCCGGGCGCTCCGCCTGTCGCCCGTCGATGTACGACCGCGCCCAACGTTCCCACGCCGGGAAGTCGTCGGACCAATAGGCATAGCAGATGTCGTCTTCGAGGATAGCGCCGTCGATCTCCATCGCCATGGCCTCGAAGGTGTTCAGTATCGAGTCCACGTGCGCGTTCAGTTTCGCCAGCGCGTCGCGGGTGGTGTCTGGGGACGTCGCGTGGACGTCTCTGATCCTCGCGGCAAGATCAGCGTACGTCGAGTGCGTGAGGAGTTCTTCGTGCATCGCCCCGCTGGCGGAGTACTGCGTCCATAGGGCCGTCACGGCGCTGACGTGCTTGTCCATGAACTCGCCGTGCAGCATGTCGCTGGCGAACGAGTGCGTCGCCACGCGCTTCCGCCGGAGGACATCCTCGCGGTAGTGATTCTTGATCTCGACGACTTCCGCCCACGCCGCAGCGCCGGCTGCGACGGCGACTACAAGCGTAACGATGCGGTAGAGATTGTCGGTACGCGCCACTTGACCACTCTCCGTCCGTGCGGCGTTGTTCCGTGCGGGGCGAACACATCCGCGCTGTCGGAGAGATTCTATGGGCCGCCGACCCACCCGACAACGGATAGGCGACCGCAAGCGTCGCAGTACGACATCGGCCCCGACGCTACGGGCTCAGAAAACCTGCCCGAAGTTGAAGTAGATGCCCGTAGTTTCGTCACCGAGCCCTACGTCGAGGCGCACGACGTACGTGTCGAGGTGGTACCGGAGGCCGACGGCCGGGGTCGTCTCCCACCCGCGCAGCGACGCGTCCCCAACCGACGACCACACCCTCCCGCTGTCCAACGCGGCGATGGCGCCTAGCCGCCCGTAGATGGCGATCCGCGCCTCGACGTTCATCAGAGCCCGCGCGCGGTCGAGGTAGCGATCTTGTGAGAGCCCTCGCACCGTGCCGGCGCCGCCGAGCGCAAGCAGGGCCTGAACCGGCAGATCGTCCCCGACGACGCTTTCAGCGCCCAGGCGAAACCCCAGGACGACGCGCGTATGCGGCACCCGTGTGTATGCCCGCACCCACGCGGCATACCGCGCGTAATAGGGACTGTCCGAGCGCAGGCCGAGCGCCAACTCCGCGTCGCCCTGTAGGACGAGCCCGCGCGTCGGGTTGACGAAGCTGTCGCGCGTATCGCGCCGCAAACTGACCAGCAGCGACGACCAGGAGGCCGTCGCGCCGTCTAGACCTGGCGAGAGGACGCGCAGCCGGCTGCCGTCCTCGAAGTCGTCGTACCGTACGCTGCGGTACCGCACCCCAGCCTCGCCGACGACCGAGGGCGAGAACCCGCGCGCCACCGTCGCGCGCAGATCGACCGCCTCGCGCCCGTACGTCTCGCGCTCGGCGTGCTTCGCGTGCGGACCAACCCCGAAGAAGCTCGCCTTGATGCGGGCGTCGTAGTCGACGAACAGATCCAGCGATACTCGGTACGCGCTTCCCTGTCGGCGCTCGAAGT
Organism: Candidatus Poribacteria bacterium; assembly: GCA_018644665.1. Lineage (GTDB taxonomy): Bacteria > Poribacteria > WGA-4E. The sequence continues at coordinate 53,177 of JABGQA010000057.1, forward strand.
CCGGGGCCGAGAACAGCAGGCGCACCCAGCGTTGCCCCTTCGTGCTGTTGAAGGCGATGGCGTCGAGGGATTCGTCGCGGCGCAGGTGGTTCAGGAGGAACAGCTTCGCGCCGTAGCCGACGCCGACATCCGTGTCGTACATCAGGATGGGCATCGGCTCCGTCTTCACGTCGCCGGCGCCTGGGACAGGCACGGCCTGCACGGGCGAGCCCCCAGCCGCAAGCAGAAGCACAGTCATTGCTGCGATGGCGGACGTCGTCGCCATCGCGCTGGTCCGTGTGGCTTGTCCCCTGGGCATAGGCGTTCTCCTGAGCGTCTGCCTGGTCTAGCGATATATCACGCCGGACGAGGGCCGCGGCCTGTCGCCGTGCGTCGAACCGGGAGGACAGAAGATGGCGGCCCGAGGCGCACGCCCTTGCCCGACCGCGTCTCCCCCGGGTCGGGCGGACGTGTGGTTAAGTCTGCCAGCCGGGGAGCGGCGGTCCCAACGACGCCGACGCGCGCCGATGGCTCGGCCCCCTCATCCTGACTCCGCGATCGCGATTGAATGCCGACGAGAAGTGTGCTAGGAATGGCCTCGCATACAGCATGAGAGGAAGCGGCATGGCGGGGTATTTCCCGGACGTACCGAAGATCGAATACGAAGGCCCGAAGACCAGGAATCCGCTCGCGTTCCGTCACTACAACGCGGAGGAGGTCGTCGTCGGCAAGACGATGGAGGAGTACCTCCGGTTTGCCGTGGCGTATTGGCATACGTTCCGAGGCATGGGGATGGACCCGTTCGGCGCGGGGACGATGGTGCGCCCATGGGAAGCGGATGAGGACTCCGTCGATAACGCCAAGCGGCGCGTGGAGGTCGCGTTCGAGTTCTTCACGAAGCTAGGGGCGCCGTATTACTGCTTCCATGACCGCGACGTAGCCCCCGAAGGCGACTCACTCCGCGAGACCAACGCGAACCTAGACGCCGTCGCCGACTCGCTGCGCGAGCATCAGGACGCCACCGGTGTGAAGCTGCTCTGGGGCACGGCGTCGCTGTTCACGCACCCGCGCTTCATGCACGGCGCGGCCACGAGCTGCAACGCCGACGCGTTCGCCTACGCGGCGGCGCAGGTCAAGAAGGCGATCGAGGTCACGCACTCTCTCGGCGGCGAGAACTACGTGTTCTGGGGCGGCCGCGAGGGCTACACGACCCTCTACAACACCGACATGAAGCGCGAGATGGACCACCTGGGCAGGTTCTTCCACCTCGCCGTGGACCACGCGCGCGACATCGGCTTCACCGGCCAGTTCCTGATCGAGCCGAAGCCGAAGGAGCCGACGAAGCACCAATACGACTTCGACGCCGGGAACTGCATCGCGTTCCTGAAGACGTACGACCTCGACAAGCACTTCAAGCTGAACCTCGAGACCAACCACGCGACCCTCGCCGGTCACACGATGATGCACGAGCTTGAACTCGCGGCGTCCGCGGGGATGCTGGGTTCCATCGACGCCAACCGAGGCGACCTACTGCTCGGCTGGGACACCGACCAGTTCCCAACGGACATCTACCTGACCACGCGTGTCATGCTGGTCGTGCTGCGGAACGGCGGCATCGGCACGGGCGGCTTCAACTTCGACGCGAAGGTCCGCCGCGAGAGCTTCGAGCCGGTCGACCTGTTCCACGCGCACATCGGCGGCATGGACGCGTTCGCGCGAGGGCTGAAGATCGCGGCGGCGATGCAGGCCGACGGCGTATTCGAGGGCATCCTCAAAGAGCGCTACGCGTCGTGGGATTCGGGCATCGGCGCGAAGATCGAAGCGGGCGAGGCGTCCTTCGCCGACCTCGAGAAGTACATGCTCGAGAAGGGCGAGGCCGACCCGAACGCGTCCGGGCGGCAGGAGATGATCGAGAACATCGTCAACGACTACATCGTGTAGTCTGGCCGCCTGGCCGCGGGGACCCGTCGGGAGGCGATCATGGGTGGCAAGCTCGCGATCGACGGCGGGACACCCGTGCGCACGCGCGGCTGGCCCGAGTGGCCCGAGAGCCGGGCCGAAGCGTGGGACCAAGGCATCTCGGCCGAGCTTCGTGAGGTGTTTCTCGGCGGGGTCGAGGGGTCGCCGGCGACTAGGGCGAACGCGTTCGCCACGCAGTTCGCGGACTACTGTGGCGTGGCCCACGGCGAGATGATGCCGCACGGCACCGACTCGCTGATGGCGGCCCTCACAGGGGTTCTGGACCTTGATGGGTTCCGCGACGGCGGCGAGGTGATCGTGCCGAACTACACGTTCGTGGCGACCGCCAGCGCCGCCCTCGACCGTCGCTGCTCCGTCGCCTTCGTGGACATAGACCCGCGCACACGCACCATCGACCCAGCCGCAGTTGAGGACGCGATTGACCCGGGCCGCACGGTCGCCATCCTGCCTGTGCACGTGGGAGGCCACCCCGCCGACATGACGAGCCTTCAGGGCGTTGCGGATCGACACGGCCTGAAGATCATCGAGGACTGCGCGCAGGCCCACGGCGCCGAGATAGACGGGCGCAAGGTCGGCTCCGTCGGCGACGCGGGCGCGTTCAGCTTCCAGTCATCGAAGAACCTGACGTCCGGCGAGGGTGGCATGGTCACGACCGACGATCGCGAGACCTGGGCAAGAGCCGTCGCGTTCAAGGACTGCGGACGTCACCCGACTGGGGAGGCGTGGCCGCACCCGCGCATCGGCGGGAACTTCAGAACGTCGGAATACCTCGCGGTGCTGCTGTCCGCGCGCCTGGAAACTCTCGAAGCCGAGACCGTTCGTCGCAACGAGAACGCGGCGTACCTGCGCGAGCAACTAGGCACCGTACCTGGCATCACGCCGCCGCACGTTGCGCCATACGTCACGATGCACGGCTACCACCACTTCATGGTTCTGTACGACAGCGACGCGTTCGGTGGCCGTTCGCGCGACGCGTTCGCTGCCGCCGTCCGCGCCGAAGGGATTCCGGTCGGGTCGGGCTATACGGCGCCGCTCTCGGACACGGCTCCGTTGCGGCATCTCGCTGAGGCGCACCCGTCGCTGGTGCGTAGGCTCCCCTGCCCGAACGCGGAGAGCGTGGTCGACCGATCCGTGCGCCTGACGCACGCGCATCTCCTGGGAAACCAAGACGACATGGACGACATCGTCGAGGCCGTCGTGAAGGTCCGACCAGCATTCACAGCGGGCTGAGACACTAGGGGGCACTCGTGGATAAGATCGCCTTTGGCATCGTTGGGTCCGGGTGGCGCGCGGAGTTCTACCTGCGGATCGCTGCGGCGTGCCCCGACCGGTTCGACGTCGTGGGCGTCGTCGCGCGGCGCAAGGAACGCGGAGCGGAGCTGGAGCGCGCCTTCGGCGTGCGGACGTTCCGCAGCCTGGACGCCATGCTGGAGGCGACGTCGCCGACGTTCGTGGTCACGTCCGTGTCGTGGCCGGCCAACCCCGTGTTCGTGCGCGACCTCGTCGCGAAGGGCGTCCCCGTACTTTCCGAGACCCCGCCTGCGCCCGACCTCGACGGCATGCAATCGCTGTACGCGGACGTGCAGGCCGGGGGTGGGGTCGTGCAGGTAGCCGAGCAGTTCCACCTGCAGCCGCATCACGCCGCGCGACTCGCCTTCGCCAGCGGCGGGAAGATCGGGCGCGTGTCGCAGGCGCAAGTCTCCGTATCACACGGCTACCACGGCGTTAGCCTGATGCGTCGGCTCCTCGGCATCGGATACGAGAACGCGACGATTCGCGCGCGGTCGTTCGAGGAGCCGGGCATCGCTGGCGCGAGTCGCGACGCCCCGCCGACCGAGGAGAAAGTCAGCACCTCTCGCCAGCAGATCGCCTGGTGCGACTTCGGCGACCGCCTGGGCGTCTTCGACTTCACGTCGGACCAGTATTTCAGC
>JABGQA010000167.1 GCA_018644665.1 Candidatus Poribacteria bacterium
TGGACCCGTGTCTGGCACACTCTGAAATGCCAGACCGGTGGTTGAGATAGGCTCTTAGAGGGTCTCAACCTACCCGTGCGTCGCGATGTCCAAAGCATGGGAGGCACTGGATATGCAGTTCGAGACGACAACGAGACGACTCTCACGCTCGCGTGGCGCTGCGCTGAGCTTCATGCCGGTTCATCTGGCGCTAATGGCTACCTGTGCGATCGGCTTGGCACAGGAACCGGAGATCGAGTGGATCGACAACTATCCCGCGGCAATTGCGCGGGCGAAAGCCACCGGGAAGCCGCTCTTCCTCGAGTTCCGCTGCGTGCCGTGAATAAACGGCCGCAGGTTTGATGCACAGGTTGTGCATACAGCGTTATCTTCTCCCCGGGGCAAACTGCTCGAGCAGTATGTCTGCGCCCGCATTGCCAGCATGACGGGCATCGACATCGGTCTCTTCGACTACGATCGCCACAACGCCCTCTACTACTTCATCATGAACGCCGACGAGCACCTCTACATGCGCTACGGCGGACGGGACGCAAGGTCCGCCGACTCCTACTTGGACCTGGACAGCCTTGAGATTGCCCTGAAGATGGGACTGGAGCGGCATGAGATGTACAGGGAAGGGGGGCTCGAAAAGCAGGCCCGTCCCGAGCCCTTCTTCCCTCGAGATATACCGGGTCTGAAGAAGGAGATACTCCCGACCCGCTGCGTGGAGTGCCACCTGATCGCGGACTACGAGGCACAAGAGGCCGAACGAGTCGGCAAGCTCGACAAGCGCCGTGAGATGTACAGGTCTCCAGACATCCGGACCATCGGTATCGCCCTGGATGTCTCCAACGGATTGGTTGTGAAGGAAGCCACCGACGCCGTCAAGCGCGCCGGCATGAAGCCTGGGGACTTGATAGTTGGCGTCAATGGGACGCCCACGCTGACGTTCGGAGACCTACAGTACTTCTACGATCAGACGCCTCGTGACTCCGAACAGGCGCGGATTTCGGTGGCTCGAAACGGGGCGACGAAGGACCTCACGATAGACCTGCCGAAGGAGTGGTGGTGGACCGATCTGGACCATCGGTTCTGGTCTGTGGAACCCATCATTGGGTTCGAGTCGCGGCCGCTGAGCGCAAGAGAGAAGAAGAAGCACGGGTTCGACACCGCCGGGTTCGCATCGGAAGTGACCCAAGTGAACCGCGGGGCATGGATGGGGAAATGGAACGATCTGCGGACGGGCGATATCGTCTACGCGGTCGACGGCGTCGAAGTCGATGAAGCCACACAAAGCTGCGAAACGCACATCAGACTTGCCGTGACGGCAGGCGCTCCCTTTGCCGCCAACGTCTTGCGCCACGGGGCCCGGATGCAAGTGCGAATTCGTACGCGCAGGCGAAGCTATCGCAAATAGCGGCCACCGGACGGGGCCGCCGTCGCGCGCTCCGATACCGAGGCGACAGTGTCGAAGAATCGCGGTACACGTGCCTGAGAGGCCGACACGTCAGCCAATGGGAACACCATGAAAGCAGCAGTTGTCCCACTGGCCATCCTCCTCCTGATGGTCGCGTGCAATTCACACACTCCCCCGCCCGCAGCGCAGTGGAGTGAATCCATCGACGTTCACCACAGAGAACGTGTCGTCGTGTCATACCGCGCAAAGCTGGACGGCGACATGCTGGTCATCGAGGCTACCCATGCCCCGGACTGGCACACCTACGCGCTGGACAATGTCGAGCGTGCCCAGGAGAAGTCCGGCCGGAGCAAACCGGAGACGGAGCTTCCGACGCGGATCGACGTGACCGGTGGGCTACGGGTAGTCGGAAACTGGTTCCAGTCAGAACCCACGGACCTATCTCAGGCGGATATCCACTGGTATACGTGGGGCTTCGAGGATGTGGCGCAGTTCGCGGCCAAGACGGAACGCGCTGAGGGCGCTCAGGCGAAGTTGCTCATCAACGGCCAGGCTTGCGACGCTACTGCGTGCAGTATGGTCGACCGCGTAGCCATTTCGCTGCCTCTGCCGTCCGAGGAGCAATTCACAGCGGGCATCGCAAACACGAACGTCGAATTGGCTCAGCTTGTCGAGGCGACGACCTCCGCGGAGGAAGACACCGCGGCTGAGTGAGATCGCGTGCGACCCTACGAGCGGCAGGCTCCGTGACGTCTACCGGCAAGGTAGAGATATGCTCCGCCGCGCTCACCAACTCATGACAGCCGGTCGAGACTTGCGCTACATTCACGGCCGGGCCGGGAACGGGACATAGCGGTGAGTCCCACACTGCCGATATGGAAGGCGAACCACATGACGTCGATACGAGCGATGATCGCAGCGCCCACCATCCTGATCGCCGTGTTCACCTTCGGGCCCGTCGGCGCGTTGGTGGCCCAACACGACATGTCCACGGAGCGACTGCACGGCGAGTTGCAGGAGATCGAACACGCCCTCGCGGAACTCGACCAAGCCCACGCGGCGACTGACGAACAGCACGAACGCGCAGGGGAACTCCAAGATCGTTCGGACACGATACGGAAGATCCTCGCCGACCGCGAGCCGTCACGTACGGAGTTCCAAGCACAGCTCGAGGAATTCGACCGAGCGATCGCGAAGCTGCGCGAACAGGACCTCTCGCCCGAAGGCACGCCGGATCGGTGGGAAGTCCTACAGCGGTTGGTCAATCGGAGGCGTGAGTTCGTCGCGTCCATGGAGGGACGCGGGGGCGACGAGCGACATACTGACGAAGGCCCGGAACAGCGCGCCCGGCGCCTGCGCGAGGAGTTGGGGGACCTGGAACGCCAGATCAACGAGCTGAGCGGCGAAAGACGGGGCGTGGACCTCAACGAGAAAGAGCGCGGGCGGATGCGCTCGCTGCGCGCCAACGCTGAAGAGTACCGCCAGGCTCTGCGTAATCTCGATGTCGAACGGGACGAACAGCCGCGTCGGGAACGGCGCGTAGAAGGGCCACAGGAAGAGCCACTACGCATGGAGATCTTCCCCATAGAGCACGCCGATGGGGAGGCGCTGGTCGAACTGATGTTGGGGTTCCTTCCAGACGGTACCAGGGCCGCCTTCGACCCGCGCACGAGCAAGCTCATCGTCCTGACGCTGGGGGCCGCCATCGAACACGCTCACTACATGGTGCAGGAGTTGGATATCGCCGTGCCGTAGTCGTCGAGTCGAGCGCGGCAAGCCGCGCGGACATCGAGCTAGTTGTTGACACTCCAGACGGTTGCGGGAGCCGCCAAAGCAGTCGTGAGGGTCAGGCATCTGTGGAACCCGCTCCGGCCCGCGCGGCGCCTGCGTCAGTAGGCGTCGCGCCGGAGCGCGGCCCATCGCGTAGCCAGCTTGCCGTGCGCGTCCACGGACAGACCCGCCTCGGGCAGGCCGTCGGTCATGATCGCCTTGATGTCCGCCTCCTCAAGGGCCACGTTGAACAGGCCAATCTCATCGAGCAGGCCGATGTACGCGCCGTTGCCGCCCGCGTGATTCCACGCCGCAAAAACTAGGTCCGCCGTGTTCTGGGGCACGTCGTTCAGGACCTTGTATTCGGCTTCCTGCAAGCCATCGGTGAACACCCGACCCGTGTCCGAGTCATCGTCAAAGCTGATGGCGACGTGATGCCAGTCACCGTCGTTGACGATCGTCTGCCCGCTGGCGTCGTGCCATGTGTTGGCGCCTTCGTCGCCGATCGAGATGGCGGCGGTGTTGTTGTCGAGATGGATGTAGAGCGTGTAGTTGCGGTTCTCGTTGCGGTCGGCTTTCGCGATGACGGCGATCCAATCGCCGGCGCTTTCGGTCTGCATCCACGCGGTCACGGTATAGGTGGTCAGGCTCAGCGCGTCCGGGTCGTCGGCGTTGGCCGTCACACGGACGAACGTGCCGCCCCCGATCTCGAGTGCCTGCTCGAACACCCCTTCCGTCCAAGAGTCCGCGCCGTTCACGGTGCCGTGGTGACCGTTTGCCGACGAGTCCGCCACGACATCGCCCGCGCCCTCGTCGAAGAGCCACATTCCGACGACCGATTCCGGCGCGATCTTCGCGATGCCCGCGGGGCCTCCTGTGATGGCGATCAGCGCGACCAACATGGCTATTGGGCGGGTCCGGTTCGTCATCGTCTACCCCTATTCGGAGGCGGAATCTTCTACTACGGATGCGTGCCGTCTCGACATCCCGGCGACTCGATCGGCCGCCCACCGCAACGCTATACAATAGAACCCACCGGGCTGCGTGCCAAGATTGGCACCCGGATCGAGCAGAGCCCTGTGGACACGCTATGTCCGGCAGGCGATTCGGTTCGTTGTCTCACGACGCCCACCAAACTACACTCGATTCAGGGCCTCCGGGCGCGCGCATTCCGACTCATTCATGCCGAGATCCCGCGCGAATGCCCTCCGTCTCCAGACAGCCCGAGCGATCTCATTGGGGATACGATGAGCTTGAGCGACCACCTTCTGGACGACGAGCAGATTCGCCGCTTCATCACGGACGGGCACGTGCACGTTCAGACCGAGTTGCCCGAGGCGCTCCACGAACGCATCTGGGAGAAGACGGCGTCGGCGTTCGACGGGGCGGACTCGCTCGACGCCTCATGGCGCGTGAACCCGCTGAACAACATCCTCCCGCAAGTCGCAGAGATCCAACAGATCCTCGACGCGCCACAAGTGCGCGGAGCCCTGACCAGCCTCCTCGGCCCGGGCTACATCATGCACCCGCATCGCCACTGCCACCCGAACTACCCTCGGGAGAACGGCGACGGCAGTGACCAAAGCCTCATCATGCCCGTCCACAAGGACGGCCACGCGGGCGGCCCGCGGCCACGTCATCGGAATCCGCGATGGGCGATCCTCTTCTACTACCCTCAGGAGTGCCCGCCGGAGCTAGGGCCGACGTGTATCCTGCCGGGCACACAACACATGCACCGGCTGTCCTCCGACGGTGAGAAGCAGCGGGAATTCCGAGACGTTTCCCCGCAAGCCGATGGCTCCTATGGCCTGCCGGACTACTTCGCCCGTCCTGACGCGATCCCACTGTCCGGGCCCCTCGGCCGCGTGTGGATCATGCACTTCGATGTCGGCCACTCGGTGGTCGAGAACGTGCTGGAGAAGGTCCGCTGGGGTCAGAAGTTCGTGTTCATGCGCACCCAGCAACCCGATGGGCCTTCGTGGAATTCGCAGGAGTCGGCGTGGCGTTCTCCAGAAACCACACGTGTGGCCGACGATCGCGAACTGCTGTGGACCTGCCTGTGGAACTGGATGTACGGCGCTGACGACCTGTTCGCCACGGAACGCGAGACCAGCGCGGACGTCAAAGCAGCGCGAGAGCAGCTGGGGAGCCAAGACGCCGCTGAGCGCCTGCGCGCGGCCAACGAACTCGGCTTCATGAGAACCAAGGCCGCCTCCGCCGTGCCCGACCTGATCGGCGCGCTACAGGACGAACACGAGCCGGTACGCGTGACGGCGGCGTACGCGCTGGGCGCCCTCGGCGCGGCCGCTATCGGGCCCCTGATGGCGGCGTTGGACGACGAGCAGGAAGCCGAGTTCTTCGCCCACGACACGACGATAAACGTCAGCAGCGTGGCGCACGGGCTCGCGTTGGTCGGCGCCCCGGCAGCGCCTCGCCTCATCGACGCTCTGGCCTCTCCCCTCGAACACGTGCGGGCGAATGCGGCGTACGCCCTGAGCGAGATGGGAGAGGCGGGCTCGCTGGCGGTGGACCACCTCATCGCAGCCATATCCGACCCATCCCAGGCAGTCGCGCGCCATGCCGTGTCGGCGCTCGGGATGATCGGCGAGCCCGCGGACCGGATCGTCGCGGCCATTGCCAAGGCCTACGACACCGCGGACGACGAGAGTCTCCGGTCGTACATGATGCAGGCGTGCATTCGGCTGGGCCGGAAGGCTGAGGCCGCAATCCCAACGCTGGAAAAGGCGACGCGCGACGACTTCGCGTATGTCCGCGCGTTCGCTGTCGAGGCGTTGGCGCGGATCGACACCGCCGATGCGTTGCGGGCGACAGTTCCGTTCCTGCGGACGATGCGCTGGTTCCCGCACGAACCCCGCAAGCGCTGAGCTTTCACCCGGCGCGTAGAACCTCGCCGTTGGCGCTGCGCGGAAGCCGCGGATGACCGCTCTGCCACGGGCGCTTACCTCGGATACCCGACGTCCTGCCGATGGACGGGTCGGACGCTGCGTCCTACCATAGAATCGGAAGCGGCGGCATGGAGCCGGATGGCAAGCGGCGTCTGACGTGGTATCCGGCGAGCGATCTGGAGCTTCTATACAAGGGCGGTGGGCGCCTAACGCACGGCGCCTCGGGATGCGCAGGGCCGACACCGCGGCCTGCCGATCGTGCAGACAGTCGTGAGAGTCCGCCTTCCGCGTAGGCGGCTCGATGGGATTTCCGAAGGGCATACAGCTATGTCGACCCGTGCGAAGATAATCGCAGGCTATGCCGTGGCTTTGGTCATCATCGCTGCCATCGGCGTCGTCGCGTTCCTCAACGTGAGTAACCTGATCGAGAGCGCACGGTGGACGGCGCACACGCACAAGGTGCTAGAGGCGGCCAGCCACCTGGAGGCGTCCCTCAACTTTGCCGAAACGGGCGCGCGCGGCTATGTGCTGTCGGGAGATGGCTTCTACCGCACGGAGTTCAACACTCAGACGGTGGAAGCGCGTGCGACGCTCGCGGACATCAAGGATCTCACTAAGGACAACAGCGCTCAGCAGCTTCGCATCGAGACGTTAGGCGTCCAAGTGGAACAACTGTTCGCCGACCTTACCGCACTCACCGCCCTAAGAGACGCGCAGGGGCTGACGCAGGCGGCGCAGACGTTCGGGGAAGGCACGGGAACCGGGTCGATGGGAGCCGCACGCGGCACGATCCGTGAAATCGCAGGCGAGGAACAGCTACTCCTTCTGGCGCGAGAGACGCAGTCTGCCGCCGCCGCGCGCACGACGCAGCTTGTCGTTGCACTGGGCGTGGGCGTTGGGTTCCTGATCCTGATCCCGACATGCGTAATCGTCCTCCGCAGCATATCCAGGCCACTCCTCGCCGCCACGAACGCGCTCAGTTCCGTGGCTTCTCGGGTCGGCGCGGCCGTAGTACAGCAGGAGGCGTCCGTCGCCGTGCAGACATCCTCCGTCGCGGAGACAAGCGCGACGATGGAGGAACTCCACGCCTCCCTGCAGAGCACCGGGACGCAGGCGCAGCACGCCGCCACGCAGTCCCGAGAGGCCGTTGTTCTGGGACAGGAAGGCTCATCCGCCGTGCTCCAGACGATCGCAGAAATGGATGCAGTGCGCGCGAAGGTGGTGCAGATGGCGGACGAGATCGTCGCGCTTGGAGAGCAGGCGGACCAGATAAAGGTGGCGGCGACGTTGGTGGGAGGCATCGCCAGCCAAACGCACATTCTGTCCCTGAACGCGGCGGTCGAAGCGGCTCGCGCAGGAGAGCACGGGCGCGGATTCTCGGTAGTGGCGGATGAGATACGCGCTTTGGCGGACGAAAGCCAGCGGTCGGCAACCGAGATCCAGGAAGCCGTCACGGGCGTTCAGGACGCGACGAACAGGACCGTGATGGTGGCCGAGGAAGGCGTGAAGGCGGTCGAGAGTACGATCGCCGCCTCTCAGGGCAACATCGAGACGTTCGAGCGGCTCACCGCAGGTCTTGAGGACTCTGTCACGGGAGCGTCGGTGACGTCCCAGGCGGTTGTCGAACAGACCACCGCGATTGGGCAGGTGGCCGAGGCCATGCACGGGATCAGTCACGCCGTAGAGCAAACGACGTTGAGCCTGAGCGCTACTACGGGCGCGGTGGACGAACTTCTGACCACGTCCCAACTCCTGCACGCGCTCGTGTAGCTCCTTGTCGCCCCAGTCCATGTGAGGGCGCGGCGCCCGGCGCTGCCCTTCCCTATCGGTCTTCCGACCGGAGCCCAGCGTGGCGCTCCGCGTTCCTCCCGGCTCGAACTCCCGCCCGAGTCGGCGTCACCCAAGCCGTTGCAGAGCCCGAGGCTTGCCAGTAGTGTCACGGCGCGTCAGGGTGCGTCGAACCCATCACGCCACGAGGATTGCGTCATGAGCACGACAACTCGGGATTACATCTCGCGCGCGGTCTTCAGCAGGGAAGGCATCGACCGATTCCTCGACCCAAACGCGCACAACTGGGGGACGTTCGACGCCACGCTGGGCTATGTCCGACAGCCGTCCATCCAGCAGAACGGCGTCGACCGGAGTTTCACCGTCCGCCGCGACGGCCCGTTGGGCGAGCGGTTAATGCTCAACTACCCGGACCGCCCCTGCCGGATCAACACATACGGGAACAGCTTCACCCAATGCGACCAGGTGAGCGACGGAGAAACGTGGCAGGAGTACCTCGCCGCGCACATTGGCGAGCCGGTTCGGAACTTCGGGGTCGGGGGTTACGGCGTCTACCAGGCTTACCGACGGATGCTCCGCGAGGAGGCCACCGACGCCTCCGCCGAGTACGTCATCCTGAACGTCTGGTCTGACGACCATTACCGCAGCATCTACTCCTGGCGTCTGCTCCACATGCCGGGCTATGGCGAGATGCTACGCGACACGGCGTCCGTCTCGGATTCGGGGTACATGTTCCACACGAACCCGTGGGTCCACCTCCGCATGAACCTCGACACGGGCGAGTTCGAGGAGCATGAGAACCGCTACCCGACGCCCGAATCGCTCTATCAGCTTTGCGACGCCGACCACATCGTCGAGGCGTTCAAGGACGATGTCGAGGTACAGGCGCGACTCGCGATGCAGGGCGCGACGGACGTGCAGATCGGCCTCCTGCAACGGTTCGCCGACGCCCTCGGTCTGCCGACGGACTTCAGCTCGTCAGAAACGACCGCGCGGACCGGCGACGCGCTCCTCACCGCTTACGCGCTTCGGTCGACTATGGTCGTGGTCGAGAGGGCTCGCGAGTTCGCTGCGTCCTCGGGCAAGGAGCTTATGGTGCTGCTGAGCTTCATGAGTTCGGATGTCTCCAATGCGTGCCACGGACGCCCGCGATTCGATCAGCCATTCGTGGACTACCTCGAGGAGCGGGAGTTCCTGTTCGTCGACAGCCTGCGGAAGCACGTCGAGGACTATTCGCAATTCCGCTGCACGCCCGAGGAATACGCCGCGCGGCAGTACATCGGGCACTACGCGCCTACGGGCAACCACTTCTTCGCGTTTGCCGTCAAGGACGAGGTCGTGGACTGGCTGGATCCAAAGCCACCCGCCTATCGATTCGAGAATCCACCGCGACCTGCGGAACTCCTGCAGTAGTGCGCCTCGCGCCCAAGCCTAGTTGCGAGGCGGGTACGCGCCACGGCTGTTTCCTTAGCGTCGTAGTGCCGCAATGCCAGCTATGCGTGAGACGCTCACGCGTCCAACGGCGGAAAGCTTGTGTGGCCCGCGCCTTCGACTTACCAACTATTCGTGAGATAGGATGGAGTGACCGGGCCCCGAATGGCGCGGGTTACCTGCGATTCGGGCGCCCAGAGCTACGTGGCACAGATGCTGCGCCAAAGCGGGCGAGAGCATCCGGCCATGAAAACGGTAGCACTCGTGGGCCTGGACGGGCATCGGGCACGACCACGATCGACGCATTGTCGAACCGTTCCTCCCACGGCCTCGGAGTCCATCGGATCGGGAGGATAAGAGCCAAGAGCGACGATGAGTGTTTGACGAGGTCATTCCATACCAGCACGCCCTTCTGCTGGCCATCCGTTGCCGGCTCGCGCGCGTGAATGCTAGAATCCGCCCACTCCACCGGACAGGACGTGTTGCCCTATGCTGACGAACGAGGAACTTGCCGACGAACTGCGGATTCTCGCCGATCTCATGACCATCGGCGGCGATGACGTGTACCGCATACGCCGGTACAGCCGCCTCGCCGATGCCGTAGACGCGCTACCCGAGCCGATCGGCTCCGTCTTTGCCGAAGGCCGCCTCACCGAGATGAAGGGCGTCGGCGACTCCACGGCGAAGCTCATCGAGGAGTACCTCACCACCGGAACGTCCGACCGGCGCAAGAAGCTCGAAGAGACCACGCCGATCACCGTCCTTGATCTGCTGGAACTTCCGGGCATCGGGCCCAAGACGGCGCAGCGCCTCTTCCAGGATCTCCATATCAAGTCCATCGACGAACTCGAAGCGGGCCTCGACGCGGGGACCGTCCAGGGCATGAAGGGCATCACCTCCAAGACCGAGGAGAAGCTCAGGGCGGGGATAGCGCGTATACGGCGTCGCAACGTGGAACGGCCGCTGCAAGAGGTGTTGCGCCTCAGCGAGCAGATCGGCGAGGCGCTGAACCTCGCGTCCGATGTGACGGCCGTAGCGGTAGCGGGCGCCGCCAGACGAGGCGTCGAGACACCACGGCGCATCCAGGTCGTCGCGGCGACGGAGAACATCGGGCAGGCAGCGGTAGTGCTGAGCAAGATCGGGCTCGGCGACGGAAGCCCCACACGGGAGGTGCGCGGGGAGTTCGGCGGAGGCTTCCCGATCCGCGCCTCGCTGACCCCCTCCGCGTACTTCGGGGTCACCTGGCTGCGGCAGACGGCGGATGCCGACCACATCGCCGCGCTGAGCGCGCGCTCCGTCGAGCGAGGACTCGCGCCACTCGGCGACGACGAGGGGTGGAAGCACCTCGATGAGGAAGAGATATACGTCAAGCTCGGCCTCCCGCTCATCGTGCCGGAGCTTCGCGAAGGCACGACGGCCATCGACCGGGCCGACGCCGGGGCGCTGCCCACGCTCATGCGCATCGACGACTACAACGCCGATCTCCACGTCCACACGCACGCCAGCGACGGGCTGAACACCATCGAGGAGATGGCGGAAGCGGCGCAGGCGCGCGGGTACGGCTGTCTGGCCATCTGCGACCACTCACGGTCGTCCGGGCAGGCTGGCGGGCTCAGCGTCGAGCGACTGCTCGAACAGATCGAGCAAGTGCGCGCCGTCAACGACCGTATGGACAGCGACTTCACGCTCATGGCCGGGAGCGAGGTCGACATCCTTCGTGACGGCAAGCTCGACTACCCGAACGACATCCTCGCGCAGTTGGACTGGGTGGTCGCCAGCGTCCACTCGAACTTCAACCTGTCCGAGGAAGCCCAGACGGAGCGTTTCTGCCTCGCCATGGAGAACCCATACGTGCGGGTCATCGGTCACGCCACGGGACGGCTCCTGAGCCGGCGCGATCCGTACCCGCTGAACATACCCGCGTTGATCGAGAAGGCGGTCGAGACTGGCGTTGCGCTCGAACTCAACTCCTCGCCTGACCGGCTGGACCTGAACGCGGAATACTGCGCGATGGCGCGCGAAGCGCACGTCCCGGTGTCCATCAACACGGACGCCCATCGCCGAGAGACGCTCGATGCGATACGATACGGCCTCGCGACCGCGCGACGCGCGTGGCTGGAGCCCAAGCACGTCATCAACACGTGGAGCGTCGAAGAGATACAGGCGTTCCGCGCGCCTTCGTGAGCCTGCGCGGGTACGCGCCGTGGCCCGTATCTGTCATCTCTCGCGCCGGGCGGAATCCCGCGTCCCGGAAACCAATGCCTACCGGAGAGTACGATGAAGCCTGAGAAGCCGCTGGAGATCGGAATCATGCTCGGGGTCGGCGACGACCCGGCGGAGAGCCTCGCCAAGGTGAAGGCCGTCGGCCTGAACAATGCCCAGATGGGTCGCCCACCCGCGCAGTACCTGGCCGGCGACGCTTTCGAGGAGCTACGCGCAGCGGTCGAGGAATCCGGCATAGCCATCACGACCGTCTTCTGCGGGTTCGATGGCGAGAGCTACGCGGACATCCCGACGGTCAAGGAGACGGTCGGATTTGTCCCCGCGGACACGCGCGCGGGGCGTGTGCAGGAGACCCTCGCGATCTCCGAATTCGCCAAGGGCCTGGGCGTGGACGCCGTCGCGGCGCACATAGGATTCATCCCCGAGGACCACAACGACCCGCTGTTCGGTGAGATGGTGGAGACGCTCCAGGGGATCGCCGACCATTGCGCCGGCAACGGGCAGATGTTCGTCCTCGAGACGGGTCAGGAGAGCGGCGAAGGTCTCCTCGCCTTCCTCAAGGCGGTCGACCGCGACAACCTGAAGGTCAACTTCGACCCGGCGAACATGATTCTCTACGGTAGCGGTGAGCCGATCGAGGCGATGGAGATCGTCAAGGACTACATCGTGAGCGTCCACGCCAAGGACGGCACGTGGTCGGACCAACCGACGGTGACCTTCGGCGAGGAAACGCCCCTCGGCGCGGGCGACGTCAACATGACTCGATTCGTCGAGAAGTTGAAGGAGATCGACTTCGACGGGTATATCACCATTGAGCGAGAGATCAGCGGCGACGAGCAGATCGCGGACATCCAGGCGGGGATCGAACTACTCAGGTCGCTCGTAGGATAGCCGCGCGTCCTCCCAGGTGGGGCGGTATTCGATGGCGCGCAAGCCCAAGACGGCCTACGACGACGAGTCCGACGTAGGCCGTCGCGACTTCTTCGGTCAACTGCTCCGCGAGGTGGCGCGCCCCGTGGCCGAATTCCGCGAGGCCGTCAAGGAGCAGCCTCCCGACCTTCCCGAAACGCGTCTGCGACCGCCCGGCGCCCTGCACGAGACGCTGTTCGTCAACACGTGCGACCAAACGGGGGAGTGCATACAGGCGTGTCCCGCCAACGCCATCCTTTCCGGCGCCGATGGCACCCCCTACATCGACCCTGAGCACCAACCGTGCGTCGTGTGCGTCGGACTCGACTGCATGGCGGCGTGTCCGAGCGGCGCTCTCATGTCGCGCTCCGCGGATGCGTTGGGCATGGGTCTCGCCCGCGTGGACACTGCGACATGCCTCCGGTCAACCGGAGAGGACTGCACGCGTTGTATTCAGGTGTGCCCGTTGCACGAGACGGGCGTCAACGTGCTGGACCTGACGCTGGACGGATCCCTGCACGTGTATGAGGACGTCTGCGTGGGTTGCGGCTGCTGCGTCCGCGCCTGTCCGACGCAACCGAAGGCAATCATCGTCGAACCCACGAGGACGCTGGTATGAAGACTGCTGACAGGGCGTGCGTGTCTGGCGGCTTCTTCCTCTGCGTGGCTCTGGGTCTCGCTCTGGTCGCCGGGTCTGCGCACGCCCAGGGCTTCGGCAAGAACAAAGTCAACTACACGCAGGAAGACTGGCGACTGATACGCTCGGAGCACTTCGACGTCTACTTCCCCGACGGCTCCGTGTGGCTCGCCGAGTTCACCGCGCGCACCGCCGAAGACGCGCTCACTCAAATCGAGGACTCCTGGGACTATCGGCTGGACCGCAAGATTCCCATTATCGTCTACACCTCCCACAACACGTTCTCCGAAACGAACGTGATCGGTGGCCGTATTGGCGAGACGACCGGCGGCTTCACGGAGTTCAACCGCAGCCGCGTCGTGATCCCGTATGAGGGCTCCTACGCCCAGATGCGCCACGTCATCCATCACGAACTCGTCCACGCGCTGCAGTACAACCTGTTCACGAGCGGCAGCTTCAAGACGCTGGCGCTCTCGCGGCTTGTATCGCTGCCGCTATGGGTGGTCGAGGGACTCGCGGAATACGAGTCGATGGGGTGGGACATCGAGGCGGACAACGTCATGCGCGACGCCGTCATCTCCGACTACGTCCCATCCATCGACACGATGCGCTACGGCGTGTTCGCGTACAAGGGCGGCCAGTCCGTCTACCGGTTCCTGGCGCAGACCTACGGACGCGAGCGCATCGCGGAGTGGTTGCGGTCCATCAAGACCACGGCGAGCGTCGAGAAGTCGTTCCGGTATGTCTTCGACGACACCCTGGAAGAGATCGACTCGAAGTGGCGCACCTGGCTGAAGAAGCAGTATTGGCCGGAAATCGCGGAACGGAAGTCCCCCGGCGAATACGCACGGCCGATGACGGACCACCTCGAGGACGGAAGCTACCTGAACGTCGGCGCCCGCATATCCCCCGACGCGTCGCAGATGGCCTACGTGAGCACGAAGCGCGGCTTCGCCGACGTGTACCTCATGGACGTCGCGACAGGTGACTCCGAGCGCATCATCGACGGTCAACAGTCGCCCGATTTCGAGTCGCTGTTCCTCCTCCGTCCCGGGCTCGCTTGGTCGCCGACGGGATCGCATCTGGCGATCGTCGCGAAGAAGCACGGCAAGAACGCGCTCTTCCTGTTCGATGTCGTCGAGCGGGAAGTCGAGCGGGAGTATCTCCTCGACCTCGACGCGGTCTTCACGCCGACGTGGTCGCCTGACGGGGACCGCGTGGGAATCGTGGGTCTGTGGCAGGGATGGTCGGACCTCTACGTCGTGACGCTGGAGGATGAGACACTCACCCGCCTCACGAACGACCCGTACGACGAACGCGACCCGGACTGGTCGCCCAACGGCTCCCGACTGGCGTTCTCGTCCGACCGCCGCACGACGGAACTCGAATACGACGACTCCACGCCCTTCGACTACGGTCCGTACAACCTCTACACCGTCGATGTCGACACGCGCGCGGTCGAGCAACTGACCGACCACGACGCCCGCGACGAGTACCCCGCCTGGAGCCCGGACGGCCGTCAGATGCTCTTCGTCTCCGAGCGCTCCGGCGTGGGGAACATGTACCTGGTGGACATCGAGGACGGGCCGCCGACGCCCGTGACGGACTCGTTGACCGGGGCGCAGCAGATCGACTGGTCCGCGGGCGGCTCGAAGGTCGTGTTCTCCGCGTTCCAAGAAGGCGGCTACGACCTGTTCCTGCTCGATGACCCACGCGCGCCGCTGTCTGACGCCGACGAGGAGATCGCTCCGACGTTGACCGAACTGGCGAGACGGATGTTCGCCGATGTGGACGAGGCCGACGCGCCCCCGGTGGACGCAGCCGAAGCCGTGACGCCGGAAGCCGATGTCGTGGCCACGCCCACCGAACCGGAAGTCGATGTTGTCGAGACGCCCGCAGAGCCGGCAGTCGATGTCGTCGACACGCCGGTGGAGTCATCGGTCGACCCGGCGGGATCGGAGTCGAGCGACGTCGTGACACGGCCGACGGGCCAAGAGCCTGACGCCGACGTAAAACCGACATGGTCCTCGATCGTCGCCTCCATTCCAGATCGCCTGTCCGCCCTGGAGGACGAGCCCAAGGACGATCCGACGGCGGACGCAACCGACGACGAAGGCGCGCAGCCCGACGCCGCGACCGACGGTACCGAGGAGTCGGAGGCCGAGACGCAGCCGCGCAGACGGAAGACGACCCGTCCTCGCGAGTACAAACCGAAAATGACCGTCGAGTCATTCGGGGTGACGACACAGGTAAGCAGCTTCCTCGGATTCAGTGGCCAGGCGTTCCTGAGCATGAGCGACCTGCTGGGGAACCGACGCTTCGTCGTGGTGACGGATCAGTCGGTCTCGTCGGTCAAGAACCTGAACGCCATCGTCCAGTACGTGCACCTGTACAACCGCCTGAACTACGGTATCAGCGCCTTCCACACACGCGACTTCTTCCTCGCGAACGACCGGGGTGGGCGGAACGAAGTGGTCCTCGTCGCGGACCGCAATCTCGGGTTCGCGGGTCTGGCCGAGTATCCGTTCAGCCAGTTTGCCCGCCTGGAGATGAGCGCGGGCTTCCAGCGCATCGAGAGGGACCGCGTAGGCGTCCGCATCTACGACTACTACCGCGCCGGTCCCTTCGGTGATACGGTTCGTCAGGTCGAAGAAGACGCCATCGACCGGAAGTCGATGATCCCCTTGGAGGTGGCCTACGTCGAGGACACCGTCGGCTACGGAGCGTTCGCGCCGGTGGACGGCAAGCGCTTACGGCTGGGTCTCACCACGAGTCCCGGCTTCGGCGACGGCTTCCTCCGCTACACGACGCTCAAGGGCGACTACCGCCACTACGTCCCGTTTGCGGAGACGCAAAGCCTGGCGTTTCGATTCAGCGGCGGGACGAGCATCGGACCCAACGCGCAGAAGTTCTTCCTGGGTGGCGTACAGGCCGAGATCAGTCCACGTATATCGGGAGTCGTCGACGAGGCGCTCCGCGCCGACGAGATATTCTTCCCCTCCTTCGAGGGTCCGTTGCGCGGCGCGAACCTGTATGAATTCGTCGGCGATTCGTTCCTGCTCACGAACCTGGAGTGGCGATTCCGGCTCATCGATAAGCTCGCCATCGGCTGGCCCCTTCCCATGACGTTCCGGCACATCGGGGGCGCGCTGTTCGCAGATGTCGGCGCCGCCTTCGAGATCGCCGACTCGGACGACCCAGATGCGGTCCCCAACCGTCTGGACTCCCTAGACGACTTCGTGGGCGGGATCGGCTTCGGCACACAGGTGCATCTGGGTATCTTCATACTTCGGATGGACGCCGCGTGGCGCATGGCGAACCAGCGTATCGCAAGGCAGCCGCGCTACTATTGGTCCATCGGCGCCGGCTTCTAGGCGACGGCGCGATCCCGCGCCCGAGCGCCGGTAACGGAGACCACCCCGTCTATGCACCCCACGCTCTTCCGTCTCGGCCCGATCGGCATCCATACGTTCGGGCTCATGATGGCGTGTGGTTTCATGGCCGCGCTGGTCGTGATCCAACGCGAGTACCGCCGCAAAGGCATCGACCCTGAGTTAGCGTCTTCGGTCATTTTCATGGCCATTGTGGGCGGCATCGCGGGGGCCAAGCTCTACTACGTCGGCCTGACGGGGTGGGATCTGCGCAACCTGCTCTCGGGAGCCGGGCTCGCCTGGTACGGCGGTCTGATGGGCGGCGTCGCGGCCGTGCTCATCATGCTCATGCGCGACAAGCGCACGTTGCGCCTGGACGACGCCGGGAATCCCATCGGACGGTGCCTCGCTGAGGCGATCGACCCCGTGGGCCCCGCGACGCTCATCGGGCAGACGTGTGGACGCATCGGGTGCTTCCTCTCCGGCGACGGCGACTACGGCCCTCCGACCGACCTGCCATGGGCGATAGCGTTCCCCAACGGCACCATCCCCACCGTCATCGACGGCGAGGCGATCGCCGTCCACCCGACGATGCTCTACGACGTGCTTATGCTGGGGGGCGCGTTTGCCGCCGTGTGGATGCTGCGGAAGGTGTGGGACCATCGGCCGGGAACGCTTTTCGGGCTCTCGCTGATTCTCCTGGCCGTGGCGCGCTTCGCCAGCGAGTTCTGGCGCCTAACGAAGGTGTTCGCCTTCACGTCGACGCCGATGGGGTGGGAGACGCGTTCGCTGCGGGACTACGTCGACGGGACCGCATGGAGCGGGTCGCTCATGGCGCACGGCATCAGCGAGTTCCAGATATGGTCTCTGGTCGCCATGGCCGCGGGCGCGGTCGTCATCTGGCGGGCGCGGTCGGCGTCACGGCAGAACGCGTAGCCACGTTCGGCTGAGAAGCCCCTCCGTCAGCACGAGCACGAACGCCGCGACGTAGAACCACCGCGCCACGCTCTCGTACGCCGGGGGCCGATACACTTCGATGGCGCTGCGTTCCAGCCGGTCGATTTCGCCGAGCACATCGGCCAGCGTCTGTCGGTCTCGCGCGTTGAAGTACTTCCCGCCCGTCGCCTGCGCGATCGCTTGCAGCGCCTCCTCGTCCAGCTTCGTCACCAACGGCCGCCCGTCCGCGCCGCGAACGAAGTCCGCCCCGAACACGGGGTCGTCGATGGGTATGCGCGCCCCGGCTTCGCTGCCGACGCCGATCGTATAGACGCGGATGCCGAGCGCCGCCGCGATGCGCGTCGCGTTCTCGGGATCGACTTCGCCTCGGTTGTTCTCGCCGTCGGTCAGCAGCACGACGACGCGGCTCTCGCCCGTCGAGTCCTTCAGCCGCGCGGAGGATTTGACGAGCGCGTCGCCGATCGCCGTTCCGTCCAACTCCGCCAGCGAGAAGTCCGCCGCCTCGATGAGCCGGTCCACCGCGCCGTGATCCAGCGTGAGCGGAGCCTGAAGGAAGGCGTCCCCGGCGAACACGACGAGCGCGATGCGGTCGTTCTCGCGGGCCTGTACGAAGTCTCGCAGCGTCGCCTTCGCCGCGGCGAGGCGGTTAGGCGCCAGGTCCTCGGCCCGCATGCTCCGGGACAGATCCAGCGCCAGGCAGATGTCGATCCCCTCGATGGTCGTCGTCCCGCCAACGTACGCGGCCTCGGGATGCGCCAGTCCGAGGACGATGCAAGCGATCGCCAGCGCCCGCATGCCTCGCGGCGCGAGGACGTTGACGTGTGCCGACGCCCCTGGCGAGGGCAGCAGCGAGATGTCTGGGTAACTGATACGAGGGGCGTGGCGCGCGAGAAGGTGGTCGACGAACCAGAAGACGGGGACCAGCGCCAGTCCCCATAGCGCGACGGGAAACTGCCACCGCAACTAACCGCCTCCCTGCCGGGTCACCGACCCTTGTCCGCGACCGCGACGCCGAATCCCAGACGCGTGCGGATCGCCAGGCCGACGCCTAGCAGACTCGTCGTGAGGAATGCGGCGGTGCCCAACGCGAACGGATCGAACATCACGAGCAGGGCATACACTATGTAGACTGGGAAGAACGGCAGCACGCTACGCGCTTCTCGCCGGCGCGTGATCGCCCAGCCGATGCTCACGAACACGCCCATCTTCCCCAGGGCCGCGGCGAGAAACAGCATCCCCCATAGCAGGATGGCGAACGGTATGCCCACGCCGGAGATGACCAGCGCCACCGTGAACGGCACGATGAGGAGCGACGCGGCCACGCCGAGGATCATCGGACCCAGCGGCCGTCGGGGGAACACGACCGCCATCAGCCGGACCCGGTAGCTCGCGAACCCCAGCAGCGTCGCCTGCCCCAGCAGCATGAGCAGCGCCATGCTCACGTTCCACCTCAGGTATCCCGCGTTGTCGTAGAGCTTCCGCGCGACGGCTTTCCCGGACAGGATGGAAATGCCGGTGCGCAAGACGAGGGATCGGTCGCGCGTCGCCCACGCGTCGAGTAGGTCGTCGCGGACAAGCAGCAGCGCGTCGTAGAACGTCTCGGGGCGCTCCGGCCCCATGGGCACCACGGTCGTATGTTCCGGCGCGCCCTCGCCCGGGTCGTCTTGGGCGACAGCCGTCAGGGTCAGCAACACGAGACAGGTGAGGGTGGCGAGGCGGCGTGTCATGCGCCCTGAGGTTCGGGGTCCGGGGTCTCTTCCGGGCGGGGCGCCCGAAGCAGCTTCCACGCCATGACGATCACGATCGCGAGCATGATGTACACGAACCACTTCGCCCGAGCCGGGTCGCCGAGCGCGTTGTTGATCACCTTCCCAACCGCAAGTCCCACGGCCAGGACGGGTATCAACGCTGGCAGTTGTCGTACCACCGTCCGGTTCAGCAAACCCGTGCGCGTGAACGTCACGATTTTCACCGCGTTGACGAAGAAGTACAGGACCGTGGCCGTTGCGACCATCGTCGCGGGGAACGTCTCGCCTGCTGGGAGGACCAGCAGGAAGTAGATCGACGAGATGATCCCTCCGACATGCCCCATCGTCGAGAACACGCCGAGGAGAAGGCCGAGGCCGAGACCCAGAGCGGTCGCCCAGAGCGGCGGAAGGTTGGCGGGCTGTAGGTCTATCCATCCGATCATCCGAGCGATTTGCACCGGCACGAATACCAGCGCCAGGATTCCCAGCGACTTCTTGACCCAGTACTCCGGCAGGTGCACAAGTTGCCGCGTCGTGATGATGATACCCACGACCGCGCCTGGGAGCAGTCGAAACGCCACGGCTGCGTTCCATTCACCCCAATACAGCGCGAAGTTCACCGTGTCCGAGAGGATCAACAGCGGGAGTACCAGCGCAAGGCTGTGCTTGGCCGGGTACACCATGGCCATGAGCGGCGTGACGCCGATCCCCACGCCTCCCGCGAATGCCGACTTCCCCAGACCCGTGTAGAAGGCGGCGATCTGCGCGATCGTGCGGCGCTTGGTACTGTCCTGCAAGTGCTTCGGCTCTCGTCGGAAGGCTTTACAGCGGCGTGCTCACCTATGAACGTCTTCCCCTTGCAGGGGAAGATTGAGATGGGGTCCTCTGGACCGTCGGAAGTGTTGGCGCCTGCGCCTGCGCCCTCCAACCGCTACGTGACCTCGTCCGGTTTACAGCAGAGACTTGACCACGCCGCCGTCCACCTGAACCGTCGCTCCGGTGACGTAGCACGCCGCCTCGGAGGCGAGGAACACGGCTACGTTCGCGAACTCCGCGGGATCTCCGAGCCGCCCCATCGGGATCGTGGCCGCCATCGCCGCCATCTCGTCCTCTTCGGACGTGCCGTTGGCGGCGGCGCGCGCGCCGGCGATTTCCGCGATGCGATCCGTGTGGATCAGCCCGGGACACACGTTGTTCACGGTGACGTTGTACGGCGCCAACTCGGTGGCGGCGGTCTTGGCAAAGCCGATGACCGCCGCCCGGATCGTGTTCGACAGGATCAGTCCGTCGACGGGTTGTTTCACGGACAGCGAGGCGAGGTTGATGATGCGTCCCCACCCGCGTTCCTTCATCTCCCCGGCGACTTCGTTCACGAGCGTTATCACGCTCATCAGGGTGAGCCGATGGGCCTCGTCGTAGCTTTCGACCGGCGTGTCGAAGAACCCGCCCGGAGGGGGTCCGCCCGCGTTCGTCAGCAGGATGTCCACCTGCCCGAACCGCGACCGCGCCTCTGCGATGAGCCGCTTCGCGTCCGCGGGATTCGACACGTCCGCCTGCACGGGATGCACGTTCGCGCCCGTCTCGGCGGCGATCTCCTCGGCCGCCTGACGGATGCGCCCTTCGTCCCGTGAGCAGACGGTCACGTCCGCGCCTTCGCGAGCCAACCCCAGCGCGATCGCGCGCCCGAGGCCGCGACTCGCGGCGCAGACGACGGCCGATTTCCCTTCGAGGCCCAGATCCATTCGGCTACTCCCGACTGTGCGTCGACTATTCGAGAATCGACTTCTTGAGGTAGTTCCCGCTCAGCAGGAACCCGAGGGCACGCCGATCGCCTTCGAACGATCCGTCCTCGTGCTCGATGACGATGTCGCCGTCCCACTCGAGTTCGTAGAACAGGGCGAAGAAGGCCGGCCAGTCGAACTTGGCGAAGCCCGGCAGGCGGTAACGCCACCAGCCACGGCTGTACGTCCCGCGCCACGCCACCTGATCGTCGTAGATCTCGGTGTCCTTGGCGTGGATGATGTGGATGCGGTCGATGAACTCCCGCACCGCCTTCATGCTGTCGATGCCCTGCCAGATGAAGTGCGACGGGTCGAACTCCAGCCCAATGCGCTGGGACGGCACCGCTTCGAACATCGCCGCGATGGCTTCCGGCGTGACGGTCAGGTTCCCGCCCTCGCCGAACGGCCCGCGGCCGCCGGGCCAGTTCTCGAAGGCGACGTTCACGCCCTTGGCCTCTGCGAGGTCCGCAACGGGGGAATACACTTCCTTGAACAGGGCGACGTTGTCGGCCAGCGACTTGGACGGGTCGTACCCCATCGGGGCAGCGCCGGTGAGCACGGCTCCGCCGAACTCGTTGGCCATGTCCATCTGTCGACCTATGCGGTCCAGTTCGCCCGCCATTTCGGCCTTGGACGTGCGGATACTCGGCCCCAGCGTCATGAACGACGCGACGCGCACGTCGTACTGGGCCAGCAGCTTCTTGGCCGACTCACGTTGCGCCGCATCGTCGATCCAGCCGGCGGAGCCACCGATCTCGATACAGGTGAACGGCCCTTCGTTCGCAACCTTGAGCGCATCTTCCGAGAAGGGCGTGAGGAACCCAAGTTCCATTGAGTAGTCTCCAGTATGGCGCCGTAAAGCCGTGTCGTAGGGTCGTTGTGACGGAGCCCACGCGCTCCATCACCGAATCTAGCACAGCGACCATAGTCCAACAAGACGAACCAGCGTCGGAACGGGCGATTCCCGACCCCGGTAGGTCGCCAGACGTCGTCGATTCGGTCGCCTACGTCAGGAGCCGGAGTCGGCCGATGGGGGGAGTATGTCGGGAAGTGAGGCCTCGAATGCGGGCTTGTCGTGATAGCCCATGAACCGGCGGACGATCTGACGCTCGGCGTCGATGAGGAACGTCGTGGGAATGATGGAGACACCCCCGTACGCCTCGGCGATGCCGCGGACCACGGACTCGTCCCCCTGGAGGATCGGGTAGTCGACCGAGTGCTCCGCGACGAACGCCCGCGCGGCGTCCGGCGAGTCGCCGACAGAAATGCCGATGACCACGAGCCCCGCGTCTCGATGGGCCTCATAGAGTTCGATGAAATGCGGCGTCTCGCGCACACAAGGGTCGACCGATGGCGCCCAGAAGTTCAATATGACCGCCTGCCCCTTGAAGTCGGACAGTGACACGGTCTTGCCGTCGAGGTCGACAAGGGTGAAATCTGGGGCAGGGCCCAGGTTATCCGCAACCACCAGCGCGTCGGGCGATACGCGTGGGGCCTCCTCCTCGGGTCGACACGCGGACATGGCCGCCAAACCCGCCGCCAGAAGGATGGTCGCCATCGCTGTCGTCAGGCGAGCGGTCGTCATGGCGTCCGTCTAACCCAGCCTGTCGCGGGCCGCGACCTGCCACTCGGCCGTGACAACGCCGCCCTCGACAAGGTGCGCGCTCTTGTGCAGCGCGACCGTCGGGCAGATGTGCGTAGGACACACGAAGACGGGGGAACCGACCTTGAGACTATCGCGGGTGGACTCGTCGGTGAGTTCGAGCACCCAGTGCTCCTCGCTCTGGCCGCGGAGCTTCGCTCCGGGCACGTTCAGCACACGTCCACGGTCGCCGGCGGGATCGGCGCCGATAGCCTTGTGTCCCAAATCGAGGCACGCGAGGCGCGGCAGCGGCCGCGATATGACGCGGCTGAGGAGAATCGCCGCGGGCGTGAAACCGAGGTCCGGCAGACCGTCGCCGTAGGCGCCGTCGTGCAGGACGAATGTCCCCGGCGACGCCTCGACATCCTCCTGAAGCGCGTAGTAGGGAAACGGAGGCGTGCCTCCCATTACCAGCAACGGCGCGGCGATGCCCTCGCCTTCGAGCGTGTCGCGCATCCCACGGACGACGGCGAGGATGTCATCGCACGCGCGATTCCGCTCGGCGACGTCTTTCGCGCGGTTGTGACCATCGTAGGCGTGCAGGCCAACAGCTTCCAGCCCGGCGATCTTCGTCAGTGCGCGGTACAGGTCGAGGGCGCTCTCGTCGGCGGCGATGCCGGTGCGGTTCATGCCGACATCGAGGTCGATCATCACCTTCGCCGTGAGGCCGGCGCGTTGCATTGCCGCGCCCAACGCCTCGGCCGCGCCAATGTCGTCGACGACGCTCTTGAACTCCGTCTCGGGATGCTCGGCCATCAGGGCGGCAAGCGCGCCCGCATTGGGTCCGACCATCTGGTAGGCGATAAGGACGTCCGGCGCTCCGGCCTCGGCGAGCATCTGCGCTTCGCGCAACGTGGCGCACTTGTGCTTGGTGATGCCCACCGCCAACTCGCGGCGCACGATCTCGGGGGTTTTGTGTGTCTTCACGTGGGGGCGCAGCCGCGAGGGGTCGTCGCCGGATAGCTCCAAGGCCCGTCGAATGTTCGCGTCGATGATCTCGCCGAAGAACAGCAGCGACGGAGACAGCAGCGAGTCGATATCGCGAACGTCGTATCGGGCGTCCATGTACGCGGGCCTCCGTGAGCGACTGGTCGGAGCTACTCTCGGCCGCAAACGGGTCCGACCCGCACGCCACCGGCGAGAACATCCCACGCGCATGGATGGCTGTCAAGATACGGCGGAGCCTGGGCGTTCGACCCACCGACGCTGCGTCAGAACAGACGCGCCAGGCCGAAGACGAAGAACGAGCAGGCGCCCAGGCCGAGACCCAACGCGGCCAGTCCGGGACGCCGCTTCGTCCTGAGCTGATACCACATGTAGATGCCGCTCAGCACAAGGAAGATGGACCCGGCGGCCACGGCGTCCATCGAGACGACCCAGAGAAGCGTCGGTAGCCAGTCGCGGGCCGTTGGGTCGCCGTCTCGGACCCCCGTGAAGGTGTGCAACGCACGCAGCATGCCCCAAACGTTGAAGCGGATGTTCTCGATGCTGGCCTCCGCGGTCCCGAGATCCACGGTTACCGTGGTCATATCGCCGGGTTGGCCAACGCGGAACCGCAGGGCGTTCTCTTGCAGCAGCCTCTCCGTCCAATCGAACTCACCGGAGAGACCGAGCTGCGCCGCCAGCTCTTCCGCGAGGGCGATGTCCGTCCCCACACCGGGGATCTGGACCGACTGCTGCGTCGCCGTCACCTCCCGCTGAGGCCAGAACTGCGCGAAGCCCCATCCTCCGTGGTTCAGGAGCAGCCCGGAGAACCCGAAAAGCCACAGGAACAGGAGCAGGTACAGCCCGAAGTAGAAGTGGAGTTTGCGGTTCCACACTCGGAAAGCGACGCCGACATCTCTCGTGTTCATGTCTTGCTTCCGGCGCCTACGCGACCAGCGCGCAGACGAGTGTGAAGAACGTGAGAATCCCCGCTCCGAGCCACAGGAGCCCGGCCCGCCGCGTGGCTCTCAGGACGAGCCACAGGTAGACACCGCTCGCCGTAAGGAACAGAGTCAGGTACACGGTCGCGTCGGCGACCCATCCCCACAGTCTCATGGGGAACCAGCTACCCCGCAGGTGTGCGTTGTGCATCCCCGGCCGCTTGTGGAGATAGATCAGCCCGTTCCAGGCGCCCACGCGCTTCTCGCCGATCGTCGCGAGCCCGGTGGTCAGATCGGCATCCACATCGACGTTCTTCCCAGGCGTTTCCACCAGGATGCTCAGTCGGGCCGGCTCCTGATGTCGCCGGACGAAGCCGACTTCTCCGGCGACACCGACCTGACGCAGGACGGCCTTCGCCATGACGAGGCTATCCTCGCTTTCTGGCGGGGCGGTGAACGATGCGACGCGTTCTGCTGCTGCAGCGCTATCAGACCCACCCCCGCGAAACCAACCGTGGGTGAAGAAGATCGCGCTGATCGCAAACACGAGCACGAACGGTCCCACCGCTAGGCCTACGTACAGGTGCAGATCTCGGGTCCATCGGTAGATGGCTGTCGAGAGGCCTTTCGCCATTCAGGACTCCGTCGATATGTCTGCGTGTCCGGGTCAGTTCCGCGCCTTGGGCGACGGGCGGGTTCGCGCCGAGGACTGTCCACGATTACCTTAGCCTCTCGCACGCTGCCTCGCACGTCTGATGGCCTGACAACGCGGGGCGTATGCGGCATGCTGATCGTCCCAGCGTCGACCGTGGAGCCACGTTGAGGAGCCCGCACATGTGTCGCCTGTCCATCGCCGCGTTGTGGATGACCACGTTCGTCGTTTGCGCGCTCGCCCAGAGCGAACCGTCCGAGATGCCGTCGCGCGCGCTGCTGTCCGCTCCGATAGTGGGCCATGTCACGGCCACGACCGCGATGGTCTGGACGGCCTCGCAGGAGGACCCCGGCGGCTTGCGGCTCCAATACCGCGTCAAGGGCGAGGCGGACGCGACGGCTTCCCATGCCAGCGTCATCGTCAACGTCGCGGACCACGCCTGGGTCGTCTTCACGGCGACAGGCCTGGAGCCGGGGACGACCTACCTGTACCGCGTTCGGTGGACAGACGAGGCGGCCGACCCGTTCCCGGACGAGGAAATCGACCCCTGGCAGGCGCCGTCGAGCGACGGCAGGTCCGGCGAATTCACGACGGCCCCACCGTCAGGGCAGGCGGGTCGATTCACGGTGGCGGTGTCGTCGTGCATGCACTACGGAAAGGAACCCGAGCAACTCTCGTGGCGCCTGATGCGCTCCCAACAGCCGTCGCTGCACCTGCTCCTGGGCGACATCGTGTACGCCGACACGACGGACCGAAACGCGCTCTGGGAGCATCACCTGAAGCAACGCGCCGTGGTCGACTTCGCGAATCTCCTACGCACCACGCCCACATACGCCATGTGGGACGACCACGACTACGGGCCCAACAACTCCGACGGGACCGCAGCGGGCAAGGAGGACTCCCTGCGCGCGTTTGGAGAGGTGTGGGCGCTCCCGCCCCTGGGAACAACCGACACGCCGGGCGTGTTCTACCGTTTCCAATGGGGCGACGTCGAGTTCTTCATGCTCGACGGACGCTACCACCGTTCCCCCGACAAGGCGCCGAACGACGACGCCAAGCGCATGCTCGGCGACGAGCAGTTCGCGTGGCTCGTCGAGGGGTTGAAGCAGTCGACGGCGACGTTCAAGGTGTTGGCGTCCGGCAGCACCCTTCAGGCCAGCGGCGCCGACGGATGGCGTCTCTACGACTTCGCGCGGAACCGGCTCTACGGCGCGATCATGGACAACGCCATCGACGGTGTGATGTACCTTTCCGGCGACGTGCACGCCAGCTACATCGAGGTACACGAGACCGGCGGTTACCCATTGGTCGAGGTGATATCGTCCGGCATCGCGAACGGCGCGACGCACAGCTTCGCCACGCTGTCGTTCGACACGGCGACAGCCGACCCGACCGTGCGGGTCCGCATCATCTATGGCGACGGCTCCGTTCCCGAGGACCGCTCATTTGGGCTGTCCGCGATGTCCGTCGGGGAATAGGGCACCTTCCGGTAGTCGCTATTGCGTCGCCCCGTCGCGCGGCGACCTAACATCCGCTATCGGCAAGCCCCGCCACGCATGGGCCAGAACGCGGATGCTGGGCCCACGCATGGCGGCAGGACGTCGTGCTCTCAGAGTCTCGACCGAACGCCAGGTGGCGCCCTTCGCGTGCCGCCCGCCTACGTAGTGCGTCTTGCTGATGCGACCGTGCTGACGGTCATGGCGCCGTCGGCCGCCAGCGCTCCGATACCATGCGCCACTATTTGCGCCCGTCTCGCGCGTACGCGAGGGCAGCCGAGTCTGCACGAGAGCGGGCCCGGCTTCCGGACGGTCTCTGCCGCCTCATGGCGACGTGTCCCACAACAGGACGGTGCCGTCTACGCTGCCGCTTGCGACTGTCTCGCCGTCAGGGGAGAACACGACGCTATAGACCCAACCCTCATGGCCTCGAAGGGCGGCAATCTCGCGGCGTCCCGCCACGTCCCATAGCCTCACCGTTCTGTCCCCACTGCCGCTTGCCAATATCGCACTGTCGGGAGAGAACGCGACTGCGTAGACCCAACCCGAATGACTCTGAAGGGCGGCAATCTCGCGGCGTCCCGCCACGTCCCAGAGTCTTGCCGTGTTGTCCTCGCTCCCACTTGCGAGTGTCGCGCCGTCAGGCGAGAACGCGACGGACCAGACGCGAGACGAGTGCCCTTGTAGGGTGGCGATCTCCTGGCGCGCTGCCACGTCCCAGAGCTTCACAGTTCTGTCTCCACTGCCGCTCGCGAGTGTCGCGCCGTCCGGCGAGTACGCAACGGAATGGACCCAATCCGAGTGTCCCTGCAGAGCAGCGATCTCCTGGCGCGTATCCATGTCCCATAGCCTGACCGTAGTATCCGCGCTGCCACTTGCGAGCGTCGCGCCGTCAGGTGAGAACGCGACGGACAATATGCGAGCCGAGTGTCCCTGTAGGGCGGCGACTTCCTGGTGCGCTACTGCATCCCAGAGCTTTGCCGTGCTGTCGTAGCTGCCGCTACCAGCGAGTGTCGCGCCGTCGGGCGAGAACGCGACGGACGTCATCCAGGCACTCGTCTCTAGCGGAACGGCGCGTTCGTGTGTGCGTGTGTCCCAGAGGGCCACGCCGTCACTCGTCGCCACAGCGAGGAGTCTTCCGTCTGGGGAGTACGCAACCGCCTGCGTGCTGCCGGTGTCCAAGCGAGCAATGGCGCCATCAGGTAGGGCCAGCGCGATGTCACACAGGAAAAGCGTCAGGCCGATCAACGCGGCGACATGCGTGGGTCGCAAAGGAGCACGAAGGGCATGCAGTCGACGGCACGGCGGTGTCATGGGGTGTCCTCTCTTGGACGACTGCGCTGAGCACTTGGGGTCCGATCCATGGGTCTGCACGATAGCTTCGTCCGCATGAGCGCAGCATGACCATGCACAGGTGGCAGACGCACGAGACGCTATGCGAATCGCGTATTGAACCGCGGTGCGCGTCTGGACGATACCGACGGCTATTACATCCTAAAGTCGACGCGAATGCCAGAAGCGCTGAAGAGACGAGGGTCGGCGATCCTCGCCCGCAGCCCTGCGGCCCGAACCCCGCTTGGGCCCCCACAGAATCGCGAGGTCCGACCCGCCCGACAAGTGCATCTACAGAAGCCGGTTCAGGGGCGGTTTGGGACAGCGGGTTTGACCATGTCTTGGATACCGGTGACACGATGTCATAGTCCCCATCACCGGATGCCGCAACGCTGTCCACTGCGCCGGTGTAGTCGCCACGTCATGCGGAATCGTGACGGATATCGGCCCCGGCATGCGTCTTACTAGTGGGCAAGGGGCGCCGGATGGGCTGCGAACGCTCCTGGCTTAGCCCGCCCTGACTACTTTCGCTGAGAGGGGTATGCTGAGGATGGATACCACGACCGGACGTACCGCTGGGATCCCTGTTGTCTCTTCTCTGTGCGCGCTAGTCGCAGTTGTGGCGCTGTCAGTCATTGCGCTCGACGCGACTGCCCAGGGCCCAGGTCAGCACACGCTTCAGTTCGACTACGCCTCCGGGGGAGTCACGCACCAGCTCCAGTATCTGCTGTTTCTGCCTGAGACATATGGTGATGACCCGTCTGAGCGGTGGCCGCTCATCTTCTTTCACCACGGCGCTGGCGAGAACGGGAGCAACATCGAACTGATCAAGGTCCACGGCCCGCCGAAGATCGCCGAACGACAGCCGGATTTCCAGTTCATCGTCGTGTCGCCACTGGCGCCGAACAACGCCGACTTCAACCTGCTTGTGGACGCTTGGATGGTCTTACTGGATGATGTGACGACGGCGTACTCCGTGGACACGAGCCGGATGTACATCACCGGGCTGAGTCAGGGCGGGTACCTCACGTGGGAGCTAGCAGCAAGACACCCGAACACGTTCGCGGCTGCGGTTCCCATTGCTGGTGGCGCGGGACTAGGTGGGTTCTGTCGTCTGCTGCGCAGCTTTGGCCAGGGCTGCGAAGGAGCGCAGGGCCCCGAGATCGATCCGTGCATTGTCGGCCAGATGCCCGTGTGGGTATTCCATGGCGACGCGGATAGCGTGGTTGATCCGACCAACTCCGTGACGATGGTGGAACAGCTCACAGCCTGTGGCGGCGACGTGGACTTCACCCTGTACCCGGGCGTCGATCACGACTCTTGGACGGCGACGTACGACAATGCCGCCCTGTATGACTGGATGCTGAGCCACTCGACAGGTTCAGCTACCTCTGTGGCGCCGGCTGGCAAGCTGCCCGTGGTCTGGGGAAGCCTGCGTCGCGCGCTATAGATCCATCCGCAATCAGGGCGCTTTGAGCGAGGCCCAGACGAGCGCCGACGCACCGGCCAAGTCCACGGACAGAGGACGTAGTTCCGGGGAGTGGAAATAGTCGAACGCCACCTGCGTCTCGCTGTCAGGGCCCAGCCCGCCCTCCACGAATAGACCGATCCAGTATTCCCCTGGAACAAACCGCGGCGTAATCCCATTAGGGAGGAACCATGCCCTCCCGCCAGGGTTCGTGGCGCTGGTCCACGGGTCATCTTCTCCTCCCTGCTTGTAGGAGAACTTCGGGAAGAACGCCGCGCCGCGCCCGATCATCTCCGCGCGAAGCCATATGTCCTCCCTGTCCGAAAGGACTGCAGCCACACAGCAACCTTCGCCGTCAAGGCCATCCCACCATTCCAGTTGGGCCATACCCCACGGACGCGACCGATACTGCAATAGCATGCGGGTGGACAGATCCTTACGGATCGCGACCAACCCCGCATATCCCCCTGTTTCGTGCACGATCCAGTCGAGTCGCGTCTCGAAGCTGAACGCCTCATCAGCAGGCGGCTCGATGAGGAGCATCGGCGCTATGTAGTCTTCGTGGGGATTCACGAACCGGTCGCCGGGCGCGGTGATATGCACCCAGCCATTGCGGAACTCGTACCGCCCGCCATGGGGCGCGCGAAACGTCCAAGCGGGATGCAGCGGCCCGCGGTCGAAGAAGTCGGTGAGCGCCTCGCGCTGGGCGTGCACATGTGTTGAGATCAGCACGACGCTGGCGCATACGGCGCCACGCGCGACCCGGGATAGCGAACTACAGCGCATAGGCCCACCCCTATCATTGATCAACGCGGCGGAGGGCCGCCCCCTTGGCTCCGCCACGGCAAGCGCTCGGAGTCCGTGCGCGTACAATCTAGCGCGTCGCCGGTATCGTGCGCCAGGTGGGTGATGCCGTACGCTGGCATCCACATCCCTCGGCCGATGGCGCCGGCGCTGCCCGCTGTGCGCATGGTGGCTCTGCCCGGGAGCCTATGCCACTCCCGGCCGCGGATGCTCCAGAGCGAACGTCAGCAGTTCCTCGAACAGGATCAGTTGGATGTCGAGGATCTCGTCGTGGGTCGCGTCCGGGTAGCGGTCCTCGCGCACGCCGTGGCAGCACTCATGCAACAGCGAGACGGCGCCGCAGACGTG
The DNA here is from genome assembly GCA_018644665.1 of Candidatus Poribacteria bacterium. Lineage (GTDB taxonomy): Bacteria > Poribacteria > WGA-4E. The sequence goes on from JABGQA010000167.1 coordinate 30,525, forward strand.
GTGCAGAGCGCTCGTGAGGTTGAACGACGGAGGCGGGTAGCTCTCGCCATCCTCCGACACGCCCGGCGGCCCTCCTGCCGGCAATCCACCGGATTCAAGGCGCGCCTGCAGTCGCTCGCCGAACTGCGCCGTGATCTCCTTGTGGAGCCGAGGGACGTACGCGGTCGACAGGATCATCGGCGCGGCGCCGTGCGAATGCAGGTTGATGATGTAGTCGGGAGCCTCGTCGCGGGCGACGCCGAGCACGCCGCGCGTCTCGTCCGCCATGGGATTGAAGAAGTCGTCGTGCATCAGGTTGATGCCGTCGTCGTTGAAGTAGGCGCCGAGGAGGCCGATATCGCCCTTCATCGGGTGTACAGCCTTCGCGCCAGGCCAGCCGTACATCGAGCCGTCCTCGCGCGTGCCCTGCCCGACGCGGGTCATCTCGTCCACGGGCAGTCCGACGAAGCTGTCGTGCATACAGCGCGCCCGGCCGTCCGGGTTCGACAGCGGCACGATGAGCGTCCGGCACTCGCGCATGCTCGCGGCCAGACGCGGCCACTGCTTACCTCGCCAGTCGGCTCCAGTCTCCCCGACGCGCATCAAATTCACCGTCCCGACGACGTTCTCGACCTCTTGACCGTGAGGCGTTCCTACGATGTAGACGACGGGCGGGCCGGCATCGGGCTTGTCAGCGTAGTAGGCCGGGTTGCGGGCGCCGGTGGCGGACATGTAGTTCGCCTGGCTATCGTAGTTCGTGGACGGCCCGTAGGCGACCATATGGACTTTGTGGCCGCCCGGCGTCCGTGCGACGACCCGGACGCTGCCCACGTGCGCGGAGGCGATGGCCTCCTCGACATCTTCGACGCGGCTCTTCCAGAACTCCGGGAGCGATTGGGCAGCGTCGGGCATGTTCGGCCTTCCTTCCGGCGACGACCGCGGCACGTTGCGAGGGCTCTGGCGGCGCCTCACACTCTACGCGCATCGGAGAACGCAACCAAGACCATCGGCGGGCGCTGAGAGAGGGGCAGCGGTGTCGGAGACCGAAGCGCGGCCGCGCCACGTCGCCTTGCTGCGGGGCATCAATGTTGGCGGGCGAAACCGGCTGCCGATGAAGGATCTGGCAATGGTGTTCACGGACGCGGGTTGCGGCGACGTCGAGACCTACATAGCGAGTGGGAATGTGCTGTTCACCGCGCCGGACGAGCTGTACACGCGCATCGCGACCGTGATCTCGGAAGCGATCGAGAGATCCCGGCAACTCTGCGTAGCCGTGGTCACGCGCACTGGCGGCGAACTCGCCGCAGCTGCGGAGAGGAACCCGTGGGACAATTCCGACACGGACCCCAAGGCGCTCCACGTAGCCTTCCTCGCCGACTCACCTTCGCCTGAGTCGGTTGCGACGCTGGAACCGAACCGCTCGCCGTCGGACGATTTCGCAGTAAGCGGCCGGGAGATCTACCTCCGATGCCCGAACGGCATGGGGAGGAGTCGGCTCACGAACAACTACTTCGAGGCCAGGCTCGGAACGGCCTGCACTGTCCGCAACTGGCGAACGGTGCGGAAGCTGCGCGATCTGTCGGCCGCGCCTCCCTCGCGCCAATGAACCGTGCGGTCGACCCGAAAACCGTGGGGAAGCGCCATGCTCCGGTTCCTACTCGTCGCCCTGCTTGTTCCCCTTCTCCTAGGACCACGCGCCATGGCCGATGACGGCTATCTCGGCGCGCTCCGCGAGGATCATCCACGCCTCCTGCTAGACGACGCCGGCCTGGCGGCCCTGCAGGCCGTAGCGGAGACCGACGAGGCGCTGAGCGGCATCGTTGACGATGTGCTGCGCCGGGCGAACCGCGACATCGACCGACCGCAACTTACCTACGACAAGCGCGGGCCGCGTCTGCTTCACGTAAGTCGGGAGTGTCTGCGCCGCGTCTGGTCGCTCGGGATCGCATGGCGCTGGACCGGCGAGCGACGATACGCCGACGCCCTGATCGACAACCTGCTGACCGTGTGCGCTTTCCAGGACTGGAACCCGTCGCACTTCCTCGACACCGCGGAGATGTCACACGCCGTCGGGCTGGGATACGACTGGCTGTACGACCTCATCGAGCCGGACACGCGCGATCACATCCGGGCTTCGCTCGTGCGCCTGGGTCTCGACCCCGGGCTTGATGCTTACAACGGTCGCGGGCCGTCCACGTGGTGGCCGCGCAACGTCCATAACTGGAACCAGGTGTGCAACGCCGGGCTGGCCATCGGCGCCCTCGCGATCGCCGAGGACGAGCCGGAGCGCGCGGAGAAGATCCTGGGACACGCCCTCGACTCACTGCCGCTCGCGCTGGCGACCTACGCGCCCGATGGCGCATGGGGCGAAGGCCCCGGATACTGGAACTACGCGACGCGATACACCGCGTACGGCATCGCCGCTCTGGAATCCGCGCTCGGCACGGACTTCGGCCTGAAGGCGTCGGAGGGGCTCTCCGAGGCCGGGTACTTCCCCATCCACGCCGCAGGGCCGACGGGCCTCTACCTGAACTACGCGGACAGCGGCGAGCGCGCCGCGCGGCGACCGATGGGCGTCATGTTCTGGCTCGCGCGGGCGTACGGCAACGCCGACTACGCCGCCTCGGAGCACGCCGCCATCGCGGAGCGTGACGCGGGGGCGGAACATCTGGTGTGGTACGTGCCTCCGCCCGAGGACGACCCCGCCGACAGCCTCGACAAGCTGTTCCGCGGCCCCGTCGAAGTCGCCATGATGCGCAGCGCGTGGGATTCGCCGGATGCGCTCTTCGTCGGCGTCAAGGCGGGCTACAACCAGGTCGCCCACGGTCACCTCGACCTGGGGACGTTCGAACTGGACGCGCTCGGTGTGCGTTGGGCGCGCGACCTCGGCTCGGACGACTACAACATGCCCGGCTACTGGAACGCTCGACGAGGTGGCGCGCGCTGGAACTACTACCGCCTGAACACGTTCAGCCACAACGTGCCGACCATCGACGGCGAAGACCAGGACGCGGACGCCTCCTCGAAGTTCCTCGACTTCACGTCTGACGAGAGCCCGACCGCGCGCGTCGACCTCACCGAAGCGTACGCGCCGAAAGCGGAGCGCGCCTGGCGTACGGTGTCCCTGCTCGACGACCGTCGCGCCGCCCTGATCCAGGACGAGTTCATCCTGTCGGAGGCGGCCGACATACGCTGGGGCATGACCACGGACGCGGAGATCGAGATCGCAGCCGACGGCTCGGCGCTGCTGAAGCAGGACGGCAAGCTCCTCACCGTAACGGTCCCTGATCCTATGGGCGCTCGATTCGCCGTCGAATCCGCGGAGCAGGAGCCGCCCCAGAAGCGTAACGAAGGCGTGCGACGGCTAATCCTGGATCTGCCGGATCAGGTGGGCACAGTTACGATCGCGGTGCTGCTGTCGCCGCATTGGCCGGACGGCAAGCCGCCGACGCGCTTCGGTGTGAAGTAGACGACTCGGTAGCGCATGGGCGGTCCTCGTGGTGTCTCCTGCGCGGGCGCATCTTGTGTCTGCTGGCGAGGGCGTGTGGCTCCGCAGCTTCGGCAAACCTGTATCATGTGGTCCGGGCGTCCATGCTGCGCTCCGCCGGCGTAAGCCACCCTCTCCACGGGAAGCCAGCGTGCCCTTGAGGATGATCCCGTCCCTCCTGGACCTTCCGCGCGTATCGCTGGCCATCGCTGTGGCCCTCAACTGCTTCATCGGCGCGGCCCACGCATTTGGGCAATCGACGGACTGGCCGGGCTGGCGTGGGCGAAGCACGAGCAGCACGACCGAGGCTACCGGTTGGATCGCGTCGGGCGTTGACTACCAACTGCGCGTTGCCTGGCGCAGGCCGCTCGGGATCGGGTACTCCAGCGTGTCCATCGCCGGAGGCCTCGCCGTCACGATGTTCTCCGACGACGTGGACGACTGGGTGGTCGCGTTTGACGCGCGCGCAGGTGACGAACTGTGGCGATACAGGGTCTCCCCCACCCATCCGGGGCGCGACGGTTCGGCGTCGGGGCCCCTCTCCACGCCGTATGTCACAGATGAAGCGGTCTACGCCCTGGGGTCGTCGGGTAGATTCGTCGCCCTCGCGACAGACGAGGGTGGGGAACTGTGGTCATCGCATCTCGCAGAAGACCACGGGGGAAGGCGGCCGGACTACGGATTCACAACGTCGCCTCTGGCATACGGTGATGTCGTCGTCGTTCAGGTGGGCAGTGATAGGGCGGCAGCCGTAGCGTTCGACCGGCGATCCGGCGAGATCGTCTGGCGAACAGGTAGGGATCGTATTGACTACCAGTCGCCGTTTCTGCTCTCCCAGGATGGACAAGCGCTGCTCGTGGCGGTCGGACGCGAACAACTCCACGGGATCGACCCCGCAACGGGATCGACCTTGTGGCGATACGAGCATGGTGGTGACGACAACGTCTGGTACATGAGCCCGGCGGTCGTCGGTGACGACAGACTGTTCCTGCCAATCAAGTGGGACGAGAGCGCGCTCATCCAGCTTCGGGGATCTCTGCGCTCGCCCACCATCAAGCCTCTTTGGACGAGGGACGCCACTCGAGGCACGTACAGCGTACCGGTGCACGTCGACGGATACCTGTACGAATACAACCGGCAGTTCCTCACGTGCGTCGATGCTGCCACGGGTCGAGCCGTGTGGAAGTCCAGGCAGCCTGGTGACGGATTCGTCAGCGTGGTAGACGCCCATCTCGTGATCGGCACGAAGGTGGGTGGCCTTCACATCGCGAAGGCGAACGCGGAGGGGTACGAGGAAGTCGTCGGACGTCCGCTGTTCGCCGCGCCTTCATGGTCGCCACCGAGCTTCGCCAACGGGCTTCTCTACTGCCGCAGCTTCTCCGAGATCGCCTGCGTGGAGCTCGTTCGGGCGCCTCAGACCGATTCCCCTGAGGTCGCGAGGGACGACACCATGGTCTCTTCCGCATTCGCTCAATCCATCGCCTCGCTCGATAGGGCGGCGGACAAGGAACCGGCCATTGCGGAGTTCATCCGCGCGCACCCCCGATTCCCCATCGTGGAAGGCGATGACATTGCGCACTTCGTCTATTACGGTGAGGCAAACGATGTCGCCATCGTCGGCGGTCTCATCGGAGACGACTATGCTGCCCCGATGACGCGGGTCCGGGGAACGCGCCTCTTCCACTACTCGAGTCATGTCGAGGCGGATGCGCGACTCAGTTACCGATTCGTCATCAATGGCGACAAGACGCTCCTCGATCCTCGCAACCCGCGGACGGTGCCCGCCACGACCAACCTACACGGCCGCGATGGCGAGTTCTCGTGGTTCTCGATGCCTGCCTGGCAGGAAGCGAAACATCTGACGACCGACAGCGGCCCAAGCGGCAGTCGACTGGAACGACGCAAGTTCAAGAGTCGCGTCCTAGGGAAAGCGCGGACAGTCGATGTGTATCTGCCGCCGGGCTATGACACGGCGGAGACGAGTTACCCGGTAGCCTACGTCCATCAGGGAGGATTGGCCCAGACGCGCGGCATGTACCGCCAGACGCTGGACGCGCTGGTCGGCCGACGGATCTCGCCCGTCATTGCCGTGTTCGTGCACCGTGCGCCGGACTCTGGAGACAGCGAGTACCGACACGACGCGCGACAGAGCTATACGCGCATGGTGGCCGAGCAACTCGTCCCGTTCATCGACCGGCGGTATCGGACACAGACATCCGCTTCGGCGCGTGCCAGCATCGGCATGGGGGTAACGGGTTCGTTGTCGCTGCACCTGGCGTTTCGGTATCCGGACGTGTTTGGGAAAGTCGCGTCACAGTCTCCGCTGTTCCTTTCCATCCACGAGAAGGAACTCTGGTCGATCCTGCCCAACGCCGAGTCGGTTCCCATGCAGATCTACCTGGACTGGGGCAAGTACGGTGCGCGGTCGCCACTCGAAGGGTGGGACATGGCCGTCGAAAGCCGCAAGTTGCGAACGCTTCTCGAAGGACGAGGCTATGCTCCCACGGGCGGCGAAGCGCACGAGGCGTTCAGTTGGGAGAGCTGGCGAAATCGCACGGATCGCATCTTCGAAGCGTTCTTCCCTCTTCACGACGACGCCCGGCAGTGAGGCGATCGCGCGGAGCGGAGTCGCCTCGGTCTTCAGGAGAGCGTCTCGAGCAGCGCCTTCGCGTCGCGCAGGTCTGGCGTGTCGAAGCCTTGCGCGAACGGCGCGACCGCTGCCTCCAACGTCGCCAGGGCCTCCGACCGTCTGCCCTGTTCACACCAGAGGCGGCTCAGGCTCATTGTCGCGCGCAGCTCGTAGGATCGCGCTCCCTGCTGGCGTGCGACATCGATGGCTCGAAGGAATAGGGCCTCCGGCTCGGGTCCGGCTTTGTCACGGGCGTGCAGCAGTTCGCCCTGAAGTCGGCACAGCTCTGCTTCGCACCAGCGCTGGCCGGTCCGTTCCATTACTTCCACGGCGTCGGCGATGGCGCCCGTCGCTTCGTCGAGCTGACCCGACTTCTGGTACGTCATGGCGAGCAGGTGTAGGTAGTAGGGCAAGAGGAGTTCGGACCTCGTGGCCTTCGTTATGTCGAGTCCTGCGGTCATCTCGGCGATTCCCTCCTCCTGCCGACCGGTTTCGGCAAGGGCCCATCCTCGCATCACCGGGCCCCACGCCAACCCGAGGCCGAAGCCGTACTCCCGAGACGCCGCGATCAACGCGTCCGCATCCTCCAGAGCGGTCTCGCCCTCCCGTCGGAGCTGACGCACGACGGAAGCGAACAGCAGGGCATAGACGAGACTGTACGGGTGGGCCAAAGACCGAGCCAGGTCCACCGCCTCCTGACTCGCTGCTAGGGCGTCGTCCACCTCGCCAAGGGACCAGAGTGTCATCGCCTGATAGGACAGCGACGCGACGCCCGGATCCTGGCCGAACACGAAGGCGTGCGATCCGTGTTTTTCACGGCCGTACAGGGCGAGAGCCTGTTCCAGGTGGCGCCGTGCTGTGGCCAGCTCACCGTGCCAGAGCATCGTCGCCCCTAAGTTCCGGCGGGCCTCCATCTGCAGTGCGGGATCGCGCGCGTTGTCCGCCAGTCGGACGCAGCGTTCCGCGAGATCGCCAGCTGCCCCTAGGTCCGTTCGCACAAGGTAGAACGCCCACAGGCCCCACAACACGCGGAACAGTTGCGGTGTGTCTCCCACCTGGTCGCACAGCTCGCGGGCCCGAGCGTAGGTCGCCTCCACTTCCGGCGCGGCGTAGCCCTTCGTCGTGACGAGCGGAGTCGCCAGCGCAACGCGCAGAGCCAACTCCTCCTCGGCACGTTCCGGGCCGTCGGGCAGGGATTCGAGCAGGTCCAACGCCTTGCCGAAGTGGCCGATGGCTTCCGTATTCGCCGATCGCTCGACGGCGCGATTCCCGGCGCTCTTCCAGTATGGAAGCGCTTCCTCCGCTCGCCGCGCGGAGGTGAGATGGTGAGCGACGAGTTCGGGTTGCGTCTCGACCACCTCGGGGAACCGCTCCATCAGCGCGCGTGCGATGGCTGCGTGCGTCTCCTCTCGTCGCCGCCTGAGTAGGGACTCGTAAGCGGCGTCCTGAATGAGGGCGTGCTTGAACGTGTACGTCGCCTGGGGTGGAACGCCACGTTGATAGAGCAGCTCGGCTTCCACGAGGCGATCGAGCTCGCGCTCAAGGGCGATGCCTCCCATCGGGGAGACGGCGCTGATCAGCTCATAGGAAAACTGCCGGCCCAGGGCTGACGCGACCTGCACGACTTCCTTCACCGTAGAGAGTCGGTCGATCCGCGCCATGAGCGAGTCCTGAAGCGTGCTTGGGATCGTGACGGGCAGAAGTGGACCGTCCAACCGGTATTCGCCCTCCTCCTCACGCAGCACGCCCGACTCCAGCACCGTCTTGACGAGCTCTTCGACAAAGAGCGGGACACCGTCGGTTTTCGCAATGACCTGCGCGAGCACCTGCGACGGCAGCGGCTTGCCGCCGGTCAGCCGGTCGACGATGAGGACCGTTTCGTCGTGCAGCAGGCGGCCCAGCGCTATCTTGTCGACCTCTGGATCACCGGCCCAGGGCGGGTGGAACTGGGGCCGATACGTGAATACGGCGAGCAGACGCGCGGTCGGCGCTTGGTCGATGATCATGCTGAGCAGTTCGACCGTGGAGGCATCCGCCCATTGTAGGTCCTCGACAACGAGCAGCATCGGCTGAAACCTGGCCCGCACCAGGAGCGCGGTCACGATGATCTCCAGTGTCTTCCGCTTCTGCTCCTCGGGAGGCGCCTCCGACGCCGCGTATCCCTCGCCAAGAGGCACGGAAAGCAACGCGGCGAGTACGGGCGCGGACTCCTCCAAGGCAAAGCCGTACTGAACGAGGAATCCCTCGATCTTGGCGAGTTTCTCCTCGGGAGATTCATGCCTCGCGAATTCGAGGACGACAGTCTCGAGCATCTCGATGATCGGGTAGAGCGCGCTGTTCTGATGGTAGGGAGAGCAGCGCCACTCGGTCAGCCAGGCCTGGGCGTCTTCGGCCACATGTTGCTGTAGCGTCCATACGAGGTGAGACTTGCCGATGCCGGCCTCCCCACCGATAAGCGCGACCCGGCCCATGCCCTCTCGCGCCTGCTGCCACCTCTCGAGGAGCAGGCTGATTTCCGGTTCACGTCCGACCAAAGGCGCGAGCCCCGCGGCGGAAACCACGTCGAAGCGGTTACGCGCCCCGCTCTCGTGCGTCGCCTCAAAGAGACCGACCGGATGAGTCGTCCCCGTGGGCGTGTGAGGACCGAGTTCGCGGCAGTCGAACAGTCCCTCGACCAGCCTATGCGTGGCGTCGGTGATCACCACGGTATCTGGGTCCGCGACGGCCTGGACGCGCGCGGCGATATTCGGCACGTCGCCGAGCGCGAGTTGCTCGTGCCGGCCCTCTCCGCCTATGTCGCCGACGACCACGAGACCGGTATGCAGGCCGATGCGCAGCGACAGCTCCACTCCCCACTGCTCCCGAAGCGTCGGGTTGAGCTGCGTCACCGCCTCGAGTATGCCGAGCCCCGCCCGGACGGCGCGTTGCGCGTCGTCTTCATGCGCTTGCGGGTACCCGAAGTAGACCAGCACCCCATCGCCCAGATACTGAGCGATGTGCCCTTCATACCGCCGGGTGACCTTTTCGCAGGCCGCCTGATAGGCGCGGATCACTTCGCGCAGGTCCTCGGCGTCCAACCGCCCGGAGAGGCGAGTCGACCCCACCAAGTCGCAGAACATGATGGTCAACTGGCGTCGTTCGGCCACGGCGGTCGCGAGTTGCGTTTGCGGCGTGAGCGATTCGCGCGACTTTGGGTCGCCCGCCGCCTCAGATGCCTCGGAGGGCGTCCGGGCGGCGACGGCCGTGCCGCATCCACCGCAGAACTTGGCGCGAGGAGGGTTGTCGAATCCGCAGACGGGGCAGCGCGTCGGCAGTCGGGCGCCGCACTCGCCACAGAACCGCATCCCGGCCGGGTTCTCGAATCCGCACTCTGAGCAGGTCATGTAGCTCTGGTTCCGTACGCGGCTCGGGTGGCGAACGCCTGGCCGTTCGATGTGACGATAGCCACGGTCGGCCGATGCGACAACGCCGACCTGTGTCGTCGGCCTACCCGTGGGCCCGTAGCGTCGAACCCGTTTAGGCGCCACGTCGTCCAGGAGGCTTGACGCGCGCGTGCATCATCGCATGTAGCTGGGGAGGCCCAACCCGGAGGCAGTTGTCATGGCGATACGCATCACCAACCTAACGGCTGAGGATGTCGAGGAGTGCTACCCCGGCGTCGAGAACGAGGAGAAGCGCGCCTGGGTGCGCCGCATGATGGCGAAGGGGATGCGGCGGAAGTTCGCGGTGGAGGGTGATGAGCGGGTCGGTTGGGTCGAGTACGCCCCGACCGAGGAAGCCCTGGACGCCGTCGCGGGCGAGGCCGTCAATCACATCCACTGCCTGATCGACGGGCGAGACTACAGCGGAGGAGGCGATGCCGCCCGTGTACTGCTCGCCGCAGTCGAGGAGGACTCGGCGGAGGAGGAACGGGGCGTCTCCTACTCCTCGCACAAGTTCGCGAATCTGCTAGTCGAGCTTGGCTACGGCGTCGTCACGGGGCATGACCTCGGCACGCTGTACCTGAAGGCTACCGACCCGAGCCAGGTCGTGCGCTTCATAGAGACACGAGTTCCCGAAGTCCAACTGGAACAGGGGCGCGTCGTCGTGGACCTGTACTGGAACTACTGGTGTTCCGACTGCGCATACGGACGCGGCGGGGACGGCCTCGAAGGCGTGCGAACGGCATGTGCCGAGGATGGAGACGCCATCGTCTTACGAGAGCATGAACTCGATCGCGCGCTGATCGAGCAACTCGGCCTCGGTCACAACATGAGCCTCATCGACGGGAAGAACGTGAGCCCGTTCGTCTGCCTCACGTCCAAAGACTGGGTACGCGACGCGATCCAGGAGGCGCGCGCGTCCTCCTCGTCCTGATGCGGTGATACGCCGGTCGCGTTGTCCGCGACAGTCGGCTGCTGACACGCACGGCGCTAGGCCGGCAGCGCCTTCCGTATCCTGTCCGCAACCGCGTCAAGCTGTTCCCGCGCCGCGTTCTCCACCCGCGCGGGATAGACACGCAGCAACCCATCCCCAACGTGCCGCGGCATCAGATGGACGTGCACGTGCGGTACCTCCTGACTGCCGGCCCTGCCGTTCGACTGCCATATGGACATGCCCGACAGGTTGAGCGCGGAGCGAAGCGCCTGCGCGATCTTCGGCACGACCCGGAACAGCGCCGAGGCGGTCTCTTCGTCCATGTCCCACACCGTCTCGACGTGCAGCTTGGGGATGACGAGCAGATGCCCTTCGTTCGCCTGGCGAGGGTCCATGAACGCCAACGTCGCGTCGTCTTCGTGGACGATCGCCGCCTTGGAACGGTCGGCCAGGATGCGGCAGAAGACACAGTCGTTCACGGTAGTCTCCCCTCTCTCGACGGGATCGACGCATGTGGCGGCCACGACCTCGGGCATTATACGGCGAGGGCATGCCATCCGCGCGCCCTCGCCGCGACGAGTGCTCGCGCCGAAGCTTCATCCCCGACCCGACTTGCCGTATGATCGCGGCGCCTGGCCACACCGAACCGACGGGCACGCGCGACGAGGGATATAGGAGGTCTCCCGCATGGCGCCGCAGGAGCAAAAGGCATTTTTCGAGGATCAGGGATACCTCATCCTCGAAGGACTGTTTACGCCGGACGAGATGCTGGAGTGCCAGGAGGAAGTGAAGCGCCTGCACGACGTGGCGGCGACGCTCAAGGAAGCGAATAACCCCGACGGCGGACATTTCCAGGTAGAACCCTACGCGGGCGACGAGTCACAGGCGGACGGACGGCTCGTTCTCCGAAAGATCGAGAACACGCGGCGCTTCTCCGACGTGTTTCTCCGCCTGGCCCAACACCCACGACTGGTAGAGGCGGTCCAGAATCTCATCGGCCCCGACTTGCTCCTGTTCCGCAGCACGCTGATGCTCAAGCCAGCGTTCCACGGCTCGCAGCACGCCCTGCATCAGGATTCCGCGTACTGGCCGATGGACCCGCCCACCCTCGTGACGGTAAGCATCGCGCTCAACGACTCGACATCGGAGAACGGATGCATCCGGGTGATCCCGAAGAGCCACGAGTGGGGTCTACAAGAGTGGGGTCGCATCACGCGGGGAGACGACGAGGCGGCGACGGATCGCCAGGACATCGACGAATCGCAGGCCGTCGAGGCGGCACTGACCGCTGGCAGCGCCGTGTGTTTCCATAGCCTCTGCGTCCACGGCTCGGGGCCGAACAAGTCGCCGAAACCGCGCAACACCGCCCTCTACGCGTACTTCTCACCCGAGGTGCGCTACGTCGGCCGTGGCACGGCCGCCCGCGACCGGACATTCCCCGTCATCGCCGGCTTGGACGGCCGTAGCGAACTCACCCTCACCGCCGCCGACTAGCCGCCCGAGCCGTCCCGACCCCAAAGAACGCCCAATCTGAGTTGCGTCGCATTGCGACCATTCTGCGCCCCTGTGGTGCATTTCGACGGCGGATGCGACCCTCGGCCGGCGTCCTAATAGTGGGCGCATTTATGGCGCCATCCTCCAGAGCGTCCCGGTGCGACCGGGGCGCTTGCTTTACATCCTTGGCAGTCCACGTGGCGGCGTGAGCCGAAAACAGGCTGATGCCGCTGGATTCTGCCCAAAGGCGCATTCTGCGGGCGGAATTCACCCGCCAGGAGCGTCTTAAGCATAGAGGCCGTCGAAGTGCGTCCCCTTACGGGCGCCGCCGCGACACGGCCGATGCGCGCCGGCCGTGGTGTGTCGGCGACACAGTGGGGTCTATTCCGGTGGTTCGACTTGTGCGCGAAACCATGGCAGTCGCGCTCCTGATCGCATGCGTGCGCGGAGCCGCCGCCACGGTCGACGTGATCCTCCCCGATGTCCAGGTCGAGCCGGGCGCGCGCGTCACGCTACCGATTGAGGTCAGCGACGTCACCGAAGACCAACTCAGCGCCGCGGAGTTCACGCTCGTCTACGACCCGTCCGTCGCTACCTTCATCTCCGTGACGACCGTGGGGGGCCTGGCCCAGGGGTGGCTCCTGTCCCACAAGTCCGCGGACGGGCAGGTCGGCATCGCGTTGGCGAGCGCGCGACCCACGTCCGGCAGCGGCGCCCTGGTGTACACGGTGTTCGAAGTGCTGCCGTGCGCCACGGGAACCACCGATCTGACCCTCGCGCGTGTGCGGCTGAATCGCGACATCCCCGTGACGATACGCAACGGCTCTATCGCCGTGGACTCCGGCCCGCTGACCGACTTCCGTATGCGTCTTCCTGCCGCGTGGGATCTCGTGTCCCTGCCGGGAGCCGGAGACCCCGCGGCGTTGCGCGGCATCACCGCGACCGCGTATGGGTGGGACGCCCCGACGCAGGGCTACACGCTGTTGCAGTCGGTGGATGCTCACTCGCTCCCCGCCGTTACGGGAGGGGCGTTCGTGCGCCACCTACGCGTGCACGACAGCACAGTGGTCTCCATGAACCTCGACACGAACAACGCCTGTGTCCGCGCGGCGGCGACGACGCTGTACCCCGGATGGAACATCGTCGGGGCGCCGGCCGAAGCCGACACGCCCGTGTCCGTGGCAGCTCTGCGCAACGACTCCTCGACGGGCTGGTCCGCCATATCGGCCAACTCCGTGCTCGCGTACGACCCCGAAAGTCGGAGCTATGCGCCGGCCGTCTCGCTCGAAGCCGGGCATGCGCACTGGGTCTACAACGGGCTGGGTCGAGAGCATCTCGTCTCCCTACCTCAGGCGCGCGACTTGGTCGGCGGAAACAGCGCCCCCACCCGGCGGACAGGGCCGGCCGTGTCTGCCCCCAGTCTCAGGATGCGCCTCACGAACGCCGCTGGGATGTCGGCCGAGGTGTCGCTCGTATTGAGCGACCGCGCGCAGGTTGGCTTCGACGCTCTTGACGTCCCCGCGCCGCCGCCACCGCCCGGCGGCGATGCGCCGCGGGTCCACGTCCTCAGCGAATCCCGCCCGTCGCGGTTGATGCGGAGCGCGCGGCCGCTGGTGAACAACGCGGTCTCTTGGCTTCTCGCGACAGAGGCATCCGCTCAGGGCGTGCTTTCCTGGGACGCGGCGCCTCTCCCCGATGGGTACATGGCGGCGCTCGACTTGGACGGGGCGAGACACGACCTGCGGCGCCCCGGCTCCGTAACGCTGCCGCCGGGCGAGCGACGCTTCGCAGTGAACGTGAAGTTTGTCGCTCCGAACAGCACACGAGTCTTCGCGAACTACCCGAACCCATTCAACCCGGAGACGTGGATACCGTATTCGCTCTCCGAGGCGAGTGAGGTGAGCCTGCGCATCTACGACGCGCGTGGCGGGTTGGTCCGCACGCTGGAGCTTGGTAGGCGCGAGGCGGGGAGTCACCTCACGCGCGCGGGGTCGGGGCATTGGGATGGTCTGAACGAGCTTGGTGAACTGGTCGCGGGCGGCGTCTACTACGTGGAACTGCGAGCGGGCGACAGCATCTCTATGCGCCGCCTCATGCTGAGCAAGTAGCGATGGAGTATTCGCGCGAGCACCTGAAACAGGGCGATCCCAACGGCGCGGACGACGCGCGCTTCAGGGCTCGCGCCGCCGGCCTCACCGACGACAATGTCGAGCGCGCCGCCCGCGAGACCGAGGTAGTCACGATGGAGCGCGCCCTACACTCCGGCGCGGTGATCCTTGAGCGGCTGCCGGACGGTCGCGCGTGGGTGTTGCGCGAGAACGTGCTGGCCGAAGTCGTGAGAACCCTCTGCGCGGTCTGACCCGTCCCTCACCGTTGTGCGAGCGGCGCTGTTCCGCGCTCAGCCTCCGTGAGATACTGACCCTACTACACTCGTATCGAAATCGAGAGGGACACTATGTCTCGGTTCGGCAGCGCGAGAAGCGTGGGCGCGATGCTCGCCTTGCTCCTAACCGTGTCCGGTGTCGTGCATGCACAGCCCGCAGTAGACGGTCGGAAACTGACTGTCGGAGAAGGCGGAGTCCTACTGCACGATGGCGTTCCCTTCCGCGCAATCGGGGTGAACTACGTCCCGGAGTTCGACGGGACAACCACTCGGAAACCCCGCTTCGCCGCGCTGGCAGCGCACGGCATCCCTTTCGCGCGTTTCATCGCCACGGGGTTCTACCCCAGTCAGTTGGCCGAGTATGAAACCCACCGCGAGGTCTACCTTGGGGTCTTGGATGAGATCGTCGCTGCTGCGGAGGAGAGCGGAATAGGACTCATCCCAAGTCTGTTCTGGCATACATCCGCCGTGCCCGACCTCGTCGGCGAGCCGAGAAACCAGTGGGGCAATCCAGACAGCGAGACCATCGGATTCATGCGCCGGTACACGCGTGACATCGTGTCGCGTTACAGGGACTCTCCGGCGATCTGGGCATGGGAATTCGGCAACGAATACAGCCTCGCGGTCGATCTACCCAACGCTGCCGAGCATCGTCCTCGCATTCTGCCGACCCTAGGCACGCCGAGTGTCAGAGGGCCGGACGATGATCTCACGACGGATATGGTTGCTGCTGCTTTCGAGGAGTTCGCAAAGGTCGTCCGGTCCCTTGACCCGACCCGACCGATCACGCCGGGAAACGCCGCGCCTCGCCCACATGCGGAGAGCATGCGGCTTGGAGCGGGCTGGGGCGAACTGGATAGCCGCGCCGAATTCATGGCCAGCATCGGGCTGGTAACGCCGTCTCCACATGACATGGTTTCCGTCCATGTGTATGAAGACGAAATCCGATTTGCTCCCGACCATCGCGCGTCGGTGGCCGAAGTGGTCGGGCTCGCTGCCGAGGCCAGTCGACGGCAGGGGAAGGCTCTCTTCGTCGGCGAGTTTGGTGTCGACGATTTCGCGGAGGGCGGCCCCGAGCGCGCCGAGGTGCGATTCGCGGCGATGCTCCAAGCGCTGGTGGAGCACGATGTCGCGCTCGCGGCGGTGTGGGTGTACGACTACGACGTGTCGGATCAGCCGAGTCGGGCCGGGTGGAACATCACGGCGTCCAACAGCCGGAAGTACATGCTGGAGGCCATACAGCGCGCGAATGAAGGCATCTCTTCGATGGCGCACGAGCAACCCGTCGAGCCTTGATGTACGAGCCCCATCCCCGTCCAGCCGCCCTGATGTCACATCCGCGCGGCGAGCCCCTCCTGTCCTCATTCGGCCATGGAGTCATGGCAGCGGCGGTCTGCGCTCGCCACCACCGGCCCGCAAAAACGGCCAAAGCGGATGTCAGCGGATGAAGAGCAGCGGGCAGACACCGGCGGCATCTAGGCGGTCGAGTTCGTGGTGGTCGGACGAGACGAGTGTCGCGCCCAGACGCGCGGTAAGAGCGATCGCGAACGCGTCGGCGATAGAAACGCGGTAGGTTGCCTTGAGAACGCCCACGTTTCGCCAGAACGTACCGTCCATGTCGGAGCGAGTGACTACACCGACGCGCTCCAAATCCCGGATCGCGTCTTCGGCCGTGGAGCGGGCAGGATCGCGGAGACCGTGTACGCGAAGGGTGTCGTAATACACCTCGCACAGGTTCACCGCGTGGGCATACGTCTGTGTGTCGGGGTCGGCGAGCATGCCGGCGACCGTGTCCCAGCCAGGCTCTCCCCGCAGGTAAGCGATCATCGCGCACGCGTCGAGCACGACTGTCATTCGCGCCGGTGTTCCCGCGCGATCTCGTCCGCTTTGTCCCTCGCGAAGGCCTCGCTGGGGCGTAACGCGGACGCGTACTTACCGGCAATCCGATAAGCCAGTTCCGCTCGCGTGGCGTCCTCCCCTGTCGGCTCCTGCGCGTCCGGGACACGGTTGGGCAACGCCTCGCGGATGCGCCTGCGCAGTTCCGCGGCAGTGGGATCGTCCTCGAACGCGTGTGCGCGGACCAGGCGCAGCAACTCCCCCATCGTCCACGCGTCGGGTTCGTGGACGCCCGCGTCGGCGAGTCGATACCTGATTGTGAGGAGCGAGTCCGTTGCCATGTGCCCATCTCACGCGGAGGGGTGTTGACGTGTCATTCGCCATTATACCGCAAGGTTGCACCTCGCCCACTGCGGGCATCGCCCGTGGGCACGCGTCTTGCTAGCTCCCGAGCGCGCGTGTTAGCGTCTGCTCGTGACGGTAAGGAGCGAGAATGCCCCTCCGCGGCGTCCGCCATTGGCCCATCCAGCGCAAGATTTCCGCGCCGTATTCCGTTCTGGTCATCGGCGTCATCGGGCTGACGGCCGTCACCGCGCTCGTCCTGTTCAACTTGTACACAGAGAACGACATCGACGAGAAAATCACCCATTGGGTGGATGTGGCCGAGCGCGCGTCGTATCTCGTTCTCGACGACGCCAGCACCTACGAGCCATTTAAGGACGCGTTCGGCGTCGACATCATCGGGTCCGCCGAGAACGGCGACATGCTGGGATACACCCCGGGTCTCACCCAGGACTTCACCCAGGACGACTACGCGCGCCTCCGCGAGTTGTTGCGCGATGCCGTGAACGAGCCGGGCGAGCGGCATACGTTCACCGCGCAGGGGTCGTCGTACCGGCTGGTGCACGAAGCGATCCCCTGGGACCGGCGGGCGGTGCTCGTCACGTTCGTGGCGTCGCTGGACGACGTGCGGCTGGCGCAGCGACGGATGGCGTTCATGATCGCCGGCGTGGCAATCGCGGGAATCGCCCTCGTGCTGCTCATCGGCCACGGGCTCGGGAAAGCCATCACGACGCCCATACGCGACCTGGTGACGGTCGCGGGCAAGGTCGCGGACGGCGATCTCACACAGTCCGTGCGCGTCAGGACGGAGGACGAAGTCGGCCGCCTCGGTCGCGCGTTCAACGATATGACGCGGCAGCTCAGACAGTCGCAGGAAGAACTACTGGAGCATGAGCGCCTGGCAACCGCCGGGCAGATGGCCGCCACGTTCGCACACGAGATACGCAACCCCCTATCGTCTATCAAGATGATGCTGCAACTCGCCGGGGAACAGACCACCGAGGAGAAGACGGCGCGCTACGTCGAGAACACGCTCGAGGAGATCGACCGGCTGAACGGCATCGTCGAGGAGATGCTAGACTTCGCGCGGCCCGCGCCGGTGGCCCTCGAGCCGACGCGGGTCGATGGGACGATGCGCGACGTCCTTGACCTGATGTCCGCGAATCTGGCGCGCCACGGGATCGCCGTGGATTTGCGTTGCGACGAATCGCCCGTCGCCCACGCCGACCCCGAGGCGTTGAAGCGCGTCTTCCTGAACGTCCTGCTAAACGCCGTGCAGGCGCAGCCGGACGGCGGCGAAGTGGGTGTCTCCATCGTGGTCGAGGAAGCCGTAGTATCCATCGTCGTCGAGGATCGCGGCCCGGGGTTCAGCGATGAGGCGATGGAGTCGCTGTTCCGGCCGTTCCACACCACCAAGACGCGGGGCAGCGGCCTCGGCCTGGCCACGACCAAGGGGCTGGTCGAGCGCCATGGGGGCGAACTCGTCGTGCAGAACCGGCCTGACAAGGGCGCTCGCATCACTATCCGTCTCCCCCGAGGCGAGGAGGCCGAGACGGCATGACCCCCGGCGACATCAAGACCGTCCTCGTCATCGACGACGAGGAGAAAGCGACGTGGGCCTTCGAGCAGTTCCTCGAAGGGCAGGGCTACCGCGCGCTGATCGCCCACACCGCCGAGGACGGCCTCGAGAAGGTCCGGGACGAACGGCCTGACGTCATCATCTGCGACATCAAGTTGCCCGGCCTCAGCGGCCTCGACGCCCTGCCACGCATCCGCGAGATGCATCCCGACGCCTATGTGATCGTGATGACCGCCTATGGAACCGCTCAGACCGCTATCGAGGCGATACAGCGCGGCGCGTACGACTACCTGACGAAGCCGCTGGATCTCACGCGTCTCCGCGCGCTTCTCGAGCGCATCGAGCAGGCGCACGCCCTCCGCACCGAGTTCTCCGCTCCGGCCGCCGACGACCTAACCGACGACGCGGACGCCTCGCCGGCCCAACTCGTCGGCGAAAGTCCGGCGATGCAGGAGATATACAAGCTCATCGGCATGCTGACGATGAACCGCGTTACCGTGCTGATCGATGGCGAGAGCGGCACGGGCAAAGAGGGCGTGGCGCGGATGATCCACCACAGCAGCCCGGAGCGCGGCCGTCCGTTCGTCGTGGTGAACTGCGGCGCGCTCGCCGAGACGCTGCTCGAAAGCGAGCTGTTCGGCCACGAGAAGGGCGCGTTCACGAGCGCCGAGCGACAATCCATCGGTAAGATAGAGGCTGCGGAAGACGGCACGCTCTTCCTCGACGAGATCGCCAGCACGTCGCCCGCGCTACAGGTGCGGCTGCTGCGAGCGTTGCAGGAGCGCGAGTTCCAGCGCGTCGGAGGCACGCAGACGCTTCCTGTGCGGGCGCGCGTCATCGCGGCGACGAACATCCCGCTGGAGGACGTCCTCGCCGACGGCAGCTTCCGCGAGGATCTCTACTACCGGCTCAAGGTGGTGTCCCTGAAGGTGCCGCCGTTGCGTGAACGCCGCACAGACATCCCCCTGCTCATCGACCACTTCCTGCGCCGTATATCGGACGAACTTGGGCGCGCCGTACACGGCGTGGAACCCAAGGCGATGGAGACGCTCCTGAAATGCCCCTGGCACGGGAACGTGCGGGAGCTGGAGAACGCGATCCGGCGGGCCGCCGTGTTCGCGCGGGACGGCGTCATCCTGTCGGACCATCTTCCGCCCGACATTCTCGATCCTCACGTGCGGCCGCCCGCTGCGGGAGGGTCGCCCACGGCGCTGCTGGAGCGGGCGCTGTCGGCGCTGTCTGGCCCCGCCGAGGATGGGAACGTCTACTACGAACTGCAAGCGCATATGGACCGCGCGACTATGGGGATCGCCCTCGCGCGCTCCGGCGACAACCAGGTGAAGGCGGCGCAGTGGCTGGGCATCAGTCGGACGACGCTACGGCGGCGCATCGAGGAACTCAACATAAGCGACTCCGAGGATGACCGCTGACATGACCCCGATGACAGGTAGGCGCGCGAAGATCGTCTGCACGCTAGGGCCGGCGTCTTCCGACGCGGCCACCGTGCGCGCTCTGGCCGAGGCGGGGATGGATGTCGCCCGCATGAACTTCTCCCACGGCTCACACGCGGAGCACGCGGAGCGGATCGCGTTGACGCGCAAGATCGCGGCGGACATCGGGTTGCCGCTGGCGGTTCTGCTCGACCTGTCTGGGCCGAAGGTCCGCACCGGCACGTTGGCGAACGGTCCCGCGCTGCTCAAAGCCGGCGAGCGGTTCATCCTCACGGCCGGCGATGCCCCCGGCGACGCGACACGCGTCTCGATGAATTACCCCGGTCTCGTCGCGGAGGTGGATGTCGGCGACGGCATACTCATGGCCGACGGAGCGCTGGAGCTACGGGTCGCGGACGTGGTCGGTGAGGACATCGTGTGTGAGGTCGTCGTCGGGGGAGACCTCGGCGAGCACAAGGGCATCAACGTGCCGACGAAGGCGCTCACCCTCCCCTCGCTCACCGAGAAGGACGAGCGCGACCTGCGGTTCGGCCTCGATCAAGGCGTCGATTGGGTGGCGCTCTCGTTCGTGAGGACTCGGGAAGACGTCATCGCCGCGAAGCGCATGATTGCTGATGCGGGACATGCCACGCCTCTCATCGCGAAGATCGAGAAGCGCGCCGCGCTGGACAACCTGGAAGACATCCTGGACGAAGCCGACGGCGTGATGGTCGCTCGGGGAGATCTCGGCGTCGAGATTCCAATGCACGAGATACCGTGGGCGCAGAAGAAGATCATCCGCAGCGCGAACGCGCGCGGCCTGCCCGTGGTCACCGCGACGCAGATGCTCGAGTCGATGATCGAGAACCCGCGACCCACGCGCGCCGAACTGACGGACATTGCGAACGCCATCCTGGACGGCACGGACGCCGTGATGCTGTCCGGCGAGACAGCGGTGGGTCGGCACCCGGTTCGGGCCGTGCGCATCATGCGGGAAGTCGCGACCGCACCGGGAGCCGTCAGCCCGGACGTCGCGGCAAATCCCTCCCGCGACCCGATGGGCAGCATCAAGAACGCCATCAGCAGGTCGGCGTGTCGGCTCGCGGAACACGTCGACGCGGACTACATCATCTGCTGCACGCGATCGGGCGAGACGGCCCGGGCGGTGGCGCGATTCCGCCCCAACGTCCCGATACTCGGTGTCAGCTCGAACGAGGGCGTCTTGCGGCAGCTGCAGTTGTCGCGCGGCGTGTATCCGCTCCGCATCGCCAACCCGACGGACACCGACGACCTCATCCACAAGGGCGAGGGCGCCGCGCTCGACGCGGGGCTGCCTTGGCGATCGGGGGTGTTCGTGATTGTCGCCAGCGCCCCGCTGGACACGGACACCACGACGAACATGATCAGGGTCCAGGCCGTTAAGGCTCCCGCGACATAGCCCATTCCGCGCGCAGAGCCGGTCAGCCCACCCACGCGGCTCTCCTGCAATTCCGAACTTGACCAACGCACGCCCGAAACAGACTCCCAGTAAACGGGAACGCGGATTCCCTCCTTCGCAGAGATGGCGCCTGCATTGGCCACATCGTAGGGAGGCGCCGTCTCCCATGCGTTGAGGAGTTTCCGCGGTACGAGCACGTGTCTCCAGCCGCGCCACGGCACCCTGATCCCCAGCCCTCCATCACTCCGCCGCGCGATTCGGGGCGCCATCGCCGGTCTGAGGCGGTGACGTTGTCAGCCTGGATCACCCGGGGCCGGCGCCTGTCCTGGGCCATGGAGACGCCACCGTTCCACGATCTCCTCCTGGGCCCGGTGAGCGCCGCAAGGCGATGGGAGCTGAATCATAGGTCGACGCGTGACGGTGGCCCCGCGGTCGCCAGCGCGATCGGATAGCACCGCCATCTAGCCGCCGGTACGTCGATCCTAGCATTGCTATGTTGTATCCAGTCGTCTACCTTGTGCCCGAGGAGAAGAATGAGATACCTGCTCCGACGGTGTACGCCGCCCGCCTGTTCATTGCGGCAGAGGCCTTCGACAGCGGAAGCCGCCACGAGTGCCCAACCGTTCGGCCCGTGGATTCCGACAGGCGCCTTACGCGGGCTCCGTGGACCCAAGCGGATCGACACGCGCGCAGGAGCCTGGTGGTCGGGGCGTTGAAGGCCTGAGGCCGCCATTGAGATACAGGCCACTCCGACGACAGCACGGTAGCGGCTGACTCGACCGATGCTGCCCAGATGGTTTCCGGGACCAACAGAACATTGGGGTTCACGATGCAAGCTCAAACGACGACCTCCCTCGCTGCGCGCATAGCGGTGCCCATGGCGTGCTGCTGGTTGCTTGCGATGTCGACATCGGCGCTGGCGCTCTCCTGGGAACAGGCCGCTGCGCCGGACGGCGACCCCGTGTTCACCCTGCGCCATGCCTGGGTGTTCGACCCGGCCCCCGCGAATCGCAACGGGAAGGGGGACGCCGGGGAGCGTGTGTTCCCACGACTCCGGCTCCTCTATGACGGCTCCGCCGCCGCGCAGAATGTCACGGCGACATTCGCCACGGGCGATCCAGACATCACAGTCGTCGACGGCGAGGCGAGCTACGCGTCGTGGCCGGCGGGCCAAGGTCGGAACATGGGCTTCAAAATCCGCATCGACCCGGGCGCCACGACCCACACGGCGGAGGCCACCGTAACCGTCGCGGCCGACAGTCCCAGCGGCGGGCCGTGGACCTACGATGTCGCCATCGAAATTGTGGGAGGGAGCCCAGTGTTCGTCCGTCGCAGCGACTGGGTGTTCGATCCGCCGCCCGGGAACCGCGATCAGAAGGCGGATGGTGGAGAGCGCGTGTTCCCGCGTCTGCGACTCATCAACCGCGGCTCCGTCGACGCGGAGACAGTGGTCGCTACGTTCACCACGGACGACCCTGACATCACGGTGGTGGACGGCGAGAAGACGTACGCGTCGTGGCCGAGGGGCCAGGCCCGGAACGTAGGTTTCAAGATCGACATCGCCAAGACCGCCACGACGCACACGGCAAACGCGACAGTCACGGTCAGCGCCGGCAATCCGGGGTCTGGCCCCTGGGTTTACGACGTCGCCATAGACATCGTGCGCGGGAGTCCGGCGTTCGTACCCCGCAACCACTGGGTGTTCGACCCGTTACCCGCGAACCGCGATGGCGTCGCGAACGCCGGGGAGCGCGTTTTTCCGCGCATACGCCTCGTCAACAACGGCTCGGTCGCGGCGGAGAGTGTCGTGGCGATATTCACTACGGACGATCCCGACATCATCATAGCCGACGGCGACGCTACCTATGTGTCGTGGCCGGTGCGTCGAGCGCGGACCGTCGGCTTCAAGATCAACATCGTCCCCAGCGCCGCCACACACACCGCACAGGGGACGGTGACCGTGACCGCCGGCAACCCCGGAAGTGGGCCATGGACCGCGAATGTCACCATCGACATCGTGGGCGGTCAGGCGGTGAGCTTCGCACAGCGTAGCTCGTGGGTGCGCGACGCCGCCACAGGAGATGGCGACCGGTTAGCGGAGCCCGGCGAGCGAGTCGAGATACGCTCGCGCCTTCTGCACGATGGCTTCACGGACGGTGAGAACGTGGTCGTTACGCTCGGCTCGTCCGACGAGAACGTCACGGTGGTGTCCGGGACGCTGCCGCAGGGGGCCTGGCCGGCAGGCGAGGCGCGCAACAACGTGGGCCTAGTCGTCGACCTCGGATCGGGCGTCGGAAGCGCTGTTCAGTTCGTGATGGACGTCACTGCGGACAACGGCGGGCCGTGGCGGTTCTTCCTCACGATACCTGTGACGCTACCCGCGGCTCCCGCGGCCCTCGCGGCGCCCGAGGACATCGACCGCGACGGCGTGGTCGGCATTCGAGACATCCTGACCGTGGCGACGGTCTATGGGCAGCGCGCGTCGGCGCTTCCCGCCGGCGACCTGAACGGCGACGGGGTTCTGGGTATCGCGGACATGGCGGTCATCGAAGTCGCCCGGGGCGATGTCTCGGTCGCAGGGCCGTCCGCGCGCGGTAGCGGCGCCGCTCTTGTCGAACGTTGGCTGCGCGAGGGCTCGCGCTTGGACGACGGGACGCCGGTATTCCGGCGCGGGATTGCCGCGTTGGAGGGTATCCTCGCGGCGCTACGACCCGGGGCGACCGTCCTACTGCCGAACTATCCCAACCCGTTCAACCCGGAGACGTGGATTCCGTTCGACCTATCGGAAGCGGCGGATGTGACCGTGCGCGTCTATGACATGCAGGGACGCGCGGTGCGTCGCATCGCGCTGGGTCACCTCGACGTCGGGACGTATCGCGGCAGGTCGGACGCCGCGTATTGGGATGGACGCAACGAGCTCGGCGAATCCGTCGCGAGTGGAGTGTACATCTACGAGTTGCGGGCGGGCACCGTCGTCGAGCGACGGAGCATGGTGATTCGCAAGTAGGGCGTCGGCGGCGCCACGCTGATGTTACCGGCGTAGCCGTGGACGCCATCCACACCTTCGCCCGCTAGGGGAACGCATTCGCGGGTGGCATCCTCGTGCGCTTGCTGGTGGACACCCTGGGAACGGCAGAGGGCGGGTCGTAGACCCGCCCTCTGCGCACGTCGCCGTCGCCGTGCAATGTCGAATCCGGTCCGATGTGAGCGCTGGGCCTACACGTCACACGTCTCGAACGCCGCCTTCAGGGCCTCGAGCTTGTCGCCCTTCGGGCTGAACTCGTGGCCGACGTAGAGGTCGTAGCCCGTGTCCGCGATGGCCTGCATCACGGGCGGGTAGTAGATCTCCTGCGTCTCGTCCATGTCGTTGCGCCCGGGATTGCCGGCGGTGTGGTAGTGGCCGATGTGTTCGTGGCTCTCCTGGATCGTGCGGATCAAGTCGCCTTCCATGATCTGCATGTGATAGATGTCGTAAAGCAGCTTCACACGCGGCGACCCGACGGCTTTGCACAACTCGACGCCCCACGGCGTGCGGTCGCACTGGTAGTCCGGGTGGTCCACCTTGCTGTTGAGCAGCTCGACGTTGAGATTGATGCCCTTCTCTTCCGCGTAGCCTTTGACGAGGTCGAGCCCTTCGGCGCAGATCTCGATCCCTTCCTCATCGCTGAGACCGTTGCGATTCCCGCTGAAGCAGATCAGCCCGGGGATACCGCGATCCGCGGCGATGTCGATGCTCTCGTGCAGCTCTTCCTGGATGCGACCGTGGTTGTCGCGCGTGTTGAGTCCGCTCGGCAGGGAGTCGTGCCCACACATGCTAGCGACGACGATGCCGTGTTTCTCGGCGAGTTCGCAGATGTCGTCGAACGGGGCGCCGCTGCGGCCCCACAGCTCGATGGCGGCGTAGCCGATCTCTGCGGAACTGGCGATGAGTTCTTCGAGGCTCTGCCCGCTCTGATACAGCGGGTAGCAGTACGACTGCTTGATACGGCCCATACCTGTGCTTCTCCCGACGTTGTGCGTCGTCCTAAGCGCGCCGTGGGATCTCCACCCGTCCGGCGCGCCTGTCTGCTTGGTGGTTGCGTGCGTTGATCGGCTGCGACCCTACTTGATCTTGACGGACGCCCCCTTCTCGGCGGACTCGTAGATCGCGTCGAAGATCTTCATGAGCTTGAGCACTTCCTCCGACGGCACGGGCGAGGGCAGTCCCTTCCGCACCGCGTTGTGGAAGGAAGGGAACTCCTTCGGCGTCCGCTTGAGGGGTGTGAGTTCCTCCTCTTGGAGGCCCGTCTTGCCCTTATCGCTGTAGATGGTGATGGGGTTGCCCAGCGACGCTCCCGCCTTGTCACCGACGATGAAGTCGCGACCCACGTCGCCGAGGTGCGCCGCCCAGGACGTCTCGACGGTGATCGTGGCGCCGTTGGCGAACTTCACTTGGCCGACGCCGAAGTCCTCGACGTCGAAGCCGTCGGGATCCCACTTGCCCCAGCCGCCGGTGAAGATGGTGGGGTCCTGCGCGAACTTCTGATACGTCGCGCCGAACGCCTCGACGGGGTCTGGGTAGCCGATGAGGAACAGCATCAGGTCGAAGCTGTGCACGCCGATGTCGATCAGCGGCCCGCCGCCCGAGATCGCCTTCTTGACGAAGGTGGGAGCGCCGGGGATGCCGCGCCTACGGAGAGCCATCGTGCGACCGTAGTAGACCTCGCCCAGCAGCCCCTGCTCGATGCGCTTGCGGAGCGTCCACGAGTGCGGGTTGAACCGCGACTGGAGGCCGATCTGCAGCACGAGACCGGTGTCCTTGGCGGCCTTCACCATCCGCGCGCCGTCCTTGGCGTTGCCGGCGAGCGGCTTCTCGCAGATGACGTGCTTGCCCGCCTTCAGCG
>JABGQA010000003.1 GCA_018644665.1 Candidatus Poribacteria bacterium
CCCAAGACGGTTCGACAGACGTGTCGGAGACGCGTGTTCACGTCCGGGACCGACGCCCCGAGCTCGCCGTGACATCGCCAGGAGACGCAGAGGAGACGTTGGAGGCGGCCATCGCTGTCGTCGGGTACGCCACGCCTGGCGCTACCGTCACGCTGAACGGCGAACGCGTGGACGCGGGCTTGGACGGGTTCTTTGAATTCCAGCACCCTCTCTCTCCGGGCGCGAACGCGCTTCTATTCCGTGTCCTCGACATATCGGGCGAGGTAGTGTTCATCACGCGAACCGTCCACCGTGTGACCGCCTTGCTGGCGATTGATGTCACGAGCCCTGCGCCCTTCGCCGCCCTGACGGCGCCGTACGTTCACGTGGCGGGCGTGGTGCCGGGCGCTGTCGCCATCACGATCGACGGCGAGGACATCCCTCTCACCGCAGGCGGCGAATTCTCGCGCGTGCTGGCCATTGAGGGGGACAAACGACCCTTACGGATAGACGCGGTCGATCGGTTCGGCCGGACGGCGTCCGTCGAACGGCTGGCGCTCTACACACCCGGTCTGGCCGCTGGACGCGCAGACACAAGCCCGCCGGGCGTCGTCGAGCCGGAGCCACCTGTTGGCGCCGTGCTGAGCGCTGGTAGGTTCGAATTCGCGGCCCGGATCGTGGACGACCGGGGATTCGACCCGGACACATTGGCGTTGACCTTCGACGGGCAAGAGCTAGAGCCGGAGGACTGGCGGTTCGACGTGGAGACGGGAGCGCTCTACTACGACCCCAATCTGCAACTTGACGACGGCGAACACACGCTGACCGTGTCAGGAGCCGACCTGGTTGGCAACGCGTTGGTCCACGGAGATCTCCGCGTGACCGTGGACACGCAGCCGACGGTGCTGGCGTTGTCAGCGCTGGTCGACGACCCGACCGACTCCACCGTCCGCGTCGTACTTACCTCGAATAGGCCTCTCGCTTCCGTGCTAGGCCTGCAGGCGCGCGCGCCGGGGCAACGGGTAGGACTACCTCTGGCGGCGACGTTCACGGGAACGGACGCGCCGTACACGTACGAGGCTTTCACGCAGCTTGGGCCGGGAAGAACGCTCGATCTTACCGCAAGCGTCCGCTCCGCCACTGGCTCCCGACGCGACGCGTCGGGAGCCATCGCCATCGCGACGCTGTCCGCCGTGGCGCCAACGGTCGTGACCCTCCCCACCGGTGTCGCCGCGACGTTCCCTCCGGTCGACGCGGGCGCCGGCGAAGACGTCGTGTTCCGCACGCAGGACGGAGTAGAGGCATCGCGAATGGTTGCCCAACGTCGCGACATAGCGGACAGGGGCATGGAATTCGGGGGCGAGGGCACGGCCATGTACGTCATGGAGACGGCGGCCGACGGCGGCGAGCTACCTGCCTTCGAAGTCAGCGCGCCCACGACGGAACCCGACAGCCGCGCGTGGTTCCGCTGGGATGAGCAGGGACGCCGCTGGCAGCCCCTACCCGGAGGGGCCTCCGACGCGGACGGACGCAGGGCGACTGCGGACGGGGCAGGTGTCTATGCCCTCATTGAGGACACGCAAGCGCCGGCGCTCGTCGCTGCCGACCCGCCGTCGCGGGAAGACCTGCCGTTGGACCGTTAC
>JABGQA010000112.1 GCA_018644665.1 Candidatus Poribacteria bacterium
CGCGCAAGAACGCCGTGCGGATCCGCATCAACTACGACGTCCTCGAGTGGCGTGGTTCCCGGCCTGAGGCCGAGTTCGAGGAGGTTAAGTCGGCCTCAGGCCGAGTTGGCGCTTCGAAACCCCAGTCTTCATGCGGATCGACGCCGTCACAAGTACAACACTCCAGAACAACTCCAGATTGTGCTGAACGCACAACTGTGGTCACGGAAGTCGGGCAGGAGCTTCGTGAGGGCAGCGTCTGTCCGAAGTGCCAACGGAGCGCCCTGTCGATTCGGTTTCGCACGAACGTCGCCACGCGGACGAAGGACCGCTTCCTCGCCTGTTCCGGCTACCAGTCGGGCGACTGCTCCGGGTTCACATGGAACCTGTCATCATCCGCCTACCAACCTTCTCAGCGCGTGCTATCACAGGAGAAAACAGGCGCGCGCCACGTCCCCAGTCGTCCTCCTCTGATGCGGGATCTCATGGCGTCGAAGCGCGCTGAGGAAGCGTCCGAGACGGTGGAGACGCGTCGTCCCGCGGACCTTGCCGAGTGGTGCTCGATGGCGCGTTACCTGCCGGAAGATCTAGTGCTGGCGACGCTGTTGGAGGTGGACGAGGAACTCGCGGAGCAGCACCGTCGTGCGGGAAGCGCAAAGCGCGCGATCTTACGGGACGTGAAGACGCGTCTGGGCGTGACCGCGTGAAGGTCGTTGACCGCAGTCAGGATACGTGAAGTGGAGGGCGCCATGGCTATGATGAAGGTTTCCGAGCATCCGGGCTTCCGCGCGGATCGCCTCTGGACTTTCCCTATTGGGTCGGGTGGTCGGCGACGACATGTGCGCCTTGACCCTGGCGGTTGTGCAGGAGGCGGACGTCGCGCGCCAGCTGGTCGACTCCCAGGATGGAACGGTCTTTGGGCGAAGAGAAACGCGTCTGGCGCACAGCGTATCGTCCGCGTGATCGCGGCGCATGTCGAGGTGGACGTCGTGAACACAGACGAGGCGTGATCTCGGAGGCGAGTGCCCAACCCGCTACGGTCGTTACGCGGCGGCCAATCCGCCACGCCTGACCACGCGTAGCGCGTGCTGGATCCTTCGGGACACCGCCTTCTCGGAGACGCCAACGATTGCCGCCACCTCGACCCACAGGATCTGCTACGACGCTGCCTTGACTTGCTCCAGGCGCAAATAGCGCAGCACGGTCCCTTTCGCGCTCGGAATCTCCAGCACATCGAAGCCGCCGACATCCATCAACTCGCCACGCGTGCCGTCGGGTCCGACGTATCTGCTGACGAATATCCCGGCGCCGACGAACTTCCTCCGCACGGTGGCGTAGTGAACACCCCAATGCCGTGCCACTTCCGCTAGAGGGATCCATCGAGATCCGTCGTGTATGCCTGAAAACCGTGCCATGGCCACATCTCCGATGCGCGTGTAGAAGGGCAATCCCGAGCGCGACGCCATCACGACGACAGCGCGACGATTGCTCGTTGAGGGCTCCACGGTATGGATCGATATCGCCAAGAGACCGGAGCATCGTGAACGCCGTGGTTCTCCCCGGGCAGTCGCAGCATTCGGAGCTGGCCACGGCTCGAAGCGCGCGCCGGCTTCGTCGATCACGTCTGTCGGGTATCAGGCTTCCGCGGGTCGTTTGGAGGCGTCGCCGGTCGAGTCGCCGGCCTCCTTGATCCTTATCCTTCCGACGCTCAAGACCTCCAGTATCCGCCGGATCGCATCTTCCACAGCCTGCACCGCGTCCTCCCGAGTCGCGCTGCCGTTGGCGACTCGGGCCTCGAGTTCCTCGATGGTGTCGGTGGTGGATTCGACGAGCCCCTCGACGGTAGCGGAAAGGTCGTCTGCGGGCGCATCCGTTCGGACGGCTGCTTCGGGAGCATCGTCCGGACGCGGTGCGTCGCTCTGTTCGTCGGGGCTGTCGCCGTCTTTGCGGGATTCATCGGGCGCCCCGCCCCCTTCGGGCGGCGATGGCCCATCGCCATGTGGATCGCGCTGCTCGGGGTCACCGGCATCCGTCTCGCTACGGTCTGCGTTCTGACTCGCCGTATCCTCGCCGTCGTCGTCGCCCTCCGGATCTGGCTTAGAGTGGTAAACTTTTCCACCTTGCCTCGCCTCCTCGAGCTTCTGCCTGACCGATGTCACGGTGGGGTGTGTGACCCCCGCGCGTCGCGCGATTTCCCTCACGCTCCATTTCCCCCAGACCTCGTGCTGGAGGAGGATGGTGATGGCGCGCCGCTTGTCCTTGTTGGTGCGACGAAGGCCGTGGGTGGCATTCGCGCCGACGGAGTGCAGAAGGGCGTCCTCCTTCCCGCCCTCGTAGATGTCCGCCTCGATCGTCTCCTTCTTTGCCTTCATCGCCGCGTGCACGCGGTGCCACCCGTCGGCGCACCAGTAGGTTTCGCCGTCGTGGAAGACGACGATTGGAGGGAACTCATCTCCCGCTTTCATCGCCTCCTCGAAGTCATTGATCACGCCCTTGTTGACGGCTACACGGGACTGCACGTCGTCCGATAGCTCGATGTCGACTACCTGGATGGATACGCACCTACGGGGTCGGTCCTCCTGGGTCGAGATGGTGTTGGCCGCCGGGGACTGAACGGTCACGGCCGGCGCGGTGATCGGTATCTGCTCATTCATCCCGTGTCCCTTCTCGTGGTTCTCACCATGCGGTTCGGGGTCGTCGTTCCGCTGCTCGTCTTGCAGCTGTTCGTTCATGGGTCATCTCCTTCATGGGTAAGGGAGCCACGCCGGTCCGAGCCTTCTGGCCGGGACGTCGGCGTGACGCCCGCGTCGGTTTCTCAGAACGGGACCTCCTCGGGGGGTTCCGCAGGAGGGGTCACAGCCGCTGCTGCATCGGGTGGCGCCGGCTGGACGTCGACAACGAACGACCGCGGCCCGTGCTCCCCGTCGCGCATCTCTATCTTCACGGTGGCGAGGCATTCGATGGCGTCGTCGGTGTCGAGTTCGTTGTTCTGCACGGCGGGTAGCTTGTGTCCGGTGGCGGCGAGGAACCATCTAACGAGCTTCCCCATGGGCGAACAGCTCAGGGACGTCATGCCGGTGACCCTGTGGTTGGGTACTCCGGGTTCACAGAAGGTCCACAGGACCGCCCTACCGTGGACGGAATCCCGCTCCTCGACGCTGGTGATCTGGACGACGTGCGCGCCGGGCTCCCAGTCGTAGTTCGTGTCTTCGATCTGAAATCTCATAGTGGATCCTCGCTGAACTCGTGTTTGCGTCGGGCGCCGTGGGCCGGCTGCGGCCGGCGGTGGCGCGCGACACCTCGGGGGATGTGTCTTGCCGAGATGCCGGCCGGGTTTACCAAGTTCGTTACCGGGTAGAATCCGCTTGGGCACTGGGCTCGACCGGGTTTGCCGGGAGTTTCTGAGAACTTCTCTCCTATCTGGCCCCTGACCCCTGTTTTCCTTCCTCCTCCCCTCTCTCGCGTAATAGTCTGAGAAGACCTGGTAAAGCCGGTAGAACCCAGGTGGGCACTGGCCGCAACCCGGTCGCCAACCCGGTAGTCTCCCGGTAATCTCGGCCGCTAACTTGGCAACCAGGCTCATGTGAGCTCCTCCAGGCGCAATCCGCGCCATAGGCGCTTGCCATCGAGGGGTGCGTCCCGCTCGGAGCCCCGGGCCTCGACGACTCCCGGCAGCCGGGCGACAAAGGCGTTGAACTGCCGCTGCGAGACAGGCTGGACGCCCATCCAGTGGCACCAGCCCTTGGCATAGGCGGGGGCCTCCGAGCCGGCGTATGCCTCGTAGAGGCGCTGCTTGCCCACCCGGAAGTGCTTGTCCAGGAGTTGGTCGGCCTGCAGTTCCTCGGGTGTCAGCCCGTTGGTCAGCTTGCATCGCTCGCGGACGAATACGCTGGGGGTATCGCCTTCCTCGCGCATGCGCTCCTTGGCGTCCACGGCCGACTCAGGCTCTCTGAATGCGCCGTTCTCCGCCAGCTCGCGGAGGCCCTGCATGGCGAGGTTGAGCAGGCCGGAGAGCTGCTCGGGGCCGGTTAGCAGGCGCGTGAGCTCCGGCCCGGGAATCTGCTCTTTCGTGCCGCGGAACTGGTTGGGGAACTGTATGAGTAGCCACCGCGTGAACCACGCCTCGTCGGTGTCCCGGTTCTCGGGGAAGGTGTTTGTGGAGAACAGCAGCCGCGCGGTAGGTCGGTAGGAGTAGCTGTCCCGGTATTTCTGCTCCACGTCCATGCGCGCGCCGGAGACGATCTTCTTGAAGCGGGACGAGTCCTCGAGTCGGGTGGACGGCAGGTCGTCGCCCATGTTCGCGAGCTTGTCGACGATCGATGCGGCGCCGAAGCGGTCGTCGCAGAGCGTGTGTAGCGAGGCGGTAGAGACGTTCTCGTCCCCAAGCAGCGCGGTGAGCATCGTAAGGAACGTCGTCTTGCCCGTCCCTTGCGGCCCGACGAGCAGGAACGCCTTCTCGTATGCCGTGGTCGGTGCGAGCAGGTAGCCGATGACCTGGTAGATGTCCGCTCGGAAGTCCTCCGGCAGCACGGACATCAGGAAGGCGCGGACCTCGTGCGCATCCGCCGATGGATCGAACGCTACCGGCAGTTGCACCGTGGATAGTTGGTCGGGCGTGTGAGGTTTCAGCTTCCCCGTGCGCCAGTTGACCCATCCGTTACGGACGTTGATCCAACTCGGCAGGACCTCATCGTCGGCGAAGTGGCCCGCGTCGATCCAGGCCTCCTCGTCGGGCGACAGGGCTACCAGCGCGGCGAGCGCGTGAGCGATCTCGTCGCGCCATCGAGGCTTCCAGTGGTCCTCGAGCAGCCTCAGTGAGAGCTGGTCTGCTGCGGCGCGCCCTCGTGCGCGGTAGACGCCGCCCGCGTAGACATACAGGACCGTCGGCGTCCCGTCCGACGAGGCGCGGCAGAACCAATGCCGCAGGCATCCTAGGATCTCCGCGCACTTGCGCGCCTGGAACTTCGGCGACGCGTCGTGTCCGCCGGAACGGAGCCATCGTCCGAGCTTCGCCGTTATCACCGCGAGCGCGTCGGCATCGAGGCGCGTGACCGACGCCGGCGCGCGCAGGTAGTCCGCAGGACGTAGCGCCGCGGCGAAGACGCCCTCGAAGTCCGCCCTGGTCTTTCCGGCGGCGAGGGCGGAGTCGCAGTCGACCTTCAGGCCGTCGGGGTCCCAGTTCAGCGGCAGCGTGGCGATCCGCGCCTGGAATCCGTCGCCTATCCGCGCTGGGTTGAGCGCCCGCTCCAACTGCCACGCCATGCGGAAGGCGTAATGCGGCGTGTCATAGCGCGCGTTGGGGTCGTGCTTGTAGTTCCCGGCGGCCGGGTTGGTCTTGTCCTCCGCGTCGTATACGACGAGCAGGCGCTCCACCTTGTCCAGGCGGAGACGCTTGATCAGGCGGTGGAAGTGCTCCCCCACGAACGAGGAGATCCCCGGCACGGCGATCGCGTTGTAGCCCAGCTGGGCGAGCGCCGCCGCCTTGAACTCACCCTCGGTGAGATAGAGGACGCGGCGGCTGTTCTCGCGCGCCAGCCACGGGATATAGAGCTCGATCCTCTTACCCTTGGGCCAGTAGGCCTTCCCGGAGCGCGGGTCCTTGTGACGCCGGATCCCGATGCATCGGCCGGCGCGGTTCCGGTAGGGGATCAGGATCGGGCCGGGCACCAGGTTCTCATCCGCGCGGGCCGGCGCTTCCTCATCGTCACCGGGCTGATACAGCCCGGCGGCTACGAGCACATGGTCTGTGAACCGCCCTTGAAGGGCGTGGAGCGCTCGCAAGGCCTCCTTGCCGCCGCTGCGGAACTCCAGCCTGTCGATGGTCTTGTCGCTGAGTCCTCGATGCTTGCGGAGCGCGACACGGTCCGCGTCCGTGAGGGTGGTTGCTGCGAGGAACGCGGCATACGCGTCCTGGATGGGCTTGCTTGCCGGCGTTGGGCTCGCCGAACCTGGCTCGGAACGGTCGTCAGCCATCGTGCGTGTTCCCACCGCTCGGGAGTGGCCACAGGAGTCGTGCGCCCGGTGATGGGCCAATGAACCCCTGGGGATAACTCACCCTATGCGGTATCATTTCCGCGTCAGATGCGGTTGCCACCGGATCTGACCATGATGATTCAATCGGACGCCCTGCCGCCGTTGGTCTTCTGCGGAAGCCCAGACGGTTGCAGGGCTTCCGCTTTCTACCGACGGCCTTCGCAGGCGTCTTCGTTTACAGCTACGCCTTCAGTGGCGCGGGATCACGGGCTGAACCACCCGTAGGATCCCGCACCCGAATGTGACGCGCCGCGTGCAGGCGACCTCCGTAGTGGGGCATGAGCGTGTAGCGGCCGGGACCGAGGTCGCGCAGGATGCGGCGCTCGATGGACGGTAGCGTCCACGTGGCCCCATCGACATGGAGCTTCGTCAGGAACTGGCCCCGTCGATACACCAGCAGCGACGCGTCCCTGGGCAGCGCGCGCGCCCACCCAACAGGTCCTGCAGGCCCGCGCTTCCGCGCCGAAACGAGCGCTCTCTTGATCAGCCTCATTACTGTTCCTCCTTGTCCACGTGCCCCATCGCGCGGCGGATCTCGTCGGCGCGGAGATACCGCAAGCGCTTGCCGTTGGCGGACTTACGCTCGAATATCTCGAAGCCGCCGGCGCCCTGCTGGTCCAGGCGACGCCGGAGCGTTTGTGGATGTAGCCCTAGCAGCCGCGCCGCCCTCCCGAGGGTCAACCACCGTCTGCCGGAGTGGAGCATGTGACCATCCTATTCTCGAATATCCGCGCTGCCCGCCGTCGCTCAGGTCGTCCACAGAAGGCGCTCAATTGGGCGACCTGTTGCCAGGATAACACACTACCGCTTACAATGCAATTAGATTAAGGCGGTAACCTGCAGGACGACACGATGCCCAAAGCGCGACGGGAACAGATACACACGCTCGAGCTGCCGCGGAAGGTGCTCTCGGCCGCCCAGTTCTGTCGGGTGGCCCTCCTGGGGCACCCGTGGCAGACGGCGATTGCTGCGTTACTGGCGGAGCTGTACGACGATCTGCTGGCCGACCCGATCCTGATGCGGATCGGGGAGCGCTACCCGGAGATCAAGGCATACGTCGAGTCCCCGTGGCGACAAGAGGTCGGCCTCGATCCTGTCCTCGTGCTGGCCGACGCCACGTCGTCCTTCGACATAACCGACGTCGACGGTATGCCCGCGGTCAAGGAAGCGCTCGATGTGGCCCGTATACGAGGTGACCGCGTCGCCGCGCCGGTGATCCACAGCTTTATCGCCCTGCCGACCTTCCCGGAGATGGTCCAGGAACTCATCGCGTACGTATTCCCGCCCGGTGGACCCGCCACCATGGCTGACAGCCTAGACGAGTATCTCGAGAAGCTGCTAACCGAGGAGCGAATGCCCGCGATACGTGATATGGCGGAGATCGCGGTGGAACTCGCCTTCCTCCCCGGCGCGATCGTTAACACACGCGCGAGGGCGATGCTACTTGTGGAGGCGCTGACGGCCAGGCGGGAGGCCAACCTCGATGTGGCGGCGCTACGGACCTTCCTGGGCTACCTGGCGACCGATGTCTTGACTCCCGCGCGATCTGCAAGAGCGAAGGAGCTTGCCCAATGGACTGTGCAGACGCTCCTCCAGCCGGGCTGTGAGTGGATCTGCAAACAGTTCATTGGGCGCGTCGTCTCTGCGCTCATGGATCCAGACCATCACGAACAGACCACGCGCCATCTGGCCGGGGACATCGCGTGGCTCATGGAAATGCCTCTCCTCCTGGCGGCAGAGGTCTTCATCGACCCTGACCCGGCCGTCATCACGGTGCGCGAGGCCGCCGTCTACCTTGGTCTCAAGCCACGATCCGTGCGCACGCACATCGAGACATGCGCCGGCACGGAACACGAGCTACACACCTGGATGGTCAAGAAGGGACGGGGGAAAGGCACCGCCGCCATGCGACTCGAGGACTTGGTCGCCTGGGAGGAGGAATACTGGAGGCCCATTCGCCGAGAACGCAGGGCCTAGACTGCGCCGTCCAGCCACGGTATGCCCGAGGATGCGGCAGACTGGCCTAGCGGCGCTGCCAGTATGAGGGTCCGGGTGCATGGCGATACTAGGTGCGATGCCAGCGAACTCCGAGATGCCGTCCTAGTCGGTTAGGGCCTTGAACACCCCATCCGCTGGGTCGCTATAGAACTCGATGCTGATCTTCGTCCACACGTCGTCTGGCAGGTCATTCAGGCCACGACGCGCGGAAACGGGCATCAGCAGCGTGGACGCCTGCTTGTCGACGGCGAGTTCCGCCATCTCTACAGGATTTGCGATCACGTCCATCGACCCCCCGAGGCTCAGTGGGCCGACGAGAATCATCGCGCCACGCGTGCTGCGCTCGAGTAGACCGCCGACGAGCGCGACCAGGACAGGCAGGCCGAGCCCCGACCCGGAGTTGTCCGCGTCGAACGGCTGCATCTGGATAGCGTATTGGTGCGCCCGCGGATCCCGGTCGCCGACGAGTTCCTTCGCGCGCGTGTAGAGGTTCTGCTCGCCTACTCGAACGCTCTCACGGAAGGCCGGCGGCTGGGGATGGTTCAGGATACGCGCGCCGGTTCCGGGCCCTACCGCCGCCTCGATGCGATATAGCCCTGCGCCGATCTCGCCCGTGCCCGGCCCGATCGCCCAGACCTGCCCGGGCGGCAACGGATCGGGATCGATCGCCTCGTCGCTATGAAGCTCGGGGGTCGCGACGAACTGCTCAACCCCGTCCATGCCGAGCGAGTAGCTGAAGTGCGTGTTCCGGAACTCGCTCTTCAGGCAGCGCTTCTGCTGCTCCTTCACGCGGCGACGCGACTCCAACGCCAGGCGGACCATCCACTCCATGTCATCGTCCGCGATCGGCATGTCAGGGTCGGGGAAGAGGAGCTTCGTGAGGCCAGAAATCGTCTTCTGCACCGCGTTGATGTCTCGGCCGCTCAACGCGCCGCCCCAATAGATCCGGTTCTGCACGACGGACGCGCGGCTCTGTTCGCGCAGGCGGCTCCAGCATTCGCTTAGGAAGTCGCTCACGAGGCCGAAGTGGTTTGTGAGGTGGTCGTTCGGGTTCAGCTTCGGGAAGTCCCAACCCGGCGCGTAGCAGTGAATACGGTCGTGGAACGCGGTATCGTCGCGTATTTCCGGGGCCAACGGGCTGAACAGGTGGCCGATCCGCTGCTGCTGCTGCACGTCGACGTCGAAGTTCCCGACCATCACGACGCCGCCCTCGGCGCGGATGCTCTCCTTGCCGCGGCTGAACTCCCCGGACTCCATATAGCCCTTCATGATGTTCACGCCGTCCTTCGAGTCGAACGACACCCCCGACACCTCGTCGAAGCAGACGACGTCGTAATGGCAGACGAGCCCACGCTGTCCCGACGAGTTGTTCACGAACATCTTCGCGACGGTGACCTTGCCGCCCGAGATGAGGTGGGAGTAGGGCGATATCTGCTGGTAGATGTGGCTCTTGCCCGTTCCGCGCGGCCCGAGTTC
>JABGQA010000098.1 GCA_018644665.1 Candidatus Poribacteria bacterium
AAGGATACGCCGCCTGCTTCATCCTCCCCATACACAACTTCCGACCATATCTCGGCGTATTGCGCGCGGATTGACTCGGTGGCGGCTGGCGGGGAGACATGGATGAGCGACGCTGCTCACAACAGCCTGCTGATGGCCTCTGCGCCGCGGCACACACACGTGGCGTGGCGGGCACATCGCGACATGGTGCTCAAAGGGTTCCCAGGCACGCACACTCTCTGGGTCGCGGACACTCTGAGTGTCATCAGTGGGGTCGGCGATGCGCGCGGCGACGGCCACGCGCATCGCTCAGGACAGAAGGTGTGGCTAGTGCACTCGGAATCGGATGCCAACGACGCAGAACGCCTCACCGAGAGCCTACGCCGATGCGGCGTATCGGCGTTCGCAGGCATACCCAGTGTGACGCCGGGCGAAGCACCGGAGGACGCACTGCGAAGTGCTGCCATGAGCGCATCGTGTTTCGTCGTCCTCATCGGCGAGCCCGAGCCAGCCCCTTGGCAGGACAGGCAGATAGCCGCGTTCCTCCGTGCGGCTGTCAGGGCCGACAGACGGCTTATACCGGTCTTCCTTCCGTCGTGTCCTCAGGAGGCGCGGCTGCCGTTATACCTGAGGGGATTCCTGCCCGTCGACTACCGAGAAGGCGATGGTCTGGAGGCCCTCATGCGAAGCATCGTGGGCGCAGGATAATGGAGGCAATGCACATTGCATGTGGGCTCATTTCGGCGGCGTCCGGGGCGATAGTTGCAGCAGCATACGCCGGCTACACATTCAAGCAGCGCATGAGATATGCGTGTCGCACGCCCTGGCTGTGGCTGCTGATCGGGACGAACGCTGCCATGGCTATCGCGGCATCTGCCCTGGTGACTCCGAGCATTATCGCGAAGGTTGGACAGTCCCCAACTGCCCCATATACTGCCGCTGCCCTGTCCGGCAGTCTGTTCCTTGTGTCCAGCATGGTTGGTATACGGAAGCCCCCGTTCGGTGGCGATAGGAAGTTCCTGGACCTTGTGTCGTTTGTGCTAGCGCCTGTGGAGGACGCAATCACCTCGAGGACACATGAGGCCATACTGGAGCTGGCGCGCAAAATCGGGAGGGAGGGCGTGACGGCACCAACCCTCGCGCAGGTAATCGAGGACTTGGCAGAATCAAGAATACGAGATAGCGAGGCACGGCAACAGTACGGCGTCAAAGTGGACGAGTGTCGGGAGAATCTCGAAACGCTCGTGGACCTCGCCTTGGAACTGTGGAGCGAGCGGTGCATCACTGCGGAGCTTGTGCCGAGGTGCGTGCAGTGCCAACACGTCAGCGCAGCACAGACGCGCGATGCCGCAGGCCTCCCGTAGGAAGCGCCCGCGTCACCGCACGATGATGGACGCGATGTCCCGCTCCGAAAACCGCGTCGCCGCGCGGATCTGCTCGTCCGACACGCTCACGCCATCCGGCACGACGACGAGTTTGTCGTCGTCATCGTCCCGGCGGCAGATCACGGCGACGCAACGGCCGGTGAACGTCGGCAGCGGCGTATCGACACCGAGCACGTACGCGTCCACCTCCTCGCCGTCCGGCGCGACGGTGTCCGGGACGTAGCCGTAGTTCAGGTCGTAGCGCAGGTCAGGGTACTGCGGGTGAACGCTGCCCAGCGGCCGGTCGATCTCCAGCGTCACGATCTGCCCGATGTAGCGCGTGGCGTAGTCGGCGACGGCGCCCGCACATACCTCGGGCAGACGCGTCATCGCGTGGACGCTTTGAGCCGCCCCCACGACATCGCGAGCTTTCCGCGCGCCTCGACGGCGAGGAAGCCCTCGAAGCCGTCGGTCATCAGCTCCTGAATGTCGCCCTGCTCCAGCGGCTCGTTGAAGACCGCCACCTCGTCGACGCGGCCTGTCAGGTCCCAGCCAACGGCCTTCCACTGCCCCAGCCAGATGGCCCCGTCATCGTTCGCGTTGGTGAGCGTCGGCTCATCGACCTGCGACTCGGCCACCGCCTCGCCCTCCACGTAGAGCATGAGCGTCGAGCCGTCGTGCGTGAGCGCGACGTGCACGAACTGGCCCGGCGCGTGGGCGCCGCCGCGTATGCCGTTGTCAATGTTCGCCGCGCCGGTGACGATGCTGCCGTAGAAGTCGCCCGCGCCGGCCTGGATCGTGGGGTTGTGCCAGTCGCGCTCCATGATGCGCGTGTTCCCGTTCGGCGCCGCGACGACGTCGACCCAGAGCATGTAGGTGAAGCCGTCGAGGTAGTCATCCATCATGGCGTTCGCTGGGAAGGCGACGTGGGCCACGCCGTCGAACTCCACGCCCTTGCTGTCCCGAACGCCGTCGCCCCACGTCGCGTCGACGAGTTCGCCGTCGTTGCCGTTGCCGGTCGAGTCGGCCGCGGTGTCGCCGCTGCCCTCGTCGAACAGCCATATGCCGATCGCGCTCTCCGGGTCGATTGCCGCGAACGAACAGGTAGCGACAAGAGCCGCCAACGCATAGATTACCGGTGCTCGCATGTGTCTCTCTTTCAGTGGTTCGAGGCGGCGTCGGACCTAAGGCGACCTAGGAGTTCGCCCTCAATGACGCCCAACGTATAGCCAACCTGTCTCGCGCGTCGACGGCCTTCGGCTGTAGCCCGAGGTCCTCCTCGTCGAACTTGCCGGCGTACATGCGGACGTTGTCGATCCACATGATCGCCTCGGGATTCACGTTCGACGCCTTCGAGAACGAGAACAGGAAGACCATGTTGTCGTCGCCGAAGTCGGCGTCCCAGGCATGATGCTGTACCGCCCATTCAGTGGTGATCGGGATGCTCTCGACCTGCCACATCCGCGACCACGGGTCGTGGTTCATGATGAAGTCGATCGTGACCGTGCGGTCCTCCTCGGCCTTGAGCCAGAAGTCGACCGTGTACGTATCGCCGTTCCCGATCTTGAGGGGCGTCTGGCAGTCCAGCGTCAGGTCGTGCACGCCACCGGCGCCGACGTTCAGCACTTCGCAACGCGCCGACTGGTCGCCCGATATCGAGTCCTCGTCGTCGATGGAGAAGTCGATCACGGCCGGCGCGCGTGCTGCCGGGAGCCACTGCTGGTCGTCGTCCTCGAAGTCGCCGTTGAGGATGAGGTTGTCCACGGCTCGCGATGCGACCGGACGCCACATGAGCATCACGACGCCGAAGACGATCGCGCAGGTCTGCGATCTGGACACGGACGGGCCTCCTCATTCCATGAGGGGACGGTACCGCATCCGTGGTCCGCGAGCAAACGAACGGAGGCCGATACTGGCCGGCGACACCCTAGAATATCCAGAACGTGTACGTGCGCTGCTGGATGATGACGCTCAGCGCGCTCCAGAAGCTCCCGACGGCGAATTCGCCCAGGATCAGCCCCAGGAAGAACGGCACGGCGCGACGGTGCGCCTTGATGCCGCCGTACTTGAGCACGACCAGCTTGGCGACGGACGCGATGACCAGGCAGAACCAGATGTAGTCGATGCCGAAGTTCGTCGAAAGCGCGTATCCCGCCGGGTGGAACGGCCAGTGCAAGAACCGCATGCGCATCACCATGAGGAAGAACGTGAACACGAAACCCACGGCCAGGAATAGGATGCGAACCCCGTCTGGGTCCGTCGGCGTGAGCATGCGGTTCTGCAGCCGGTTGAACGTCTCCCCCGCGAAGAAACTGCCCGGCGCGCCCGCCGCCTGATAGCTCATGTGCAACAGCGACCCGAACGACGCCGGCACCGCCACGACCACGGCGAGCATCATCGCCATCAGGAGACGCCGGTTGTCCATGCCGACCCGCTCCGCCATCTTGTAGCCCTCCAACTGGGCGGGCATCGGATGGTTGCGGTAGGAGCGGTTGAAGAACCAATACAGCGACATGACCGTCAGATTGCGGGAGCCCAGACGTCGCGTGCCGAACACATCTACGAGCATGTGCGCCGCGTTCATGGGCGTGAGTTCGTGCGTCGGCGGGCCGAGTTCGGCGCGCATGCGGGTGATGGCCGTGGAGATCGCGAAGTACGTCAGAAAGAACAGCACCGCCGCCCATGCAGACATCCCCGCGCGCATCGAGAACGCCACCAGCAACCCAAAACCGACGGCGAGTCCAGTCACGGCGGACCGATATGGCAACGCCTCTCGCCGGTCGTCGTACGACTCTCCCGCTGCGCCCAGAGCAGCGCGGAACACATGCCGCAGATGCCTTCTCGTCGCCCAGAACGTGAGGATCGCGAACCCGATCCACGCTCCGGACGACTGCTCGTTAAGGTAGGGGAATCCCGGCAGATTCCGCAGGCCCATCGCGCTGCCGAGAACCTGCTGCGCCTTGCGGAACAGGTAGAAGAACCAAATCGAGAACGAAAGGTCCACGGGCAGGAAGTAGGCCAGACCGATCGCGAACGGATAGAGCGGCAGCGGGAGATATCCGACCGCGTTCCACGGCTTCGTCGTGAACATCCGCCCGATGTTCGACTGCGAGTACTTCACGGGGACGCTGGGGAGGTACGGCAGGTAGAAGCTGAGCCCGTTGAGGACGTCGATGCCCCCCGCCAGGAGGATTCCCGCCCAGAGCAGACGGTTGCGGAACAGCCCGCTGGCGCCGTCCTCGTCGGTAAGGGCGAGGGGGAGCTGGATCATCGGGTAGCTGAGCTTCTCGTCCTCGGTCCACGCCTTCCGCACGAGCGTGTTGATGCACGCCATCACGAACAGCAGGACGAAGATGAACGCGCCCCACCAGAGCATCGGGCCCGTCCACGCGCGGATGTGGTGGAGCGTGAGGAACGAGCGGTCGCCCTCGTAATAGGCCGTAAGGACCTGCGGATCGTCCACCGTCAGCCACGACGGGAGGATGCGATGAAACAGCCGCGCCCACTCGTTTTCCGGGGTCGCGTACTTGAACGCGTGCGTCACCGTCGGGACGAGTATCTGTAGCATGTCGTGCGAGGCGATCGTCGACGCGATCCCCAGCATCACGTATATCGTGAGCAATTCGCCCTGAGACAGGCCGCCACGTGGCATCAGTCGGCGCCACACGGCGTTGCAGCCGATAACGACGAGCAGGCTGAAGACCACGTTGTAGAAGATCGAGGCGCACGTCGGGTGGCCAGAGTACCACACGACCTCGATTTGCATGATCCAGTAGCAGTTCAGGGGCGTGAGAAGCAGCGCGATCAGGACCGCGCGCGGTGTCACGCTACGGCGGGAGGAGTCTCGGCCCTTCATGTGGCCGCCACGTGTGTGGAGATCGGTTGGCGCCTCCGTGTCCGCCGGGAGCCGGCCGAAATCTGGCGTAGCATGGACTTCCTCATCCCCGCCGCCTCGCGCGCGCCGACAGACGGCGGGCGGCTTCGTCCATACAGTAGCCAAGCCGACGCGAAACGGGAGGGCGCGCTACGAGCGAGGCCGAGCTATTCGGCTTCGACGACGGCGATCTTCTGGTCCAGTTCCTCGAGGCGCTTCCGGTACTTGCGCTGGATGGGCAGGAACCGGTCGGCGTATTCAGCGCGCAGCTTGTGGTTGATCGCCCCGGTGAGGACCGGTCGTTCCCGGTAGTTCTCGAACGCCGTGCGGGCGCGATCCACGTACGCCTTGCTGAAGGAGTTCTCCGCTAGGAGTTCCGCGAGCGTGCGTTCGGCCAACTCCGGGTCCTCGGACATCATGCGCTCACACACTGCCTCCATGGCGGCGTCTCGTGTCGCCTCCAACTGCTCTTTCTCGCGTCTGAGCGTTTCGACGTCCTGGTTGACGACCTTGCGTTGGCGCGCTCTCTCGCGGGCGTCGTATTCCAGGTTGGTGTAGTCCTCGCGGATTGCCTCCAGCAGGAATCCCACCGGGTTCCGCAGGGAGCCTTCGTCCTGCTTCCGTTGGAACAGGTCGATCTTCTCGGTCACGTAGCGCACGAAGTCCGTGCGGTGGGATCCCTTGCCGGGATTCACGTAGTCGAAGCCCTGCTGGTATATCTTGGCGGCCTCTTCCTTCGGCAGGCCCGCCTCCATGAGGTCCGCGACCAACGGCGGCACGGTGGTTTCGTTGGGGAACAGTACCGGTTGCGTCTCGGCCTTCTCGGACAGTTCGACCGAACACCAGATGCGGAACTTCACCGCCACCACACGGCGGCTTCTGCGCTGGTACTCAACGCGTACGCTCAGGTCGGTGACGTCGTTGATCTCCTCGACCGGCTCCTTGACGACCCGCTGATTCAGCCTCTTGAAGTCACCGTACGTGTCCTCCTCCAGGCCCATCAGTCGGCGATACGTGGTCACCGGGATGTACGGCGTCTCGCCGTAGCTGCGCGCGTCGAAGAGGTAGTCCAGGCACAGCTCGTACAGGGCCAGCGCGTGCTTGCTGTTGAAGCGCTTCTGGATGCTGAGGCTGATCTTGGCGTACATGTTCGGGTTGTGGAGGCGACGTCGGAGGACGGGGCTGTACGCGTAGGTGCAGACGCCGTTCTCGATCTCGGCCTGGGCGAGAAGCGCCGTGACGCCCCAACGCTTGGTGCCGTCCTTGCCGAGGATGTTCCACTCGACGGTGCATCCGGCAAGCGCCTTGAGCGCGTCCTTCAGGTAGCGTTCGTTCTTGCTCTGGAAGCCCAGCACCTCGACGAGATGCTGTACTTTGATGGAGTGGACTTCGCGCGTGCCGAGGTTGTCGTATGCGTTGGCAAGCAGCACGTTCCATGCTCGCCGCTGGAGCAGGGAGATGCTGTTCTCTATCTGGATGGCCGCGCTGTGCTTGATCGCAGTGCTGCGCGTGACAACCGGCGTATGCTGTTCGACGACGCTCCTCAAGGCGTCCGTACTCCTCGCGTAGCGCCTGAACCCGAAGTGGTACAAGTATCGCGTACAGGTCTACGCGGGCCAAGGCCGTGTGTAGACCTGTCGGGTACGGCGCCAACCACGAAACGCGCCGTGACTGGACGCAAAGGAGTGCTCGGGACGCGCGGAACAGGCGCCCGGCGCGCGAACCACGTCTACGCGTGGGCCGTGCCATTGACCTTGGTCACGGCGGGGTTCACCGCGCCGGCGTAGGCGTGATCTTCTCGTGGTCCCAGTGGATGCGAATCATGCCCGCCTGGTCCGGGAGGAAGCCATCGGGCAGTATCGTCTCATCGTCGTAGGTCGCCCCGGTCAGGTCGCAGGCGATGAACGTGACGCCGGTGAGAACCGTGCCCTCCAGACAGGCGCCCGCGAGCGTCGCCCCCGTCAGATCAGCGTTGGTGAGCACAGCGTCGCCGAATTGTGCGCCCTGCATGCGGGCGGTGCGCAGATCCGCGCCCGTCAGGTCCACGCGCCAAAGGTGAGCGCCCCGCAGGTCGGCCCCGTTCAGTTGGGCCTCGCGCATCGTAGCATCCATGAGCTGCGCCTCGCGCAGGTCCGCAAAGGAGAGCCTGGCGTCATCCAGGTCCGCTCCCCTCAGGTACGTGTCCCGCAGCTCGACGACCTCAGGGACTGCGTCGGCTCTGATCGTATGCTCGCTGACTGCCATCGGCCGCTCCCTCACCTGCGTCGGCTGGAGAACGTGGTCACCACGCGCTACGCGTACGGCGATTCCCTCTGACTACATCATACGGTAATTCTGCGGCACGCGCAATAATACCGGACATACTCCCGCGCCACCTGTAGG
Source organism: Candidatus Poribacteria bacterium (assembly GCA_018644665.1). Taxonomy (GTDB): domain Bacteria; phylum Poribacteria; class WGA-4E. Next base: position 7,600 of record JABGQA010000098.1, read on the forward strand.
CGTATTACCACTAAAAGGGCGTAAGGGTAATCTGGCGGCGGATCGCGCGAGGGCAGCAACCCTTGTGGTCACGCGTGCCGGCGGGCGCCGATGGTGGGCGCCCGACGCCGGGGCGACATTCGCGCGGACGAGTACGACCGTTCGGATGCCCGGCGCCGAGGACGAATGTAAGGGGAATCACTGTACGAGGAGCAGCCCTGGAGCTTCCGGCGCCCGACACCGCGGCCGCGTGCGGGCGGGTCGTCGCGCCGATCTTACCAGTTGCCGTATGAGCCGTCGTCGCGCATGAGGCCGTGCGGTGGGGTCGGCGCTGGGGCCTCGTTCTCGAGCGCCTCCTCGACGAACTCCACGCCCAACCCGGGCGCGTCCGGCACGAGCAGGTGCCCGTCGGCAAACGGCATCTGTACCGGGAACGCGTCCGTGAAGGACGACATCGGCGGCCGCGGCAATTCCTGCACGCCCACCAAGGGCGACGCGAGACACAGATGCAGGCACGCCGCTGTGGACACTGGCCCGAGCGGGTTGTGCGGCGCGAGGTGAATGTAGTGCGTCTCGCACATGGCCGCGATCTTGCGCGCCTCGGTAAGGCCGCCCGCGATGCACACGTCCACGCGGCAGTAGTCCATCAGGTCGTCTTCGATCGCCTCGCGGAAGGTCCACTTGCTGTCGAACTGCTCGCCGATCGCCAGCGGCACGGATGTCTGCTGCCGTACGAGCCGCAGGCTGGAGATGTTCTCCGACCGTAGCGGGTCCTCGATGAAGAACGGGCGGTACTGCTCGACACCCTTGCAGAACTGGATGCTCGCCGGGGGATCGAGTCGCGTGTGCACATCGATGAGTATCTCGATCTCGTCGCCCAACGCCTCCCGCACGGCGCGGACCTTGGAGACGCCATCGTGAACCCCGCGGGCCGGCTCCAGACGAGAGCCGCCGCCCACGCCGTTCAACGGGTCGTTGATCGACCATCGGAGGAAACGCCAGCCGGCGTCCTGCGCGCGCCGGCAGTTGTCGACCAAATCCGCCGGCGTTCGGCCGCCCGTGTGGGGGTAGCAGACTACCTTGTCCCGCGTGCGTCCGCCGAGTAGTTCGTACACGGGCACGCCGAGCGCCTTGCCCTTGATGTCCCACAGCGCGATGTCCACGGCGCTGACGGAAGCGGACTGGACGACACCTCCCGGGAAGAAGCCCCCGCGGAACATCACCTGCCATAGATGCTCGATGCGGAACGGGTCTTCGCCGATGAGCGCCTCTTCGAACCACCGCACGACCTCCGCCATCGCGCGTCCGCGTCGCTTCAGGCCGCCCTCCCCGAGGCCGTAGATCCCCGCGTCCGTCTCGACCTTGACGAAGAAGTGGCCGGAAGGCGCGACGAACGACTTCACGGCGGTGATCTTCATGCGCGCGTCCTCCTGTGTGATCCAGAGGGTCAGCCGTCTTTGCGGTACAGCCGGCCACCGTGACGAATCCAGCGTATCGAGCCGTCGCCACTGCGTATCACGTCCATCGTCCTGCCCTTTGCGCTGCCATCAGTGATGAGTAGCGTGGCCGGGCCGCACGGCGTCACCGAGAACGGCTGGTACGGCTCTGTCGGCGGCTTGTCCTTGTCGGGGAACCCCCAGTGCGATGTCACGACTGCGACCAACCGCGCGCCGACCATGCCAAGCTCCATAGTGGCGGGTTCGCGCCGGTACGTGCCGACGAACGCCGCCAATTCGTCGGGCGTGGGCTCGATTGCCTGGGGTTTCGGCGAGGAGATGCCGAGGAACGTCTCCAGCGCGAAGTCGTGCACCTTCCCGATCGCCGCCGGGGAGTTCACCTGCGAGGCGAGGACGAACCCGCGTTGGGGAGCCACCGACAGGAACGCGTACTGGCCGTTCGTGCCCCCGCTGTGCTCGACGAGCGTGACGCCCTCGACTTTGCGGATGTGCCACGCGATCCCGCACGACGCGCGCTCGCGCACCGCGATCTGTGGCGTGCGCGTGAGCGCCATGCTCCTGGGCGTCAAGATGCGCTCGCCATCCTCCGTCGTGCCGTCGCCTAGTGCGAACCGACCGTACTGCAGCAGGTCGTCGATGCTGCACGCCACGCCGCCCGCAGGCCACGCCGCTCGGGGTAGATCCCATCGGCGCGCCACCTTCGGCCCGTCGTCGCCCGCCGTGTGACCCGACGCGAACCGATGCGTCATCACGTCCAGCGGCGCCATGTAGGCGCGCTCCATGCCGATGGGCTCAAGGACCAACTCGCGCGCAACGGTCTCGAACGCGTTTCCAGTCACGACCTCGACGATTCGCCCGGCGAGATAGAATCCGGCGTTGTTGTAGGAGTACACCTCTCCAAGCGGCGCCAACTGCTCCAGGTCCGCCATCTGTTCGACGTAACGGCGGCTCGCGTCCTCGCCCTGGCCGGTGTCCGCGAAGAAGTCCCCGGTCCATCCCGCCGTGTGCGTAAGCAGGCTCCGAAGCGTCGCGCGCTGCGACGCCTCTTCGTCACGCACTCGGAACTCCGGCAGGTACGTGCGGACGGTCGCGTCAAGGTCGAGCTTGCCCTGCTCCACCAGACGCATCATCACCGTCGCGGTGATCGTCTTGGTGATGGAGCCGATCTGGAACAGCGTGTCCGTGGTCACGTCCAGCGGGTGTTCGGCGTTGGTGACGCCGAATCCCGCCGAGGACGTCTCCCCGTCGGCGACTACGCCGATGGCCCCGCCAACCGCGTCCTTGGAGAGGAACAGCCTTTCGGCGTAATCGCGGAGGTCGTCCCATCGTGTCTGCGCGTTGGGCGCCATGCAGGTGGCTCCAATGGCGAGGATGGACGTCAGCGGGTGACGGTGAACGCGCACACACCATGGCTTACCGGAGTGCGAGAGGCGAGCACGATGCGCGCCAACCGATCGCCCCAGATGCCCGCGAGCCGGCCGTCTTCTATGGTCACTTCCTCGATCGTGGCGTCCAGCGTGTTCGCATCGTAGAGCAGCCTAGCCACGCCGGACACTCGTCCATCGGCCAGGGGCTCCTCGCCGAGTTCTATGACGCCCGGCGCCCCGAGGGTCGGGCGGCACGCGGTGAGCAGGCTCCACGTTAGCGAGTCGGGGTCCCCGCTCAGCTCGTACTCATCCTCGACCGATACGCGCTCGCCGCGATCGAGCCGGATCGCGCGGCGCCAACCATCGATGCCCGCATCGTCCGGGTACGCTCCCGCGATGTTCATCGACACGCTCGCCGAACGCCCTTCGCAGGTGTACACGGCATCGGCCGACGCGGACTGGCCGCCCGCGGTCTGCTCGACGTCGTTCACGGACGGTAGGTTGTGGTACTGCGACCGCATCGTCCAGATCTCGTAGCGGCGCGAGCTGAACGTCTTGCTCGTGTACGCCTCGACGCCCGCGTCGACGATCACGGGCTTGCCGTCGATGTAGACGACGAAGTTCCCGACGTCGTTGTGGTTGTGGCTCTCCGCGTTGTGACCGCCCTTGGCCGCGAGGAAGAACCCGTCGGAGGACCCCTCGACATCGCGGGCGACCATCACCTCGATCTCGTTCAGCCAGACGTCGCGGGGCAGCGGCGGTGACGTGTCCGTTTCCGTGAGGCCCTCCGTGGCGAACAGGCCCTGCAACTGCTTGCCCAGCGCGCCGGAGTACCCGCGCTCGGAGACGCCTTGATCAGCAGCGGCCCACGCGCCCAGGCGCATCATCCGCTCGTCGGCAATGCGCGCGCCATAGCAGTAGACGGTTGCCGGCGAGGGACTCACGAGAGCCGGGGCGTCGGCGAAGTTCACGAAGTAGCGCCCCGCGATCTGGACTCGGTAGATGAAGCGACCGATGTCCGCGATGTGCTTGTCGCCGAACACGTCGACGCCTCCGTTCGTGGCGCTGTGTAGCAGCTCCAGGCAGACGTACATCGCCGCGCCCGCGGCACCCCAGTAGCTCGGGCCCTCGTCGCAGCCGCCGTCGCGCGGATACGGGTCGATGAAGTTATCCAGCGACCGCATCGCCTTCGCCACGAGCGCGACGCGGCGTTCGGCGTCGGCCTCACAGAGCAGGGCGGATGCGATCCAATTCGAGGCGATCCACGGGTTCCAGTTGTTGACGCGCTGCCCGCCGAAGCCCATCCAACCGAAGTCGTCGCGCTCCAGCAGCGGCGTGAGGATGCGCCGGTCGATCTCGGCCGTCATGCGCGCCGGGATAAGAGGCGACACGCTCGCGAGTTCGTCGCCGAGTAGGTACCCGACCCAGGCCAGAAGCGCCGACGTTTCCGCGGCGAACAAGTCCACGGTTGGCTCGGAGACGTCCGGCAACCCCGAGCCCGCCTTCTGCACACCGATGTGCGCCGAGACGCCCCAGTACGACTCCTCGCAGATCGCCCAGATGCCGTTCGTGATGTCGTCCACGAACCGGCCGGAGCCCTCCGTGCACTCGGCCAGGACCAACGCGACCAACGCGCTGCGTCGGCCGAAGCTGGCGCGTTGCATGCGGTCCCGGTCGCCGTCACGCACGTAGTCGAGGAAGCGCGTCGCGAGGACCGTCGGCCAGTCGTGGTCGAGGTATCGCTCACCGTCCGCGATGTGCTTCGCGCGTATCGCGTCGGGCAGTCGCTCCCATGCGTCGCGTTCGCGTACGCCTGGGTAGGGGCGCCAGTCATCGCGCGCGACTAGCAACTCGCCGAGGCGCGCTTCGGGATAGTTCTGTGACAGCATGGCGGTTCTCCGTACGCCGTGACTGGACGTCAGCGAAGTCGATGACGGGACAATGCACGCACACGGGCGGACGCTGCAAGGCGCTCCCCGGCCGCCGGAACGGCGATGACAGCGGCCCGCGTTAGCCAGTCATCGCGCGGAGAATGAGCTGCGCTCCAACGACCGCGACCGCTGCCGCCAGCACCCTGAGCAACGCCTTACCCCGCACGCGTCGGGACAGTCGCGCGCCAATCTGCGCCCCGACAACGGCTCCGACCAGCAGCATCGCCGCCTGCCCGGCGTGCTCCCGGAGCGACCCAATCGACAGATGCAGCGTCACGGCGCTGAGCGCGTAGATCATCACCATGAGTTGAGACGTCGCGGTAGCCACCTTCGGCGGGAAGTTCAGCCACCGGACGAACGACGGCACGAGGATGATCCCGCCACCGACGCCCAGCAACGAGCCCACGAACCCAACCGTCGCGCTGATTCCGACGCCCAGCGGGCGGCTGTACGCATAGTCGTATTCGACGCCGTCGGCGTCCGAGAACTTCCGGCGGTGGCCGTCGGTAGCTCCGAGGTTGGCGGGCGCGACGCTGGCACGCTGCGACACCCAGATCCATACGGCGGCCGCGCTCAGGAATGCGCCGAACACGCCGTGAAACACGGCCTTGGGGATGAGGCTCCCCGCGTAGGTTCCCAGCGTGGCGCCGGGCAAAGCCGCCGCGGCGAACAGCAGCGCGGAGTAATAGTCGGTCCGTCGCAGGCGAGCGTACGCGATCGACCCGGACGCGCTCGCCCCCAGGACGACGGTCAGCGAGATGCCGGCCACCGTGGCTGGCGGGTAGTCATAGACGTAGATGAGGAGCGGGATGAGCAGGAACCCGCCCCCGACGCCGATGAGCGTGCCCAGAGCCCCGATGGCGACGCCGGCCGGAATGAGGAGCCACTGCATGATAGGGGACGCCAGGGTCACGCTCGGGCGCGTCAGGCGGCTTGTTCGGACTAGGTGTAGCCGGACATCGCGTCGGCCTGCTACCGCGAGGCGCCGAGGCGGCCTCTCAGGAATCCACGGCTGGGCGTCTGGACACCGGCCTTCCCTGGCCCCGCGCCTCCATTTACGATGCGAGGGCGGGGCCTATCCGCGCGCGCAGCAAGCCATAGGAGACAGTCCACGTGGATGACTCACCGGCACTCCAAGCAGGCGCCGTCTTCCGGGAATACGGTTGGCAGCCAGACGGCAAGTGGCAACGCGTCACCGGCCCAGATGTGGAGGACGAGCGCGCCCGCGCCTTCCTGCCAAACGCCATCAACACGGTAGAGATCGGCGATCTCGACGGCGCCACGCAGATCGAGGCCGAAATCGAGATGCTCCTCTGTCACGGGGGGACCGGAGCCAAGAGCATCCGCGTGAACGGTGGGCCGTGGCGCGTCATCCCCGAGTCAACGGCGATCCCTGGAGACGCCGGCCGCGGCGGCTCTCCGGGCGAATACCAGTACATGCGGTACCCGCGCGTGTCGTTGGAACTGAGCGAGTTCCGTCAGGGCTCCAGCACGTTCGAGTTCACGTGCGCGGCCGGGACGTCCTTGGGGGCGTGGTGGCCGCAGTGGCTCGTCTACGGCGCGGTGTTCCGCGTTCACTACGGCTCCGACAAGCCGCACGCTACGGGACGCGTCGTGTCGCCATCACCCGGCGGCGGCGTTGACCCGGGCGCGCGGTTCGAGGCTGAGACGGACTCGGCCGGCGTCGCGCGCGTGGAGTTCATCGCGCGCTATAGCGACTTCGACCTTGCGGGCGAGGGCGCGTGCGACACCTGGCATCGGCACCACCTATACGGCTCCCTACGCGGACACCTCGGGACGGCGGAGCGGCCACCATACGCCGTGATTTGGGACAACGACTGGGTTCCAACGCAGGACCGGGAGATCGCGACGTTGGCGCGTATCGTGGACGACACGGGGATGCACTATGTCACGCCAGCGCTAGACGGCCTCCGCTTCACGCGACCTGACCCCATACACATGTATGCGCCCTACGACGTTCCGCCACTCTGGTCCACGCGCGCCGGGAAGCGACACGAGTGCAAGGTGGACGTGACGCACGACCTGTCCCGCGCGGTGGACGCGCGCATCGTCATGACGACATGGCACGGGCTCGGCGCAGACGAGATCGGCATCAACGACGAGAAGCTCGTGGACCGGATCGGCAGAGATCACGACCTGAGCCATGACGCGATTCCCGTACCCGTCTCGCTCATCCGACAAGGCGTGAACACCCTGTACACGTACAGCGATACCGTCCACCACGGGATTGAGGTGCAGTGGCCCGGCATGGTCCTCTTCATCAGGTACTCGCAGTAGGCGCGGAGGGAGTCGGCGCCGCGCCGGCCGTCGCGGTTTGCCCAGCGCTACTCAGCACGCCGTAGCACGCGTTCTCGCTCTCGCTGCTCCGTTTGCAGCGCGCGCTCTCGCTGTCGCTCCAGACGTTGCAGCACGCGCGCGCGCTCCTCGCTACCGGGTTGCGGGAGCGCCGCGAACGTCTCCGGGATAGCCACGCTCCGCTGTATGTCGAGGAACTGCACGGAGGTCTCAGCGCTTAGTTCCTCCTCGTCGTCCACCCCAATGTACATGCAGGAACGGCCGCCGACCGGCATCCAGATACCCGACTCGTGAAGCTCGATTTCCGCCTGAGTGACCGTCCGTATGCCGGGCCCTTCGGTGAGGATCTCCAGGGGCAGGTAGCCACGCTCCGCGCTGATGAGCAGCTCGATCGTGTCGGTCTCGTTCGGCGCGCCGCCGGGATGAAGCCGTACCGCCCGTATGCGGTAGCACACGTCGCCTTCGACCACTTCGTCCACAACGGCAACAGACAGCAGCGGCCCTACCTCCCCGGCAAGGAACTCCGCGATGGGCGTCCCGATGAAGCTCGACCAACGCTTCAGGCGGAACTCCTCGCCGCGGAACCGGTCACCGGTCCCCGTTCGCGGCGGCTCAGGTCTGTCCAGATCCAGGTATAACGTCTCGACGGCGACCTCTTGGTCCGTGATGGCTTTGCGGCGCGCCTCGAAGCCATCCGGCGTCCAGTGCTCCGTCCAGTCGGCCGCCTGCACCGACCCGTCTTCCCAGAACGCTCCACTGGTCACGATTGCCTTTCCGCCGATCGAGGGATCGCGGACCTCTGCGCGCAGGGAGTCCAGGTACCCGGTCGGTGGCTCCGTGCCGCCGTCCATGTACTGCTCGGCCGCCTCTAGGGCCCGCCGCGCGCGCTGTCGCGACGGAAAGTACACCTTCGTCATCATGAAGGACGCGGAATAGCTGCTCAGCGCCGCCTCGTACGCGCGAGACGCGTCGCTGATCGTGGCCAGCGTCGCCGCGACATCCCGGGATTCGCTCGCGGCCGGCGTTCCCGCTGTGACCGTCGCGACGATCGCCGCGTCGTCGGTGTCGCCGGGCCCCGCCGTGTCACGGTAGCTGCTCAGACCCACGCCAGCGATGAAAACGGCGCTCGCCGCTGCAATGATCGATAGCATCGCGCGCGATCCTCCTATAGCGGCCGGGCTCTGCCCAAAGGCTCGGGGTCGCGTCCCGACGAGTAGCGCAAGAGCCGACCCCACGGCGTGGGCGAGGGCCCGGCGGACGCGCCGCTTCGCGCGGTGTATCCGTGTCGTCACCGCCGCGTAGGTGAAGCCGGCTTCGGCCTGCAGGTCCGCATAGGGCTCCTCGTCGGCGTACCGCGCGATCAGGAGCCGTCGGTCGGTGTCGTCCAGCGCGTCCAGCGCCCGAAGGAGCGTTTCCCACCGTTCCGCCGTCTGCATGGACTCCAGAGCCGAGGGCGCCTGGGACGGCTCGTCCGGCAGGATGCCCGCAGGCGTGGGAGCGGAGCGGCGACCTAACTCACGCGCCGTGTTGCGGGCGATGATGGCCACCCAATGCGGAAGCTTCGCCTGATCGCGGAGCGTGCCCCGGTTCGCCCAGGCACGCAGGAGTACCTCCTGCACGAGGTCATCGACATCGTCCCGATCGCGCGGGCCCATAGCCCGACCGATGGCCGCGATCGTGTCGACCTGCTCCAGAAGGCGTCGTTCGAATCCCGTGCGATCGGCCATGGCGCTTACAGTGCCCGTTGAGATGCGTGTTCCAGCATGGAGATGCGCGACGCCGCCGGATTTTGCAGGAATCTGCGCCCGGCACGTCGGCCCACTAGCCGCACGCAGACTTCCCGCGCGCGTGTCGCCAACTCACCGCGGGCGTCGCTCCGCACATGGTATACATCGCTCGCCGCCGCGCGGCATCTGCCTCCGAACGGCGTTGCCCGAGATCAGCGACGGGCATATCGTTGTCCGAGTCGCGACACCTTCGGACGCCGGCGGGGAGTCGGCCCAGTCGCGCAGGGAGGATATAGAGGGCATGACGCACGAGCAGAAGTTCTTCTTCGACCTGAAGGGCTATGTCTTGAAGCCGGGGGTGTTGGAGCCCGACCTCGTGGGAGAACTGAAGGAGTACTGCGAGAAGCTCCGCACGGATCGGGAGTCGCTGGCGCCACACGAACGCGCCCTGCCTGGAGGCCCGGGGTCGAAGCTCATAGATCACCCGGAGGTGATGGACATCGTGAGTGACGTGCTGGAGCATCGGCGCGAGCGCGTACGCCTGGAGAGCGCCTTCGCTTCACACCGAACGGCCCACGACGAGGCGAAGATCTTCCCGCACGGCGGAGTCAAGACCGTCTACCCGAACTACAACTACAACTACCACGACGGGCAGATCTACTCGGGCATGCTCCGCGTCGTGTTCGAGCTGGAAGAGGTGAGGGAGTGGCAGGGAGGCACGGTGTTCATGGCGGGTTCGCACAAGGCGAACACGTGGCCCGTGCCGGAGGCGTTCAACGAACTCCGGCCGCCCTACTTCGAGACATATAGCTGCCCACCCGGGTCGATACTCGCGTTCGCGGAGGCGTGTCGCCACTCGCGCGCGCCGTGGACCAACGAGGACAACGACCGGCTCGCGATCTTCTACGCGTACAACCACGTCTGCGTGCGGCATCACCACCCGGGCGCCATATCGAAAGAGGTCGTGGACGGCCTGCCCGAGGACAAGAAGTCGTTCTTCCACGAGGTGTACCACCCGCAATTCGACAGCAGAAACGTCTGAACCCGCGCGAGCCGTCCGCGGCTCGCAACGCGTGAACACTCGTACCGAGACGGAGAAGCCCGTGCGAGCCATTCCCGTGATTCTGATGACAGCGCTGGTCGCGAGCGCCGTCGCACAAGAGAGCATCCCCCTCACCGAGGCGCTCGTCCTGCCATCGCCCGGGAGGGGCGGTCGATCGCCTCTGCACACGGACGCGGTCGAGGCGCTCATCGTGTCGGGTGAGTGGACGACGCCCGCCGAGGGGGACGTGGTCACGCATCCCGACGGGTCGACCCTCACGTGGTCAGCCACGTCGGCGAACGACGAGGGATGGTTCCGAGGCAGCGAGTTCCGCGGCGGCTACGCCGTCGTTACCGTGGAGCGGGAAGCGGACACCGTGATGCTCCTGGAAGCGCAGGGGCACTCCGCGGTCTACGTCAACGGCCGACTCTACCCGGGTAACCCGTACAGGTATGGCTACTGGCGGCTGCCCGTGCTATTGCGCGCGGGCTCCAACGAGTTGCTGTTCAACTCCCGGCGCGGCGGTTTTCGCGCCCAGCTTGTCACTCCACGCGCGCCCGTGATGCTGAACGTCGACGACGCCACGTTGCCCGATCTTGTCGTGGGTGAGGACGCGGACACGCTCGGAGCCGTCATCGTCATCAACGCGTCCGACCGCCCCCTCACCCTCGGCCTTCTGACGGTTGGAGTCGGGGATTGGGTCGAATCCGACACGCCGATGCCGTCGGTACCCGCGATGAGCGCGCGTAAGGTCGCGTTCCCCATCAACGCGTCGGCGATCACGGACGGAGACGCGCTGCCCGTAACGCTTCGTGTGGCGGACGGGCATGGGAATTCGGACGCGGCGGAGGTGTCCCTGCGCGTCCGCCAGCCGCACGAGAGCCGCAAGCGCACGTTCGTGAGCGAGATCGACGGGAGCGTCCAGTACTACGCCGTCCAGCCGGCGCGCCCGGTCGCCGACGCCGCCCCCGCGCTGTTCCTGACGCTTCACGGCGCGGGGGTCGAGGCCATCGGCCAGGCGGACGCCTACTCTGGCAAGACCTGGGGGCATATCGTCGCCCCGACGAACCGGCGGCCGTACGGCTTCGACTGGGAGGACTGGGGACGCGACGATGCGCTGGAGGTCCTCGACATCGCGCAGCGGACGCTTCACACAGATCCGACGCGCACGTATCTGACCGGCCACTCGATGGGCGGTCACGGAGCGTGGCACGTCGCGGTGACGTACCCCGACCGATTCGCGGCCGTCGGTCCCAGCGCGGGGTGGGTGAGCTTCCGTTCCTACGCGCGCAGAGGCGCGACCGACGAAGCCGGCGCAATGGACGCGCTCCTGCGGCGCGCGGGCGGCCCCAGCGACACGCTCTCGCTCGTGGAAAACCTCGACCCTCTGGGCGTCTACGTCCTGCACGGCGCGGACGACGACAACGTGGGACCGGAGCAGGCGCGCACGATGGTCGAAGCGCTGGAGCCGTTCCACCGAGCGTTCACGTATCACGAACAACCGGACGCAGGGCACTGGTGGGGGAACGACGACGAGCCCGGCGCAGACTGCGTCGACTGGGCGCCGATGTTCGACCTGTTCGCCAGGTCCGTGCGGCCGCGCGCCGACGCGGTCCGTGACGTGCGGTTCACGACGGCGAACCCATCGGTGTCGGCGTCGGCGCATTGGGTCGCAATCGAGGCGCAGCGCGAGATGGGCCGCCCCGCCTCCGTGGACATGCGCCACGATCCCCATCGCCGCGCGTTCACCGGCACTACGGTCAACGTCGCGCGGCTGCGCCTCGATACCCGCCACGTGATGCCCGGCGACGGGATCACCGTAGAACTCGACGGGCAGGCGCTCGCACAGATCGCCCCGACCGATGCCGGCGCGATCTGGCTGGCGCGCGATGGCGACTCGTGGGCCGAGATCGGCGCGCCCATCGCAAGCCTGAAGGGGCCGCGCCGCTACGGGCCGTTCAAGCAGGCGTTCCGTCGCCGGATGGCGTTCGTGTACGGCACGGTTGGCTCCGAGGCCGAGAACGACTGGTCCTACACCAAGGCGCGGCATGACGCGGAGGCGTTCTGGTACCGCGGAAACGGGTCGGTCGACGTGGTCTCGGACGACGCCCTGACAGACGGCATGGTCGCGGAGAGGAACATCATCCTATACGGTGCCGCGGACACGAACGGCGCGTGGAATCGACTCCTCCCGGACAGTCCCATCGTTGTGCGTCGTGGCAGCGTCACGGTTGGTGATACGGAGGTCGTCGGCGATGACCTCGCGGCTCTGTTCGTCCGGCCGATCGCCGGTACGGAAGACGGCCTCGTCGGCGTCGTGACGGGCACGGGCATCGCAGGTATGCGCCTGACCGAACGCCTGCCGTACTTCGTGTCGGGCGTGGCGTACCCGGACGCCATCGTCCTCGGGCCGGAGTTCCTCACGGAAGGTTCGGATGGGGTACGCGTCGCGGGCCTCTTCGGCGGGGACTGGGGCATCGAGACCGGCGAGTTCGTGTGGGCGGGAGAAGAGGCGCGAGAAGAGGCGGGAGAAGACGCGCCGGAGTAGTCGGGACAGGCCACGCGTCGCCGCGTGCTATCCTACGCGGGTCCGGCCTGCATCGAGCGTCGTGCACGCCCGCAGCGATCGAAGTCATCCACAGGAGGAACCGATGGCGAGGCGAGAGGTCCGATGGGAGCGGATGTTCCCCGATGAGTTGGAGGCCGCGTTCGAGCAGCGCCCAATCGTGTACCTGCCCTACGGCTTGTGTGAGCCGCACGGGCCGCTCAACGCCGTGGGCATGGACGCCCTGCGGGCGCACTCGACGTCCGTTCTGGCCGCGGAGCGCCACGGCGGCATCGTAACGCCGGCGAACTACTGGCATATCCACGAGCAAGGCGGATACGGGACGTGGGCCCACAAGCGCGTGGGCGACGCTCGCCCGTGGTTGACGGCGCTTCCGGCGTGGATGTTCCTCAAGAACCTGTGCTACCACATCCGCGCCGTCGACGCTCTCGGATTCAAGGGCGCGCTTCTGTTCTCCGGCCACTCGGGGCCGCATCGCCTCGACGTGCCACGGGTGCTGGATGTGATGCGGGCACACGTGTCCGTTCGGCTGTTCAGCGTCATCGGCACGGCAGAGCCCGAATCACGCTTCCCGGATGGGAAGGGGATGGGCGGTCACGCGGGACGTGGGGAGACGACGCTCCTGTGGGCCGTCGAGCCGGACTGCGTCGATCTGTCGCGGATGCCCACGGACGACTCGGGCGCGCCGCACTTCGCGATGGGCGACTACAACGACACGTCGGATCGGCGTCTGGGCGAACTCATGGTGGGCGACATCGTGGAGATGCTCGCGGAGCAGGCGGCAGCGCTCATCGCCGAATACGATGCGCGCGAAGCCGGGCCGGCGCTTACGTACGAGGACATCGAGGTGATATGGGACGAGGAGATTCGGCCGATGCTGCCGGATTTCGCGTCTATGCAGACCTCGGACGACGGGCCACCCGCAGACTCCCGCTGGCGCGCGAACTGGGCGATTCCGGCCCGGGGCTAAGCTCGCACGGTCGCAGATGTCAGAAGGCGGAGCATGCTCGCCATATGCAACGGTATGCCGCGCGCCGGTTCGACGTTGCAGTACAACGTCGCGCGCTGCCTGGTCGAGAAGACGGGAACGGGGGAGGCCCATGCCTTCATCACGGCCGACGAGGAGAACCCTCGCCGGATCAAGGTCGGGCAGCTACATGAGTGGGCGGCCGACGATGCGTGGCGGGTAGTCAAGACGCACGAGGCGTTGGACGCGGCGCCCGAGTTGCTCGCGACGGGTCGGCTTCGGGTGCTGTACGTCTACCGCGATCTTCGCGACGTAGCGGTCTCCATCAAACGCGCCTTCGCGGCTACGGGCGACGACTTGATGGACCAGCTCGAGCTGGGCGTGGAGTGGTACGACCGCCTGGACGCGCTTCGCTCGGAGCATCGCGAGTGCTTCCTGTGGCAACGGTACGAGGACGTGTACGGCGATCTCCCGGCGGCGATCCACGACGCAGCCATGTTCCTCGGTCTGGACCCCGGATCCGCGACCCTTGAGGCGGTGCACGCCGAGTGCCGCCTGGAGAGCGCGGAGAAGATCACGCAGGCCGCGCGACGAGAACTCGCACGAGCGCTCACCGCACTGCGCAAGGAGTCGCCCGCGCGGGCCGACGCCTTCGCCGCGCAGGTCCGAGACGCGGGTTGGGCCGTGCAGGAGTCGCTGCTCCACCACCATCACATTTCGGCGGGTCGCGGCGTCCCGGATGGCTGGCGAGATAAGCTGCCGGAGGACGAGGCCGCGCGTATCACCGAACGCTTCCTGCCGTGGCTGGTCGACCGGGGCTACGACATCGCGCCTTCGTAGACGGCGTGGAGCCCTGTCGCCATCAACGCCCGTCGGCCGCGCCACCAGACAGCGGCAGCACCGTGGAGTACGCGAGGCCGTCGGAACCCGTCGCCATGACGAGCAAGCCGGTCTGCGCTCCCACCGCGTGTTTGGGACCGGTGACGTTCCGCAGCGTGACGCCCGGCTCCGATAGCGCGACCTCGGCGGCTTTCCCGAAGTCGAGGGCGTCGCGCCTGGACGATCTGTACACGATCTCGGGGCCGTGGCGGTACACGACGTAGAGCACATCGTGATCCTCGTCCAGGACGACGATGGGCCTCGACGTGAACACGTCGGTCACGGGCGCCACATCCGCAATCGACCAGACGCCGTCGGGCGCTCGGACGTTGAGGATGATCTGCGCTTGCGTGGGGCCGTCGACTGGGCGCGGGACGTCGTCGACGCTCGTCTTCGTCACGACGAACAGCGTGCCATCGGACGCCGTCGCCATGTTGATGTGGTCGTCGGCGACGTGGCCGCCGCGCGCGACCACCTCACGTGGATTCCAGTCACCGAGTGAATCCGTGTCGTCGCGGTACGCGAAGGCCAACGCCTGCGCGTTCTGGTCGCTCCAGAAGACGCCAACACGCGGTTTGGCGCCACCGAACGCCACGACCGCGGAGATGTCGTCCTCGCCAACTCCTCGCGCACGCACAGCAGGCTTCGACGCTCCGTGCGCCATCACCAGCACACGACCGTCCACCACGGCGCTTACCCACGCGAGCCCTCGCGAGTCAACCGCGACGGTCGCCGTCTCGTGGCCCGGCGGCAGGCTGACGGTCGCGGACGGGGGGCCAACCGGAATGGGCGCAAACTCGCCGCCAAGCGGCGGGGCGGCGACCGGAGCGAGGGGCAGACCGGGTGGCGCGAACGGCACGCCCGGCGACGGCGCGACAGGGACGCCAGCCGGCGCCAGCGGGAAGCCGGGCGGCGTGGGCGGAGGCGCGGGTGGGTCGAGAGGCGAACCCGCCGACTCAGGCGCGGCAGTCCGACGGCGGTAGAAGCCGGACCAGGGCTCGAAGTCGTACCGGTAGAGTGCCGGCGCCGCGTCGTCCCACGCCAGGACGGTGAGTCGGTCGCCGGAG
Organism: Candidatus Poribacteria bacterium; assembly: GCA_018644665.1. Classification (GTDB taxonomy): domain Bacteria; phylum Poribacteria; class WGA-4E. The sequence goes on from JABGQA010000098.1 coordinate 22,898, forward strand.
GACACGACATCCGCCCGCGTGGCCGCGCCTCGACGGACGAGGGCATCCGGGAAGGTGGCCGCGCCCCAGACGCCGTCATCTCCCAGGCGGTAGAAGCGCGCGCCTTCGACGCCGTCGGACAGGATCGCCCACCACGACCCATCGTGATGCCAGCACTTGGACTGCGGCTTGTCCGCGGTGGCGTCGCCAGAAACGGGGAACGGCGGGATCGCTGACGCCCACGCCGGAACATAGAACGCACCGGCGGCGCACGATATGAGAATCCCGAGGAGCAGTCTGCGTGCCATCATCGCCGTGCCTCGCTTCGTGGGATGCGTCACGCCGGGAATACGGCTTTCGCGACGCGGAGTACGTTGCCGCCGAGTATCTTGCGAATGTCGTCGTCGGAGTAGCCACGCTGCACCATGCCAACGGTGAACATGGGCCAGTTCGTCCACGCCATGCTGCGCGTCTGGCTCTCCTGTCGCCACTCGGGGGCGCCGAGCCCGTCGTTGGGACGCCAGTACATCTCCCACGCCGTCCGCTTGCGACGCCTGCTTGGGATCTTGCGCCATTCGTCGGCGCCCGCAGTTGAGCCGTACGCGACGTCCGTGCCGATCGTGACGTGCTCGGCTCCGAACTTGCCCGCGATGTGGTCGATGTGGTCGAGCATCGTGGTGATATCGCCGTCTCCGGCGAGGAAGCGCGGGATGCAGCAGACGCCGATGTAGCCGCCAGTGTCGACGATCGCGCGCATCACGTCGTCGGATTTGCAGCGGTAGTGGTCGCTCAGGGCGGCGCAGCCCGAGTGGCTGGCGACCATCGGCTTGTCGGATGCGGTCGCGGCGTCGATGCCGGTCTGCCACGAGGAGTGCGCGACATCCACAATCACGCCGACGCGGTTCATCTCCTTCACGACGGCTTGGCCGAAGTCGCTGAGGCCGGCGTTGCCCGCCTCGGCGCAGCCGTCGCCGATCATGTTCCGCCGGTTGTACGTCAGGTGCATCATCCTGACGCCCAACTGGAAGAAGACGCGTACATAGCGCAGTTCGTCCTCGACAGATACCCAGTCCTGCGTGAGCGGCACGCCGTTGCCCGTCATGTATAGGCAGTGTCTGCCGCTCGCCTTCGCGTCCACGATGTCGTCCGGCGTCACGGCTTTCGAGAGGAACTCGCGCATCATGTCGGTGACGTAGGTGTACCGCGCGAGGCGCTTGATCAGGCGCAGCGGATCCTGACCCTCCTCGCCCGCGTTCTGCATGATGCAGGTGACCCCCGACGCCTCCCACGCCGCCTGGAACTCGGTCCGCTCATGCGCGTCGGTGACGCATCGCGTCATGCGCATGTCTTCCGTGATGTCCTGTAGCTCCGTCTCGGACGCGCCCGCTTCGACCGCGGCTGCCACGGCGGCGCCGTCGGGCGCACAGCGCGGGCTGAAGCCGTACGACTCGATCACGAGGGCGTCGGCGTGCAGCTCCAGGCCGTGCTGAAGATCGCGGTCGCTGGGTTTTAGTAGGTCGAGAGCTACCTGTCTGTCGCGCTCTATCAGTGCGGCCTGCGGTGTCATCGCGTGCTCCGTCCTGCGGTGGTCGCGTCGGGGCAGTCTACGACACGGCGGGCCGATCCGTAAGGCGGGGATGACGATCTGGTCGTCGCCCACCGGCCTCGGTGACCGGGCGGACAGGGCGTCTGTTGCTTGCCGGCGGGGCGCCTCCGTGGTCCAATCACTGGCGTGTGCGCGATACACGCCACGCCCGACGACGACTTGAGAGGCGCCGCGATGGAAGACGCCCCAGCCATAGACGACGACACGAGACCTACCGGCCAGGACGTGGGGCTCTGGCCGCTACTCCGGATTTGCCTATTCACCACAGCGATGATCATCGTCGCCGGGACAAGCATATACTGGCTCGAAACCCGGGCGCTCCTGCCGCTGGACGAGGAATGGGTCGGAAACCCGGGGATCGTGGCCCGGGAGACTTACGCGGAGCCGGATGGCAGCGTGATTGTCGCGAAGGGCGATCCGTTCCGCGGCGTGGCGGGTGATTCCCACGGCGACGAGAGCGACATTGGGCGGCTTCGGGACGCCGGCTTTACGACGGTTCGCGTCATCACTCACGAAGTGTTTGCGGACCTGCCGGACGCCATACGTTGGGCCGCGGTGACCGTGGCAACGGTGGGCTACCGTGACAGAAGACCGACGACCGGACCCGGGCGAGCGGAGGCGGTCATGGTGATGACCATGGGGTTGGCCCTGCTGTGGGGACTCGTGACTACGCTCGCGGCAACGCTGCATGCGGCTGTGCGTCGCACGCGACCGCCCCGCCCCGAGACACAATCCTCGAACGGCGGCAAGTCACGAGCGTCCTGGCGGAAACACCTCGACGCCACTACGGTGGCCGCGGTCATCATCGCGGCGTTTGGCAGCCTCCTCGCGCCGTGGGATGTCTTCTTCTGGCTCCGGGCGCGCCCGGCCGGATTCGCCGTCGCGCTCGTTCTGGCAGCCCTGTGTTGGATGGCGCTGCTGGCCGTTGCCGTTGGGGTGTACCGCAAGAACGCCGTGTGTGCGGTGACCGCCTTCATGTGGTGGGGTCTGGCAGAGGCGTTCGTGTTGTACGCGCCACCGAAGATGCCCGCGTGGTGGCACGTCCGGGAGCCGAGCGTGCACGCACATATCCTGTGGGTTGTCGGCGCGGTGTTCCTGATGCGGGTTTACCTTCCCGCGATCACGACGTTCGTTGAACGGCGCAGACGACCCGCGCCCGTCGGCCCTCGGTGACCTCGCGGTTCTGGCTTCTGTTGCTTGCAGGACTGGTCGCCTCCGTGGCCCAACCACAGGCGTGTGCGCGATACACCCCGCGCCCGACGACTTGAAAGGCGCCGCGATGGAAGACCGCCCAAGCATGGACGACGAAGCGAAACCTACTGGCTTGGAGGCCGGACTCTGGCCGGTACTGCGGGTTTGCTTATTCATCGCGGGGACGATCATCGTCGCGGGGACAGCGGTATATCGGCTCGAAACCCGCGCGATCCTGCCGTTGGACGAGGAATGGGTCGGGAACCCGGGGATCGTGGCCGGGAAGACATACGCGGAGCCGGATGGCAGCGTGATTGTCGCGAAGGGCGATCCGTTCCGCGGCGTGGCGGGTGATTCCCACGGCGACGAGAGCGACATTGGGCGGCTTCGGGACGCCGGCTTTACGACGGTTCGCGTCATCACTCACGAAGTGTTTGCGGACCTGCCGGACGCCATACGTTGGGCCGCGGTGACCGTGGCAACGGTGGGCTACCCCGACAGAAGGCCGACGACCGGGCCCGGGCGAGCGGGGGCGGTCCACGCGATGCTCATGGGGCTGGTCTTGCTGTGGAGCCTGGTGATCACGCTCGCGGCGGCGCTGCATGGGCTTGTGCGTCCCACGCGACGGCCCGAGCGCGAGATGGAATCCTCGGGCAGCGCCGAGTCACGAGCGTCCTGGCGGAAGCACCTCGACGCCACCACGGTGGCCGCGGTCATCGCCGCGGTGTTTGGCAGCCTGCTCGCTCCGTGGGATGGCATCTTCTGGCTCCGGGCGCGACCGGCCAGCGCCGCCTTCGCGCTCGTTCTGGCGGCCCTGTTTTGGGTGGCGTTGCTGGCCGTTGCCGTTGGGGTGTACCGCAAGAGCGCGGTGTGCGCGGTGATCGCCTTTGGGTGGTGGGGTATCGCAGAGGGGTTCGTGTTCTACGCGCCACGGAAAATGCCCGCGTGGCTGCACGTCCGGGAGCCAAGTGTGTACGGCCATGTTATGTGGGCCGTCGGCGCGGTCTTCCTGCTACGGATCTACCATCGCGCGGTCGCACCGCTCGTGGAACGCGTGGAACGCCTCGCCCGCCGCGCGCGCGCCGTCCCTACGCCGCGGAGCGGGTGACCCCAGGACCGCCGGGCCATACAACTGGGTCTACAACGGGGTGCTCGCCGTGTGTGTGGTCTGGGGCGTCGTCGCCCTATACCTGGCCCCGCCGTTCCTGATGATCCTCGTGTCCGCGACGGTCGCCGGCTACATTCTCGTCATCACGCCGCTGCATCTGCCCTACGTCAACCGGCGGTTCCTGCCCAATGAGATCCAGCCGCCGCTGTTGCGACAGGTCGGGTTGGCGCTGTGCTCGCTGTTCTACGGCTGGTTCGGCACGATGGCTCTGATCCATCGTGTGATCGGGCCACTTCTAGGGGCTGAGCTTCGTGGCACCCCTGGGCGGCGTCAGCGAAGCGTCTCCTCTAGGAACGCGACGGAGCGGTCCAGGACACGCGTTTCCCACGCGACCGCATTGAAGACGTGATCTGCTCCCGGGATCGTCTCGAATTCCGTACGGGGCGATCCCGACCTCGTGCGGTAGTGATGGGCGAAGCGATGCGCGTGCTCGACCGACACCATCTCGTCAGCCTCCCCGTGCAGGATCAGCACAGGCCCGCCGTAGCGCAACATCGTCTCGATGTGGCGTCCCTGCCACGCCTGGATGTCGGTGAAGAAAGCCTCGTTCAGCACCACGCCGCCCCACGCGATGTACGGCTCGGGCGCGTTCGGGCGACCCGCGTATTCGCTGAGGTAACGGTCCACGATGTCCGTGGGATCGCTGGACGCCGCCGACCACAGTACGAGCGACCTCAGGCGGTCGTGACACCCGGCCACCGTCGACATGACGCTCCCACCCATACTCAGCCCGACGCCGCCGAGTCGCCCCGCATCGACGCCGTCGAGGGCCGCGAGCAGCTCCAACGCCAGGAGCGTGTCCGAGAGCTGCCGCGAGGTGGTCGTATCTGCGAACTCTCCCGCGCTGTCGCCGGAGCCGCGACAGTCGATTCGAAACGCCACGACCCCGATGTTCGCCAGCCGTCGAGCAAGCTTCACGAACATCTGGCCGGCCTTGTGTCCGCCGAATCCGTGCAAGATGACGACCGCGGGGCAATCTACGTTCGCCATCGCCTCCGGGAGGTGGAGCACCCCGACGAGTTGCTCGTCGTCATTCGCGAACGTGACGGGGCGCTCGCTTCCCGCAAGTGTGCGTGAGAACTCAGGAACGCCGAACGAAAGCCCCATGTAGGCTCCCAGGTGTCAGAGGTGCGGACGCAGAACTCGGTGTGGGGCATCGCGAGGCGCCCTTCCGGCGGGCAGTCAGCTCGCGATGCCCCGCCGTGAATTGGGCCCGTCGCGTGGCCGCGTATTGTGGAGCGTGGGCCCGCGGTGGCGCAATGGCGGTTGGGTAAGCTCGTCCCGGCCGCCGGCACGCGGCCGGACACGCTGGGGCGCATCGGCTTCCGCGCGGGTCACCCCGATGCTAAGCTGACGGGACGCTCACCCGTCGGCATCACGCCGACGCTGGGAACGGAGAAGTGCATATGCGCCAGTTCGTACTGGCGTTGGCGATCCTGTGTTCGCTGACGCTATCGCTTCGCGCGGCGGAGCCGATGACGCGCGCCGACCAGGTCCGTGGCGACAAGACGGATGTCGAGGACGCGGGTCTCTGGATATACAACGACCTGGAGAAGGGGATCGCCGAGGCGAAGAGCAACGGGATGCCGATGCTCGTCGTGTTCAGGTGAATTATCTGACACAGCTGCCAAGGCTTTGACGGGCAGGTTGTCCGTCACGACCCCGAAGTCAGGGATCTCATGGAAGAGTTCGTTCGCGTGCGTATGGTGCAGGCGAACGCGATGGACCTGACGCGGTTCCAGTTCGACTACGACCTCACCTTCGCCGCTTTCCTCATGAACGCCGACGGCACGATCTACGGCCGATTCGGCAGCCGATCCAGCCAGGACGCCATGGAGAACATGTCGATACCGGGATTCGGCCGCGCACTGGAGGCCGCTCTCGATCTCCATGACGACTACCCCGCGAACCGCGCAGCGCTCGCCGGCAAGCAGCCCGTCACGCCCAGATACGAGCGCCCCGAGGAGTACCCGTCGCTGACCGAGTACGCAGCCGAGCTGGAATACGAGGGCGAGGTCGTCAAGAGTTGCATGCACTGTCACCAGATCAACGAGGCCGAACGGCTTCTGTACCGCGAGGCCAAGGAGCCGGTCCCGGATAAGGTGATGTTCCCGTGGCCGTCGCCGAAAGTCATAGGCATCGAACTCGATCGGCTCGAGCAGGCGACGGTGTCGTCCGTCGCGCCGGGTTCGCTCGCGGAGGATGCCGGCGTAAAGGCGGGCGATGTCATCGAGACCGTCGACGATCAGCCGATCGTGTCTATCGCAGACATCCAGTGGATTCTGCACCACGCGGACGATGGCGACCACATCCGCATCCGAGCGCAACAGAGCAGCGAGACTCGCGACCTGACGGTGACACTGCCGGCCGGATGGCGGAAGAACACCGACATCTCCTGGCGCGTCTCTAGTTGGGACGTGCGACGCATGGGCACCGGCGGGCTCGTCCTGCGGCCGCTCTCGGAGGAGGATCGCGCGGCGGCGCACGTCGACGGAGATTCACTCGGGCTGCGTGTGGACGGCATGGGGAAATGGCCTCCGCACAATGTCGCGATGCAAGCGGGCTTCGTGAAGGACGACATCATTGTCGCCTTCGACGGCCGGACGCACGCCATGACGCAGAGCCAACTGCTGGCGTACACCATGCAGGAGATCGACGCGGGCCACGTGATTCCCGTGACCGTGCTCCGCGACGGCGCGCGCGTGGACTTGGAGCTGCCAACTCAGTAGCCGACCCAGAGCGGCCATCATGAACGGCGCGCGGGACAACCACCGCGCGCCGTTCGCGCGTGTCGAGGGGTAACGCAGGCGCTCCCCGCGCTCCCAAGCGGCCGGCCGCGACAGCCTCAGCGTGCGCTGCCCCGGCCAACAGCGGCAAGGCCGGCTGCCTAGAGCTTCGTGATGCGGAAGTCCTCGAACCGAATCCAGTGTTCCGCGTCCGCCGGCCCGTTGTAGCACTGGATGCTGACCTGATCGTCTCCCGGCGCGGGCAACTCGCCGGTCGCCGCAGTCTTGTACTCCGCGTCTCCGTCTGGGCGGTAGGTCGCTTCCCACGAGTCGGCCGTGACGATCAGCCGCAGGCGCACGCTGTTCGTCGGCATCGCCTCGTGTCCGGGGATGATGAAGATGCCGCCGTCGATGAGTTCCTTCACCAGCTTGAACACGGGCTTCCCGCCGCTATACCACGTGATTCCCGCCTGCTCGTACTGTTGAATCGGGAACGTGTGGTTGCTCACGGTCACCTCGATGGCGAACGTCCCCTCGCTGCGATCCGGCGCGGTCCTGACGAGCGCGTTTCTCACCGTATCGGCGACGCCTGGCTCGACCCATATCTCTAGGCCGCCGTCGGCGAGGCGCCAATGGTCGGCGTTCTCCCGCAAGCAAGACCAGCCTTCGCCGATGCCGCCGTCAAAGCCGTCCTCGAAGATCACCTGCTCGTTCGTGCTCATTGCCGGGTTCCATCTGTTGCGGGTGCGCGCGCTGATACGGCGTGGCGTAGCGCCAACCGGGACGTGAGACTACCGACTTACACTCGGGGTCGCAACCCGACACCCCTGCACAACGCCCGGCGAACGCTCGTCGCTGCGGCGGATATCCGCCGCGCGGAACGTAGACTGCAGGGTCGCGCGGCGACCGCTCTAGACACGCTACGGCCCAGCGGGACACGCTCGGAACACAGTGAACCTAGGGATTGTCCGGGCCCGACGTAGGGGTGTCGGTGGCGCGGCTGCCAGCGGGCGGAATGTCGGCACGCACGTTGCGCATAGCGTGATCGTGGACGCAGACCGACACCGCCAACATGGACAGGAGATCGACGATGGAGGCTCGTTTCCTCACGACAATCGGGGCCATCGCAGTGACGACGCTGGTCGGGGCCATCGGCTGCGGGAGCGAATCTGAGACAGTTCTCTCGCCTACCGATCTCGGGCCGGCGGAGTCGCAGCCCGTGATCTTCGCGGCTGTTGGGGCTCAGGACGGCGAGCAGGCTCTCGGCCTCACCGCTGAGCAGGCTGAGACCATCGCCGTGGCGGCGTACCCCGGCGACGTCCTCATGACGACGCGGGAGGTCGAGGACGACGAGGACGTGTTCGAGGTCGTCATACAGACGGCAGACGCCGTGATGCTGGTCGAAGTCGACGCGCTGTCCGGCGAGATACTCGACGCTGAGGAGGGCGCAATCGACCCCGCCACCGGCGAGATCATCGACGACGAGGGCCAGGACGAGGACGCCGAGGGCGAAGAGGACGCCGAGGGCGAAGACGTGGAAGACGTCGACGGCGAGGATGAGGACGACGAAGACGAAGACGACGATGGTGACGAGGACGAGGACGAGGACGGTGATGGTGACGAAGACGAGGACGAGGATGGTGACGAAGACGAGAACGCGTAACCGTCCCGCTCGCCCGAGCCGACCGCTCTGAGCCAGGGCGTCTGCGACCTACCAGTCGCAGACGCCCTTTGCGTTGGTTCGGCGCGCAGCCAGCTGCAGCTCCACGTGGCCGCGTCCTCCTGCGCCAACCGGGACGCACAACAGGACGCCAGGATATACTCCCACGCGCGCCAGACACGTTCACTAGGCGAACCTGTCTTATGCCGAACCGGCGAGGAGAACGGACATGCGCCCGCTACGGGCGGCCGCGCCCATGTTGGTCGTGCTCGCGTGCGTATCTTCCGCAGTGGCCGACACGCTGCGGCTGAAGGACGGAGCGGTCATCGAGGACTGCTACGTCCGCGACGAGGCGACGCGCCTAGTCGTCTGGACAAACCTCGCCGATGTCGGGAGCGATCGGTATGCCGTGTACCCGCGCGTTGCCGTGGACGGATACGAGATCGACCGTGGAGAGGACTGGGACGAACGGCCGCCGCTCCCCGACCTGTCCGTGACGCACATCGAGATGAACCCCAAGCTCGCCGGGCTGCACGGTCGCGTGCAGTATGACCACCTCGGCCGCCCCCGGATCGGTGGCGCGTCGGCCCTCGTGGACATCGGCGACAGGGCCTACGATGAGCCGGAACGGATCGTCCAGGATCTAAAGCTGTCCTACGAGCCCGGCGAGGAGATCACCTTCACCGCGCACGTCAAGAACGGGGGATTCGCGCCGTCTCGCGGATTCTCATATGAATGGCGCATCGACGACGCGTCTGTCGCAGGTGGGTCTCACGGCGAGGCGTTGGGTGAGACTGGCGAGATCACCTTCGAGCACCGGTGGCCGTGGCGCGATGGGATGCACTATGTAGAATTCCGCGTCACGACGGCGGACGAGGAGATCTCCCAGGAGAACAACACCGCGCGCGACCCGATGTGGGGTTGGGGGTTGGTCTACATCGTCCATCCGGGCCGCGTCGCGGCGTGGAGGCAGGCGCGGACCGCATACGGTACGTTCTCGTTCGAGGACTTCTACCGGTGGCATCTGGACATCATGAACCGCCTGTTCGAGGCGAGCGTCTATCCGTCCGCGCCGGACGGCATCAAGGCGCGCGTGCGACTCGACCGCATCGTGTACACGGACGATGTCCAGGCGGCCGGCGCCGGAGGGTTCGAGGAGGACGGCATCCGATACGATCAGGGCCGCTGGATATGGATCGACGACGATGACCGGAACGAGACGTGGAGGCCGGCGACGCACGACTGGCGCAACAAGACGGAGTGGTCCCTGCCCCACGAACTCGGACATCAGTTGGGCATGGTGGACCTCTATCAGATCGACTACGCGGGCGATGAGACTCACGTCATGGCGGACACGGGCGAACCGATCACGCACATGATGAACCGCCCGTACACGATGATGCACTGGCACGGCCCCAACCTGTGGTCCGAGATCCACGCGGGATACCTCAACGAGACGTCGGACAAGCCGCGCGGGTACTTTGGCGACTACTACTTCGCTATCCCGGAGCGGGTCGTCCTGCGGGTGCTCGACGTGAACAGCCTCCCCCTCCCAGGCGCGTCGATAGAGGTGTTCCAGCGCGGCGCGCGCATCGACCCAGACGGGGATGTCACGCAGATCGACGGCGTCACCGTCCATCCCGTGATCGAGGACGGCGACTTCCCGAACGAAGTGGCGAGCACGCCCGTCGTGGTGGGTGAGACCGATCGCATGGGCGAGATGGCGCTGCCGAACCGGGACGCCGCTCGCGTGCGCTCCCTGAACGGCTACGAGCGGAAGCCGAACGCCTTCGGGAACATCAATGTCGTTGGTCAGCGCGGTCTGATGCTCGTGAAGGTGACATGGCAGGGGGAGTCCGCGCCGTTCTGGATCGAGGCCGCCGACCTCGTGGTCGAGTGGTACAGAGGCAATCGTGAGAAGGCGCTCGTCACGCTGAAGACGCCGTTCGCGGCGCCGGGCGCTCCTCAGTCGCCACGTGCCGTGACCGCGGAGCGGGGCGAGGAGAACGGGGTCGTCGTCATGTGGGAGCCTTCGCGCGTGGCGTCGCGGCGCGACGTCCGCGAGGGACTGGATCGCATCGTCGGCTACCGCATATGGCGACGCGTCGGCAACGACGGTCTGAGCGACCGGCCTTGGTTCCCCGTGAAGACCGTCGGGCCCGACGTGCGTCAGGCTGTCGTCGACCTGGGCGACCTCCCGGCCGAGCTGTACTACTACTCGAAGCGCGAACGCTTCGGCGTCTCGACCGTGGGCGAGTTGGGTGTGCAGAGCGCGATCGTGTCCGCCGTGCTGTCGGACGCCGAGTGACTCAGCCGCGTGCAGCCGCGACCTCTGTCTCGGCCGCCTGCATGAGCGCGCGGATGTACCCAAACACGAACGCCTCTCCGGTACCAGGCGCGGCGTCGCTACCCTCACACACCGGGACGTGGTCGGGGACGACCATGCCGTCGAACCCGACCTCCGCAAGCGCCTTCATGATCGCGTACATGTTCAGGTAGCCGTCCTCGGGGAACGTCTCGTGGAAATCTGGCAGCGGCGAACTGACGTCCCTGAAATGCACCTGGTAGATGTGTCCTCGACTTCCGAGTTCGTGGATCGCGGCTGCGATGTCCTCGCCACTCCAGTCGGCGCCCGTCATCTGGCCCCACGTGCCTACGCAGAACAGGATGCCGGAGTGATCGCTGTGCCCTGCGAGGCCCATCGCCCGCACGAATGAGTCCGTGCTTCGGAAGATCCGCGCGACCCCTTGATGCGTCACCGGCGGGTCGTTGGGATGCAACTGCAGGCGCACGCCCGCTTCCTCGGCGACGGGTAGTATCTCTGCGATGAACCGCTCGTAGTTCGCCCACAGTTCGTCGTCCGAGTATTCGCGATCGTAGGCGTTTGGCCGCGCGAGGGCCTCGTCCAACTCGAAGAGGCGGGTTCGGCAGCCGCGCGTGGTCGTGCTGCCTGTGGCGTAGACGCCGCCCGTGTGCCACGCGTACGTTGTCGTGTCGATGCCGACGCGTCTGGGGTCGCCCAGGAACTGCTTGAGCCGCTCCATCTCGGCGTCTCGGCCGGGCAGGCCGAGGGCGATATGCTCCGAGTTGTACGCGTCGGAACGCATCACCTCGAACAGTTCCAGCCCTGAGGCCTCTACCGTCTCACGTATGCGAGCCAGGTTGTCGTACGTGCAGTAGTCGGACGGAGCGCGCACCTCCAACTGCTACACGCCCATTTGCCGCAGGTACGCGAGCCGTCCCGGCGTGAGCATGTCGGGAGCCTGATGACTTACGCCCAGTTTCATTGCGTCCTCCGCCGACGATGTCGCCGTTGTTGCGCGGGCCGCGACGCTTGCCTACCCTGAGGAACCCTCCGCGCGCACGCCACCACCCGAGCAGAGGACAGTTCCGTGATCGCGACCGATCTCCCCGACCTGATACGCCGTCTTGCGTGCAATCCGCAAGTGATCGGCATCGCGCGATACGGTGGCCGCTCGCCGCGTGACACGTCGCTAGGTGGGGACTTCGACATCTTCGTGGTCGTCCGCGAGCGGCCCGTAGACCTGGAGAGCGTCCACTTCCACTGCGGTGGCATCCCCGTCGACATGAACCTGCGGACGATGGAGGATCTGCGCCGGGACGAACCACTCACCGAGATCGACCACACGGTGGCAACGGCAGAGATCCTGTACGACCCGACCGGAACGATCGCCGCGGTCCGCGAGGACATCGGCGCCCGGTGGAAGCCGGAGGCTTCCCGACTCACCGAGCACGAAGTCGGCATGAACCGATTCTGCCAGCAGCATGCTCTGGACAAGGTGCGACATCGTCTCGACACTGAACCGCTGCTGAGCGAGTTGCTGCTTGCGACGAACGTGTATTGGCTTCTGATGACGTACTTCCGCGTGCGGTCGCGACCGTACCCAGGGGAGAAGGAGGCGTTGCGGATCATCGGGGACGAGGAGCCGGCCGCGCACGCGCTTATGGCGGCGTTCTACGACGCGACCGATCGCGGCGAGAAGCTACGCATCAGCGAGGAGTTGACGGAACTCGTGCTGCGACCCATCGGCGGGCCGTGGCGCGAGGGCGAGACGATCAGCTTCGGCACGCACACCGACGCCGTCGACCTTAACGAGACGGGCGAGGCATTCCTGCGCGAACTCCTCGACAGCGAGTAACGCCGGCTACGCCACCTCGACGACGGCCTTTACGGTACCCGACGCCGGGTCGAGCCACGTGGGAAACGCGTCGATCATATCGTCGATGCGGGCGCGGTGGGTTATCCACGACCGTGTGTCCACCGACCCGTCTTCGAGCAGCCCGATGATCCGTCGGAAGTCGGCGGCGGTCGAGTTACGCGTCGCGTACACGGTGAGTTCGCGGCGGTGGAACTCAGGGTCGTTGAAGGTCACGTCCGTCTGCGCGAGGCTGACGAACACGAGCTTCCCGGTGGCGGCAGGGTACTTGAACGCCGCGTTCATCGACGCGGGGTTTCCGGTGGCATCGAACACTACCGTCGGGCCCTCGCCGGACGTGATGTCGGCCAGACGCGCGTCGGGATTGTCGTTCGCGTCGATGATGTCCTCGACGCCCAACGCCTCGCGGCAAAACGCCAGTCGCCCCGCGTTCACGTCCATAACGCTGACGCGCCCCCCGGCTTCCTGCGCGAAGGCGACCACCGTCAGGCCGATCGGCCCCGCGCCGATCACCAGCACATGCTCGCTGGCTTCGACCTCCGCGCGGGACACCGCGTGATGCCCAATCCCGAGCGTCTCGACGAGCGCAAGTTGGTCCAGCGACACCGTCGTCGACTTGTGCAGCTTGTTGATCGGAACCGAGATGACCTCGCGCATGCCGCCGTCGGTGTGGACGCCAAGCACCTTGAGGTGGCCGCAGCAGTTCGTCCGGCCGCGACAACAGGCGATGCACGCGCCGCACTCCAGGTAGGGCTCGACGGCACACAGGTCGCCAACGGCGAGACCCAGGTCGTTCGCCCCGATCTCGACGATCTCGACACCCAACTCGTGCCCGATGATGCGCGGATAGTCGAAAAACGGCTGACGCCCACCGTAGGCGTGCAGGTCCGTTCCGCAGATGCCGACGCGTCGGACACGGACCAGCGCGTGGCCGGGCTCGGCCGACGGCTCTGGCGTGTCCGTCATCTCGAACCGACCGGGTTCCTCAAGCACGACGGTCTTCATGCGACTCCCACTTCCCGCACGGCCTAGCCGATCGTCAGCAGGTCGATGTGGCGACCCAGGTGCGTCTCTAGAACTTCCGCGTGCAACTCGGCGTTGTCGCCCAGAATGTCCATGATGCGCTGCTTGTAGCCGCGCTCGGCGTTCGTCAGGACGGACCCGAAGGTGACGTGCAACACCTGCCGGCCGTCCTCGATGTCCAGATACTCGCGCTCGCGCTCCGTCTCACTGAGACCGGCAGGGATTCTCACACGGGCGAGGTCGGCGGAGATGTGGTACGTGGCGCGATCCTCGTCGAACCGCGTGAGCGAGAATTCGATGATGTCTCGGAACAGCGGCGCGTCCACGCGCGCGACGACACGCAGGGCCTCCAAGTAGCTCGTGCCGGCCGTCTTCACGTGTAGCAGGTCGCCGCAAACGCGGCCGCAGATCGGGTAGATCGAAAACTTGTCCGAGCCGCTGTGCACGCTCAGCTTGTACGGGCCGAATTGCCGCGCGATCGCCACGTGGCGTGTGAGTTCCGCCTCGAAGCGCGCAACATCGCCCTTGTAGTCGATCCCCTTCTCGAAGTCGCCGACGAACCGCGGCGCGAGACTCACGACCTCGACGCCGCGTCGCCGCAGTTCCAGCGCGATGAACAGGTGTTCGAGCGGAGTCGTGGGCGTGTCCGTCTCATCGACGGACGCCTCAATCTCATAGGCTTCTTCGCCGCAGGCTTCGGCGATCCACCCGGCCATCTGCTGCGTGTAGGCGATGGCGCGACCGTACTTCGCGACGGCGCGGAGCAACTCCTCCGGCTTGTCGAAGCGCACGCCTCCGACCTCGCCTAGGTCGACTTCGCGCCCGCTGTAGAGGGAAGCAATCTCGCCGACGGATTCGAACGCGCCCGCTGCTATCGCGCGGCCCACGGCTGCGTCCAGATCGCCCGCGTCGTAGCCGTCGGCATCGTTGTCCACGTGCTCGGACGGGTCGATCGTGAAGAACGTGAAGCCCGCCGCCGCCAGGTCGAGCACGTCCTCACGCGTCTTGAGGTGGTCCGCATCGGCGCCCCACGGCTCGGACCAACCCTCGGCGGCTATGCCGTCTCGCGCGGTCTGCATGACTTCCTCAGGCGTGCGTTCGGTACGTGCCATCTCACGGACGGACTGCTGCGCGAAGATCGGCTTGAGACCGCCGCGACGGCACGCCCGGATGTGTCCGGGAGTCGCCAGACCCAGGCGATCTCCGAAACCGAACGACGGCTGCAGGCCGAGCGTGGAAGGTTGTGCGTCTGGCATCAGTACTCACATGGTTCCGTGTGGAGAAGCGGCGCCCCGTTAAGCATTAGCCTCGGGACGCCGCGTCGCCCTATGGTGTATTGGCTACTGCCAGGGATAGAGAATCACCTTGCCGCAGTTCCCGGTGGCTTGCGTCTCCCAGGCGTCCTGCACCTGCGTCAACGGGAACCGATGCGTGATGAACTTGTCCAACTGGTCGCCGACCTTGGCGATCGTGCGCGCCAGATTCGGGTAGAGGCCCAGGTTGTAGTGCCAGCATCCGCGCAGAATGATGCCCTTGCTGATCATGTCGCTGCTGCATCCCAGCGGGAACTCGCCGCCCTGGCCGATGAAGCCCGCCTGCCCACGCCGTTTCAGCGCGTCGATCATCAGGCGGTGCGCCGGCGACGCCCCCGAGCAGTCCACCGCCTTGTCCACGCCCTCGCCATCGGTCAGGTCCCGAATCTGCTCGAGCGCATCCTCGTCCTTCGGGTTCACCACCGCGTCGGCGCCGAGTTCCTTCGCCAGGTTCGCGCGGAACGGGTGCGACTCGACGCCGATAACCCGCGCCCCACGGAACACGCCGTTGATGACGCCGCCGAGCCCCACCGGGCCGAGACCCGTGACGAGAACGGTGTCGTAGGGTCCGACGCTCATAGCTTCCATCGCGCCGAAGGTCGGACCGAGGCCGCACACCGCCATGCCAGCATGCTCGTAGCTAAGCTCGTCCGGGACGGGCGAAAGCAGCCAGTCCTGCTGGACCGTGTACTGCGCGTATCGGCCGCGGCCGCCTTCGGGGATGCTGTCTTTCCCGATGCGCCGCCGCGTGTGACAATGGATGTAGTCGCCGTCGAGGCAAAGGTAGCACTGACCGCAGGGGTCTTGCGGCTGCACGACGACGCGGTCGCCGATCTTCGCCTCGCCGTCCTGGGCGACATCCACGACCTCACCGACGGCTTCGTGGCCGAAGCTCTCACCCTCGCCGCCGCGGTCGAAGTGGTGGTACTCCGTGCACATGGGCACCACGTGCACCTTGACGACGACGTAGTTGCCCGCCGACTTCGGGTCGGGCTTGTCGACGACGCCTGCTTTCCGGTCGCCGAACATCGCTGCTACTTTCACGCGCCTGCCTTTCTAGGCTGTGTCGGCCGCTACGGCGACCAGAGGACGTAGGTCGGAATGTGGAAGATGAGCCCAATGACGCTCCACGCGCCCGTAACGACGTAGTCCCCAAAGACCAGGCCGAGGAAGAACGGAACGGCTGCCCGATGGGCGTTGAACCCGGCCTGCTTCAGGATGGTGATCTTGATCGCCCATCCCAGGAACACGGAGAACCAGATGTCCGCGAGGCCACCCCACGTCGCGGCGGTCATCACGTAGCCGATGGGGTGCAGGGGCCACCAGACGAACCGGCCCTTCAACAGGTATAGGATCGCCGTGATGCTGAACCCGGACCCCAACGCCCCGACGACCCCCGGCTCGGGTCCCGTCGCGCGGACGATCCATCGCTCCAGCCGGCCGAACGTCTCGTGGCCGATGCCGACCACATATCCGGCCGCGTTGGACGCGCCCGTCTGGTACAGCACGTGCAGATACGTCCAGAACGACGCCACCGTGCCGACCACTGTCGCGAAGATCATCACCCGCACGAGACGCCGGTTGCTGATCCGCACCCGCTCGGCCATCTTAAACGCTTCGAGCTGGTTTGGCATCGGATGCGCCACGTTCAGGCGGTTCATCCAGAAGTAGAGGGAGAGCACGGTGAGATTCGCGGCCCCGACGTTTTTCGGGCCGAAGCTGTCCGCCATCAGCCGAGCTGGGTCCAGCCAGAGAATCTCGTGCGACGACGGCCCGAGTTCGGCGCGCACGCGCGCGACGGCGAGACTCATGAGAAGATAGAACACGAGAAAGCCGACCACACCCCACAGCGTCATGCCGGCCTTCATCGAGAACCACGTCAAGAACACGAACCCCCCGAGAAGCCCCAGCGTCGCCGCGCGATACGACATGGGCTCGTCGCGATCCTCCAACCGAGGTCCGCCGCGTATGGCTCGCACGACGACATGCAAGAGCTGCCGCCGCAACCGCCACAGCGCGATCACTCCCACGGCGACCCACGCGCCGCCCGCCCGTTCCTCGAAGTGCATCTCACGCGCGCCCAGCATGCCCATGCGGACGATGCGTTCCGTCTTGCCGAGTAGGTAGAAGAGCCACGCGGACATGGAGAGCTCGAGGGGCACGAAGAACGTGAGGCCGATGATGAATGGATAGGCGGACAGCGCGATGCCGCCGATGCTGCTCCACGGCTTCTCGGTGAACCAGTGTTCGATGCTGTAGTAGTTCAGCCGCACGGAGGGGATCGCGGGGTTCAGGAAGTTCAGCCCCGCCAGCAACTCGAACAGACCCGCGACGCCGAACCCCGCCCACATGATCCCGTTCTTGTGGAACGCGGAGCCCTCTTCCACCATCCGCAGCGGTAGTTGGATGATGGGATAGGCGAGCTTCTCATGTTCCGTCCACTGGGCGCGGATCATCGAGTTGATGCAGATGAGCATGTACCAGATGACGCCGATGAACACCGTCCACACGACGACCGGCGACGACCAGCCCATCAAGTGCTTGCGGGTGTAGAGCGTGGATTCGCCACGGAAGTAGCCGTCGAGCACGCCCGGGTCGGCCATCATCCACTGCGGGATGTACGGCCAGATCAGCTCCTGCCACTGATTCTCGACGTCCGCATACCGGAACGGGTGCGCGACGGTGCCCACGAGGAAGCACATCACCGTGTGGCCGCCGACGGTGCCGACCATGACGACCATGATGTAGATGACGAGCATCTCGCGCGGGGACAGAGCGTGACTCGGCGCGGCGACCCGCACGACGCGGTTCAGCATCTCCACGACGAACAGCGTGAACACCGCGTTGAAGAAGAGCGAGACGAACGTGAGGAGGTTCTGCGGCTCGGTGAGTTCGCTCGTGACGGTGAGCCAGTACGCGTTCGCGATCACGAGCCCCGTGCCGATCACGAGCGCGCGGAACGTCACGCCGGAGCCGAGTTGTCGAGTGTCCTTCATACAGGTCGCGACGAGTGTGGTTAAGGCAGGACCAGCAGGGCGTTTGGGGTGACGCGACTCGCCGCGCCACGCCTAGCTCGGTCTAGTGACTATCGGCCGGACTTGAGGCTCGCCCATGTAGTCGTGGTCTTGCCCCGTGCTTCCACGGCCAGGCCCGTGGTGGCTGCGGCGTTCTGCGCCATCTCGTCCTCGGTCAGGACACGATCGTATATGCCCACCTCGTCGATGAGACCCGTGAACGGCGGGAACTCCAGGTCTGCCCGCCCATCGAGCCCGATCATCACCAACTCGGCGTCGTTCGGTGGGAACTCGTCCACGTTCATGTGTCCAAGTTGGTCGAGTTCGCCGTCGACGTAGAACTGGATGGGGTCGTCCCCGTCGACTATCTCTACGGTCACGCCAACGTGATGCCATTCGCCATCGGCTACGGCCGCGATGCCCCCGAACTGGTCTATCCAGCCGGTGTCCCATGTCAGCACACCGCCTGATACAAAGAGCGTCTTGGGTCCCTGGCCGTCCGTGCCAGGGCCCTCGGACTTCGCGATGACCGTCCCGCCAGCGACTGTGTTGATCCACGCGCTCCACGAGAAGCTCAGGTTGAAGTCGAACGACGCCGGGTTGTCGACGGAGACGAAGTTCGCCTCGTTCCCGTCGAACTCGACGGCGTCCCCGATAATCCCACCGACCAGCGCGACGGCGCCGACGATCTGGGCATCGTTGTTCCCCGTGCCGTCCTTGATTGTCTTCCCCGACACCTTCCCGGGGTCGAAACTCCAGTAGCCGATGAGTCCGTCCTCGACGAGTTGCGCGGACGCCCCCGCCGCGAACGCCATCAGACAGACGACTGCCACTGCCGACGCGAATGCACTACAAGCTGAACGCTGCATCGTGAATCCCCCAAGCGGGTCCCCAAGTGATCTGTGTGGCTGGCGAGGTACGCGAGGATAGCACGCCGCTTCCCACCGAACACCGGCGAATCCCAGTGGGCCGACGGGACATCCCAAGGTGGGATCCGTTGCCTGCGCCGGCCCGGTCTGCTACAAGCGGAGCGAACGCCAACGCCAAGGAGCAACGCGTGCAGGACTCGCCCGAGCCCGCACAGGATCGTGATGCCCGCCGCTCGCAGTTCGGCTGGGCGATATACGACTGGGCGAACTCCGCCTACTCGACCGCCTTCGCGACGGCGTTCCTCCCGCTGCTGTGGGCGGGGTTCTTCGCCCCGGCCGAGGGCATCGAAATCCTCGGGAGGACGATGAAGCCCGACGCGCTGTGGAGCTTCCTGGTAGCGTTCGCCGCGCTGGTCGTGCTGCTCATCGCGCCGACGTTGGGCGCCGTCGCAGACATGGCAGGAGCCAAGAAGCGCCTGCTCATCGTGTTCTGCTATGTCGGCGTTGCCGCCGCAGCCCCGATCGCGCTGTGTGGCGCGGGGTCGTACGCGATCGTCGCCGGGCTGTTCATCGTGGCGCACGTTGGGTTCATCGGCGCGAACGTCTTCTACGACGCGTTCCTCCCCGACATCGCCCCCGAGGACGAGCAGGACGGCCTATCGAGCCGGGGGTTCGCGTACGGCTACGTCGGAGGAGGGCTGCAGTTCGCGATGGCCTCCGCTATCGTGATGGCGCACGAACGCCTCGGTCTGAGCATCACGACGGCGATGCGTATCGGCATGGGCATGGCGATCCTGTGGTGGGCAGGCTTCGCGCTCGTCACCGTGGCGCTGCTGAAGGAGGAGCGTCGCCCCGCGCAGGACTCCCCGGGGCCGCTCGGGTACGTCCGCGTGGGCTTCGCGCGCGTCTGGCGCACGACGCGCGCCGCGGGGAAGCTGAAGCACCTCACGCTGTTCCTCGCCGCGTTCCTCGCTTACAACAACGGCATCCAGACGGTGATCGCGCAAGTGGCGCTGTACGCGCAGCAGCACATCCCGGGCGTGGGGCACGGGAACATCCTGGCGACGCTCCTCGCGATCCAGTTCGTCGCCAGCGTCGGCGCAATCGCCTTCGGCCGCATCGCGGGACGCGTCGGAGCGAAGCGCGCGGTGATGCTCGCGCTGGGCGGGTGGATCGTCGTGGTCGCCTACGTTCTGGCCCTAGACAGCGCAACAGAGTTCTTCATCGTGGGTTGCGCGGCGGGACTGGTCCTGGGCGGCGCGCAGGCGCTCAGTCGCTCCCTCTACAGCGTGATGATCCCCGACGGCGTAGCGGCCGAGTTCTTCGGGTTCTACTCCGTCTTCAACAAGGCGTCGGCGATCTTCGGGCCGCTGGTGTACGGCCTGATACGATGGTTCGTGCCCGACCCGCGGTGGGCGATCTTCTCGGTGATCGTGTTCTTCGCCGTGGGTCTCGCGCTCCTCGCAGCCGTGGATGTCGATCAGGCGCGCGAGGACGCGGCGGCGTTCGAGGCGTAGGTTCCGGCGGGCGCCGGTCCAGCGCCGGCTGTTCGCACGCCCTTAGCCACCCAAGACCGCAGACCTGTTCTGGGCCGCCTCCCGCGTCGAGGCGGATGTGACAGAACAGCATTATCAGAAGCCCCGATGGGGTATTGGCCTCGTAGACCGCTCCACCCGGCTGGCTGATGCTCGCCTCTGTGTGCCGATGTCATTCTCTCACGGCACTGGCAGAGGATGTCGTGCCGAAGCAGAAGCGTCGCCCGGCGGACCTGGATTCCCAAGTCGTGTTCAGTTCGGCCCAGCCGATGCGGCCTGACGCGGAGACCGCACGCGCCGACGACGTACAACCGACTGGAGCGGCGATGTGGGAGAAGCGCAACGTGGCCAACGGCTTCGAGGGCGCCGGTGGCACGATGGAGATGAAGCGCGGGGCTCGCCTGGATCGGATGGTGGGTCGGAAGGAAGCGGGCATCGCGTAACTTCATACGACACTCGGCCGATGCGTCGCGAAACGTCCCTCGGTGACGGCGAAGGTGGGCTGTTCGCCGTTCACCGGGGCTCCACGGTTACGACGTCCGCATCGGCGCGTTGGGATTGTCGTAGAGCGTCTGGTATCGTCGTCAGCGAGGCATCTGGAAGCAGCGTAGGGGAGCGGATCTGCGGATGACGGACTGCGCACTGTCGGTGGACCCTCGCGTGACTAGCGATGACAGCGTCCTTGGTACATGTGGTTGCCGTAAGGCGGAACTCGTCCTCCGCAGGAATCGATCGATGTTGAGCTATGGGAAGTTGGCTCGCAGCCCTGCCCGGCTTCCGGCGATCGGGGCCGCCCTGTGGCTCTGCGTAGCGTGCCTCGCAATCCACAACGCGGGAGCACAGCGTGTGCCCTCGGACACCGTGGGAGATGTCGTCGCCCGGTATGAGAGGCTGGTCGTTGAGCATCCCCACGAGGCGGGCCATCAGCGCAACCTCGGCCTGGCGTATCTCGCGGTGGATGCCCTCAAGCGAGCTGAGGCGGCCTTCGAGCGCGCCGCGCAGTTGGACGTCGAAGACTTCCCGGCCGGGTTCTGGGTCGGTAGAACGCGCTATCTGATGGGGCAGTACGAGTCGGCGTTCCAAGCGTTCGAGGGGCTGATGAGTCTGTTCCCAGATCGCTATGAGACGCACGCGGATCTGGGTCTCACCTACCTGCGTATGCACCGCTACGAAGACGCGCAGCGCGAACTCGTCGCGGGACAGGGCCTCCTGAGGGCCGGCGCCCCGACCGATGCTGGCCTGTCACCTCCGGATATCCTCGACGGGTCCAACTCCCGGTGGCGGGACAGGGCGGCCCCGCTCGGGGGGCCAGAGATCGACTACTACCTGGCGCTCGTGGCGTTCGAGCAAGGGGACATGGCAGCGTGCGTCGGTCACTGCGACGAGTCTCTAGAGGGCTCACGGTCGGCGCGCGCGCTATACCGGCGCGGTCTTGCGTTGTCACGACTCGACAGACAGCAGGACGCCAAGCGTGACTTCGTAGCCGCGGCCGACGTGGACCCAACGCTCCATCGAGCGCACTACCAACTCGCTCTGGCGCACTTCCGCGATGGCGAGCAGGCCGAGGGCGAGACGGCAATGGGGCAGTTCCAGCGGCTCCGACAAGCCGCTACGGCGCGCGAGGAACAGCGCAAAGCCCTCCGCCGAAACTCCGACAAGACATCGATACTCGTGGAACTCGGGAGGTTGGACCTCGCCGACGGCTCGTATGCCGAGGCAGCGCGCGAGTTTCAGAAGGCCGCATGGCACGACCCGTCGTCCGTATCCGCACACCTGGGTCTGTCGCACGCACAGGCGCTCCTCGGCCAATTCGAGGAGGCATTGCGCGCGCAGGGAGTTGCGGCAGCGTTGGCGCCCGACACGTATGAGGTGGACAGCGGTTTGGGCTGGGTCCGGCTGCAGCAGGCGAAGCAGTCGGGCGCGGAGGCCGACTACACGGCGGCACTGGATGTGTACCGCCGCCTCACCGAGCGCGAGAGCGACAGCGCAGACGCCTGGCTACACCGAGGACTGATCGCGCGCCGATTGGGTCTCCTGGAGGAGGCTCGGCGGGCGCTGGAGACGTGGGTCTCACTGCCGGGCACGGGCGACGCGTCGGCGGCGGCCCACATCCAGGCGCACCTGGCCGCGGCAGACGTCTGCCTACTTCTGGACGACCTGCCAGCGGCTGAGCGGCACTACAAGGCCGTGCTGCGTCGCGACCCGAAGGTAGTCGACGCCTACTTCAACATGGGCTTCATCGCTGTGCAGCTTGGCCGTCCGGCCCAAGCCGTTCAGTTCTACGAGGCCACGATCCAACTCGACCCCGGCATGTCGCAGGCGCACTACCTGCTAGGCCGGCTTTACGCTGACCAGAGCGACTTCCAACGCGGCACGGCCTCGCTCGTGCGCGCGACCGAGTTGGACCCCACGCTCGCCGGAGCCTACGAACGGCTCGCACACCTGCACGCGGCAGCCGGCCAGGATCTAGAACGCGCCCGGGAATACGCGCTGAAGTCCGTTGGTCTCCAGCCGGTGTCAGCAGCCAGTCTCAACACCTTGTCGTGGATCCACTACCTCCTCGGTGACTACGCGCTCGCCGAGAAGGCGGTGCTGAAGGCGCTCCGGCTGGCCCCCGACAACGCGACGTATCGCCAGGGCCTGGGTGCGATCCAAGCCGCGAAGGAGTCGCCATGAAAGCCGTTGGCATCTGGGTAGGCGTCGCAGTGATCTTGGCCCTCCGTGCTGCACCCGCGGCCGCCATCCTCTTGACGGACGTAACCGCGCAGTCGGGCATCGGATTCCGCCACGAAGACGGCAGAAGCGGAGCCAAATACTACGTCGAAACTCTCGGGTCGGGCGCGGCGTGGTTCGACTACGACCGCGATGGCGACATCGACCTGTATCTCGTGAACGGGGCCGACTTGCCCGGCAGCCAGGCTCCCGAGCCGGCGACGAACACCCTGTATAGGAACGACGGCGGCGGGCGGTTCACCGACGTCACGGCGTACGCCGGCGTGGGGGACGTAGGATACGGCTTCAGCTGCGGCATAGGCGACTACGACAACGACGGCTACCTCGACCTGTACGTCACGAATTACCGCGCGGACGTCCTCTATCACAACGACGGCGACGGCCGCTTCACCGACGTGACCGAGGCGGCGGGGGTAACGAACCTCGAGTGGGCCGCGGCCGCCGCGTTCGCTGACTACGATGCGGACGGTGACATCGACCTGTTCGTCGCCAACTACGTCCAGTGCGGCCTGGAGGACAATCCGGTCTGCGGGAGCGACGGCGTCCGACTTCACTGCTCGCCGGACGTGTTCCCGGGTTCGCAGAGCGTCCTGTACGCGAACAACGGCGACGGGACGTTCACCGACGTCACGCAAGCCGCAGGCCTCGACAACCCGAACGATAAGGCGATGGGCGTCGTGTGGTCCGACTACGACAACGACGGCGACATCGACCTGTTTGTCGCCAACGACCGAGTCGCCGACCGCCTCTACCGCAACAACGGCGACAGCACGTTCACGGATGTGGCGCTCATGGTCGGCGTGGCGCTAAGCGAGAACGGCCTCGCGCTGAGCAGCATGGCTCCCGCGTTCGGCGACATCGACAACGACGGCTGGCAAGACCTGTCCATCACGAACTACCACGATGAACCGAACATGCTGTGGATGAACGCGCAGGACGGGTTCTTCACCGACTTCACCTACCGCTCGGGGGTTGGGGGCGAGGGCCTGGATTACCTGTCGTGGGGTGGCGACTTCGCCGACTTGGACAACGATGGCGACCTGGACCTGTTCGTGACGAACGGCCACATGGACGAGAACGTAGCCGACGCGCGCCCAAGATTGAGCTACGCGCAGCCCAACCAGGTATTCGCGAATGGGGGGTCCGGCGTATTCGACGACGCATCCGCGTCGGCCGGCGATGGACTACGGCTGCGCAAGGTAAGTCGCGGAGGGGCGTTCGGCGACTTCGATGACGACGGCAGAATGGACATCCTCATAGCCAACTGCGGGCAGGCGCCGGACCTCTTACGCAACGACACCCCCGGCGGCAACCACTGGCTGACGATTGAGACTGTCGGCACGACCAGCAATCGCGATGGCATTGGCGCCCGGGTGCGAGTGCTCGCCAACGGCGTCTGGCAGACGCGCGAGGTGAGAAGCGCCGCCAGCTACCCGTGCCACAGCGACATGCGTGTGCACTTCGGCCTAGGAGGAGCGAGCCACGCAGAGCGCCTAGAAGTTCGGTGGCCCACCGGCTTAACCGAAAGCCTGCCGAACGTCGTGGCCGACCGACTCCTGCGGGTCACGGAGGGCGACGTTGGGCGGCCCCACGACGGACACTGACGACCGGTCGCCAACATCGGCCGCGCGGCTTCGCTCCCACGGCTTGCGTGGGCCCCGCGCGGGCCCTATTCTCCAGATGTCGGGGCACGCCGGGTTTGGGGCACGGTACCCCGAATCAGCGCGCAGCCGCTCACGCCCAACTGGGCGTTGTGACCGTACGCACTCAACCCGGGAGATGTGATATGTCGAGAACGAAATACCGTGTGAGGCCGCTACTCGCATGCACGGCACTGCTGTTTGGGATCATGGCCGCGCAGAGCCATGCCATCAACCTGGACGACGCGTTCGTCGTATGGCTTCTGGACGAGGGCTCAGGCGATGTGGCCGTCGACAGCAGCCCGATGGGCAATGATGGCGCCATCACCGGCGCGGACTGGGTCACCGGCAAGTTCGGCGGCGGACTACAGCTCGATGGCAACGACACCGTCGTCAATGTCGCCGCCAGCGGCGTCGGCAACGAGGTCATCTCTCAGGTGCTCTGGGCGAAGTTCGACGACTTCGACGTCGAGCACATGTTTGGGTACATAGCTTCGCAAGACACCGCCAGCGCTCGTTACTTCTACTTCTCCACGTGGATCAACGGCGGGCCACCGCACGATGGCGTGCACATGGGCTCGACGAACGCCGGCGGCGCCTGGGGTCGCGCACTGGCGATTCCCAAGCAGTTCGACGAGGATGTGTGGCACCACATAGCCGGCGTCAATGACGCGGTGGGCGGTGCGCAGCAAGTCTACGTCGACGGCACGCTGGTGCACGACGCGCCCTTTGAGGCCGGTGAGATCGTCGGCACGCCGGATGTGTTGTCCGTCGGTACGGTTCCCAACGAGGGGAAGGGCATACACGGCACCATCGACGAAGTCGCGTTCTTCAACATCGCCCTGACCGAGGGCGACGTTCAGGACCTCATGAACGAAGGCATGGCGGGCGCGGCGGCGGTACAGCCGCGCGGCAAGCTTCCACTCACGTGGTCGAGTCTGAAGAGATAACCGTCCGCAGGGAGGGCCCGTTCTGTTCGAGGAACGGGCCCTCTTTGCGCTTCTCGCGCGGGCCGATGGCGTAGCGGGCGAGCAGGTAGCCAGCGGCGCCTACGGCTACAGGCTCCGCGCCGTCGACCACGGAGGGATTCGGAGAATAGCGGTACCGAACTAGCCACAGCGTATACCGACGCCGCCGTCCGACAGCCTTGAGATGTGCACGAAGATGCCGTGCCAAGACCTGCGCTCGTCCTGCTATGCCGCTCTCTGAGTGGGTTCCCAGTGTTCATCGCACTCCCCCGTCGAGCCACCGGGCGCGTAGCGCGGAGACCGCCTCGGAGTTGTGACGACTCCAGTGCACTCCCTGCCGTTTCTTCTCGCCTTCCGCGACCGCCAGATCGCCAGCCTTCTCGACGAGTGACGGCGCCGCCATCTAGCCCGCATCGCGCGCGCGACCGTAGTCGATGACTCTCCGCCACCTGTTGTGGAATATCCCCGCAGGTCCGCCAGCGCGTCGCGCCCCCGCGCGGCGGTCGGGTTTCTCATCCGAGCTTGCGGCAGTACCTCGTCGCAAGGCTGTTCTGGCTTGTTGACAGCCGCCGCCTTTCGCCCCTCCCATGGGAGCTGCGCATCTCCGTATGCCGATGGAGATTGGTTCGACCGTGCCGCCGCCCACGTATGCGACGGCAAGACCTGTCCCAATGCTGTCTACTGGACGCCCTGCCCGATCAGGCCGTATGAATAGACGTCTCGGCGAACATGCGCCCCGCCTGACGGCCGCTAGATCGCATCACCCACGCGCCCGTATCGGCAGGCAATGAGGACTCAGCCAGAATGTCCGAAAAGATCGAAGGAACCATCGCACTAGTCACTGGAGCAAACCGAGGGATTGGACGGGCGATCACCGAGGCGTTGCTCCAACGCGGCGCGGCAAAGGTGTACGCCGGAGCACGGAATCCTCAATCGCTGACGGACCTGTCGGAACACCATGCAGATCGCGTTGTGCCGATTGAAATCGACGTCACCGACGCCGAGAAGGTGGTCTCAGCCGCAGAACAGGCCGGCGATGTTCGGCTTCTGATCAATAATGCCGGCGCGGCGTTTGGCGGCGGCCTGGCCGATGCCAACATCGCTGAGACGGCGCAGCAAGAGATCGATGTCAACTACATCGGGCCGCTTCGCCTTATCCAGCAGTTCTCTGCAATTCTCGGCTCGAACGGCGGAGGAGCCATCGTCAACGTCGTATCCGTCGCGGGCCTCACGAATTTCGCGTTCTTCCCTACGTACAGCGCCTCAAAGGCTGCCGCCCATTCTCTGACGCAGGGGTCGCGAGCTCTCCTGGCTGGGCAGGGCACGACCGTCCACGGCGTCTATCCCGGCCCTGTAGACACCGCCATGGCAGAGAGCGTAGACATGGACAAGGCCACGCCTGCGGATGTGGCGAGCGCGATCTTGGATGGCGTCGAGTCGGGGACTGAAGACATCTATCCGGACGCGTTTGCGGAGCAATTCGGTCAGCAGTTCAGCGAATCCCCGAAGGCCTCGGAACAGCAGATGGCGGCAATGATCGCGTCCACGTGATCCGGTGCGGTTCCGACATGGGTAGACGCCTGGCCCGGCCTGCCAACGCTGTGTGCGGGGCAGGAAGGTGGGCTAGGCGTGCTCGCCCGACACCGTCACTCACGTTCAGAACCCCGTCGCGGTATTCCTGGACGACTTTCCCGACCGCACAGATCACACCGCGCGGGCGCGCCTCAGCGTCGTAGTCGCCGAGGTTGCCGAACCGTTCGCCTCGTTCGGCCTGACTGTCCCGGCGGCGACAGTGACGAGTCGCCTGCTCGCAGACCGCGCTCATACGGGCACATGCAGCGGGGATCCGCGCGGGACCGTTCTGGACGTCTTCGAGCGCGGTGGAGGCTGGCCGATCGTCGCCACCGCGGATGTAGACATCGCGATGCACGAGTGGCATGAGGACTCCGAAGTCTTCCACGCAGGCGGGCCGGCCTCGCCGTCAGTCCCGTAGACCGAGCCACCACCGCATGGGCGGCGCCAAAGCGCCACAGGCGCGGTCCTGTTCTTCCTCCTACTCGCGACCAGCATGCGCTTCGCGTTGGGATTCGGCTGCCCGGCCATAGAGCAGAATAGTGGGCGAGCGCAGGTTCTGACACGGCGGGTTCCCTTGTATGTACTTTGCGTCAGCCGTCACGGATGGTAAGGAACATGGGGTGGTAGACCGTGATTCCCTTGGCTCCGGCGCGCGCCGAGACCGTTGTAAGCGTGGTCACCACCCCATGTGGCGTCCTCTTCGCCAGGATCCGGACAGTTGAGTGGGTTCGTATGCAACCGAATAACAAGGCTGGGACCACCGAAGAGGCACGCGTAACCCACTGAGGGGGAGATACCCCATGGCGGACAGGAACGCAACGCGTGGGACATCTGGAACGCATGAAGCGTCGCGAAACGCCGCGGACTACGTCGGCATCGACGTGTGTGCGGAGAGACTCGACGTTGCCGTGCGGCGTGAGATGGGAACGCCCGGGGAGGATCCGGAAGTCGACACCCGTTGGCCGGTCATCGCGGAGTGGTCGGTCTCGAATGACGAAGAGGGATGGGAGCAACTGCGAGGGCATCTCGACGGGCTGTCGGTGGTTCTCGTGGTGGTGGAGTCCACCGGTGG
The DNA here is from genome assembly GCA_018644665.1 of Candidatus Poribacteria bacterium. Lineage (GTDB taxonomy): Bacteria > Poribacteria > WGA-4E. The sequence goes on from JABGQA010000098.1 coordinate 51,148, forward strand.
CATCGAGCGGCGCGCAGCGGTCGCGCTGGAGTGCGCCGGATATGGCGTGGCGATTGTGAATCCTCGCAACGCGCGGGATTTCGCGCGGGCTCTGGGCATCCTCGCGAAGTCGGACCGCGTGGACGCGCAGGTGCTGTCCCACTACGCGATCTCGGTGCGCCCCCCGCGGCGTCCTCTTCCCGACGTGACGCTCGAAGAGCTGACGGCTCTGACGACGCGATGTCGCCAGTTGAAGAAGACGCGCGCCGCGGAGATGAATCGTCGGCATCGGGCCCACGCGACGGTCGAGTCGAGTCATACGGACCTGATCGCCTACCTGGATGCGCAGATCTCCGGTATCCAAGCGCGGACACGCGAGATCATCGACGGGAGTAACGCGTTGCGGACACGCGATCGCCGTGTGCAGACATTGGTGGGGATCGGTCCTGTGACTTCGGCGGAGTTGCTGAGTGGTCTTCCCGAGTTGGGTTTGGTGAAGCGGGGTCAAATCGCGGCTCTGACGGGCGTGGCTCCGCTGAACGACGACAGTGGGAAGCGGCGGGGAAAACGGGTGACGTGGGGTGGTCGAAGCGAGGTGCGGAAGGCCCTCTACATGGCGACGCTGAGCGCGATCCGGAGCAACCCGCCCATAAAGGCGCACTACGAGCAACTGCGCGCGCGTGGGAAGCCACCGAAGGTGGCGCTGACCGCCTGCTCGCGGAAGATGCTGGTCATCCTGAATGCCATGATTCGCGATGAAACCGACTGGAATCCGCCCGTAGCGGCTTGACTTCCGAACACAGTTGCTTACTGGGCGTTGCCGGCGGGACGCCGTTTTGCTAATGCTGCTCCCACCAGGACAACGCCGAGCCCCGGCCGGGAGAGAGTAGACCGGCCGTGTCCCGCCTTTGGCGACGTGCGGGCCTCATTGCGAAGGATCAAGGAGGATCTTGACCGCCTCCTTGCGCCGCAGCTTGGAAAACGCCTCCTGCCACTCCGTTAAGGGCATTATCCCGGCGATGGTCGCGGACATATCCAGCTCCCCGGCGCGGATCCACTCAACGGCCTGCTCCAGAGCGGCGTGATTCCCACCCCATAGGCCGAGCAACCTCAGGCTGTGGCGAGCGACACGCCACATGTTCACATTCCAAGGCCCGCTTCCGATTCCCGTGATTACGACACGACCTCGTTGGGCGACATGGTCGACGGCAGCCTCGATCGCGGGAGCTGCCCCGGACGCTTCGAACCAGACGGCGGGCGCGTTCTTCCCTTTGAGGGTCGCGAGGGCCTCTTCGCCGAACGGCGCCGCCTCATCGGCCCCCATATCCCGCGCCAGGGGAAGGCGCACCGCCTCATCGTCCGGGCCGCCAAGCACCGTGATGTGAGACGCCCCGGCAATCCTGGCGATGTTGGTGATGAGGAGACCGATCTGTCCGGGGCCGGTCACAACGACCCGCTCTCCCGGCTTGAGTCGCGCGACGTCGCGCACGGCCTCCATCGGAGGGAGAACCGTCTCGAACTGGGTAGCTTCCTCCGGCGTTACCCCGTCCGGCGTCTTCCACAGGGAGGCCGCGGGCAACCGCATGTACTCCGCAAAGCCACCATCCGCGATCACGCCCGGAAACGGGTTGGGAGCACGGTAATAGGAGACCAGATCGCCGTCCCGGAACTGCGTGACGCCGGCGCCAACCTGGGCGACGACGCCTGTGTATTCATGACCCAGCACAACGGGAGGGCTGCAGTCGTGCAACCAGCTCTCCATGTGTAGATCGCTCCCACAGACACCGCAATACGTGACCTTCATCAGGACATCGTCGTCACCGATCTCCGGGATCGGCACGTCGCACAATTCGAGGTGTCCCGGCCCGGCGGCCGTCTTGACAAGCGCGTTCATGGAACAGCTCTCCCTACATGGCGCCGAGGTGAGGGCATCGACAGACACGGCGCTTCCACGTCGCTGCGATGGCCGATCTGGATTGGCCATGCGCCCCTACGCGGGCCGCCGGGAGCGCCGGACATACGTTAGCCAAGTGCTGTCTTGGGCGCCAAGGCCTTGCAGTGGCGGTGTAGACCCTTGCCTCGCGGGAATGGCGATGCGATAGGGTCGGGCGCGTGGAGCGGCGGCTACTCGGTGATGACGGCGAGCCAGCCGCGGTCGTCTGGAGCTTCGATGCTGAGCGCGCCTGCGCCGGCTACGCTCGACTCATCCGCCCATTCACCCGACGAGATGTCGAGCCACCGCAGCCTCACCGTCTCGGGGGCGTCTGCCAGGTCGACGGTGACGGAACCACCCCTGGTGAAGTAGAGGACGTACACCTCGCCGGCCTTCGCCGTCAGGTACGCCTCGTTTTCCTCGCGGCCACTCAGACGGGCGTTCGCCGGCTCCAGGTCCCAGAAACGCACGACTTCCTCGAGTTTGCGCGCGGCCCGGATCGACCCATGCGCGCGAGCCGACCTACCCAGCCCATGCGGTGGCCGGTGGAACCGGGCCGACGCCGCGCCTCCGATGACGTGGCGCCACCATCGCTCAGCGCCTTCTTGTGAGCCGTAGAACGGGCCACCGTCCGCGCCGTACGTCTTCACGCTGTTCAGCGGCCACGGTCGACCGGCCACGTGCGTGCGCGCCCACTGGAAGTTGTCCCAGTGCTCCTGCCCGGTCTCCTGGTTGTTCTGCGACACGTCGGCGAAGTCGTACCGCTCCGGGTGGTCCAGCGTACGCCTGTGGGTGTCGCCTTTAATGTCCCACTCGTCCCACATCTCGGTTAGGCACACCTCGCGACCGGCTTCGGCGGCGCCCGCGCGGATGTATTCCGCCCAGTACGCCGACCAGGCCTCCTCGCCTGATGTCTCGTTGTCCATGCAGTACAGCACGTGTGCGTATCGCAGCGTGTGCGACAGCAGTTTATCCACGAACCTCTGCTGGTGGGCCAAGACCACGGCGTTATTCTGCTGCTCAGGCGTGGTAAAGAAGAATGGCTGTTCGTTGTAATACGCTTCGCCCAGATACTCCGCGGCGAGTCCGGATTCCTCGTGAGTGTAGTTCACGTTGTTCGGCGGGTTGTACGGATTCCCGACCCAGTTGTGCTGGGAATAGTCGAAGCGATCCCACACCTCGATCTGAACGATGATCTCCCGTTCCTCGGTCCACCGCAGTAGGTTCTCGAAATGCTGCCAGTAGGCGTCGTTCCACTTGTCCAGATCGTATCGGCCGTCAGGTAGCTGAACGACCCGCCAGCACTCATAGCCACGGTCCTTGCGGTCGCTCATGGTGTTTCGAATGTAGTTCGCGCCCACGGCGCGCATCTCGTCCAAGTGCTCCTCGAGGGCCGGCACGTGGAACAGGCTGTCCTTCTCGCTGCCGCCTAGCAGCATTAGGGTCTGCCCCTTGTACTGCCAATACCGCGGGTGCTCGTCCGACGGGCGGATACGTCCCTCGTCGGACGCCGTGGCAGCGCAAAGCAGACTGGCCAGACAGCAGGAAATGGTCAGCATTCCAAAGTCTCCTCAAGCCGCGTAGGGTGACGCGCTCGCACACGATCCGGACGGCGTGGTCATATCATCCAGCCGTCGAGAGCGCAAAGAGTGTTGATCCCTTCGGCTATCTGGAGACGCGTAACACTCGTCAACGGTCAGGCGGTGTCGATCGGCTTTCGGAACAAGTACGCGAGACCCCGGCACCCCCACCCCATCACCACAGTCGTCACGACTGCCGCCAGTCCAGAGAGAGCATTCGCGCCGACATCGACGAGGTCGTAGACACGGTTGGGAAGGAGCGCCTGGATACCTTCGTCGAGCCAGCCCAACAGCGCGGTAGCGACCACTGCGAGAATCGCCGGCGCTGGAACCCGGCGGCCGTTCCGCCGACGCTCGACGAGAGCATGGTAGATCAGTTGTGCCACCAACCCGTACTCGAATAGGTGGGTACGTCCTACGAAGTTCGGCGTCGCGCTAAGAGTCCTGGGCAGTGCCGTCAGGTATACGGCCGTGACGCCGAGCGCCACCCCGATCTCGCGGAGCCCGGGGCGCTTCCTCACACATTGGAGGACGACGATCGTCCCCACCAGAAGCACACCGACAGCGAACGATACCCGGAGCAGATTCCGCTCGCGTAGCGCTCCAGCCAGCGTCTGCGCCAGGCCCAAAGTCGAGTAGATCACCAGCACGACCGCTACCGCCCAGAGCCAGAGGCGACGCTCCCGGTTAAGACCTGCGCCGGACGGTTGGCGCGCTGCTGCTGCGCGCCCACACGCGCCGACGAGGCCGCGTACCGCGAGCGGCTTCCCGCGCTCCGACGATGGCGGTTGCAGCATCAACGGCACGAGGACCATGACTACGATCATCGCGACAAAGAAGATCTGACCGAATGCCTGTTCCATACAGCCCTTCGAGGGCGCCACGCGACCGGCGCCACAGGTGAGGCCCGCGAGGTCGTGGATAACACCAAGGGCGGAACACGCGCTCATTACATACGCGTCTTCCAGCGCCAGTGATCATGGGCCGGATCGCGGCTGATCGCTGGCGTTCTTGGGCTTGCGAACGAACGTCACATCGCCGCCAGCAGGAGGATGTAGCTACGGACTGTCGCAAGCCTGGGTCGTATCTCGTCGTCTAGTCACGCGTCACGAGGGCATATGCGCCGTAGCCGGCGAAGCCTAG
>JABGQA010000054.1 GCA_018644665.1 Candidatus Poribacteria bacterium
AGGATACGCCGCCTGCTTCATCCTCCCCATACACAACTTCCGACCATATCTCAGAGCCTACGTAACGAAGCCGTTCGACGCCCTACGGCTCGCGGAACGGCTCGCAGACATTCTGAACGGACCTGCGGAACTCGCGGCGGCGATATAGGGGATTCCCGCCGTAGGGCGGCGGGGGCGGACTGAACACTACGGCGGCCCGAGCGTTCACATTCGAACAGCGGAACAGGAACAGATGCAGAAGCGAGACACTCGATACATCGGCAACGTGGTGATGCTCGCCGGTATGGCGATGGTGACGGCTCTAGCGGCTTTCCCGATGGCTGCGGCGCGCGCGCCCGTAGCGGGACTGGCCGTTTGCGTCATCTCGGCCGGCATGTTTCTGAATTTCGTCGCAGGTTACGAGGACGAGGACGAAGGCCACGTCGAGGTGCGCGAGGAGATTCCGCTAGGCCGCCGTTAGTCCGGTACGGCTTGGCGCCGCGTGTTGTGAACCCAACGGCCCGCTACTGTAGTTTCCCGCGTCCCGGCAGCTCCCACACCGCCTCGACGACCCCGTCGCGCGTCGCGTAGATGACGTCGTGCAGGAACACGGTCGTATCCGAGTACCCGACGACGAACTCGATGACCTCCCCCACATACGGCGACGCCGCAGGCTCCGTCAGCGTGACGATCCCATGCTCCGCCGATAGGCGAACGCCCTCCACGCCCGGAATCCCGATTGGCTTCGGCGCGGCCGCGTCGATACTCATCGTCTTCCGCCCAGCGTCACAGATGATCCGAGTCGCCGTCGGCCGGCTTGTAACGGTCGCCAGTACGGTCAACGCGTACTCGTGGTCGACGCCAAGCTTCTCGCGGTACAGGACGTCGCACCACGCGCCGCCGCCGGCCTCGACCTCCGTCACGCCCGGGCAGAACGCGCTCAGCCAGTACGTGCCGGTGCCTCCGCAGCTCACGATGTTCACCGGGATGTCTGCGGCCCGGCACTGCCGCGCGGTGTCCTCGATCCTAGCGAGCGCCTCTTCGACGGTTCGCTTCTTCTCAACCGGATCGCTGACACCTAATGCCTGGGACTCCCACGTGAACAGGCCCGCGAACATCAGACCAGGGCGCCCTGCAATGTCCTTCGCCAACGTAACAACGGGTTCGCCCGGTTGAACTCCGGCGCGCCCCATGCCGACGTCGACTTCGACCACAACGCGCAAGCGCACCCCCGCCTCCCGAGCAGCCGCGTCCAGCATCGCGACGTTCTCGACGGCGTCCACCGCGACCATTACATCGGCGACCTTACGCACCTCCACAAGCCGCGCGATCTTCGTCCGCCCCACGATCTGGTTGGCGATGAGGATGTCGTCGATCCCGCCCGCCGCCATGACCTCCGCCTCGCCGAGCTTCGCGCATGTGATGCCCGTCGCCCCCGCGTCGAGCAGCTTCCGCGCGATGACGGGCGACTTCATCGCCTTCGTGTGCGGCCGCCATCCGACGCCCGCTTCATCGACGATGGTTCGCTTCATCTTCGCGATGTTGCGTTCCATCACGTCGAGGTCCGCCACGAGAGCGGGAGTGTCCAACGTCTCGCGCGGCCGACCGACGAGGCTTTCAGGCACGGCGTAAGTCCTTCAGGGTGTGGCGGGCGGCGCGGCCGGCCTGCGCGATGTCTGGACGCGGTACTTGCCGTCCGGCAATCGTCGCGGGAAGCGATACACGGGGTCGCTGAGCAGCCGATACACGTCGCGATCGCCTTCGCGCACGGCTTGCGGTGTGGGCAGTCGCCACTCGTCCGCGATCTGCTCCGCGCGATCGCCGAACTCCTGTGCGCCCAGCAGCGACGTGATCGCCCAGTACATGTACTCGGTGACCTGGCAGCCGTAGTCGCAGGTCTCGTCGTCGTAGGAATACCACGCCTCGGCGGGGTACTCGTCCGGCACGTCGATAAAGCGCCCGCCACGCGCCTTGTCCATGGCGTCGGCAATGCGCGTCCCCACACGCTCGCCGAATACGTCCGGGTACGCGTGCGCGTACCCCTCGTGAGTAACGAGGTGCAGCACTTCCTCTAGCGACGCGTCGAACCGGCCCGACTCAGCTCCGCCGGGGTGGGTTTCCTCCCCGTACAGATCCTGGAGCGCGAACCCGTCCGGCAGATCCTCGTCCCAGATGGGATGCGAACGCGCCGCGTCTTCCGTAGCGAACATCACGAGGCCGGCGCCACGGTCCTGCATGGCTCGCAACACGGCGGGACTGTCCGGCTGGCCGTCGCCGTTGTTGTCGAGGTACTGCGCGAGCACGTTTGCGGCGTGCAGCACCTTGGCGTCGGGCGTATCGGCGGTCGCGTACACGCCGACCCCGAACACCTCGACGAACTTCTCGAACGACGCCAAGGCCGCGTGCCGGCCCCCGGGATTCGCCCCCACCTCAAACACGTCGCCGTCCGCCGCCGACGCGCCGGCCGCGCACAGACACCCGACAAGAATCGCCGCCCTCAACATCCGCTTCTCTCCCACGCAGTACGCTGGCAGGCGCCGCACATTAGACGAGGTTCCCCTCCGCCTGGCTGCCCGGCCCCGCGATCTCGACCCCAACGCTCATCCCCGCGCACAGGTTGCCGCTCACGAGGTTCACGTCGCTCTCGCCGCTTTCGACTATACCGAACGTCTGCGTCGGGGTGTCCTGATCGTCCGCGCACCGGTTCCCTTGCACGAGCGTGTGTCGCATGTCGTGGAGGCGCACGCCCGGCCATCGCCCCGGGTCACTTCGAGAGTTCCCCAGCAGCAGGTTGCCCGTGATGAGTTGCTCCTCGCCACGGTTCGCGTCGATCCCACACAGTCCGTTGTACGAGCAGACGTTGTTGCTGATGATGTCGTGATGGTCGCCGCCGTTCGCGACGCCGCCGATGCCGTTCTGCCCGTTCTCCGTGAACACGTTGTCGCTGCACACGGAGTGGTGGACGCCCATGCAGAAGTACAGTCCGTCGCCGCCGTTGCCCTTGCCAATATTGTGCGACCAGATGCTGTGACCCAGACCCGTGCCCGGGTGGTAGCCATGCCCCCGACACCCGTGGGCGCGGCATCCGGTGACCTGCGCGTCATACCCGCGTTGGATGCTGATCCCGTCGCTCGGCCACCCGGTGACGGAGCAATCGCGGATGCGTGTGCGCTCGCACCGGACGACGTGGATGGCGGAGTACGTGAAGTCCCACCACGGCCCGTCAGCCCCACCCGGGCCCCGTACGGACAGATCCGCGATCTCGATGTCAGAGACATCGTCGGCCTGGATCGCAGGGAACAGGTTGACGGCGACCGCCTCGTCTCCAGCTGTCAGCCCGCGGTTCACCGGCCGGTCGACCCACACGGTCGTTCCGTCGACGCGGGTGACGGTCGTGTGCGTGCCCCACCATCCTCGGTTCGTCGTGTCCGTCAGCCCGACCGCGTCGCCGGCCCGGAACGAGGACGCCTCGACGAGTTGTACCTCGTTGCTTCCCTCCGGCGCGTCTTGCGCAAGCGGGACGGCGCGCAACGGTGCGATGTCGAGCACGGTTGCCGGCCCGGAGCCCACGAGGCTGACCGATGCAGGCAAGTGGATCGTGTCGCGCAGGCGGTACACCCCCGCGTCCAGCCGCACGCGGCCCCCGCCCGTGGGCAGCGCAGCGATGGCCTCGGCGATCCCGCATGTCGGCGACGCGTCATTCGGCGCGACGAGCGAGTCTCCCGTCGCGTCCGTTCCCGTAACTGCGCGCATCATCTACCCCTTACCCGGCGGGACCGACCGAACCTTGGCGTGAGCGTACTGCACTTCGCCACGCGGCGAAACGACGGCTTGTCGAACGCGCGGCCGGCGGCTACTAACAGGACAGAGCGGCGTGACGAAGGAACCCAGACTTATCCCGCGATAGGAGCAGACCGGTGAGGGTAGCAACAGCAATAGGCGTGGCCGTGTGCATACTGGCGACGACGGGAACGGCGTCGGCGGCCACCGGCTTCCGATACCGGCCCGACGCCGACACCTTGGCCCTCTGGCACATGGACGAGGGCAAGGGCGAAGTTATCGATGAGTCCGGCAACGCCGTCGAGGCGCTCATCGAGGGTGTCGGCGCGTGGGACAATAACGAGGACTGGGACGCGGGCGCCACCGGCGGAAGCTCCTTCTCGTTCGACGGATCGACAATGATCGCGATCGCTAGCGACGTCGAGGTCGTGCAGCCGGACATCATCACAGTCGAGGCGTGGGTGTATCCCACGGCCCTGGACGGCTGGAAGCTGATCTGCGCGCACTGGGGCGGCGCCATTGTCGGTAGCTACCACCTTGGCGTTGAGGCTGGCACCCCGAAGTTCCACATCAACACGGGCGGCGGCACGTTCTTCGCGCCAGCGCTCGACCAGTTGGAGCTGGACGCGTGGACCCACGTCGCCGGCACGTACGACGGCTCCGACGTGCGCATCTACATCGACGGCGAGGAAGCTGGGTCTGCCTCCGCGAACGGAGACCTCGAGTCCGGCTCCCCGGACCACGATGTCATCATCGGCGGCAAGGCCAGCCGAGAGTTCCCGTGGAACGGGCTTCTTGACGAGGTGCGTATCAGCGGCATCGCGCGCGACGCCGACGAACTCAGCCCGAACCTGTCCGGCCCGCAGGCTGTCGATCCGTCCGCAGACACGTTGCCCACGCTGTGGGCGGCCTTGCGGAGCGGCGACTGAACCAAACACTGACGGCGTGCCCTCGGTGTCCGCGACCGCCGGTGGCACGCGCCACTTCCTACCAGAACCGGCGGCCTTCGGGCGCCGTCGGTTCCTCCTGGGACGCGGGCTCCGTGTGCGCCTCCTCGGCCATGCGCGTCATCTCCGCCACGACCGCCGGGTGATCCGGCGCGATGTTCGTAGTCTCGTTCGGATCGGCGTCGAGGTCGTACAGCTCGAACGGCTCCGTCGTCCGCATGCGCACCAGCTTGTGCTGACCCATCCGCACCGCCTGCTGTGGCCCGTCCTCTACGTACGTCATCTCCTGCCAGTTCCCGACGCGCGAGTACTCCCAGTACAGGTACGCGTGCTCCGTCTGATCCTCCGGCCGCCCGAGCAGCGTCGGCGCCAGCGAGACCCCGTCGAGGCCGTCCGGAAGGTGCTCGGCTGACCCAGTGAACTCCGCGATCGTCGGCAGGAAGTCCGGGAAGTAAGTCAGCAACGGCGAGACGGCTCCCGCCTCGATCCTACCCGGCCACCGCGCCAGCATCGGCACCCGAATACCACCCTCGTATAGGTTCGTCTTCTCGCCCCGCAGGTCGCGGTTGGGGCGGAAAAAGTCGTCGACCTCGCGACCTCCTCCGTTGTCCGAGCAGAACAGGACGACGGTATTCTCGTCGAGCTGAAGCTCGGTCAGCAGATCCAGTATCTCGCCGACGTGTCGATCCACCATGTGCACCATCGCGGCGCGCCGTCGGGCGTCTTCGGGCCACGGCTCGTCTTTCAGTTCCTGCCATGCCGAGTCGTCGTCGGGTATCTGGTAGTGACCGTGCGGCGGAGTCCACGGCAGGTAGCACAGAAACGGGCCGTCGGCGTTCTCGCGGATGAAGCGCTTCGCGGCGTCCACGATGCGGTAGTGCGAGTACTCGCCGTCGGCGAGTTCCACCTTCTCGCCGTTCCGCCACAGGTAACCGGTGAAGAAGTCGTGCGCGTGGATCTGATGGTAGTAGCCGAAGAACTCGTCGAACCCGTGCCGCTCGGGAACGCCGTCCGTGCCGACATCTCCGACACCCCACTTGCCGTAGCCGCCCGTCGCGTACCCCGCGCGCTTCAGCATCTGCGCAAACGTGAAGTCCTCCGCGAGGAGCGGCACGCCGCCGAGATTCCCACGCACGGTCGTGTGTCCCGTGTGCGTGCCGGTAAGGAGGGTGCTCCGCGCCGGGGCGCATACCGGCGCGCCGGAATACGCGTTCTCGAATCGCATGCTCTGCGCGGCGAGGCGGTCGATGTTCGGCGTCCGTAGCTTCTTGTGTCCCAGGAACGACATCTCGTACGGGCCAAGGTCGTCCAGGATAATGAGAACGATGTTTGGTCTGACCATGTCATCTCGCTCGTAGAGCCAGGCGCGTGCCAGGGCGGGTGCGCCGACCGTGGCGGACGCGACAGTTTTAAGGAATCGACGCCTGTCTATCGGCATGGGACGATCGTCCCTGTGTGACCGCGGGCCGACAAGCCGCTCCTCTGCTGTCCCATCCGCGCAGGTGGCGATCAGGAAGCGCACACGCTCATGCGCAATGGGTCCGCGGCCCGGCGGACCATCCGCGGACACGCAGAGCGCGGGCCCGCCCTGGCCGCGCCGTTAGCCCTGCAGGCGAGACATGTTGATGTCCGTCTGCGTGTCCACTCATTCCTCCGGTGAGAGGGCGGCTTCCGTCTCGCGGTAGTAGTCGTGGACGTACACACGCCACTCGCGGTCGGTCTTCGCCACGGCCCCGTGCTCGCAGGCCCATTCCACGAACCCGGGAGGGGCGTCGCGTACGTCTTTGAGGTTTGCGCCGGCTATGTCGCCGATCTCTCGCCATCCGCGCACGCCTGCTAACTGCGCCCCACGCAGATCGGCTCCGCCCATGTCAGCGCCGTCCAGTCGTGCCTCGCGCAAATCGGCCCTGCGCAGATTCGCCCAGATCAGTTCCGCCCGGCGCAGATCTGCGCCGCGCAGAATCGCGCCGGTTAGGTCGGCCTTGACGAGGAAGGCCCCCTGCGCATCCGCGCGCTCCAAGTGGGCCTCGCCGAGGTCTATAGCCGTAACGTTCGATAGTGCCGCCCGGAGGACATCGCCTGGCCGCGCGCTCTCAGCGCGAGAGCCCCTCCCGTCCGCCCCCGATGCTGCCACGTTATAGGTGTACATCATCACCGACCAATCGCGCGGCCTGCCGGATATGTCCACGCCAACCAGGTTCGCCGGACGCGGACAGACCTCTATAAAACGGAAAGAACAGCCGCACGCTACCAACAGCGTTGCTACCGCAGTCGTTAGCGACCCTAATGGCCGCCGCAACCAGGCGGACGCAGTCGCAAGGCGCTTCCAACGCGCTGCGTCGTCGCCTCCGCGCAGGACCCGCCGGAACAGTCCCCATGCCCAGAGCCCGACGCCTGTCGACGCTGCGACGGCGGCCACGTGTATCCCCGTCACGACCCAATCATGACGCACGAGGTACCGGTACCAGAGCCACGCCAGCGTTCCAGGCACGACCCACCACGCCAGCACGCCGGAAACGAGCGACTGAATCCACGCATGCTCCGGGCGACCCTCCCGCAGAAGCCGCACGTGGGATCGCACCAACCCGTTCAGCATCCACGGATATGCCTTCTGGTCCAGCCATCTGCCGTCTGGAAAGCGGGCCGGCAGGAGCGCGAGTTCCCGCCACAGGTGCTGCATGTACAGGTGAAAGTAGAGGTACAGCCCAAGGAGCAGAACCGGAGCCGCGGCATAGAACCCGACGAGTGGGATTGCCGTGCGGATGATGGGCAGTTGTGAAGACGCCGAGTTGGTAATGAGCTGCACGTCCTTCGTCGTGGCGATGGTCAGCCACGTGTACACGCAGCCCAGGAGCATGGTGAGCCAGATCTTCCGCGCGTTCTTCGACGTGTCTTCGACCGCCTTCAACCCGTCGAAGCACGCCAAGTCCGGCGGCAGTTGTACGCCCGCCAGATCCGACCCGGCCAGCTGATCCGCGAGCAGGTGTACCCCTGCCGGCAGACTCGTCAGGTCTGCCCCTCTCGGGAGGCGCGCCTCCCGGAAGTCGACCGCGCCATGGAACTCCGTGTCACGAAATGTCACAGCATGAGCGAACTGCGTGCGGCTGAAGCCGGCCTCTCCGGCAAACTGGCATCCCGCGAAGCCGACATCACCGTGGAATTCGGCGCAGAAGAACTCGGCAGCATCGAATCGCGCGCCGCCGAAGTCAGCCGGGCCATGGAACTTCGCCACGGTGAAGCCCACGCTCTGCGCGAATTCGGCCCCGCAAAAGCGCGCCTGTGCCGAGTAGCGCGTATCCTCGAACATTGCCCCGACGAAGGACGCCCTCGAGAAGTCGACGTCCGTGAACTCCGTCGAGCTGAACCCCGCTGTCCCTCCGAACCGTGTGCCGCGAAAGTCGGCCTTCTGCTCGAACCTCCCCGACTCGAAGTCCGCGTCAGGGAAGTCCGCGCACGCGAAGTTCACCCGTCCCGTGAACGCGCAGCCGATGAAGCCTACGTATGCGGGCATGGCGACACGCTCTGCGGCCCCACCGAGCCCAAAGCCTAGGTCGCCGTTGGTCTCCAGATCGACATCGCCGACGATCCGACATCCCAGGAAGGTCACCCGGACGTGATCACCGCCTAGCGCGGTAAGGACCTCGTCGCCTGTTACTTCCTCGTTCTCGCGCCGGTATTCCGTGTCCACCACTGAGCTTCCCTGGGGCCTCCTCCGGCTATCGGACTGCCCGTTACGCGGGCATGGTTACATCACCTATGGGCTCGCGGCAACAAGCGGGATGGGAGGACGTCAGTGGTGGCAGGCCTGGGCGCGGCGGCGATCGTCTGCGTGATGTCGGACGGGCGTACGCACGCGGGGTCGCGATGTGGCGCTACGTAATCGAGACCGCCTGTGGACAGGCAATCCGTTGGTAATCATCGGATCGCATCCCCACCGAGAACGACCGATCCCCGGCGTTGAAGACGATCTTCTCGTTCTCGAACAGCGACGGATCGCATAGGACGTCGAGGCCGAACAGGCCGCCAAACGGCGGCACGCCTCCCGGTTCCACCCCGCCTGTCAGCTCCGCGACCTCGTCGGTGGTGGCGAACCGCGTGTTCCGCAGACCGCAGTTGTCGCGCAGCTTCGTCTTGTCGAACCGCCGGTCGGCGGGCATGACGAGCATGACGAACCGGGGCTCCCCGGCGGTGTCCTTGGCGCGCACTATCAGCGCCTTCGCGCCCTGCTGGAGGGTGTACCCATCGCGGACGCGGGCGGCCTCTTCGCTCGTCCGCACGGGCGCGTGCTCGAACGTCTCGTAGGGCGCGGCGTCCTGGTCGAGCAGGTCGGTGATACGGGCGGCCATAGGGTGTCTCATGGCGTCCATTCTGGCAGCGCGGCCGAATCGCGGCAAGCGCCCGATGGGCATGCCTTGCTGCCTCGCCATGCGGCATGGGCCACCCACCCGACTGGCGTCGCTTCCGCGGCGCCCGGCGATCGCCTCGGCCGCTCGCGTCGCGAGCCGCGTCGTTGCGTGGGCCTTCGGCGTTCGGCATAATCCGCCGGCTGCCCGTTGCGCTTGTTCGAACCCGGCGGCCGGGAGCGGCGAGCCGGGAAGGAGCGCGCAACACTGGGCGAAACAGGGAGGACTTCGGTCAGATGACGACCAAACCCGGGGGACACAGCGCGACGCCGTGGGTGCAACCTGCCGCGACGGCGCTTGTCCGTGCCGCAACTGCGGTGATTTGCGCGGTCGGCATCGCGAGGGCCGCGGAGTCTCCCGCCGCCGAAGTCGACTTCTCCCGTGACGTGCGGCCCATCCTTTCGTCGAACTGCTTCGCGTGCCACGGACACGACGCCGAGGCCCGGCAGGGCGAACTGCGTCTCGACGACCGCGCAAGCGCCTTTCTCGACCGCGACGGGTACGCCGTCATCGTGCCCGGCAGCGTCGAAGACAGCCTCATCATCGACCGCGTCACCGCCGAGGACGCCGACGTCCGCATGCCGCCCGGACAGGAGGCCCTCGCGCCAGAGGACATCGACACGCTCCGTCGGTGGATCGAGCAGGGCGCGGCGTGGGAGGAACACTGGGCGTTCGCGCCGGTCACACAGCCCGACCTGCCCGCCGTCACCGAAGAGGGATGGGCGCGCAACGACATCGACCGGTTCATCCTCGCTCGCCTGGACGCCGAAGGCCTGAAGCACGCCGACGAGGCCGACAAGCGGACCCTCATACGCCGCGTCTCACTGGATCTGACGGGGCTGCCGCCTACTCGCGACGAAGTGCTCGCGTTCGTCGAGGACGACTCGCCAGACGCGTACGAGAAGGCCATCGACCGTCTGCTCGCAACGCCGCAATACGGCGAGCACATGAGCCGCTACTGGCTCGACGCGGCCCGCTACGGGGATACGCACGGCCTCCATCTGGACAACTACCGCGAAATGTGGCCCTACCGCGACTGGGTCATCAACGCGCTCAACGCGAACATGCCGTTCGATCAGTTCACTGTCGAGCAGCTTGCCGGCGACCTCCTGCCGGACGCTACGCTGGAGCAGAAGATCGCGACCGGCTTCAACCGGGCGCACGTCAGCACGAGCGAAGGCGGCTCCATCGCCGAGGAGTACTACGTCCGATACGCCGTGGACCGCGTAAGCACCACGTCCACCGTGTGGATGGGCGTGACGATGGGCTGCGCGCAGTGCCACGACCACAAGTACGACCCGTTCACGCAGCGCGAGTTCTACGAACTGTTCGCGTACTTCAACAACATCACCGAGAACGCGATGGACGGGAACCGCAAGGACTCCCCGCCTGTCGTCAAGGTTCCGGACGATGAGCAGGCGGGCGAACTTGCGGCGTACGACGAGCAGATCGTCTCCCTCACCAAGCAGGCTCAGGCGGACTTGCCGCACGTCGACGCGACGCAGGTCGCCTGGGAAGCGACGATGCCGCGCTGGGAGACGCTCGCCGCCGCCCACGCCGAATCCGCTGGCGGCGCGGCCATGGACTTGCTGGCGGACAGGTCGCTGCTGGTCAGTGGCGCCAAGCCTGCGACGGACGTCTATACGATCACCATGCCGCTCGAAGGCGCCGGTCACACGGCGATCCGGCTAGAGGCGTTGGAGCATTCGTCGCTCCCGAGCGCTCGCACCGGACGCGCCGGCAACGGGAACGCCATCATGACCGGCTTCGAGGCTGAGGTGGCCTCCCACAGGGCGCCCACGGAGTGGACGCCCATCCGTCTCGTGCGCGCGTGGGCAGACTACGAACAGGACGCCAACTTCCCCGTGGCGAACGCCTTGGACGGGAAGACCGATACGGGGTGGTCCGCGGGCGCCATCAATCGGGACGGCGGCCGTCAGGCGATCTTCCTCGCGTCCGCGCCGTTCGGCGATGACGCTGGGTCGCTGTTGCGCGTGCGTGTGAAGCACGAGTCGGAGCACGGCCAGCACCAGTTCGGGCGCATCCGCATCAAGACGACCACGGCGGCGACGGTCTCCGGTATGAGCGCCGCGGTGTCGGCAGATACATGGCACTCGGTGGGGCCGTTCCCCGCGCACAGCGGCGCCGTGGCTTTCCACGAGGCTTTCGCGCCGGAAGCGGCGAACGTGAACCTCGGTCAGGAATTCACGGTCGGCGAGGACGCGCTGAAGTGGGAGAAGCATCACGACTGGCGTGACGGGGCGTTCCACGCGCTCGAGGGTGGGGTCGGCGCCGGCTACGTCTACCGGAACATTCGGTCCGACACGACGCAGCGCGTGACGCTTAACGTCGGCGTGGATGACGCGGCGAAGGTGTGGATCAACCGCACGCTCGTGTTTGAGGACGATGGCGCGCAGGGCGCGGGCGTCGCGCGACACACAGTGCAGACGACCCTGAACGCCGGCGCCAACCAACTCCTTATCAAGGTCGTCAACCACGCTGGCGACACCGGCTACGCGTTCACGATGGACACGGATCCGCGGATGGTGCCAGCCGCGTTGGCGGATGCCGCCGGAGCTGACGCCGTGCAGCATGACGACGAGCAGTTGGCCGCGCTCAAGACCTTCTTCCGCGAGCACGTCTCAGACGAACCCGCGCTGCGTGAACTCGTCGCGGAACGACGCGTCACACAGACGCTACGCGATGAACTGGATGGGCAGATTGCCACCACGCTCGTGATGGAGGAGCGCGAGGAGCCACGCGGGGCGTACGTGTTGAACCGCGGGGCGTACGACGACCGGCAGGATGAGGTGCAACCAGGCGTTCCGGGCATCCTTCCGGCGCTCGCGAGCGACGCTGTCCCGAATCGACTCGCGTTGGCGCAATGGTTGGTGGACCCGGCGCACCCGCTCACCTCGCGCGTCACGGTGAACCGCCTGTGGCAGCAGGTCTTCGGGCGGGGCATCGTGCGGACGTCCGAGGACTTCGGCAGCCAGGGCGAGCCGCCGAGTCACCCGGCGTTGCTGGACCAGCTTGCGTCTGACTTCGTCGCGAGCGGCTGGGACATGAAGGCGTTCATGAAGACGCTCGTGACGTCCGCGACGTACATGCAGTCGTCGCGGGTAGACCCAGAGTTGCTTGAACGCGACGCGGACAATCGCCTATACAGCCGCGGCCCACGCTTCCGGCTGGACGCCGAGTCGATCCGCGACCAAGCCTTGGCGCTGAGCGGTCTGCTGCACCCGGTCATCGGTGGGCCGAGCGTGAAGCCGCCGCAGCCTGCTGGTCTGTGGAAGGCGGTAGGGTACGTCGGGTCGAACACGGACACGTTCGTCCAGGACGACGACCCCGACAATCGCCATCGACGCAGCCTCTACACGTTCCTCAAGCGCACGGCCCCCGCGCCGCAGATGAGCATCCTGGACGGCCCCTCACGCGAGGCGTGCACCGTTCGGCGTGAACGCACGAACACGCCATTGCAGGCGCTGATGCTCATGAACGACCCGCAGTATGTCGAAGCGGCGCGCGCATTTGCGGGGCGGGTGCTGGCGGAGGGCGGCGACACCACCGAGGAACGCATCGCGTTCGCGTTCGAGGCGGCGACGGCGCGCGCGCCCGCCCCGTCCGAGGCGAGCGTTCTCATGGAAACGCTACAGTCGCACCTCGCGCAAATGTCCGAGAATGAGGAGGCCGCCCGCGAACTCGCGGCAGTGGGCGACGCGTCCGACGAGGAGACGGACGTGACCGCGTTGGCGGCGTGGACGATGGTGGCGAACCTGATCCTGAACCTCGACGAAGTGATGAACAAGGGTTAGCCGGGGGAGTGTCGCATGGATCCGTTGAGGGAATACCTGAAGCTCGAGACGCGGCGCCAGTTCTTCGGCAAGACGGCGATGGGGCTCGGGGCGGCGGCCCTCGGCTCCCTGTTGCCCGAGCCCGTGAGCGCGGCGATCACAGACGCCACGCCGGGTGGGCGCGTCGGCGGCCTGCCGGCTCTGCCGCACTTCGCCCCGAAGGCGAAACGGGCGATCTATCTGTTCATGTCAGGCGCGCCTTCGCAGTTGGACATGTTCGACTACAAGCCGACGATGGGCGAGTGGTTCGACAAGGACCTCCCCGAGTCGGTGCGCATGGGCCAACGCCTGACGACGATGACGTCCGGGCAGGCGCGGTTCCCGATCGCGCCGTCCGTGTATAAGTTCGCGAAGCACGACAACGGCAGCGACGGCGCCTGGATCAGCGAGTTGCTTCCGCACACGGCGGCGAACGTGAGCGACCTCGCGATCGTGAAGAGCATGCACACGGACGCCATCAACCATGACCCCGCCATCACGTACATCACGACCGGCGATGAGAGTCCCGGGAAGCCGAGTCTCGGCGCGTGGCTGAGCTACGGCCTCGGCGCGGAGACGGACGAACTGCCCGCATTCGTCGTCATGAACGCGACGTGGACGGGCCGTCGAGACGCGCAGGCCCTCTACAACCGGCTTTGGGGCTCGGGCTTCTTGCCTTCGCAGCATCAGGGCGTGCTGTTGCGCAGCCAGGGCGACCCCGTGCTGTTCCTGTCGAACCCACAGGGTGTGAACGACGACATGCGGCGTGAGATGCTCGACGGTCTCAGCGCCCTGAACCAGCAGCACTACGAGACGGTGGGCGATCCCGAGACGCAGGCGCGCATCTCGCAGTATGAGATGGCGTTCCGCATGCAGGCGTCGGTGCCGGACCTCACGGACATTTCGGACGAGTCCGAGCACACGTACGAGATGTACGGCCCGGATGTGAAGACTCCCGGGACGTTCGCGAACTCGTGCCTGCTCGCCCGGCGGATGGCGGAGCGCGGCGTGCGGTTCACGCAGATATTCCACCGCGGGTGGGACCAGCACGGCAACGTCACCGGCGACCTGCCGAATCAGTGCCGAGACATCGACCAGCCGGCGATGGCGCTCGTGCAGGACCTCAAGCAGCGTGGCATGCTCGACGAGACGCTCGTCATTTGGGGCGGGGAGTTCGGGCGCACGGTGTACTGCCAGGGGCCCCTCAGCGAGGAGAACTACGGGCGCGACCACCACCCGAAGTGCTTCACGATGTGGCTCGCCGGCGGCGGGGTGAAGGGCGGGATCGTCCACGGCGAGACCGACGACTTCAGCTACAACATCACCGAGAATCCCGTCGACATCCAGAGCCTCAACGCCACGGTCCTCAACCAACTCGGCATCGACCACGAGCGGCTCACGTACCGCTTCAACGCGTTGGACAACAAGCTCACCGGCGTGGATGGAAATCCGAAGATAATACGGGAAATCCTGACATAGCCGTTAGTTGGGATCCGCTCGAGACGCTACCACACGACCGTGCCCCGCAGCTGACGCCCGCGCCCGTCGACGTGTCGTCCGTGCCCACACAGCACATCCCGTCTGCCGCGCCACCGCGGATGTCTGCGGTCGCCCAGTAGGCGCGCCAGCACTACGCATTGCCAGCACAGACCCACGCGCCCTCGTCGTCGCCCGCCATCCGCGGACATCCCCCACTCAGGCGACACTTGTCTGGCAGGCTCCAGCCGCCAGGACATGCTGGTGAGGCCTGTACGGTAATTAGCCCGGCACACGCCGCATTAGTAATAGGGGTAGCGCCGAAGGTATATATGGGGTATATTACCTACGAACCCCCGAGACATAGGGGGCAAACTTGCAGTTCGGGGGCGACGAACTTCAGGAGATGGCGCGGTCGACACACCGCACAGTCCAGAAGGGCACTGTGATGGCCAATCAGGAACACCTCGGGATCCTCCGTCAGGGCGCGGATGCGTGGAACGCATGGAGGCGCGGCGACACGAGCGCAAGCCCGGACCTGGCGGGCGCCAATCTGCGCAAGGTGGACCTGAGCGAGGCAGATCTCACACAGGCCCATCTCATCGGGGCAGTTCTGCGGGACGCGAATCTGCGGGACGGGCAGCTGAGCCGGGCCGATCTCCGGGGCGCGGTCCTGCGAGGAGCGGACCTGCGTCAGGCGGACCTAAGCGGGGCGGATCTCACCGGAGCCCACGTAAACAGGGCGGATCTCACCGGAGCAGATCTCAGCGGCGCGAACATGACCAAGGCCGTCTACAGCGCGAGCACGGCGTTCCCTCCGTCGTTCGACCCCGCTGCGCACGACATGCGACTGTGGCACTAGCCACTACGCCCAGACGATGCACGCGGGAGCCGCCAGCACATGTTGGCGGCTCTCTTGCGTTCCGAGATGCGGCGACTCGCCTACGACCCGATGGCCTGACCTCCCAGGCGCGCGCGCAGGGCCATGGGGCGGCTGCGGGCCGACGATCCTCGGCGCTCCCACGCGATCTTGCTGCCGATCCCGCTCGCTGCCAGAATGGGCCGCGTCCTGGCTGAAGGCGGTCGGGTTGTCGGCCGGGGAGTACCGATAGCCACCTAGCGAGCCCTCTCGTCCGTGTCCAGAAGCTCGTGGGGTGGCCACACGGCGCTCGACGGCGCTAACGCCGCGAAGGACGTCCGCGGCCGCGCCGAACGCGCCACCGGCCGCGCCCCATCCCACGCGATCTTACTCTCGGTGCGACTGCCGAGCACGACAATCAGACCGGGTACCTCGCCAGCTTCGTCGCACGCGAGACGGCGGTCGAGGGTGTCCGGGCGCCGAGAGGCCGACGAGCATGTACATTCCCGCGACCAACCGCGTGGACGACCGGGCGAAACTCGTCGCGTTCATGCGCGAGCACAGCTTCGCGACGGTCATCACTCCGGCGGACGGCCAGACGTTGGTGACGCACATCCCGGTGCTAATCGACGACTCCTCCGAGGTGATCTGCATACGGGGCCACTTCGCGCGCGCCAACCCGCATTCGGACGGACTCGACACAGGACGGGAGACGACCGTCGTGTTCCAGGGGCCGCACGCTTACGTATCGCCGTCGCTCTACGACGCGCGCGAGGCCGTGCCAACGTGGAACTACATCGCCGTGCACGCATCGGGAGCCGCGCGAACGCTGGACCCGCACGCGTCGCGTGGTGTGCTGGAGGAGTCCATCGCCACGTTCGAAGCCGCCTACCGCGCCCAGTGGGATTCCCTCGACGAGGCGTACCGGGATGGCCTGGCCAAGGCGATCGTCGCGTTTGAAATCGACGTGACGCGGCTCGACGGGAAGTACAAGCTGAGCCAGAACCGATCACCCGCGGAGCAGGATCGGATCGCGGAGAGTCTTGTCGCATCGCAGAACACGAACGTGGCCGCGGTCGGCGACGCCATGCGTGACCGACCGCGACGACCCGGCTAGAACGACAACTGCGTCTGCGCCGTGACGCGCGCGTACGCGTCCTCGTCCCGAGGCGAGACGCGCGACCAGTCCAGCGTAAGCTTGAAGGCGTGCCCCAACCGGCCCGGGTAGAGGTTCAGCCCGACCCCAAGCTCCGAGTCCTGGCTCGGAGGATCGACCACGGCCGCGGCCGGCTCGAACTTCTGGTACGCGATGTACGGATGTAGCGGACCGGTCGGCAGCCCCTCCGACGCGACCACGGCTCCCACGGACGCGGAGTAGTGTGTCCCGCTCCACCCGACGTCATCCTGATCCACCGCTGTCACGCTGCCCTCGGCGATCACCCGTATATCGCGCGTCACGGGCGCCGACACGTACGCATCGCCAGTGAGACCGAGATGGTCACGCCCGTCGATGTCGAAGTTCGCGAGGTGGTCTACGCCGGCGCCCAGGGAGACGATGGCGTCGCCGCTCAGGTGCGCGGCGGTCGTGAACCAGCCGGCCTCCGGCCGAAACAGGTTGACGACGACTCTCCCGGCGAAGCGTGGCGCGGCTCCGGCCGAGACGTCGGAGCTGTCCATGACGCCCACGCGGTACTGTCCACGGCCGCCGGAGACGTTGCCCCAGACCACGGCGCCATCGTCACGAGCTGCTCGAAGTCCGGGCACGAGCCCGCTCGCCTGACAGGAGGGCAAATCCAGCGTCTGGATCGTGAAGGAGCCCTCCGTCCCGAAACAGCGCAGGAACGGGACGTACATGCGGCCCACCTGCACGCGCAATGCGTCCGCTACGTCCATGCGGACCCATGCGTCGCGGACGGCGAATGCGGTTCCGACGCCAATCGCGGAGGCGTCCCGGCCCGCCTGGCCGACGCGGTTCCCCGCGAAGATCGCCAGCGTGCTCAGCTTCGGGTTCATCTGTCCGCCGAGGATGACGTACATACGGTGGACCGAGCCGTCGAACTGCCCGTCGGTCTGGGAGCCATCCACGACGCGTCCCTGCTCGTAAGAAAGCCGGGTTTGCGCCTTGATCGAGGCGGTCAGGCTGCGTGTGTCGTCGATTGGGATGACGGCGGCAGGCGACTGCGCAGCAACGCATACGAAAGCCAGGACGGCAGGCAGGGCCAGGGCGCGGGCAAGACTAGGCCTCATCACGGTTCCTTCCGGCGCGTGTCTGTCCGCAAGACCCAGTCTCCAGCCTATGGCTAGCCTGGCCGCGACGCGCTCCCAACGCCTTCGGCGCTCTACTTGACCCGCGCGCGCGAAACCGCCAGCATACACGGGTCACGCCGCACTGCGGGCGTCGCTAGCCAGATAGGACCCGAGAGGACAACCAATGGCGCTGAAAGTCGGAATCGTCGGTATGAAGGGCATTGGCAACAACCACGCCAACTGCCACTCGGCGGACGAACTCGCGGATCTCGTCGCCGTATGTGACGTCATCAAGCAGCGTGCCGACGACGCCGCGGAGCGCCTCGGCGTTAAGGCGTATTACAGCCTGAAGGCGATGCTCGAGAACGAGCCCGACCTGGACATCGTCGACGTCACCACGGGTGGGACGGAAAACGGGAGTTGGCACTTCGAGCCGACGATGGAAGCGCTCGAAGCCGGCAAGAACGTGCTCGTCGAGAAGCCCATATCGAACGATGTCGGCGAAGCGCGTCTCATGGTCGCCTCGGCGGCGGAGAAGGGCCTGTATCTCGGCTGCAACCTGAACCACTACTTCACGCCGCCCGCCGACCGCGCGATGCAGTACATCAAGGACGGCGAGGTGGGCGAACTCGTCTACTGCCTCCACAAGATGGGCTTCGCAGGCGGCGAGTATACCTATGGGCAGGGAAGCGGCGGCCCCGTTGGCGGCGACCAGTATTTCCACGTCAAGGCGTTCCTGTCGCACCCGTTCAGCGTGATGCGCTACTTCTGCGGCGACGTCGTGCAGGTGCAGGCCTTCTTCGACCGGCCCAGCTTCCGCAAGAGCGCGGGTGATCTGATGCTGTCCATCAACAGCATCCACATGCGCTTCCAGAACGGGGCGATGGGCTACCTGCTGAGCCAGCGCGGCGACGCCACATTCGGCCTCGGCGGGTGGTGGAGCGTCGAGGTTGCCGGCACGCGCGGGACGTTCTGCATCGAGAACTGCATCGAGAAGATGACGTTCTTCCCGGCGCCGGGAACAGAGGGCGCGGCGAATCCCGAGAAGATGTCGATGGGCTCGTCGCCGGTTCCGACGGTTCACGAGTCGGGCATCTCCGACTTCGGCGAGACGTTCCCGCTCCGCATTCACGCGTTCCTCGAAGACATCACGAACGGCGTGCCCCCGCACGCACTGCGCGCGTCCGGGCGAGACGCCCTGGCCGCGTTGGAATACACATGGGCGGCCATGGAGTCGTACGAACAGGGCGGCATCCTGGTGCGTCCGCACCCGTTGCCGACAGTGCACGGTCACCCGACCGGGTAGATGGCCGAGGAAGTGGGCCGCGGCGAGATCCCGGACGAGTTTCGCCCCTTCGTTGACCGTGCGATTCGGCGGACGCTCGCTTTGGGGAGCAACGCGGCCCTCCTGCTCGTTGGAAGCAGGGGCGCCGGTTACCACGACGACACATCCGATCTCGACCTGTGGATCGTCGGGGACCGCACTCGGCTCAGGCCCGACGAGGCGCACGAGTACGACTCAACGGGTCAGGTGTTCGTGGATCGCGGCGACTACGAGGCCCACTGGACGTTCTACGACTCCGATGACCTTGCCCGTCAGTTCCACGCGGGTCACGACGAGCGCCTCTGGACGTTCCTGAACTCACGCGTCATCGCGGGCGACGACGCCCGCGTGTCCGCGATGCGCTGCCAGTTCGCGCGATACCCATCGACTGTGGCCGAGGCGAAGCTGCGCTGGCTGCTGGGCCGCGTCCTCGCGATCAAGGGTGCATTGCGCAACGCGAGGCGGGGAGATCCCGCCACGAGCATCGCGGTAGCCGCCGAGATCGCTCAGTGCATGTGGAGGATGTGCTGCCTCGCGGAGCGGCGGCCGTACCCATACCCGAAGTGGCTCGCGTGCGCCGCCAGCGAGACGCGCATGGGCGCGGCCCTGTGCCCGCTCATCGACCGCGCGATGACACACATAGGCGAGATCGTCGCGCGCCCGGACGTGACGAGCCATCGCGAGTGGACCCCCGTCAGCGAGCTGGAGGCGTGCATCAAGCGTGCGCCGTCTATCCTGAGCGATCTCGGTTGGGACGGCGCGTGGGTGGACGGCCCAACGCCCGCGATCGCGGCCGCGATGCACGGGGCCATGCCGTAGTCCGGCGGCGCAGCCGCTGCGAACCCACGGCCTGCTGTGAGGCTCCCCGCCAAAGCCGACTACACAGGCGGATCGTGCCACAACGGCCCAGCCTGCCAGCAGCATCTGGCAACACGCCGTCGAACCCGTCCGGTTGCCGACGCGTTGCCTTTGCGCTACCGTCCAACACAGCCGCCGGGGAGCTGGGCCCGGCGATACAGCACGGAAATCGACCGAAGGGAACAGTGCAATGTATAACGCGGTCTTCTCCCCCGGGAGAGTGTTCGCAGTGGTTGGGTGCGTGGTCACCTGCGTCCTGGCGTCCGCGGCGATAGCCGCCGACCCGGACCTATCGGCCTACTACAGCTTCAACGAGGGCAGCGGCGAGATCGCCGTCGACGGCTCCGACTACGGCAACGACGGACTGATCGTCGGCGACCCGAGTTGGGAAGCGGGCGTGGTCGGGCAGGCGATCGTGTTGCAGGCGCAGACGTTCGTCGACCTGAACGGCCCGGAGTTCCTCAACATCCCCAAGACCGGGATAACCATCGCGGCGTGGCTGAATCACAACGGCACCGGCGACATGAGCCTGTTCGACGCCATTGGTGACGCGCACGGGAATGGGCTGTACCACGTCGAGGTGCGCGCGGGCGGCGTCCGCTGGTTTCACCGAGACGACGGTGAAGTCCAGATATTCAACATCAACCCCGGCCCAGTCCTACCGGCGCAGGAGTGGGTGCACTTCACGGGGACGTACGAGGCCGGCGGAGACGCGGTCACCTACGTCGACGGCGAGGAGACGCACCGCGCCGCCGGGAGCGGCGGCGAACTCTCGGACAACTGGAACCTCCAGGCCGAGATCGGCCAGCACAAAGCCGGCCGGTGGTATGACGGCATGATCGACGAGTTCTACATGTTCAGCCGCGCGCTGACAGAAGCCGAAGTGCAAGGCGTCATGAACGACGACTTTCTGCCCGTAGAACCGGCTGGCAAGGCGCCGCTGACATGGGCGCGCCTCAAGCGGCAGTAGGCGCGGTCGGCAGCAGTCGGAAGGGCCTCGGCGCACGGCGCGTCGAGGCCCTTCGCGCGTCCGGCGCCTGCGTCTACCCGCGTACCTCGAACGTCGCGTCGTCACCCCTGCGGAACGACACGGTGCCACGAGCGCGCGATCCGTTCGTGCCGGTCACGGTGACGTCGTAGTCGCCGTAGAAACCCCGCGCCGCCGCGACGCCGTCCGCGTCGCTCTGGGCCTCCGTGGTAGTGTGCCACTCCTCAGTGATGAGCCGCGCCAGACGGTCGTACGCAGGCTTTGGCGACATGTCCTTACGCAGTAGCCCGGACGGCGCGCGCTGCCACGCGTTCAGGTCGGAGAAGTCCCACCAGGTGAGCGCCTCGACGGCGGGATGGCTGAACAGCGCGCGGTAGAAGGCCTCGGCGTCCTCGGCTTGCTGAGCTTCCCCCTCGGGCGTCGTCTCCTGCCACTCCTCCCACTTGCCCGGGCCACTGACGAATGTCGTCTCCGTGAAGTGCAACGGCACGCCGAAGCGGCTGTGCCGCTCGCACGTGTCCCACACCCGGTCGAGCGGCGTCGCCCCACTGTGCTGATGCGTCTGAAGGCCGATCACGTCGTAGAGCGGCTTGCCATCGCCGTCGACAAGCTCCTCTATGAGTTGCTCGTAGTCCTCCCCGAGGCGGTAGTCGTTGATGAGCAACGTGGCGGCCGGGTTCGCGCGCCGGGCGATGCCGAAGCAGTGCTTCGTGAACTCGACACGGCCGTACTCTTCCCACGCGTCGGCCAGCAGGTTATCGAAGTTGTCGCCTCGGAACGGGTCGGTCGCCTCGTTGACGACGTCCCACATGTCGATCCCGCCGACGAAGCGTGAGACGCAGTCCTCGACGCGTTCGTCGGACAGGCGCCGGAGTTCCGCGAGGTCGGTCGGGTACCACGGCGACGCGCTGTGGTTCCACACGAGCGGGTGGCCCTTGCACTCGATGCCGACCGACTCTGTCCACTCCAGCACCTTGTCGACATGGGCGTGCCGCGGTTTGCCGCGCTCCGGTTCGTACGACGACCAGTAGAACCCAAGCGTCGCGAAGTTGTGCACCGCCCGGAACCGTTCGCGGTAGAGCGCCTGCGCGTCCGACTCCTCCTCGCTCCACCCGAATAGGTTGCACCCGAAGCGGAACGCGTGCGACGTCTGCTCCAGACGAACCGTCGCGTTCGGTATCGGCTTGCCGTCCGCGGTAAGGGCGACGATCCGCAGATCGCCCTTCCTGTGTTCCTCGACGCGTGCCTTCATCGCGCCAGCGCTCATGTCGCTCATGGACTGTCTCTCTCTGAGGTCGGGTCTTCGATCGGGCCGATGTAGCCGGTCGAAAGGGCGACATCGTCGTACCAGACGGTGTTCACGCGTTCGCTGCTGTGGACGTACACGTCCAGGGCTACGCGCTTGAGGCGTACATCCGGTGCCGTGCGCCAGCGGAACCCCGTCAGGTGGATGTACAGGGCGCCGTCGATCCACGCGGCCATCTCGCCGTCGGCCTGGCCAGGCGTGTTGGCGCGGATCATGTGCTCGAGGCAGTACCACCGCCCCCGTTCGAGCACGATCCGGCGCTCCTTGGGCGGCATGAGGTTGTTCCCGTAGTACGGCCCACTCCGGTCGGGCTTCATGTCCATCCAGTAGGTGTAGAGCATCATCGCGCCGGGCGGGTCGTTGCGTCCCCAGTCGCGCCACGGCTCCAGCCGCGCGCCGAACCTGTCGTCGCCGTCGGGCTTGAGTCCGGCCTTCCCCATCTCCGCCCACCGATCGTCCCCGGCCACGGCGTACAGAGATCCGCCGACGTGGTTCAGATTGCCCTGGTCGTAGTCCTCGGCGAACCGAATGTACCGACGGAAGTAGACGACGTCGTGCCCCGGATGGAACCAGTAGTGCGCGCCGGCGCCCGACGACTCCCCGTCCTTGTCCGCGGTCGCCAGTCGCAGCGAGCCGCGACCTGAACGCGCCTCGCCGTTGTCCAGCACTACCTCGGTGCGCTCCGGCCGACTGCCCGACGCGTCGAAGTTGTACCAGGCGTCGAGCGCGTCGGCGTCCTCGAAGCCTTCCGTGTGGAACACCTCGCCGGGCCGCTCCAGGCGCGCCACCGCGGCCGCGTCCCCGAGGGTAGTCACGGTGACGTCCTCCGGGTACGGCGCCGGCGTCTGCGCCGCGATCGCTGAGGCCAACGAGACGAAAATCAGCATCATCGTCAAATCCCCGTTCGCGAGTTGGGTCTGCGGAAGGTCTAGCACGGCGGGGCCTGGCGCGCCAGGCCGGGCCAGCCTCCCACACCCAGCGGGCGGAGTTTCGCTGGCGGCCATATGTCGCCTTGCCCTACAATGCCGTACTGGTCGGAGGAAAGGCCATGGGACGCACACGCGTCCGAACGCCGCTTACCGTGTCGATCTGCTTGCACGTCCTGGCCCTGTCGATACTGGGCCTCTACGTGCTGGTCGAGAAAGAGATCATCACGAATCCCTTCGCGGCCCAATTCGTGCCGCCGCCCCCTCCGCCAAAACCAAGCGTGCGCAAGCCGACCGCGCGGCCCCGACCGGTCCCGAAGCCGTCCGCGATCGAGGAAGCTCTCACACCGATGGCAGTCGCCGGCGGCGCGACGCGACGCCTCGTCACGGGCCGCATCAAGACGGCGAACGTGACCGCATCCTCGGTAGCGTCTATCGCCGACAAAGCCGTGGGCACGAGGGCGCCGGCCCTTGCGGGCGTCCGCGCGACGCCTCTGCAAGCGGAGGTCGACGTCCCCAGAGTTACCACGGCCGCGCAGTTGCCCGTCACCGATGCGGCGGACGCCTTGGCGTACAGAGCGCCCTTGGGTGGTGGTGGCGCCGGGGGTGCGGGAGGAGGCGCTGGTGGGCTCGGTCGGCAGGTCATGGGCGGGCAGGGCGGAGCCGCGTTCTCTGCGGCCGTCGCGGGCATGGAGCCGTCCGGCATTTCCCTACTGGATCACGTGGGTGTCGCGCTCGATGGGATGGGCGACATGCCCTACGCCGTGACCATCGGCACGCCGGACGTGCTGCCGCTGGTAAAGGGCGAGCCCGGCGGCCGCGTCGTGGGCCGAGGGCGCGACATCAAGGGGGTGCTGCGCTTCGTCCGGCTGCGCCACAACCTGGCCGACTGGTGGATGAACGGCTCCGCGTTGCGCGGCCTGACGAAGTGGCTCAACGCCAAGACGGGCATCAGAGCGGACATGCACAGCGCGGGCGGCGCGATGGAGATTAGCGACACGGGCTGGCTCAAGTCCCCCATCGTGTGGATGACGGGCCACGATCCCGCGGTCGTCACGTTGCGCGGCAGTTGGATGAACGTCGAGAACACGGGCATCGGCAAGCGCCTGAGCCGGGCGCGAACCGCAGTGCCGTCCCACGCGCGTTGCATGGGTCTGCCCTCCGCGCTAGGCTGTCGATCGCGCTGCCCACGCCGTGATCGGACAGCGCGATGCAGCTCGCGATTCGCGGCCACAACGGAGGTTAGTCCATGGGCAAGCGCGCCTTCTGTACATTTGTCACACTCCTAGTCGGAGCAACGCTCGTCGCGCCGCTCGCGTCGCGCGCCGATATCGTCGGGGCTTGGCTGTTCGACGAAGGGGCCGGAGCCGCTGCCGCTGATACCACCGGACAAGGGTCGGCCGGCGAACTCATCGGCGGTCTGGACTGGACCGACGGCAGGTACGGCTCAGGCATCGCGTTCGACGGCGCCAGCGGTCACGTAGAGATCGCAGACCCCGGCCAGGTTCTCATCCCGCCGACGATGACTGCGATGGCATGGGTGAACCTGGCCGACGTGTCGGGCAATCACTCGATCCTCGAGCAGTATGACTGGGCGGACGGCCTTGGCGCCTACGCCTTCCGCACCAACGGCACGGCCCTACAGTGCTACGGCATCTGGGGAGTCGACGCCCCCGTTGCCGAGGGAGGTTCACTCGAAGCCGGCGTGTGGACACACTGCGCGTTCTCGTACGACGGAGCCACCCTCCGCGTCTACCAGGACGGCGCGCAGGTTGGGGAGATGACCACGGCCAACGGCGATTTCCTCCCGAGCGCCAAGTCGCTGTCCGTCGGCGTTCGTGGCGACACGAAGGATGTCCACTGGATGGCCGGTGCCATGGATGAAGTCGCCATCTTCGACACGGCCCTGCGAGCCGACGAGATCAACGCCATCGCTGGCTCGGATGTCGGGCTGGGAGCGAACGTGGCAGTAGAGGCCGCGGGCAAGACGGCCGTCCGGTGGGCCGCGCTGAAAACCCAGATGCAGTAGGACGCTACGCGCACGGCGGCGTCGCCGGCATACGTGGAGGTACGCCGCCGCACATACGCACGACACGGACAGAAGCGGGAGGCGCAAGCATGGCGACGAGATACCGCGCGGGCCTGATAGGCTGCGGGCGCATGGGCGCCACCATCGACGATGAGGTGCAGTCGCACCCGAACAGCTACCTGTGGCTACCCTATTCGCACGCCGCGGGATACGCCGCGCACGACCAGATCGACTTCGTCGCCGTCTCAGACGCGGTCGAGGAGAAGGCGAACGAGATTCGGGACCGCTACGACGTAGCGAAGGCGTACACGGACTACCGCGACATGATCCTCGCGGAGAAGCTGGACATCGTCAGCGTCGCGACGCGTCCCGCGACGCACCGCGACATGGTCGTCTTCGCCGCCGAGAACGGCGTGAAGGGCATCTACTGCGAGAAGTCGCTCTGCGGTTCGATGGACGAGGCGGACGACATGCTCGCCGCCTGCGAGGCGAACGGCGTCAAGTTCAACTACGGCACGCAACGCCGCTACACCCCGCTCTACAACAAGATGCGCGAACTCATCGACGCGGGCGACTTGGGCGGATTGCAGGTGGTGATCGCGCACTGCGGAGTCAGCGCCGCGCAGTGGGGACACACGCATACGACCGACATGCTCCTCTATCTCGCCGGCGATCCTGAGGTCGAATACGTGCAGGGCAGCGCGATTCTGAGCGACGAGGACCGGCAGTCGCTGCACATCGACTCAGACCCCGGCATCCCGACGGGCTACATCAAGTTCGCCAACGGCGTCCACGGACACATGCTGGCGAGCGGCGGTCATGAGTACGAGGTCAGCGGGTCGAAGGGCAAGCTCCGCTCCCATAACAACGGCGTCACCTGCCTGTGGCGGCAGACCCAGGGATCACACGGCCAGCTTGAGGACGTGCCGTTCCCCGAGCCACCGCACAGCAGCGGCACTCTTGGCGCCATCACGGACATCATCGAGGCGATCGAGCAGGACCGGGAGACGCTAGGGAACATCCGCGTCGCGTGCCGTAGCCAGGAGATGATTCTCGGCCTCATCGAGTCGGAGCGTCAGGGCGGCGCCCGCGTGCCGCTCCCGATGGCGAACCGGTCGCTGTACGTGGGCAAGAGCGACTGGTAGACGCTACAGCCGCTTCCCAAACACGATGTACTGACGAAACACGCGCCACCCATTCGGGATGTAGAAGGGGGTGTTCGTCCACCCGGCCCAGATGCGGTCGCGGCCGCGGCGCACCCCCTCTTCCATGCACGCGACGATGAGCCACGAGCCGATGCCGTTTCCGCGCGCGACGGGCGCCACGCCGATGGGCCCAAGAGACATGGCGTCGCCTTCCGGGCCGTAGTCCGTCCAGCCGACTATCTCGTCGCCACGCAACGCCACGAAGGCGTGCCGGTCGTACTCGTAGTCTTGCTCCCACCCCGGTGGGAACCATTGGTCGATCGCCAACGCGCGGACGAACTCGCGCATGGCGGGCAGCATCGCCGCCGCATGCGGCTCAATGCGCGCTCCGTACGCTTCGGCGCGGCGGATAGCGTCCTGCTGGTACGCGTTCGGCAGCGGCGCCTTGAGGTCACCCTCCATGTCGTCAAGTGTGCTCTCCTCATCGAAGCGCTCTCGCAGGAACGCCGCCAAGGGCTCGTATCGCGAGTCGATACCCGGTGTGATGTACCTGCCGGTGTACTCGCCCGTCAGAATGTGCGTCTTGCCCCGGTCGCGCAGGAACGCCAACGCGGCGTCGAGCAGGGCGGACAGCGTCGACTCAGAGTCCCCGAACATGTCGCGCACGTACCCGCGGT
The DNA here is from genome assembly GCA_018644665.1 of Candidatus Poribacteria bacterium. GTDB lineage: Bacteria > Poribacteria > WGA-4E. The sequence goes on from JABGQA010000054.1 coordinate 26,778, forward strand.
CGGCCTCGTCGGGCCGTCCCTTGCCGTCACGGCCCGCGGCGCTGTCGCGGCAGATGGCTGACACGAAGCCGACGACTGCCCCTCCTGTGACGGCCACCAGATGCCCGTCGCGCTCGTAGTTCGGATCGCCCATGATGTCGGCGCGGAAGCGGGCCTCGTCGACGTAATCGTGCACAAGGGACGCGTCCCACGCGGCTACTACGCGCGGGACATCCTCCTCCGTCAGTGGACGAAGCTCAGTCATCGCCAGCCCTCCGTCGCGCGCTGTCTCGCCGGCTCTCTTCACCGGCATGTCTGGATCGCAACCGGCGACGCGCACCAGGGGTAATGCCTGGGAGCGTGAGAGGCAAGTCCGTGGCGGCGCCTTGCCCTCGCAGGCTGGCCGGCGCCCAACACGCCAACAACCGTGGCGCGCCGGGGTACGGCCCGCCCTTGCCGCTGCTGCCGGAGTCTTATAGACCCTATACAGGGTCGTCTATACCCATTCCACATATCCACGCCAGCGCAAGCCCCATATAGCGCGGCTTCCACTCGCGCCTCACGCACGCGATACCGCCTGTAGGGTCATATACACCCATGCGCCCATCCGCCCGAGGTGCTCCCCGGACGCCGCGGGCTGCACGACCACTGGTTTCTCGCCCGCCACCGTCCGTTTGGCACGGAGCTTGTGATACAGACGACGACCAGCGGACGCCGAAAACACCGGAGGCGACAGTGCCGTGAACAACGTCGGACACATCAACATCGCGTTCGGATGGGCGTGGATGTGCCTCGGGTTCATCACCGGCATGGTGATGGGGACGCGCGTCGAGCAGTTCGGCATGAACACGCTGGACCGCGGCCCCGACTGGCTAGGCGGCTACGAGTCCGTGCCGAGACGCCTGCTGCGCCTGGCTCACGTCGCGTTCATCATGCTGCCGCTGCTGAACATCGTGTTCGGTCAGCACATAGACGCGGCCCTGGTGGCCTACGAGTGGAAACGCGTCGCCTCCGTGTCGATGATCGTCGGCGCCGTCGGCATTCCACTGCTGTGCCTGACGGCGGTCTTCTACAGACCCGCGAAGATACTCCTCGGCGTTCCCGCCAGCGCCGTGCTGCTCGCCAATGCCATCATCGCCTACGGCCACGTGACCCGCTAGGCCATCGGCAAGACGATCCGGGAGGAACGACGCCATGCAACGTGCAGACATCACGCGCGAGGTACTGACCGTCCTCGCGGACTTCGTCGACGACGCCCAGGACATCGCTGCCAGCGAAGACCTCGGCATCGACTCGTTCTCGCGGCTGTGCGTCCTGGCTGAACTCGAAGACGGCTTCGACGTCGTCCTCCCCGAGGACGCGATACAGGACGTGAACACGATCGAGCAACTGGTAGACGTCTTCTCCGCGGCGTTGGCGCAGGCTGCCGCGCTGCTTGCGGCCGCGCCGGAGCAGGCGGCCCCGGCCATGGGAGGCGCATAATGCGCGTTGCCTTCATATCTATGAGTGGCGTTCGGATTTACTCCAAGGATCTGGTCGAACTCGGCGTCACGCTCCCCGGCTTCGTCGAGCGCGGCAAGGTGATCGCGTCGTTGCCCAGCCTGGCGGGAGTGACGCTCGCGGCGCTGACGCCGGAGGACGTTGAGTTCGAGTACATCGAGGTCGACGACATCGACGCGCACGACCTCGACACGGCCTACGACTTCGTCGCGCTGAGCACGTTTACAGCCATGGCGTACGAGTGCTACGACCTCGCCGACCGCTACCGCGAAGCCGGCGTCCCCGTCGTCATCGGCGGGCTGCACGCGACGCTCATGCCCGCCGAGGCGAAGGCCCACGCGGATGCCGTCTGCGTGGGAGAGGGCGAGCCCCACTGGCGCCAGATCCTCGACGACGCGTCACGGAACGCGTTGCGCCCGTTCTACGGGCCCGACGCCCCCGAATACGACCTGGCCGAGACCCCGACGCCCCGCTACGACATCCTCGATACCGACCGCTACAACCGTCTGACCGTGCAGACGAGCCGAGGCTGCCCGTGGGCGTGTGAGTTCTGCGCGGCCTCCCGCGTGTACGGCCGCTACCGCATACGCCCGGTCGAGCGCGTGATGCGCGACGTCGACGCCATCCGCGACCTGTGGCCGCGTCCGTTCATCGAGTTCGCCGACGACAACACCTTCGTCAACAAGGCGTGGTCGAAGCGCTTCCTTCGAGAGATGTGCGAGCGCGACGTCCGGTGGTTCACCGAGACGGACGTGTCCGTAGCGGACGACGAGGAACTGCTGGATCTGCTGGCGGAGAGTGGCTGCCAGCAAGTCCTGATCGGCCTGGAGAGCGTCTTCCCCAACAGCCTTGACGGGCTGGACACCCGAAACTGGAAGCTCAAACGGCTCGACGGATACCGGCGCGCGATCGACCGGATACAGTCGCGTGGCGTCACCGTGAACGGCTGCTTCATCGTCGGGCTCGACGGCGACACGCCCGACAGCTTCGAGCGCATCCGCGACTTCGTCTTCGACTCCGGGCTCATAGAGTGCCAGATCACGGCGTTAACGCCCTTCCCCAACACGCCGCTCTACCGACGCCTCGAAGCCGAAGGCAGGTTGCTCGCAGAGACGCCTTGGGATCGCTGCACGCTGTTCGACGTGACCTACACACCGGCGCAGATGACCGTCGCCCAACTCGAGGAGGGCCTGCGCTACTTGTTCGGCGAACTCTACAACGACGCCGCATACCGGCGGCGGCAACGTCGGTATATGGACATACGGAAGGCGATCGCATCCGAACGACCGGCCTCACCTGCCGTCTCGCGCGGATCGGATGGCGCCGAGGGCCGCGCGTCGGGTTGAGGTCGCGCGAGGTGTCGACGATCCTGTGCGGAACAGAGGTAGGGAGAGAACATGACACATCTGAGGAAGATAGTCGCGGCGATCCTGGGGGCCGTTGTTGGCTCGGCCTGTCTGCTGTTGGTCGGGGCGATCGCGAACGCCATAGACCCCACCCCGCCGGAACTGATGGACCCACAGACACCGGAAGCTGTCGCGGAGCGCGTCGATGCCACGACGACGATGACATGGGTCGTGGTGATCGGGGGGCTCGCCCTTGGCGCATTCGTCGGGGGGGCGCTCGGCGCCAGAGTCGCCAGGGACAAGACTGTCTGGGTGACCGGCTCGGTCGGCTCGCTGCTCTCCCTTTGGGCCGTCTACACGTTCTACATCGTGTTCCCAGAAGTGCTCTGGGCCCCCGCCGGGATGCTCGTCGCGGCCGTGCTGTTCTCCCATCTTGGGGGCGTCATACTGAGTCGAGGAGGGGGCAAGCACGCCGCCTAGAGGCGTCGGCGGCAGCCTGTACGAGAAGGCGGAAGCGCCCGGCTTGCCGCCTCCAACCGCGGCGGCGATTCCACGCAGACCTGCGCGGCCGAGACGCACGCGCGATCACCGACCCGGAGGGCGAGTCCTTGGACACCGCGTCGACACCACAGCCTGTGTTGGCGGCGTTCGCCGCCCTGGTCGGGGTGGGCATCGCCACAGCGATGTGCGTCGGCTTCCGCCTCGGGAGGGGGTCGGAGCTGCTTCTCGCCCTGGCCGCGATATTGGTTGCCCTGTCCGCCGTGCTCATCGTGTTGACGCTCCGCGCCGACCTGCACGGGCCACGCCGCTGGTTCCTCCTGGCGACAGGCATCTCCGCGCTCGCGTTCCCGGTCGCGGTGGCCCTACATAACGTCGCGTACGCCCTGGGCATCGCGATCTTCGGCGCCGGCTTCTGGGAGCGTATCGGCATGCCGGACGAAGCCATCTTCTTCGTGATTGCGATCTTCGTGTGCCCGGCAGTCTTCGCCGTCGGGGTGGTTGGCACGGTCGTCACGCATCTGGCGCCGCTGCTTCGGCGGTGAGCCCGCCGCCGCGGTGCTCGATCATCCGCGCCCGAAGCTCCCCTAGGGGTTGTGACCTCGCCGATCGGCGCCTATTACTGCCACAGGCTAGGAAGCGGCCCGACAGAAGGCGGCAACCAGAAGGTGGCCACATGATAAAACGACTCGCGTGCTACGCGTTCGGCTGCGTGATGCTGGGTACGGCGTCCCTCAGTTTCGCGGACCTCGCGGATGGACTGATCCTCTACCTGCCGTTCGACGAAGGCACGGGCAATGTCGCGACAGACTGGTCCGGCAACGGCTTCGACGGCGCCATCGACGGCGCCTCCTGGACGGATGGAGCGCTCGCGGGAGGCCTCGAGTTCTCCGGCGAGGAGTTCGTGGAGGTCCCCTACGAGGCCGCGTTCGACGTCGCCGACGGCGTCAGTCTGGGCGCTTGGGTGACGGCGAACGTGCCTTTCGACCCGGAGTGGCGGAGCGTAATCAACGGCGGCCTGAGCACCTACGGCCCCTATCTCCTGCAGACCGGCGCGGCGGCCAACGCTGAGTTGGGCATGCACTCAGGAGGCCAGGGCGCCTGGACTTGGTTGAGAAGCGTCCAGTCCCTCGAGGCGGATGTCTTCCACCACGTCGTCGGCGTCTACGATGTCGACAACGGGTTGCACATCTACTTCGATGGAATCCCAGATGACGGCGCGGGCTCGCCGGGGAACGCGCCCGGGCCGATCGACCCGACAGCGCAGGAAGGCATCTACATCGGCCAGGCGTACATGGGCGGCCGTGGCTGGGACGGCGTCATCGACGAGGTCGTAGTCTACAACCGCGCGCTCACCGAAGCCGAGGTGGCCGATCTGTACGTCGGTCCCCCGGTGGCGCAAGCCGTCGACGCCGATGGCAAGCTCGCGACGACCTGGGGTCGCATCAGAACGCGCTAGGGTTCTCACCGATCAGACGCACGCGCCGTGGCCGACGCTGGTCACGGCGCGCCTGTCTTGGCGCGCTATCGCCTTTCGTGTAGGCTGGCTCCCACCCTCGCGCGCGCGAACCGGACGCGCGGAGCGAACCATGGAGCCACACGAATGCCCGACGGTAAGTCCGGCGGCAAGAGCGTAGGGATCATCGGCTGCGGAGGCATCGCCAACGCGCACGCGCACGGCGTGGCGGACCTACCCGACGTCTCGCTCGTCGCGTGCTGCGACGTCACGACCCACCGAGCCCAGGCGTACGCCGACCGCTACGACGTCCCCCAGAGCTTCATCGACCCCACCGCGATGCTCGACGCCACCGACCTCGACTTGCTCATCATCTCGACGTGGCCCGGCGCCTATGTGGACATCGTGCCGGAGGTCGTCGAGCGCGTCCCCGCGATCCTGTGCCAGAAGCCGCTGGGCAGAAACGGCGACGATGCCCTGAAGATCCGCGACTGGGTCGCGAAGGCTCCCAACCAGCCGAAATTCATGGAAGCCTTCATGTACCGTCATCACCCGCTGACGCTCCACGCGATAGACCTCGCGAAGGGCGGCGCGATCGGTGACGTGTACCACATTCGAGGCGTCTTCACCCAGGGACGAGGTTCTCTGCAGAACTGGCGACGTCGCCCTGAATTGGGTGGCGGCTCAATGCAGGACATAGGCTGCTACGCCCTCAACGGCGCGTTCGCGATGACGGACGCGCGACCCGTCTCGGCCTCCGCGGTAGGTTGGATCAACCCGGAGAGCGGCGTCGAGGAGCGCATTTCCGGGCTGATCGAGTTCGAGGACGGGACATCGGCGCACTTGGAGAGCAGCTTCGAGACGCCGCGTTGGCGACAGGTACTCGAGGTGGTCGGGACGCGCGGGAGCGTGGAAGTCGTGAACCCCTGGACCCCCGACATGGACGGCAGCGGCATACGTGTCTTCCAGGAGCAGGGCCAGCAGTCGTCGTGGCTCACCTTCGGCGCGGTGAATCGCTACGCGCCGGAGATCGCGCACCTGCTCGAATGCGCCGACACCGGCGCCGAACCCCGCGTGCGCCTTGATCGCACCGTCGAGGCCATGCTCACCATCGACGCGCTCATCACGTCGCTCAAGGAGCGGACCACGGTCGAGATCGGGGCGTTGCCCTCGTAGGCGTAGCGGGAGAAGGAATGTGTCACGCAGTACGCGACGAGAGTGGGTCAAGCAGGTCGCCAGCCTGGTCGCAGTGGCGGCGGCCGGCCGGTCGATCGGAGCGGACGTCGTGGAGGGCGACGGCTTGACCTTCGGGGTCATCACGGACGCGCACTACGCGGACCGAGACACCGCCGGAACGCGCCACTACCGCGACTCCAAGGTCAAGTTGCGCCAGGCGATAGACGCGTTCATCGACGCGGAACCCGCGTTCTGTGTGCACCTCGGCGACCTCGTCGACAAGGGCGAGAGCGTCGAGGCGGAGCTGTCCTACCTGGCGACCATCGAGGCAGAGTACGCCCGCTTCACCGGGCCGCGGCACTACGTCTTCGGGAACCACGACGTCGCGACCCTGACGAAGGCGCAGTATCTGGAGAACTGCGCCGCGCGCGAGCGGTACTACTCGTTCGACGGCGGCGACTTCCACTTCGTCGTCCTGGACGCCTGCTACAACGAAGACGAGTCCGACTACGAGCCCGACAACTTCACGTGGACTGAGACGTATATCCCGACCCGCGAACGCGACTGGCTCCGCGAGGATCTCGCCGCCACGGACCTGCCCACCATCGTGCTCGGACATCAACGGCTAGACGGCGATGACGACCCACACGGCGTCCGAAACGCGGCGTTGACGCGCGAGATTCTGGAGGCGTCCGGGCAGGTGCGCGCGGTCTTCCAGGGCCACGACCACCGTGGCGCGCACAACGTGATCGAGGGCATCGACTACGTGACGTTCAAGGCGGTCGTCGAGGGCCCCGGACTGGAGAGCAACGCCTACGCGCTCGTCCGCCTGGACGGCGACGGCAGCGTCGAGATCCACGGTCACGGTCGGCAGGAGTCGCTCACGCTCGCGGCAGGCTAGCGAGGCGTCCACAGGCCGGTCCGCACCCCGCGTCGGCCGCTGCTACCGCTGGCCGTCGATTGCGTCCACACCCTCGCGAGCGTCGTGCATGGATCCCCGGCGGGCCGCTTCCTCAGCGGCGCGTAGAGCGTCGAGGACCACGTCTTCCTTGGCGTGGAGCTTCCGCAGACCGTAGATGCGCGCGGGCAGCCGAAGATCGTCCGTCGTGTATGGGAACGGCGCATCGTCAAGCTCGCGACGCGCCTCCTGCACGCGCTCCAGGTAGCGATAGCCGAACTCGCGTGTCGGCTCGATGACCGTCCCCTCCCCGAAGTCGTTCCACGTGACCAACTGCACCGCATCTGCGCCGCTCGCCATCGCGAGACGCAGCGTCTCGTCGAACGTCGCGTCGTCTCGCGAGCGCAGCACGCCGTGAGACTCCTGCGCGCCCGCCTCCGCGTAGATGTCGCGGAACCCCGGGAACGCCGCCGCGATCGAGTAGCGCGCCTCGGACGCGCGCTCACCGTACCGCGCGAAATACTCGCGAAGTCTGTCCGGCGTGAGGACCCCGTCCTCGCTTGCCCACATAGGCGGCCACGCGTAAAGGCCGTCAGCGGGCGCTCGACGTTGGTGCAGCGTGAGGAACGCGGGGTCAGAGGACATACCGCCCAACGTCTGCTCCCATTGCGCGTCGGACAGATACTCCGGGCCGAACACCAGCAACGCCGGGCGCCCGTCGATCCGCAGATAGCCCTCACGCGCGAACCAGTTCTCCTCGAGGTGCCGCATCTCCCGCCGCGCCTGGTCGACGGCTCCATCCGCCTCGATGCGCCCGGCGTTCACCATCGCCCGTAGCGTCCGATCCTCGTAGCAGATCGCGTACTGGAGCCCGCAGGCGTCGGCGGCGTCGATCGCAGCCTCGGCGGCGCGGTCGATGAACGCGTAGTCGTGGATGTCCTCGGCGCCGTACCAGTCGATGATGACGCCGTCGATCCCGGCGACCTTCATGAGCAGGAAGTGGTAGGACAGCAGATCCGGGTCCGTCGAGTCGTACGGCCCGACGATCGGGTAGTGATGCGAGGCGATGTCCCGTCGCCCAGAGCTATCGACCTGCTCGGGATCGAAGTGGTTCATCGTCCAATGCCAGCCCCACCGCCCACTCACCGGCTTGGATTCGTACCACGCCATGTAGTGCGCCAGGACAGGAGGACGCGTCGAACCCGCCGCTGCGGTCGAGGCGCACGCAACGGCAATCGCCGCGCAGATCGTGGCTACTCTCATCGCTCAACAGGTTGGTGGTTGTGCTGCGCTATCGCGCCCTGGACGGTCCGCCCCCCCGCACGCGAGCCCACGTCGTCACCATATCGGACGCGCCCGGAGACACGCTGAGACTCAGCTCCTCAGCGTCGAGCATTCGCGAGTAGACGCGGAACTCGTCCATGAGACCCACGTAGAAGCCGCCGCCAGCGCCGAACGCGGTGTCGCCGGGGCTGATATTCCCGACACCGGCGGCTTGACCGTGTCCGCCAAGTTCGGCCCAGTCCGTAGCCAACTCGCCGACGAGCAGGCCGTTCACGTACAGCAGCATCTGCCCCTGCCCGAAGACGGCTGCCACCTCGGCCCAGTCGTCCGCGACGTAGTCCACGGAGATCACCTCGGGCGGCGGATGGGCGGCGTCGCAGCATACGGTCGCGAACTCCAGTGCGCCGTCCATGATTCGCACCGTGAACCCGGTCCACGCCCCGCCCTCGTCGTAGATCGTGCGCATCGTGTCGAGATCCGAAGGCAGTAACCAGACCCGCATCGACAGCTCGGGATCGGGATCCATGAACAGTTGGTCGTTCAGGTCGATCTGGAGCCCGCCGTCGAACTCCCACGCGTCACCGACGACGCCCGGCACGACGGTCGGCGCCCCAACGACGACGCCGTCGCGGTCGTTCCCGGACACGTCAGCCGCCTCGTCGGAATCGAAGTCCAGATGTAGCTCCAGGGCCGGGTCGTCCTGGGCGACCGACGTCAGGACGCAAGCCAGGGCGCCCACGAGGCAGAGAACCGTCAGGGTGCTATTGGTCACGAGCTGTCCTCCTGTCCAAGGCAGTCGGCGTGCGGCTGATCCAGCCGTGGGTACCTCCCGTGACCCACTAACGCGCCCGGGGCGCGGACGGCCGCGTCAGGCGCCCCGAAGATACCCGCGAACTCCCGCGACGTCACGTGCCACGACGACTCCCGCGGCGACACGCCATCAACCGGCCTCTATCACGAACCACGTGATCGCCTTCGCCCCGACCGAGACGGGCAGATCGACGCAATACCCGCGATCCAGTTCGTGCCGCGTCGCACCGCCATCCTGCTCGCGGATGCGGGCGGCGCGCGTCAGCCCGGTGTAATAGAGCGGCAGGCGTAGCGTGGTCTCGATATGCCGATCCGTCGGGTTGAAGACCATCGCAAGGCCCTTCTCGCCCAACTCCGGGTTGACGTGCAGCATGCAATCGACCGAACGCCCGTCGGCGCGCCGAACATGGATGATGTCCGAGTCGAGGATCGGGCGATACCTGTGGTAGAAGCCCGTCCACTTCTCGACGACCGCCTTCGTCTCGGGCGCGTCGAACAGTCGCGGCCCTCGATAGCACGCCTGAACGCCGCTCCCGAAGTTCTGGGCGAGATACCACTCGTACCCGGGCAGGTGGTCGCGTAGGGGCTCGAAGATCGCCGCCTCGCCGCCGCCGTGGTACTCCACGAGCGGCACGAACATCCATCCCATGCTTGGCGTCATCGCGTACGTCGCGTCGTAGATGTTCTGGCGGGCGATGGTGATCTGACGCCAGCGCGGCAGGCTGAAGTTCGTCTCGCGATACCCCATCCCGCACTTGTTCGAACCCGACAGAAAGTACGTGTCCGGCGTGTTGATGTAGACGCCACGCTTCCGGCACTCGCGGTAGAACCAGGCGCATCGCTCCCACTGCCGCACCTGCGAGTCGTCCAGCGAGTCGTGGTGTGGATGCGCCGTCGAAGCGCACACGTCGCCGTGGTACGGCCCGTCGGTCTCGATGACGTCCATCCCCGTGCGGTCGATGAAGTTCAGCACGCGTTCGAAGTAGCCGTCACTCCACCCACTCGCCAGACACGCGCTCTGTCCGAACTTGCTCCCCGGCTCGCCCGTATCGGGTGATATGCAGTCGTGCTCGGCGCCAACGCCACGCGAGGCGCACATGAGCGTATAGCCGCCCAGGAGGATGCCCTTGTCGTGGGCGTAGTCTGCCAGCGCCTTCATCTCGCCGATGTACGCGGCATCCTCGCTCTCGATGTTGTACCCACTCCCGAAGGTCATGATGACCATCTCGAAGCCGACTGCGGCGCACTGGTCGATGGCGGCCCGCACCGAGTCCGTGTCCGAACTGCGGACGTGCATCAGGACTGGGTTCTCGGTGACTTGTGGCGCGAGAGTGCGGTACATGCGGCGCCGCGCGAGGCCCTGCCGCTCGCGGTCGTCTGCGTCGTGGAGCAGAACCACGGTGCGGAACGATGACCAGGACTCCCCGGGATTCACCACTGCCCCGGGGCCGAGAGGGTAGTGGCTCTTCAGGAGGATGGGGCTCTGGTATTCGTAGTCCACCTGCGTGAGGTAGTCCGCGTCGGGAACCCACGCCGTCGTGTCCATCCCGGCGAACGCGAACTCGCTCTCGACGTGAACGCGCGGCTTCTCATCCTCCGTGACGGCGAGAAGCTCCGTCACGAGCCCGTCGATGCGGACGGCCGCCTCGCCATCGTTGCGGAACGTGAGCCACTTCGCGAGGGCGGGCAGGCCCACGTACATCTCGTAGTGGACGAGCGCGCGGAGGCCCGTGGCGAGCGAATCGGGCGCCGCGAATTCCAGCGTGAGTCTCTTCCCTTCCGCCGGGAAAGGGGCGTCGGCCGAGTGGTTCGCAGGGCGCCACTCGTACGGCGCTTCGGGCTCGGAGACGGCGTACCCGACAAACTGGAACGCGTCCGGGTCGGCCGTCAGCTCGGACAACCCGGCGGGATCGAGGTATGCGTAGTCCGGCTGTCCCTTAAGCCCGCCGATCTCGACCGTCACGCCGTCGATCTCGGCGACCGCCTCCGGCTTGACGCCCCGCAGTACCGACGTGTCTGTCCCCAGGCGGCTCAACTCGACGGTCGCCGCATTCGGGTCCAGGCGGAACGCGCGGCGTACAAGGCCGTTCGACAGGACCAACTCCCGCGCGGCGCCATTCGACTTGGTCGACTGCCTCACGGTGACAGGGTCGTGGACGCGCGTGACTAGCCAATCCGAAGCGGTCATTTCGCGTGCTCCCGGCGGAGGTTTGTCTGTTCGCGTTGCGCGTCCCGGCCGTGCCTGAGTCACGGGCTCCACATGCGCGACTCAGGCGGACGCAGAGCCGCCCCCGGACTCCAATCGGAGGCGTCCGGGGGCGGTCTCACCGTTCTTGCGATGGTTGGCGCGGGCTACTTGCCCTCTTCCAGCATGCGCGCGAGGACATGGCTTGGGTTCATCGGCACGTGGTACATACGCACACCGACGGCGTCGTAGATCGCGTTCGCGATCGCCCCGACCGGCGGGACGACGCACGCCTCGCCAACGCCACGGGCGCCGTACGGATGGTTCGGGTTCGGGACCTCAACCATGATGGTCTCGATAAGCGGCGTGTCGAGCGCCGTCGGCATGCGGTAGTCGAGGAAGCTCGCGTTGAGCAGATGTCCCTTGTCGTCGTAGAAGTACTCCTCGCTGAGCGCCCAGCCGATGCCCTGCACCGCGCCGCCCTCTAGTTGCCCTTCAACGTACGCCGGATGGATCGCCGTGCCGACATCCTGCGCGGCCGTGAAGCGGATGACATCGACCTTGCCGGTCTCTGTGTCCACCTCGACATCGACGAGATGCGTCGCGAACGCCGCTCCGGCTCCGCTGCCATCCGACGTCGCCTCGCTGGCGATCGGGCCGCCCGTGCGGTTCGCCTGTCGCGCTACATCGGCGAAGGTCAGCGTTTCGTCGGGCTTGGCCTCGGATGTCATCGTGCCGGTTTGAGCGTGGTAGATGACCTGGTCGGCATCCACCTCCCAGAGCCTCGCCGCGCGACGGATGACCTCCTCCTTGATACGGAGGGCCGCCTCGTGGGACGCCTTACCCGTCTTCTGGATCACCGAGCTGCCGCCCGTAACGCTCGTGTACCCGATGCCGTCCGTATCCGCGACCTGCGGGTTCACGTCTTCGGCGTCCAGGCCGAGCACTTCGGCGACGATCATCGCGCACGCCGCGCGCGAGCCGCCGATGTCCGTCGAGCCCTCGATGAGGTTCACCTTGCCGTCGGCTTGGACGGCGATGTACGCCGCTGCGGGCCCGCCGCCGTTGAACCAGAAGCCCGTCGCGACGCCGCGCCCGCGCTTCTTGTGGTCTTCCGCCGGCTGTTCCAGCGGCGTGTTCCAGTGATCCGAGTCCTTGACCTGCCTCAGTGTCTCCTGGTGGCCGATCACCCCGAGCATCGGCCCGTCCGCACGACGGTCGCCATCGACAACGCCGGTCTTCACCCGTAGTTCGAGTGGGTCGATCCCGAGCTTCTCGGCGAGTTCGTCCATCGCAGCCTCGGCGGCGTACGCGGCGTTTGTCGCGCCCGGGGCCCGGTAGGCGCCCGACTTCGGTCGGTTGACGACCACGTCGTACGCGTCGATGCGCACGTTTTCTAGCTTGTACGGAGCCAGCATCGTCCCAGCGGCAGCGCCGACCGGCGATCCCGGGAAGGCGCCAGCTTCGTACGCCAATTCCGTGTGGATCGCGGTGAGCGTGCCGTCGTTCTTCGCGCCGATCTTGATGTAGATGTGCGAGCCGGACGTTGGGCCGGTGGCCTGCAGGACCTCCGTGCGGCTCATGGTCATCTTCACGGGACGACCGGTCTTCTTGGAAAGGATCAGGGCCAGCGGCTCGAGGTAGACGGTGGTCTTCCCGCCGAATCCCCCACCGATCTCCATCGGCACGCACTTGATCTTCGACACCGGGATCTTGCAAATGTCCGCCACCTCGCCACGGATGCCGAACGCGCCCTGCGTGCTTGTCCAGACCGTAACGCGCCCGTCGGGCTCGACGGCCACGGTCGCGGTCATCGGCTCGATGAAGCCCTGATGGATCGTGGAGGTCGTGTATTCGCGCTCGACGATCACGTCCGCTTCGGCGAAGCCGGCCTCGATGTCGCCCTGTTCGTTGCGGAAGTGCCGCGCGATGTTGCTCGTCTTCCCGTCTTCCTCGCCGATGCCCTGCATCTTCTGGTTGGGGTGCAGCAGGGGGGCGTCTTCCTTCATCGCGTCTTTCGCGAACATCACCGGCTCGAGCACGTCGTATTCGACCTCAATTAGGTCGAGCGCCTCCAGCGCTGTATGGGGGTCGGTCGCGGCGAGCGCGGCCACAGGATGGCCCTGATACAGCACCTTGCCCGTGGCGAGAACGCGGTTGCTCTCGTCGGCCAGGTTCGCGACGAGTTCGCCGACTTCGATGAGCTTGTCCGCAACGCGTGGAAGGTCACGGCTGGTCATCGTCGCTTTGACGCCCGGATGCGCCTCGGCCTTGCTGGTGTCTATCGAGACCACGCGCGCGTGGGCGTGCGGGCTACGCAGGACGGCTCCGTGTAGCATCCCCGGCAGGTGGATATCGGCGCCGTACCGTGCCGCGCCGGTCACCTTGTCGACGCCGTCGTGACGGATTGGGCGTGTGCCTACGACACGATACTTCTTGTCAGCTGCCATATCGCGCTAACTCCTCGCCTACATGCTGGTGAATGTCTGCCGTTGGCCGGGCCGGTAAGCGACGTCGCCGGAGCAGTCGCGCCGGGGTGCAGGATACCGCAACAGAGCGCAGTTCGGCAACGGGGCGAAGCCGTGCCGGGTGTGCTCCTGAGCGGCTGTCGCTCGACGGCGCGGGTCATACAGCCTTGCGGAAGCATACACATGGAGGGCTTCGCTCACTGGGGAACGAAGAAGCACGGTGTGCTTCTGAGCGATGGGGTTCCCGAGTCACCTGCGGCATGTCGTTCCCGCCGACCAACCGTCCGTAACCACCCATCTGTGCCGGCGCCCACGGTCCATCAGTCCGATCGAACCCGGACGCGCGCCGAGACTCTTGCGCGGATGGGTTGGCGGTCTGGTGACGGGAAACGAGTGTCCCCGCGCAGATCCGGGCGAAACGGTCCGCGACCGGTGGCGTGTCGGCCCCATACCCCAACACCGCCCGTAATAGGCCGTTTCGGGAGCGCCAGCGTCTAAGTTCTCATTGGGTGTGTTTTCTCCACGACGCGCGAGGCCGGGGCTCCGGCGCGCGCAACAGTGCAACGCGCAACGGCTCCCGCTGGGTGACGGCCGCCAGGCCGATCATCGTGGTCTCGCGGGTGGGTCGCGCCGTACAGGAGACGGATAGGGGATGCGGTCAGTCGAGTCGGTGATGCAGGGCATCCGCGCCATTTTCGAGAACAAGCTACGGTCCTCCCTAACGCTCCTCGGCATCATGATCGGCATCGCCGCGGTACTGGCGATGGTGTCCATCAGCGACGGCGCTCGCCAGATCGTCATGTCCGACATTGAGCGCATCGGTGGCAACAACCAATTCAGCATCTTCAAGGATCGCTGGAGCCGCCGTGGCGGCCGCTTCCGCCGCAACACCAGCCCCGAATACATGGTCTACGACGACGTCCTCGCCATCGAGCGCGAGTGCCCTTCCGTGATCGCGGTCATCCCGCGCGTCCCACAGTTCCGCGGCGTGAGCATCAGCACGGGCAAGGGCATGGAGGCGCGTGAGACGCGCGCCGGCTATCAGGGCACCACGAAGGCGCTCATGGAGAGCTGGGCGTGGTACCCCGAGGACGGACGCTTCGTCGAGGAGTCTGACGAGATCGACTGGAACCGCGCCGCGACGATTGGCGTCGACGTCGCGGACCAGTTGTTCCCCGAGGAAGATCCCGTCGGGATGCAGGTGAAGATCGGCGGCGAGAGGTTCACCGTCGTCGGCGTGATGACGTCCCGCGGGACGAGCATCCAGTACGGTTGGAACCTGGACAACATGGTCTTTATCCCGCTCTCGACGGCGCAGGTGCGGTTCCGGGGCAACGACGAGGTGCCCATGGTCTCCGTCCAGGCGGTGAGCACGGACAAGATCCCCAAGGCGATGGCGGAAGTAGAGGCCGTCCTGAAGCGGCGTCACAACGGCGACACGTTCTTCCGCATGTGGGCGCCCGGCACGGAGAACCTCGAATTCGTCACAACGGTAAGCACGCTGTTGCGTGTCGTTCTCGGGACGATCGCGGGCTTCTCGCTGTTCATCGGCGGCGTGGGCATCATGAACATCATGCTCGTGTCCGTCACCGAACGCACGCGTGAGATCGGCTTGCGCAAGGCGCTCGGCGGGCGTAGGCGAGACATCCTCATCCAGTTCCTCATCGAGGCCGCGACGCTCTGTCTGGTCGGTGGCTTCCTCGGCATCGCGGTCGGCGTGGGCTTCGGCGTCGGCTCCGCGAAGGTTATCTCGAACCCGGTCATCGGTGGATTCATCGGCGGGTTGCTCGGGTTCCGTGGTGACTGGGTGGCCTGGCCGGTTTCGATCTCGATCCCCTGGATACTCATCTCGATCGTGGTGTCTCTGGCGGTTGGGTTGGTGTTCGGCCTGTTCCCCGCCTGGAAGGCCGCGCGGCTGACCCCAATCGACGCCCTACGCCACCAGTAGCAGCAGAGGAAGCCAAGCCGTGGACCCGAAGGCGATTCTGAACATCGCGCTGCTGAGCCTCTATGGCGCGTTGGGTGTGACGATCACCGTGCTACTGGCGTACGTCCTCTTCATGCGCGCGGGCCGCGAATCGCTGCGCATGGGCATCTCGGGTCTCAAGCGCAGCCCGTTGCGTACGGGTCTCACCGCTTTCGGGATTATCATCGGCGTGGGGGCGGTCGTAGCGGTCATTTCGATGGGCGACGGCGCCAAGCAGATGGTCACTGACGAGGTGGCCTCGACGGGCGGCGTGTCTCTGATCGAGGTCTATCGCGACGCGTGGGACTCGCGAGGCGGCAGCACGGTCACCTCTCGGTCGCGCAACAACCGCCGATGGGGCCGTTCGCGTCGAAACCGCGCGAAGCCCATCGACTATACCGACTTCCAGAACATGCGCATGATGCTGACGACGGTCGACGGCATGTGCGCCGAAGACGACTTCGGCGGCGGCATCATGTACAGCTACGGCGGCAAGGAGAAGGACGGCCCCATCATCGGCGCCACGCCCGACTACCCGAAGGTCTACAACTGGGGCGTCAAGGAGGGCCGCTTCATCACCGACAGCGATCTCGAGGCCGCGAACAAGGTGGTCGTGATCGGCTCGACGATCGCGGAGGATCTGTTCGGCGAGATCAGTCCTATCGGCGCGGAGATCCAGGCGACTCGTCAGTGGGGTCGACGTCGAGGCGGCCCGGGTAGCGCGGCGCTGCGCTTGCAGGTCATCGGCGTCATGAACCCCAAGGGGGCGGGCGGGGCGACGGAGGGCTGGGACGAGCGCGTGATAATGCCGCTAACGGCGTTCCACAAGCGCGTCAAGGGCGACGAGGAGGTCGAGCGTCTCCGCGTTCGCGCCACGACTGTCGAGGACGTCCCGGCGACGATCGAGGAGATCAAGGTCATCCTCGGTCGCCGCCACGAGGACGCGGGCGCGTTCACCTTCTGGACCGCGACCGAAGAGATCGCCACGGCCGAGCGTCTCGGCAGCATCCTCAAGCTGTTGATGGGCGTCGTCGCGGGCATCGCCCTGGTGGTCGCGGGCATCGGCATCATGAACATCATGCTCGTCTCCGTCACGGAGCGAACACGCGAGATCGGCCTCCGCAAGGCGTTGGGCGCCAAGCGTCGCGACGTCCTCTTCCAGTTCCTGATAGAGACGTCTGTGCTCAGTCTTTCGGGCGGACTGCTCGGCACCGGCTTCGGCGTGTTGCTCGCGCGCGGCTCGGCCGACCTCCTGAAGCGCTACGTGCTGTCCGGCGCCTCGTGGCCCGCCACGGTATCGACTGTTGGCATCGCCGTCGCGGTGAGTGTTGCGTTCCTGGTTGGCGTCGCCTCCGGCGTATACCCTGCGAGCCGCGCCGCCAGACTCACGCCAGTCGAGGCCCTCCGCACCGACTAGCACGCTGTTTCGCGAGCCCATCATGAGTCGCGGACCGCTGCCGCAGGCTGTCGGCAGCGCCCTGATGCGGTGCTCCGCCGCAGTCGTCTGTACATGACATCAACAGACGTCTTCCCCTGGCAGGGGAAGATGGAGATGGGGTCCGAGTCGAGGCGCTGATACCCGGGTCCACGTTGCGTACAGAAGCCCGACACCCCAGCCGTGGCGACCGCCGACAAGGGGATGTGGCTACACACCCCAGCAGCCTCACGCGCCTAGTCAGCGCCCCATGGCGCGGCCACCGTCGGCCTACAGCTCGTAGACGTGCATACCGCTGGCCACGCGGTCTCCTTGCTCCTTGGCCCTGTCCCAGCACGCCGCGCGGCCGCGCCCGATGTACTCGCCGACCGGAAGCGCATGAGTCCCGCGAGCGCGATTAGGTCTCCCGTCCTGCCGTCGATGCGGATCGTGAACTCAGAGTCCTCGACTAGGTCGAGCGGTACCTACGTCTCCAGGTTAGCCGGGCTCAGGCGACTCGCCATCGACCGCGTCTGGTACGCCTCGATTCGGAGCGGAAACAAGAAGTCCGTCTCAACCCGGGCGCGGTTGAGACCGAGGTGAGACGGAGGCGACACGCGCCACGTGGCTCAGCGATGGCGTCCCCACGCCGACACCCGCTCTCAGGGTCGTGCGCGGGCGCCCGCAGGAGACGCAGAGGGCCGACAAGAGGCTCGACCTCCATGGGAGGCCTAACGACGCCCGCCTACTGGGCGGACATCGCCTGGCAGCCGCTCGGCGGGACCACGGTCAGCGCGAGAGCGCGCGCCCGCAGCACCCGCCGGCGACGCGCTACGCCACCGGCGCGCGACGAGAGTGCGGTATCCATCGGGACACCGACGCACAGTATTCGCGATACGGATCGCCGAACTTCCTGCGTAGCGTGCGCTCCTCGTAGAGGACCACGCACAGATGAAGAACCAACCACACGGCGAGCGCGTATCCTAGGAGCCATGCGGACAGGTACGCGACCGCCTCGCCGAGGAGCGTCAGGACCATCCCCGCCATCATCGGGTTACGCATGTGACGGTACAGGCCGACCGTGACGTGCTCCCGTGGCGCGTCGAAGGGCACCGGCGTTCCCCGCCCCACATGCCCGAAATCCCACACGCAACGCGCCATCACGGCTACGCCCACGACGAACAGGGCCGTCCCCGCCACGACCGCCCACGGCGAGGTCGGTAGCATCGGCCCGCCGCCGAGACGAAGGGTGAACCAGGGCCCGACGACCATCATGGGCCCGAGGACCACGGGGCCATACACCAGCAACTTCCGCCACAGCATGTAGCATCCCTCCTGTATCGCGCCGATCCGGGGCCGCCTAAGCAGTCAGTGCGCTCCGCAGCCTGGGAATCCAGCGTGGCACGGCGGCGCAGTATGCGCGGTAACCATCGCCGAACTTCCGGCGCAACGTGGGCTCTTCGTACATCACGACGAACAGATGGCAGCACAGCCAGATGGCCGCCGTGTACGCGAGAATCGAGACGGACAGCGTTGCGGCCACCTCGCCGAGTAGCGCCAGGATGGTGGCGACGTACATGGGGTTGCGCACGTTGCGGTATAGGCCGACGGTGACGTGGCGGCGCGGCGCGTCGAACGCGGCAGGCGTTCCCTGTCCCACCTTGCCGAAGTCCCACACGCAACGCGCGGCCGAGACCGCGCCCGCGAGGATAAGGACGGCTCCTGCCCCGATCGACCATGGCGATGCTGGCGCGAGGGAGCCGCCGCCGAGTCGTAGGGCGCACCAGGGGCCGGCGACCAACAACAGACCGATGTACAGGGGGGCGTACACGAGCAACTTGAGCCAGAGCATGTGGCGTTCCTCCAAGGGCGCCAACTGCGCGCGTCGCGCCGTCTGGGCGCTCCGACGCGCGTCACATCGCGGGCACGACGGTCGCCCGCAGACCCAACACACCCTCTTCGTCCGCCGTCACCCAAGACAGTAGCCCGCCCTACGCGACACGCCGAGCCCAACGTCCGGTTCGTGCATCTCTGCGGGGCGCCGAACCGTCGGGGCGCCGGCCTCTATCGCATCACGGCGAGCCGGCCGAGCGACCGCTTCACCGTGTCGCCCTGCCGGGCCGTCATCCGAATGAACAGCACGCCGTTGGCGACAAGCCGCCCGTCCGAGTCGCGCGCATCCCAATACGCCTCCTGCACGCCCGCCTCGGACGGCATGTCCCGGAGGCGCCTCACCAGCCGCCCGGAGGCCGAGTAGATGTCGAGTTCGACCGAGTCGGCCGGCTGCGTGAGCGTGTAGACGAAGAACGTCCCGTCGCCGGTGATGGGGCTGGGCGCGGGTAGCACGTCTCGCAGGTCGAACGGCTCGGACGCGCCGTCCGGGACATCCCCGCCGTCGTCCTCGACGCGTTTCTCGATCTCGCGGATCAGCGACGGCGCGTCCAGGAGTTCCAGCGCGCGGATCTCCTCGTCCACCCGCTTCAGCACGAAATCCCGCGTCTGCCCCGGCGACAGACCCAGCAGCGCCGTGTACGAGAGAATGGACGACACGGCGTCTCGCGCGCGACGCATCTCGCGACCCGCGGCGTCCAACTCTTGCCGCACCGCCTTCTCCTCGCCGCCCTGCATCCCCGCCTCCACCGCCGCGACGAGACGCGTCCGCGTCGCCAGGAAAGCCGACCACATCTCCATCGCTCGTTGGATGTCGAGCAGGCTCGCGTCCGGCGCATTCGGCGCTAGCAGCACGGCCCGTCGGGCCGACTGCGTCGCGCGGTCCTGCATCTCCGTTAGCTCCGACAGCCGTTGCTTCGCGTAAGCCACGGCCTCGGGGTTCGGCAGCTCGATGACGTCGTCGAACGCGTCCTTGCCGAACACGTCCCACAGCCGAGTCGCGAACGAGCGCGACCCGTGCCGATACCCGCCGGTGAGCGTGAGAATCCCTCCGAAGTCGAGGAAGAAGTCGGACAGCATGCGCGCGTTCCCGAGCAGCGCCGCGACCAGGTGCGGGGCCGAGTCCTGCCCGTACAGGTTCTCCAACGCGTTCGCGAGGTACGCCTGTATCGGCAGCCGCGGATCCCAGTTGATGCGCGCGCTCAGCCGCTTGTCCAGGCCTCCCAACCCCGACGATCCCTGCAACGTGAAACCGCCCAACCCGCGCACGTTCGGATCGCCCGCGTAGCGCAGCACCCCTGCCGCGAACAGCTCCGCTTCCAGCATCCACAGCGGCTGCACCTCTTCGGTGTCGCTGGACAGGATCACCATGCGATGCCCAGCGTCGGCGATGTCACCGAGCAGCTCGAGCGGGATCATAGGGTCGGCCGTCGGCTCGCCGTCAGACCCCCACTTCTGCAGGAGGATCGTCCCGTCCGGCAACGACTGCAGATGCCGACGATCCGCGTCATGGTACCAACTGCGATCGTAGCCGGAGAGCAGGAAGCGGAAGTTCGGTCGCACGCCGAGGGCGGCCGTCATCACCGTGTCCGCGATGTCCCAGAGCAGTTCCTGCGCCGCCTCGCCCTCGCCGCCGCACTTGGGGCACTCGCAAGCGCGCGTCTCGGCGCCCCACGCCCGGAGATGGAAGCCGCTCAAGTCGGGATAGGTGCGCAGGATCTCGCGTGTCAGGTCCGCGAAGAGCTGGTGGACATCGGGGTTCGACCAACAGAAGGGGCGATACGACACCCCATCACGAGATGCGCGGTACAGCACCGCCGGTCCCAGCAGGTCGGGCCGCGCGGCGATGGTCGCCTTCGTGGGCTCTCCCGTCATATACATGAACAGATACGACGCGACGCCGCGGTCGCGCAGTAGACGCGTCCGGGTCCGCAGGCGGGTGATGGACTCCTGCCGCGCCGCGATGGTGTTGTCTTGCAGGGCGGCGAAACCCGCGACGTACTGGACCGCCGCGCCGATGCCGTCGTTGATGCCGGTGCCGGTCCACACGCCCTCCGCGCCCGCGACGTTCACGCGGTGGCTCGCCATCCAATCGGGCGACTCCGCTTCGAGCGTCATGCGCGCGGGGTAGAACGGCGAGGACTGCTCATCAAGGGTGTCTAGGGCGAAGTCGTCGAGAGGCCGGACGCGGAAATCGACGTCCACCGGGGTGCGGCCGAGCTGCCGGGATATGAGCGCCTCGACGAACGCGAACGCCCCGTACATCGCGCCCGCAGGCGAGTTTCCGGCGATGATGATCGCGGCGGATTCCCCGTCGCCGACGAGGAACGCGTGGTATCCCTCGGTGCCGATGTCGGCCAGCGCGACGCGTCCCTGCTGCGCCATCAGCGCGACCATCGGGTGCGATGACGTCGTCCCGATAGCGATCGTGCCTGGCATCGGAGCGTTCGAGCGTGGCTCGCGGATCGCGATGGTTTCGCCGGTGAGCTTCCAGAAGTGGCGCTGCACGGCGATCGCGCCATGCCGCTCCGTCGCCGACGCGCGCGCCCCCAACGTGATCTCGACCTGCGGCGCGTGACCCGCCACGAGCGTCAGCCCGGACGCGGCGCTCGGCGCCATCAGCGCGGCAAACACGCACGCAAGCCACGCCGCGGTCGGCGCCCTCATGCGAGGCCCGCGGGGTTGCGCCACGTACGGAAAGGGCGACGGATGGGCACGGTCGGGAACTCCACGAAGGGCGTAAGCGGGTGTGTCCGTACGATACCAACCCGGCGCCTTCGTGGGCAACCTGCGCGGGGTCGCGGGGGTTGTCGGAGACGTGCGGAGGCGTTTGCGCGAACGTGCGGCCGGAACCTCAGGATTTAGGCACATTTTCGGGCAAATTGGGGGCATATTGCGCGGGAGTCACGTGCAGATTGACCCATAAAGCCGCGTCAGGTATCAAGGGGCGCGTGGATGACGGGGATCGAGCGACCTCAAGGGGGAACAGGCATGGCGTCGAAGGTCGAGAAACTGCATGTCGACGGTCACGAAATGGACGCGTACGTGTCGGCGCCTGGAGGCGATGCGGCGCGTCCGGGCATGATCGTCATCATGCATGCCGGTGGCGTGGACGAGTTCACCCGAGCGATGACCGACCGACTCGCGGAAGCGGGGTACGTCGCCGCGGCGCCCGACCTGTACCATTGGAAAGGCCCCGATGAGGACCGATCGCCGCGGACCATCGACGACGCCGAGATGACCGCTGATGTGGAAGCCACCGTCGCGCACCTGCGCTCGCGGGACGACGTGCGCGCGGACGCCATCGGCATCATCGGGTTCTGCATGGGCGGCCGGACGGCGTACCTCATGGCGGCCGCGGTACCGGCGTTGAGCGCAGCCGTGGCGTACTACGGCGGCGGCATCATGCAGCCGCGCGGCGATGTCCACACATCGCCGTTCGAGCGGACGGCTGAGATGTCGTGCCCGCTGCTGTTCCACTTCGGTGGGGAGGACGGCAACCCGTCGCCGGAGGACATGCAGACGCTGGACGCCCAGATGACCCGGCTCGAGAAGGAGCACGAGTTCCACGCGTACGCCGGCGCCGGTCACGCGTTCATGGACTTCACGGGGCCGCGCCACCACGAGGAAGGGGCGCGCGTCTCCTGGCCGCGCACGCTCGACTTCCTCGCGCGACATCTCGGCACTGGGTCGTGACGTACGCACGGCGACACGCGCGCGTGGCATCCCGCAGGTCTCCGCCGATGCGCGGCCCGAGGTCTGCCGCGTCAACCGTCAGCGGCCGCGCACCGGCGCGGCGCCATGGCGGCGGGGGAGAACACCCGGAGCGACGGAGCTGTGCCATCTCGCGTCGGACCGCGCCAGGTCTTGCCATTCCCGCTGCACTGGCCGACGTGGTCGCGGCTGCCGTCATCGCGCACCGGCGCGGCGCCCCGTTCCCAACATGCTTTGTCGTAGAGCAGCATTCGGGCGGCGGAGTAGGACCGGACGACCGCTATCGGAAGGCGAGGATGGTTCCGGGAATAGCCTCGAGGGCGTAGGCGTGAAGCTAACGGTACACTTCGCCGTCGCCGTTCTCGTCCACAGCGATTCCCGCCTCGGGTTCGCCGTCTTTGTCTTTCACCCAGACTAACCCACCCATAGAGGTCGCCTCCAGACCCGCAATCGACTTGCCGTTGCCATGATAGACGTCAATCCGCCCGCCGTCTTCCGCTGCCCACAGAACGGCCCCCTCTGTGCCGTTGGGCTGATAGACCGAGATTGACCCAGCGGCTTGGCCAAGGAAGGACTCCAGTGTCACCGTCGTTGCGCCCGTTGCCTCATCCACTACGGAAAGCTTCCGCACGGTGACTTCGTTGAATTCGGCGTCCTGCGGGCCGTGTTGAGCTGTTGCAGACGGAACCACCAAGCTAGGCAAGACGTGACCTGCAAGAACGAGGACGCCACCGAGAGCCATGTACACGAGCTTCTGTCGGACCTGCATGACGGGTCTCCTTCACTGGGGAGTATAGGATGTGAGCGCTAACGGCGCACATTCGGCGACGTACAGTGCGCAACTGCCAGCATCCGTCCCAGAAATGCGCCTCGCAGGTGCGGTATGAGCGCCTGAGACACCGATACACCAGTATATGCCCTCCCAGACGACCGCATATACTGGTGTGTGACTTCCTGTAGTGAACGTTACGTCATACGGAGGGGAGGCGATGCTGCGACACGCCCGAAACGTCCTCGCAGAGGCTAGCCGGGAGCGGGACCGCTACCGCGAGGAAGCAGAACGGCTCCGCGGAGAGAACGAACGCCTCCGCACCGTCGGAGCCCACGTGCATGGCCTGTCGAACTACGAGGAGGACACGGAGTTCCGCACGACGTCCGTGGCGCTTCTCAATGAGGCCCTTCGCGGTCTGGCGGCGTGCACGTGTTCATTGATCTGAGTACAGCTCTGCGACGGTTCGACACGCCGCCACGTTGGCAGTCGCTGACGGAGGTGCGAAGAGGCATCCAGCTGCATCCATGAACCCTTGGATGGCGTCTCGAGCTCAGAGTGTCGTATGGATTCCGACTGAAGCGGCGGTATGGCGCCGGCCGTGGGACTTCGCGCTCGACCGCTCGAGGAACCAGAACGTGCGGGAATCAAGGAAGGCCCGCGCTCCCGTAGCGGCAACTGGGCGCGTCGAGGGAGGGCAGAGGACATGCGCGGAATCGCGGCGATGGTAGTCGTTGGCGGCCTGCTAGTTACTCTCTTCGGAGGCTTTCAGCTTGCGACTAACCAGAGGGAAGGAATCGAAGGCACGACGAGCTTGCTGACCATCGCCCAAGGCATCACGGATATAGCAATGAACCCCGAGCGGAATCGCAAGCGCGAAGAGGCCGTCAGGATCATAGGCGTAGGAGCAACGTTGGTTCTCGGCGGAGGCGTCCTGCTGCTTGCTGCGCGGCGGGAACGCCAGCCCTGAATCGACCTCCATGCACGTGCCTCCACGCATTCATGCGGGCCGACTGCTCCGCCTTCCCACCTGCGTCTACCTCCTTCGTGCCTACGCCCGCTGCTTCCGGTGGGCGCTCTGCTGCTGCAGCGTCCGGTTGCGCATCACGCACAACGCGCCGATTGAGCCCACACTCAGATCTTTGGACTCATGCACGGCCCAAGCAATAGCACGCAGAAGCCCTACGGGATGTGGGATCGAGGTCCAAGCTCGAATCCAAGGTCGACTTGCCTTGGATACCCTCAGATTCGCGGTGCCGGCCACGAGATGTGGTATGCCGGTCGGCGAACCGGCTCGGAGAGGATGACGGAATGAGTGCTATCGGAAACGGCGGCAGGCCCCGGCTAAGTCGACGTCGTGCGGCCTCCCATGCCAGTGGCGTGTGTGTTCTGTGAAGGCCCGATGCCGTCGCCAACGTCGTACCCGCGACGGAAGTACCACGAATCCTGGCCCCATGCGATCGGGCGCCCCGTCCGTGGCGGCCTGACGAACTAGAGGTCATCCGGGCAGAACAGGTCATCGCCGAGCAACGCTGTGACGGGATCTAGGCCCCGCTCGTTGCGGTGCTCATGATTGGTTACGCTGGTCTTTCGTGGGCGAAGCAGTCCTCACGGCCCTCGCTGCTGTTTGTGCAGCAGCAATGGTCGCGACTATCGAGCGGTGCAGGGACGGTCCGACGAGGTACCTGCACGCGCATCGTGTTGGCGCACGACGGCGCTTCTCAGAAAGTCGCGTATGGTCGAGAGCCACGCGCGGGAGGGCATGCTGCGCAGCGGAGGCCGGGCTCTACAGCTCGCGGACGTTGCGCCAGACGGGGAGGGCTTCTCTACGCGCCTAGGAGATGTGGTGCGCGACCACGAATCCCCACGCGACAACGCCCGCGCCCATGCATACGTAGAAGACGCGGGCGCCGGTGCGGCCGACGCGTCGGATTAGGAGGCGCTCCTTGTACTGTGCCATGAACCAATCCCAATCGAAGACGCCCCCGAGCATCGCCAAGATGCCGATGGCAACGAGCAACAGACCCCATGGACTCATGTCGTGTCTCCCTCCAAAGCACCAGGCATCGAGCGGAACGTAACCCGACTGCGTATCAGGACGTGTAGGCCCGCTCCTTAAGCGCATGCTACATCGGCACCGTTGCCCCAGCAACGAAATCGGATGCGATCATCCGGTCGGTTGGACGCCTTTTCCCTCAAACCCGGTTCTGGGGCGGGATTCGACACATAGTGACCATTCTCGGAAGGCAGAGCATGACGCGGATGCGCGCAACGTTGCTCCCTCCGACAGAAGCTGCCGCGCTCGTGGATGCCGTGCACGAATACCTGCGCGCTTGTGGGCAGCTTGGCGAGAACCCGGGTCTACGCCCCCTCTACGTAGACATGATCGTTGATGGGCAGCAGGTCCGCATCACAGCGTCGCAGGGGCGTCGACGCCTGGGCGGGAGCGGCCCGGACGTGCCGCCCTCGCGTGGTCGCGTATGGGTGTTGGGTCTGCGCGGGATGTTCGCGCACATCTTCCGCTAGAAGCCCTGATGTTGGCTCCCCCGCGACCCCTCAACAAGCCAGTTATGACCGGGTTTCGACCACGTATGTGTGCTCATGGGCAAGCCATCCACGTCGCCGCTATCGTGAGCGCCGATCAAGGGCGCAAGGCACGTCTTGCGACCGATCCACAGTAGGCGGCGCAGTTCGAAACCCGTATAGCAGCGGGTTCAGCTAGGTCCAACGGAACAGGTCAGCTTCGGATCCCTCCGCAAGCGCCCGTGCCCCGGAACGGCCAACCTATTGGCGCGCGTATTAACCCTTGTAGCAGCGTCGGCACGTTCGCGAGGGCTTGTCGCATCGAACATCCAACGTTCATCGATGAACGAGGGGTCCGATGTGGCATAGACGAGTCGGACGTCGGAGGACGACATGGCTCGTTGACCTACCGAAACGGCGTCCGATTACATCAGCGGATATACCTAGGCAGATGCCGCCGGCTTTCTGCGTGTCCCGCTGGGCAAGGTGAAGATCGGCCGCGCTCAGCCAGACGCAGGTTGCAGAGGGGGTTTACGGAGATGATGGGAGAAAGCTTGCGAGGAGGCGTGCCGTCGCGCGACACGGCCCTCGTGGACCGCGTCGCCCGGCTAGTACAGCCACAGAGCATGAAGACGCCTGATTATCAGAACGGTGTCGAGAAAGTGGACGGCAACGATGCGTGGGACCTGATGAAGGCGTGCGCGGAGGGCGACATCGAGGAGGTCCGTCGTCTTCTCACGAAGGACGCGCGACTGGTGAACGCGCAGCAGTATTATCAGTTCCCGATCCACTTTGCGGTGCGGGAAGGCCATTCGGAAGTCGTGGCTCTGCTCCTTGACAACGGCGCGGAGCCGGGCCAGTCGCGGTATATGTACAACTCGTGGCAGAAGCTGGTTCCAGAGGCCAAACGCCGTGGCTACGACGTCATCCTGGGGCTTCTCGAATCGACGTTGCGGGAACGGTACGGGTACGATCCTGACTTCGAGCCGCTCGCGCAGGCGATCCGCGATCGCGATCGATGCAATATCGAGGCGATTCTCGCAGAGCGTCCCGACCTCGCATGCGCGGCGGACGTGCGTGGTGGGAACGCTCTGCACTGGGCCGCGCACACGCAGCAGATCGAGCTTGTCGACTACTTCCTCGAACGCGGCGCAGATATCGACGGGAAGCGCGCCGACGGGCAGACGCCCGCGATGATGGCGATCAACGGTGACTACTGGCAGCCGCGCAAGTTGCCGGAGGGCGTGACGGACAACCCCGGGACCGTCCTTCGGTATCTGTTGGAGAAAGGCGCGGGCTACGACCTGAGCGTTGCGATCCACCTCAGAGATGTGCCACGGGTCCGGGAGCTGCTTGGCGCGAACCCGGGGTTGGCGACGCAGCTCGATTCGTCGCAGCGCAGCTACCTGTTCGATACGGCACGGACGGGACAGTTGGACATCGCCGAACTGCTGCTGGAACTCGGCGCCGATCCAAGCGCGTCGGAGACACTGGCGCCGCAGGGCTGCGCGTTGCACGAGGCGGCGGCAAGAGACCATCTGGAGATGGTGCGTGTTCTGCTGGAACACGGCGCCGATCCGAACGGGAACGTGGACTCGTCCGGCGACGCCATGTTCATCTCCGTGTGGGATCACCCCGACGGGCCGGAGGGTGTCGCCGTGCGCAGCCTGCTCAGTGAATACGGGGCCGAAACGCCACCATATGATAGGACTGTGGAGGAGCTGAAGCAGGCGCTCGAAACGTCGGATGATTCAGTCTATGACGAGCAGTTCGTCAGTAGTGTGTTCGATCAACGAGACGCCGAGCTGTTTCGCCTGCTGATGTCGAAACACGCTGATGCCACACGACTCCTGCCCTTTGTCGGCTCTCGCTACCCGGGGTCGTCTGAGTGCATCGAAATCATGTTTGAGCTAGGGGCCGATGCGAACGCGTCCAATTGGATGGGCAAAACGTGGCTCCACTTCGCCGCCGACCGGAACGACATCGACGCGGCTCGTGTCCTGCTCGAACACGGCGCGGACATCAACGCGGTCGAGGCGGAGCACGGCTCGACGCCGCTGGCAGAAGCGGCGAAGAAGGGACATGTGGAGATGGTCTCGTTCCTGATGGAGCGCGGCGCTGATCCGAACGTCCAGCCGGAACTCTGGGCGCGGTCCGCGACCTTCTGCCCGTTCCCAGGCTTGCCCTGCTCCACACGGGGATGCAGAATGGTGGGCGTCCCGCTTCTCTCGAACACTCACTGACGGAAGGTGAATATGTCCCGACAGGATGTTCTCGCGCAGATCACGGAGGCCCTGGGCGGCGTGCCGGGGTGGCTGTCCAGGCTGCCGGACGACCAACTGACACAGACCTGGGGCACGCTGGGATGGATGTTCAGCGACACAGCGCTGACGTCCCGTGAAAAGGCGCTGATCTCGTACGGCGCCGCCGCCGCAGTCCACTGCACCTATTGAATACCTTTTCATGCTGAGCAGTTGAGGCTCAGCGGGATGGGCGACGACGAACTTGACGAGGCTGTCCAGGCCACAATGGCTACGGCCGCCTTCAGCACCTACTTTAACGCCATCGGCTATGACCATGACACGTTCATAGCGGAGCTTGACGGGGCGGTGGCGCACATAAAGAGCCAGAGCGGCTAAGGTACGGCCCGCTCGAGGAGGCGTCTGAATCCTGAGATGCTTCCGATGGCGCAAGTCAGGCGTGCGGCGACCACGTCCACGCCTGCCCTCCGACCTCCGATCGTTGAGATTCCCGCCTCCCCATAGCGCGTGATATGTCGCACGACACACAGAACGCTTCCGCGGCGGATCGAACGTCACCGCGAGTCGGAGGCCGGCCCCATAGTGGCGATCGTCCGAGATCCGGGCCCAAGGGAAGCTGGGATATAGCGGCTTAACGCGCGGCCCGGTGTGTGTCCGGGTAGCCCTCCGTAAGGAAGCCGTAGAGCCGGTCGAGAATCGCGGCGTGCGCTGGATCGCTCGCGTGGTTGTAATAGCCTTCTCTGTCCTCTACGACGTTGGTGACTGCTCAGCCCCTGGCCGCAGCTAGGGGGTATCGGTTACTGTCTCGGCAT
>JABGQA010000004.1 GCA_018644665.1 Candidatus Poribacteria bacterium
AAGGCCCTGTCTACCAGGCAGGGACGCTATCCGGGAACCCGTTGGCAACCGCTGCGGGAATCGCGATGCTGGAGGAGCTGGCCAAGCCGGGCGTCTACGAGCAGCTCGAGGCGACCGCATCGTCGCTCGCAGACGGGATGGCAGCGGCGGCAGCGGAGACGGGCACAGCCGCGTCGATCGCGCGCGTAGGGTCGATGCTGGGCATGTTCTTCGCCGAGGGCCCGATCACGAACTACGCCGAAGCCACGCAGTCGGACACCGAACGCTTTGGACGCTACTTCCACGCCCTGTTAGATCGCGGCGTCTACGTGGCTCCGTCCCAATACGAAGTTCTGTTTGTGTCATTGGCGCACTCCGAACAGGATGTGGCCACTACCCTCGACGCCATGACCGAAGCCATTGCCGTATCCGCCTCCTAGGGAGCCCAGCGTGGCGCTTTCCGCCGTTCACGACATGCTCCGCAGCGACCTGGAACAGGTCGATCGTCGTCTCCGACAGCGCACCGTCAACAGCTATGAATTCGTCGATATGGCAGTGCGCCACGTCATCGAAGGCGGCGGCAAGCGGCTGAGGCCCATGCTCGCGTTGCTCGCCGCCCAAGCGTGCGGCTACGAGGACGACGCCAGGTTCGATCTCGCCGCCGCGATGGAACTCATCCACGTCGCATCTCTCGTGCACGACGACGTCATCGACGAAGCCGACATGCGACGCAACCGCGAGACGCTCAACGTCCGGTTCGGCAACAAAGTGTCCGTGCTCGTCGGGGACTACATGCACGCCCGCGTGTTGGCGATCCTCGTCGCGTGCGGCGCGACAGAGCCGATATACCGCGCCGTGGCGGACGCCACGCAGAGCATGTGCGAAGGCGAAGTCATCCACGCCTACAAGGCGGACGACTTCGACATCACCGTCGAAGACTACCTGAACATCATGGACCTGAAGACGGCGCGCCTGATCTCCTGCTCGTGCCGCGTCGGCGCGTTGCTAGCCGGCG
Source organism: Candidatus Poribacteria bacterium (assembly GCA_018644665.1). Taxonomy (GTDB): domain Bacteria; phylum Poribacteria; class WGA-4E. Next base: position 995 of record JABGQA010000004.1, read on the forward strand.
CCGACGATGACATGGTCGATGCGATGGGCGTCTACGGCAGCGCTCTCGGCGTGGCTTTCCAGATAGTCGACGATGTCCTCGATCTGACGGGTGAGCAGACGACCTTCGGCAAACCAACGCGGAACGACCTGCGCGAGGGCAAGCTGACGTTGCCGGTGATGCACGCGCGCGACAACTGCTCGGACGCGGATCGCGAGACGCTACGCGGATTCCTCTTCGCCGACGAGCGGTCGGCGGAGGACGTCGACTGGATCGTGGCCCTCACGCAGGAGCACGACGGCGTGGGCCACGCCATGGCCTTGGCCCGCAAGATGTCGACGCAGGCGTGCGACGCAGTGGCGCTGGCGCCTGCATCCGGCGCGCGCGATGGTCTGCTAACGCTCGCGGCGTCCTTAGTGGAGCGCGAGAACTAGTCGAAGCCACGACGTGACGGTGAGGACTGGGAACCATGAACGTATTGGTGACGGGAGCCGCGGGTCTCATTGGAGGCTACGTCGCGCGCGAGATGCTGGGCCGCGGTCACGCCGTGCGGGGGTTCGACGTCCGCGAAGCGGATGTCCCTGGGGTCGAGTGGATTCTTGGCGATCTCCGCG
>JABGQA010000119.1 GCA_018644665.1 Candidatus Poribacteria bacterium
CGACCCATCGCAGGAACTCCGCGCGCCTGCTTCGTTGCGCCGCAATATCCAGCGTTGCGTCAGCCATGGGATCCCTCCGCGCTCAGCGTATGCCACTCGTGACAGAACCGTATCGCTCCGAACCCCTCGGATCGGCGCTCTCCAATGCGACCGTTCTCTATCCGCTCGAGGGCGTTCCAGTCGACTCCGTCGGGGGAGGGTATACGGAACGCGAACACCGAGCCTCGCTCGATCGCCATGTCGGGGGTTTTGGGCAAGCCCCAGGCGGCGTTCCACCCACGCACTTCGGTCATGGACTTCCACGCGCCCTCGAGGGAGATCGCGTCGGCTCCCGCCCACTCCCGAAGGCGCTCGGGCGCGATGCCGTGCACGGGGCGCCAGAAACGATCTCGAAGGACGACCGGACTCAGCAGGTCGACGGTGAACAGGTCGTCGTCCAGCGTATCCCGCAGTTGCTGCGCGCGCTGGCGGATAGGCGTCGGTTCGTCCGCCGGGCGCATCTGCGTGACTTCCACCTCCCCGAACCCACGTGTCCGACTGCCACCGACGTAGAAAGTGGTCCGAGGCTGCAACGTCTCCTCGATGAGACCGGCGATATCCGGATGGCAACTCAGGTCGCCGGAGAATCGTTGACCGCGCGGGATTGCGGCGATCGTGAACAGAGACCCCGTGTGCACCGCGCGCCGCGCCCGATCGATGGCGGTGCGAGTGAACAGTTGGGAGGACACCTTCGTGTCCGCAATGCCACCATCCGTCTCATGGAAGAAGCCTTCGGTTCCGACGAGTGGGTTGTCGCAGGACACGCCGTCGAAGTCGTGGACGCAGGACGGCGGCGGCCCCTCGGCCCCCATGCCACCGAGCGCATCCATCCACCCGTGGTCGAAGCCGAATCGTTTACATGTCCGATACGACGCCGGCGCCGGGAACGATCGCGCGCCGCCTTTGATGGACGTTGGGTAGAGATTCGGGTACAGAACTTGTCCACGTAGGAACAGATTCCGGAATTCCTTCGCCTCGGGAGACAGGCCTTCGCGCATGACCGCGCCTGCGACCGCTCCGCGTAGCGTCCCGCCGGAGATGTAGTCGGCAGTCTCCGGTCCCCGACTGGCGCCGCGTGGTCCGCCGAGGGCGATGGGCGCCAGGGCCTCCAGCTCGATGTGGTAATGACGCATCATTACTCGCGCGACTCCAGGTCAGAGGATGTCGAAGTATTCGAGCTCTTCCAGCTTGTCGAGTAGATCGCCCACCTCGACGTTGTGACCGTTCACGCCGATCGCGCCTACCTCCACGGCGCAATCCCCGGCCCCCTGGCTGGCGGAGCCCCCTAGCGAGGACACCATGCGGAGTCCGGCCACGAGCAAGCAGAGCTCGTAGCTGATCTCAGACCGATCGGCGTCCATGGGCGTCGCATCGAAGTAGGTCGACACCCGGCCGTGGAACGTCAAAGGCGGCCCGAATTCCGTCGCGTAGAGATGTCCTTGCGCTACGGAAGCGCGCGCGCGGGACAGTTGGACGCCGGTCCTCACCAGGGCCGGGCGAATGAGTTCGTCGTCCTCGTCGGGGTAGCAGTTGGACCAGAACGACTT
>JABGQA010000036.1 GCA_018644665.1 Candidatus Poribacteria bacterium
GGGGGAGCCCGGTTGTGTGGCTGTTCCTCGGTGGTCTGGTGCTCGCCTCCGCGGCGACGAAGACGCGACTGGATCAGGAACTCGCCGCGGCGGTCCTCCGACGCGTCAGTCGGGGTCCGCGATCGCTGCTGTTCGCGTGCATGGGCATCACGTTCGTCTTCTCGATGTTCGTGTCGAACACGGCATCGACGAGCATGATGATGGCTGTGACCGCGCCGTTGCTTCGCGGCCGACCGGAGCGCGACCGCTTCTCCCGCGCTCTGTGTCTGGCGATCCCGCTGGGGGCGAGCGTCGGCGGCATGGGGACGCCGATCGGGTCGCCACCTAACGCCGTGGTGATCGGGCTGCTGGGCAGCGCCGCTCCGCCGTTCGCGACGTGGATGCTGCTGGCCGTACCGCCGGCCACGGTGCTGCTGCTCGTCTGTGGCTGGGTGCTTGGCCATTACGTCCGTCGTTGCGAACTGAGTATCGACTGGTCCGGGATGGGCAAGAACGAGGCATCGACGAACGGCGTGGCTCCGTGGCAGCGGGCGCTGGTCGTCGCCGTGTTCGTGTTGACCGTGGGCCTCTGGCTTACGACGGGGTTGCACGGCGTGCCGGTGGCCGTGGTGTCGTTCGTCCCGCTCGCCGTCTTGACGACCGCGCGGGTTGTCGAACCGGACGACATCCGTCAGTTACCGTGGGATGTCCTTCTCCTGCTGGCCGGGGGCATGTCGCTAGGCGTGGCGGTGCAGGAGACCGGCCTCGCTACCTGGCTGGTCGATAACCTTGCGCCCCAGGGCGCGAGCCCCCGCGCGCTGGCGCTGGCGCTCGGGGCGGTCACTTGCCTGCTGTCCAACGTGATGAGCAACACGGCTGCGACGAACGTGCTCGCGCCCATCGCGCTCGCGATGGTTGGCGCTGGGTCTGTCGCGCCCTTGGTCAGCCTGGCGCTGTGCGCGTCACTCGCGACGGCGCTGCCGGCGTCGACGCCACCGAACGCGATCGCGTTCGCGAGCGGCCGGCTGCATTCGCGCGACTTCCTCCGCACCGGGGCGATCGTCGCAGTTGTGGGAGTGCCTGTTACTGTCCTCTGGTGCTGGACGGCGGTGGGCTCTCTGCTCTGAAGGCGGGCGTGTTCTCTCTACGGGAGCCTTCCGCGAGTAGGGAGTAGGTAGCTTGCGGCTAGACCCGCATGAACACTGGCCGAAGCCACTTCCGACACGACTGCCTGCTCCCTACTTCCGCGGGCATGGACGTCGAGCGGGATGAGTCCCGGCTTACGCGCGAAGCGCCAGGACATAAATCAGATCATCCTCCGGGTCGCCGTGAGGGTCCTCCTCAGGGAGGAAGCCGGCTCTCTCGAGGATGCGAATCGACGCCGCGTTGCTCATGTGGACGCCGTCTTGGATCCCTCCAGGTAGAGGGCGTCCATCGGGAATCCTTCCACCGGCTCGACGACGCATCGGTCCACGACAAACCCCGCCTCACGAGCCCAGTTGGAGACCTCGTCCTCGGTGTATCTGCGGGCCACCGCGTCGAATCGCCCCCCGTAGTCGACGGCGCCGGCGCCTTCCCACGCGGCGATCAACAGGACGCCGCCGGGACACAGCGCGCGGCGCCACTCCCGGAGCGCCTTCAGAGCGTCGTCAGGGTCGATGTGCTGGATGGCGAAGAAGCTCAACACGGCGGCTGCGGAGGACGTCGCGACCCCCACTAAGCTGCGCATGTCGCCGAGGAGAATCTCGGCGTTGGCTCCCAGCCTTGCCCCCGCGATGGCGACCATGCGCGGGGACAGGTCGATGCCGACGAGCGATCGCGCTGGGTCGTGGCGCTCGTGATACCTGGCCAACATGTGTCCCGAGCCACATGAGGTGTCTACGACCGGTCCCGGGAGCGCGGCGACACGTTCGGACAGTCTGCTCAGGAGATCAGCGTAGATCGGCAGGTCGATCTCACTGTCCATCATCTCCGAGTAGTGGTCCACGAAATCGTCGTAAAGCTGGCGCACTTCCGCGTCGGATGATGTCTTCATGCACGCAGCATGACGCGCCGAGGGGAAGCCGTCAATCTTGCCGCCTACCGTCTCGGCGCCGAGGGCCGCGGTTGTCCGCGTCCATCGCGACGCGCAGTATACTCACGCGACAGCGCCCGCCGCAGTCGCGCGGGATAGGGAGAAGGCCGACGCCACGGCCAGGACGCCGGAGACCGCGACATGAGCCCCAGCATGCCGACAATCCGTGGAGCCGCGGAGATCGTCATCCGCGTGAACGACATCGGCCTGACGCAGCCGTTCTATGAGAACACGCTTGGGTTCGAGTTCGTCTCGCAACATCCCGCAGACAGCCCGGGTATCGTGTTCCTGCGTATCGCGGACTTGGATTCGGACCTTGGCGCCGGTGGGCACCCTCAGTTGCTCGCCCTGGTCGATCGCCGCATCCACCCGACAAACCGGCCGTTCGACGGCGTCATCCAGCAGCACACGAGCCTGGATCACGTCGCGTTCGAGATACCCGCCGCCGATTACGAGCCGTGGAAGCAGCGACTCGTGGACGCTGGCGTGGAGATCGCGTTGGAGACCACGTTCCCCAACATGCGCGCCCGCGCGCTGTTCGTGTGCGACCCCGAGGGCAACTCGATCGAACTCATCTGCCACGACGAGGGCCTGTGACGCCTCCCACGCACACGACCGCTTGCCCCGCGGGTAGGCAGTAGGTAGTTGTGTAGGGAGCCGCCGAACCCGTTCTAACACTGGCTTTAGCTCTACTACTACCTACTACCTACACTATCTATCTATCTATAGAACCTATGGTTATGAGGACCCCCTCACCCTCCCCGGCCCGTTCTTTCTACGTGAGCCTTTCGCAAGTAGGGAGTAGGCAGTTCACGGCGTAAACCCGCATGAACACTGGGCGAAGTCGCTCCCTACACGACCGCCTACCGCCTACCTGCCGTCGCCGCATGGCTGAATGGAGCTTACCGGAGAGCGGGCGACCAAGCCGGCCGGGAGTCCTCCGCAGGATGGTTGGTGATGTTGCATTGGTTCGCGCCGTCGGCGTCCATCACGTAGATCTCCCAATTGCCGTCACGTCTCGATATGAACGCGATCCTCTCGCCGTCAGGGGACCACGCGGGGTCGAGATCGTGTTCTGGATGCACGGTGAGCCTGCGCTGATTGGCGCCGTCGGCGTCCATCACATAGATGTCGGACTTGCCGTCGCGCGTCGAGGCGAACGCGATGCTGCCGCCATCAGGAGACCAGGAGGGGTCAGCGTCCTGGCCCGGACTTTCGGTAAGGGTGTGCAGGTTCCCTCCGTTGGCATCCATCACGTAGATCGTGACGTCGTTGAAGAACTTGCCGCGTGTGTGATCCCGCTCGAATGCGATGCGCTTGCCGTCGGGCGACCAGGTAGCGTGTGTGTCGACAAACTCCACGTTGGTGATGTTGCGTTGGTTCGCGCCGTCGGCCTCCATCACGTAGATCTCCATGTCCCACCCGTTCGGAAGTAGCTCATGCGCCGATGTGAACGCGATCCGCCTGCTGTCGGGTGACCAGGTGGGCTCGGCGTGACTCTGGGGATCGCTAGTCACGCTGCGTGGGTTGGCTCCGTCAGCATCCATCACGTGGATGTCTCCAGAACCGTCGCGGATAGCCGTGAAGGCGATGTGCTTGCCGTCGGGCGACCATGTGGAGTCGAAGTTGTTCTCGGCATGGTTAGTCATCCGACGCGGGTCGGCGCCACCAGCGCCCATTACGTAGATCTCGAGCTTCCCGTCGCGGTCGGATGTGAATGCGATGGCAGAGCCGTCCGCTAATGGCGGCTCGACGCAATCGGCCACGATACCTCCGTCCGACAAGTCTTCGTCCTGATCGTGGGCGGACGTATCCTCGACGGCGACATCGTCGTCAGGCGGCACATCCGCGGAGTCGCCGCCACAGGCTCCGATCAGGACGCTGAGGGCGAGGAGGCCCGAGGCGATTGGCCGAAGGCGTATGACCATAGCGGTGCATCCCCATGCGCGCGGCGCCATCGTATCGGACACGTCGTCCTGGACTGCGTGAGCCCTATCGTGACGAGGGGCGCCAGGTGGCGTTGTCGTCGTAAGCGGGGCAGTTGGATATGTTCCGCTGATTGGCGCCGTCGGCGTCCATCACGTAGATGTCACGGTTGCGGTCGCGCATTGATGTAAACGTGATCCTCTTGCCGTCGGGCGACCAGGAGGGGCGGTAGTCGTTCCCAGGGCGGTTGGTGAGATTGCGTTGGTTCCGGCCATTGGCGTCCACGATGTAGACCTGGTCGGCGCCGAGGCCGCTCCCCGAGCAGAACGCGATGCTGGCGCCATCGGGGGACCATCCGAGGCCGTGCCCACTCGCAGGAGTGCTGGAGATGCTGCGCTGATTGGCGCCGTCGGCGTCCATGACGTGGATTTCCCTGTAGCCGCCCGGCCACGAATAGAACGCGATGCTCCTGCCGTCGGGTGACCAGACGGGTTGGGAGCCGCCACCCAGGTGGTCGGTCACTCTCCGTAGATTCCCGCCGTCGTTGTGTACAACATAGATTCCCGGATCGCCATCCCGGCGCGACGTGAACGCGATGCTCCCTCCATCGGGCGACCACCTGGGGTCGTAGTCTCTGCCAGGAGTGTCGACGAGCTTGCGCAGATTCGCGCCGTCGGCGTCTACGATGTATATCTCCGGGTGGACGTACCGCATCACCACGAAGGCGATGCTCTTGCCATCGGGTGACCAGACGCACGCGAAGGGATACACCGGCAGGAGCCTGAGTTCGCGTCGGTCGCTCAGGTTGCGCTTGTTCGCCCCGTCGGCGTCCATGACATACACTGATGCCGCTTCGCCATCGCGCCGTGACAGGAACGCGATGCGCGTCCCGTCGGGCGACCAAACAGGCTCTGTGTCCGCTTCGGGATGATTGGTGAGGTTGGCCAGGTTCGCCCCGTCGGCGTCCATGACATAGATCTCAGGGTTTCCGTCACGCCGTGACACGAACACGATGGTCGAGCTAACTGCTGGGAGAACGCCGACATCGGCAGCAGCATCAACGGGCGCGTCCACGGAATGGTTGCTACACACGGCGAGCGACGCGGTGAGGGCAATCAGGCCGGCGATGAGTATGCGAACGAGCGCAGCCACGGTGTCGTCTTCCTTCCCGCCGCGTAGTTCAATCCTGGAACCCGCCCGACTATAGCGAGCGCCCGCGGTGACGGCAATCGGACGGCGAATAGCATCCCCTTGGCTACATGCCGCACCGCCAAGCCGCATCTCCGCTGAATGAAAGCACGGATAGAGCAATGTGCCGGGAACCCGACTCGCCCCAGTTAGACGCCGACGACAGGAACCCGGCGGGCCGCCGTTGGACGGCCTGTGAGACCGCCTCCCTCATCGACGCCCGCTTCGCCGACCTGGAGCCGGCGAGGGCCGAGTTCATGGGCGAGGGTTGGGACTTCATGGCGTTCAGAGTGAACGACGCGTACGTCTTCCGACTGCCGAAATGGACCCACTGCGACGCCAGCCTGCGTCGGGAGTTCGCGTTACTGCCGGAAATCGCCCGACGCACGAACGTGCCGATCCCGAAGTACGAGTACGTCGGTGAGACCGAGGACGGGCTCGCCTTCGGCGGCTACCGCGAGATCGTGGGCGATCCGCTGACGCCGGAGACGTACGCCGCGATGGCGCCCGACGGCAGGGACCACGTGGCGGACACGCTCGCCGAGTTCATGCGGGCGGTCCATTCGATGCCGGTCGCCTGGGCGGACGACGGAGGCGTGCCGCATGAGCCGTTCGGAGCCGTGTACGAGGAAACGCGCGACGATGCCCGGCAGTACGTGCTTCCGCGGTTAACCCCCGAGGACCGCGCCATCTGCGAACGCATGTTCGACGAATACCTCGACGACCCCGCGAACGACGCGTACGTCCCGACGTTCCTGCATTCGGACCTCGTTTCCGAGCACGTCCTCTGGGACCACGCCACGGAGCGTATCGCCGGGATCATCGACTTCGGCGACATGACCATTGGTGACCCGGACTTCGAGTTCACGTACCTCGTGTGCCACGGAGATCTCGCGCGACAGGTGCTAGCGCGCTACCCCACGGACGACCCGGAGCGCACGCTGCGCAAGGCGTGGTTCTTCTACCTGACGGGAGGCATCTACGGCGTGGCGGAGGGCGAACGTCTCGGCCACCGGCACAAGATCGTCGATGGGTGGGAAGAGATCCGCGGCACGATGCCGCATCTGCGCGGCATGTATGCGGGCCGAGAGCGCCGACCGATGGTCGACGCCGGTGACGCGCCCGCCAGTGGTAGGCAGTAAGCACGTGTGCAGGTCGCCGCGCATGCCGCTTCACCACCGGGTTTGCGTGGCAACTGCCTACTGCCTACCTGTCGGCGCCATCCCCGGGAGCCGACAGCCTTCCTTCCTCATGCGGCTGGCGGCGAACGCCGCGGGCATCTCGTTGTCGGCCTCGCCGCCCCGGCGCCCTCGGCGGAGCCAGGCCGAGCCGTGACCCAGATGCGACGTCCGGGCCTCGGGTGATAGCATGCGCCCGCGTCGCGTAGGTAGACGCGTCGACGGATCGCCGCGCCGCAAGGCCGGCGGATGTCGGGTAGGGAGCATGTGAGTGGTCGGACCTGAACTTCTGGCGCGCATCGAGGCGTTGATCGGGTCGCGCGTCGAGTCGCACGCGCGAGCGGAGGGTGGCTACACTCCCGCCACTCGACTCGTGTGCCAGACGGCGACCGGCAGCTTCTTCGTCAAGGCGGGGGCGACGCCTCTCACGTGTGGTTTTCTGCGCCGCGAGGCCCACGTCTATGGGCTCATCGACGGGCCGTTCGTGCCTCAAGTCGTGGCCTGGGAGGACCACGAGACCGCTCCGATCCTCGTCACGGAGGACCTGTCACACGCCCACTGGCCGCCGCCCTGGGACACGACGCGCGTCGACCGCGCGCTCGCGCAGGCGGAAGCGATGCACTCCACGACCGTCGAACTCGGAGCGTTCGCGGAGGTCCACGGGCGGGCAACACGCGGCTGGCGGACGGTCGCGGAGGACCCCGAACCGTTCCTATCGCTCGGATTCGTGGACGACGACTGGCTGGACATCGCCCTGCCAACTCTGGTCGACCACGAGCAGAACTGCCCCACCGACGGCGACCGCCTGACGCACTTCGACCTCCGCAGCGACAACATGTGCATGACCGACGATCGCGTGCTGTTCATCGACTGGAACTGCGCGTGCCTCGGGAACCCACGCCTCGACCTGGGCTTCTGGTTGCCCAGCCTGGCCTACGAGGGCGGCCCCACCCCCGACACGATCCTGCCCGACGCCCCCGAGGTCGCCGCAGTGGTGATGGGCTACTTTGCCGCGAACGCCGGGCTGGACAAGATACCCGACGCGCCGCGCGTGCGCGTGGTGCAGCGACAGCAGTTGGTAACAGGGCTGCCCTGGCTGGTTCGAGCGCTGGAGCTGCCGCCGTTGGTGGACCCGGCCCCGCGCTTCTAGCCACGAGGGCCGGTGAAGCATCCCGGCAGCACGAAGGCGCAGGAGGTCATATCCCTTGGGCCGGTTCTACCGAATGCGCAACACGCGCCGGTCTTCCCTGACGATCGTGTCCGTCTCCGCGACGATCGCCTCGAAGTCTTCGTGCGCGTAGATGAGCCGTCCGACGAGCGCGTCCGCGCGACCGCCCAGCAGATTGACGGCCATGCGCGCCGCAAGCCGTGGCGAGCCGTGATCTCCGCTATCGAGCCGCTCGCCGATCCCCGGTCGCCACTTGCGACCCGCCTCGCTTGTCGCCAACTGCTCCGTCATCGCCGGTCGGCATGCCCCGGGAATTGGCGCATCAGATCGGCTGCGGGGCCGTCCGCATGTGATCCAGTGTCCCTGCGAACTCGCGGTCACGATTCCACAGGGACGTTTGCGCAGGCACACGGCGCATCCGCGCCTATCTTCGTCGCTGCATCCATGCGCATATGACCCGTAGAGCAATTGACTACGGGTCGTCCGTTGATGCTTTGATCATCGCTGAAAGGAACCCCTCGAGGTCGCTCCCCGGGTCGTCGATAGCCCCAGAGACTCTTGGCACGATGCTAACGCCGCCTACCAATTCCTTGCTGATGCCGTCAGTCAGAGTGTTCCCCACGAATCCTATCCGACCTCGACTCTGATCGTCGGACGGTTGTGGTAGGGACGCGAGGTCCAGATTCGTGCCCAGACGTCCGGAGACAGCCTGCCGGCGCCTGTGTTCAAGAAGGTCGGCGACCGCCTTGTCCGAGAACATCGCGAGCCCAACCACTGTGCGCTTCTCTTCATCCCCGCACATGTACATGAGATCGAAGAGCGCGTTGACGAAGTAGCGCGAGCGTCGGTGCATGTAGGGGCGGTACGCCACTCGCTCAATGTCGAAGGTATGAGCGGTCGGGTTGAACCAAAGCTCATCACAGACGCTGCTATCGTCTAGCTGGCTCAGAAACACCCCTGATGTCCATCCGTACTGCTCGCCCTCCAGGAGCAACACTCGCCGAAGTTCAGGTGCGCCAACGTCCTCCCGGATCTGAGTGAAGAATTCGTTCACCACCCTCGTGGTCAGCGCGTGGCGTGCGCGCATGTAGGCGATGACGGAATCGGCCGCAGCTTGGGCATCATAGCCCTTTAGATCATCAATGAACCCCTTCAGGTGGCTCAGATTGATCAGTTTCTGCGGTAGTACATCCCACCCGAAGTCGTTAATGTGCCCGATCCCTGACTCAGTTGTCTTGAGAACCAGATTCCATGGGTTTGGGAATCTCTCGAACTCCTGGACCAGGCCTCTGGTTCCCGGGCCGTCAAAGTGATGCCGGCACTCCTGGCAGAAGCAGTTCAGCTTGATGCGGCCTGCGTCACCACCGATTGGCCAAAGATCACTGATGTCCAGCACGATGCCTTCAACGTGGCTACCGGGCTTTTCGCTGTCGACCGCTGCGCATGCCTCTCCGACCAACTCTACCGCACGTTTCAGTATCCTACCCAGAAGCCGTCTTGTGGCTGCCTTGACGAAGCA
>JABGQA010000055.1 GCA_018644665.1 Candidatus Poribacteria bacterium
AACTGCTGGCGTTCACCATCGACAAGGTCGAGCAGTGGCTGCGCGAGTCGCCCGAAGCCACGATCATCTCCGTCTCGCAGAACGACTGGCACGGCGCGTGCACGTGCGAGAACTGCGCCGCCGTCGACGAGGAAGAGGGCAGCCCCGCAGGGACGATGCTCCGCTTCGTGAACGCCGTCGCGGAGGCGATCGAGGACGAGTTCCCGCACGTCGCGGTGTCCACGCTCGCGTACCAGTACACGCGGAAGCCGCCGAAGCTCGTCAAGCCGCGCGATAACGTCATCGCCCGGCTGTGCAGCATCGAGTGCAACTTCGCCGAACCCCTCACCCACGACAGCAACCGGACCTTCCGCGACGACATCGTCGGCTGGTCGAAGATATGCGACCGGCTGTACATCTGGGACTACACGACCGACTTCCGCCACTACGTGCAGCCGCATCCCAACTACTACGTCCTCGGCGACAACATCCGCTTCTTCGTCGAGCACGGCGTGAAGGGCATCTTCGAGCAGGGGGCGTACCAGTCGTACGGCTCCGAGATGGCGGAGATGCGCGCCTGGGTGCTCGCCAAGCTCCTGTGGGATCCGTATCGGGACGATCACGCGCTGATCCAGGAGTTCCTCGAAGGCTACTTCGGTCACGCCGCCGGACATATCGACGCGCATCTGCGTAGCGTCCATGCCTCCGCCAAGGAGGTCGGCAAGCCCGTTGGCTGCTTCGCCCCGCACGACGCCGAGTTCCTCACGCCGGACCTGCTGCTGGAGTCCATGCGGAACCTCGAAGCCGCGGCGCAGGCGGTCGTCGGGAGCGAGGAGCTTAGCGCGCGGGTCGCCGTCGCAACGCTGCCCGTGTGGTATGTGTCGCTGCTGCGGTGGGACGAAGTACGAGCCCGCGCGGACGAGACGGGTCAGGCGTGGCTCATGCCCGACGACAAGGACGCCGCGATCGACGCCTTCGAGGAGATCTGGACGGCCAAGGAGATGACGCTACTCGCCGAGTGGGGCGAGCGGAACATCGCCTGGCTACGCTCGGAGTGCCTCGGCGAATAGCGCGCGCTGGGTTCGCGCTGGCGCCGTCACGCGCTTCGCGTGGCCGCCGTGAGCGTGTGCACCACGAGCGTGTGGGCAACTCGGTCGCCCAGCCGCTGACGACGGCTCGAGAGGATGAACAGCACGTCGATGAGGCCGAGGAACAGGAACGCGTTCCGAAGCACCGATTGGCCGAAGACGCACGGCTTGCCGGTCCGTTCGTCGATCGCCTGTATGCGCATGAGGATCTTGCCGAGGCTCTGGCCGTTCGGCAGCCCGTCCTGGAGGAGGAAATACAGGGTCGCGCCGATGAGCGGCAGCAGCATCACGCCGTCGGGCAACGGCACGCCAAGGTTGTTCACGATCGCCAGCGGGACGACGAAGATGACGGAGGCGGCCAACTCGTCGAGGAACTGCGCCCAGAATCGCGTGAAGGGACGCGCCAAGAGGTGGGGCTCATCCGCGATGACGACCGTTCCGTCCGGCATAGCCCCGGCATCCTGCTTGCGAATCCTGCGTGCGAGAAGACCTGCGCGCGACGCGGCACGACTATATCTGCCGCCCGCGGCGACGGCAACGCGGCCGAGGCCGACCGCGCGATGCAGCATGCTGTGGTGGCGTCCCGAGGACCCCATCCTATCCTTCCCCTGCGACGGGGAAGGCATCCGGTGGTTGCGCTGCTCGGGGTCGTTTGTGATGTCGTGCGTGGGTGAGCCGCGCCCTTACTCCGCGTTGTCTGCCTGCTCGCGGAGCTGCGCCAACGCTTGCCGCAGGAGGTCCATCGGTGGGTCGTCGTCCGGGAGGGCGGCGCGCCACGCGGCGACGAACGCCTCCTCGCCGACCTCCCAAAGCTGTCGCGCGAGGTCGCGCGCAAGTTGATGGCGGACAGGGCTGTCCACGCTGTGGACGACGCGAAATCCATTGGCGAACTCTCGTATGGCGTGGTCCCGTAGGTTCTGCGCCAGGCGCAGCCGTCCGAGGTTCGCATAGGAGATTGCCAGCTCCACCCACATCCGCCACTGCGTCTTGATCTGCACTGCATGCGCGTGCCATCGCTCGCTGTCGTCATACCGTCCGTCGAGGCGAGCCACGCGGCCGAGTTCGTCCAATGTCCCGGCCGTGTCAGCAATCAGACGACGCTCCTCACGTATCGCGAGAGCCCTGCGGAGACACTGGTCAGCGGTGCTGTAGTCGCAACACACTTCGGCGATGACGCCGAGTTGGTGCCACGCGCCCGCCTCGCAGGGCCGGCAATTCGAGGCGTTCGAAGGCCTCTCTCGCCGCAACCGCAAGTCGGTGGGCCGCCGCACGATCCCCACGCTCGAGCGCGATTACGGATCGCATATGGTCCACCATGGCACACGTCCGTTCGTCTCCTACGCTCTGGAGCATCCCCATGGCGCGGCCGAACAGTACATCGGCCTGGTCCCATTCGCGCTGCATGTAGGCGACCATCGCCTCCTGATACTCGACCTGCGCTAGCCGCGGCGCGTCTCCCAGGCGTTCGTACACCACGCGCGCATCAGCCGCCAATTCAGCCGCCCGATCGTACGCGTGTTGCCGTGCCGCAATAACGCTGAGCTGGAACCTCGTAGCGGCAACGTGCGTCGCATCTGTTGATCCTGAACTCAGGTCCATCTCATCCAGCACGCGTGTATACTTGAGCTCGGCGACTTCGAGATGCCCAAGCGTCACCGCGATGCTGGCGGAGCGGCTCATGAGGTCTAGCCACAGGTCTCGCCTCTTGCATTCGGCAGCTGGAGGCGCGTCGATTCCGACGACGCTAAGGCCACGCGCCACGAGACTTGCGGACATGTGCATGTTCGCTTCATGCTCATACAGTTCGAACAGTGTCTCGATCATGACGGCGGCCGGCGTCCACTCAGGGTCGCCCCCAAGCGCGACGGACAAGGCGCGAAGGATGTTGGGCTCCTCAGCGCGCAGGTCGGCGATCGCTGCTCGTCGTCCTTGTTCCGCCATCACGCGGCGGCGGCCGGCGAATTCCGCGTAGAAGCGCATGTATTGAGTGTTCAGAGTCTCCACGCCCGCGGCCCCGATCTCGTCGCGGAGCCGCCGTCGGAGGAACACGGGCAGCGTCGCGTGCAGCGAGTATTGCACGCCGCCCGCATGACGCACGAGACCGTGCCGCGCCGCTTCGTCCAGTACGTGCGCCCAGCCCTCGGCGTCCGGGGACGGGCCAACGAGCTTCTCGTACGCTACCTGCTGGCTGTCGTCGCTGTGCACGAACGAGGCGAGCACACTCGTATGCACACGCGACACGAACAGCCCGAGGAACGGCAGGTGCGTGCGGCTCTCCTCACTCAACGCGCGGAAGGCCACCTCCAGCGACGCGTCCTCAAGGCCGCTGCCCTCACGTGTCTCGTGTTCCAGCGATGCGATCACGTCCGAAGGCGTCCGGCGCTCCAGCAGCGGCAGGACGACCTCCATCGACCGCGGATGTCCGTCCAGCATCGTCAGCAGGCGCGCGAAGTCCTGATCCTCCGCGAAGTTGTCCGGCGTCTTCCCGACGCTGTCCAGTATGCTCCTCGCCAACCGTACACGATCGTGCGCGACGAGTCCGCCGATCTCCACCTTCTGCGCCGCGGCCCCCAGCCAGCGTTCCTCGCTCTTCCGCGTTGTGATGACGACGCGCGTCGGCCCGCCGCGTAGCTCGTCCACCAACCGCATGAACTGCCCGCGTTCGGCGGCCGAGGCGGGCTGCACGAGTTGCGCCTGTTCGCCATCGTCCGCCACGTCCGGCGCGATGCCGTCGCTCCCGTAGCCCGCGACCGTCTCGAAGTTATCCCACACGAGCAGGCATGCGTTCTGCGTCAGATAGCCGACCAAGTGCGCCCACTGGTGCTCGTCGCTCAAGCGCGAGTGGTCGGTCCCGTAGCCGAACACGCTCGCCATGACGCGCGCGAAGTCCGTGCCGTCGCCGAACTCGGCGCGGAACACGCCGCCGGAACATCCGCCCGTCTCGGAGTACCAGCGCGCGAAGCCGTTAGCGAGTTCCGTCTTCCCCGTGCCGCCCACCCCGCTGAGCGTGACGACGTGACGATCCGTCTGGTACATCGCCCGCTCGATGCGCTGCACGTCGGAGTCGCGGCCGATGAAGCTGTAGTCTCCCGTGGGGCAGACGCGCTCGACGCGGTCCCGGACGACATCGGAGTCGCCCAAGTCGACCGGCGTCGTGCCGACAGTCTCCGGTATCGGCGTGACGGCCGCCGTCTGTTGGTAGAGCGCGGGCACCACCCAGTCGCTGAGTTCCAGCTTCCCCGCGACGGACTGCCGCGTCCGGTTCGCGTGCATCGCGCGGCGTCCGGCGGCGACGGCTTCGGACATCGTCGCGTGTCGAGCGAGCGCGGCGTAGAACGCGCCGACGAAGATGCTCGCCGCGTCCTTGTAGACCGAGTGCGACATCGCGACGACGGCGTGCGCGCCCGCCTGCGTCAGCCGGCTTGCGACCGATGCGATGGCGTCATCCTCGCCGACCATCGCCGACTGGCACGCGTTCAAGACCCACAGCGGCACGTGCGACTGGCGTAGTCCTCGGCGGAGCCTCGCCGCGTCGATGGGGTCCGGCTCGCCGTCCTTGTCCTCGAAGACCAGCAGACCTTCCTTCGCTCCGAGGGTCATTCCCATAGTCATCCCCGGTCGCTGGGGGAACGCGCCGTGGCCGTCGAAGTGCACAAGATGGTATGGACGTTGCTGCAGGCGCGCCGTCAGAGCGGCGAATGTCGGAGGCCGGAGGACGTCCAGTTCAATGCGCGGACGCAACTCTCGGAGAGCTTCGAGCATCGGTCGGGAGACGGCGCCGTGCCCCACGTCCCTCTCGCCGTACGGTCGGCAGACGACGAGGAGGATACGGAACGGCTCGCCATGCTCCGGCAGGTCTCCTACCGGGTCGGCCGGCGTGGCGCGCGTGCGGTAGAGGCCGCGGAAGCCGAAGGCGAGATAGTCCTCGTCGTCGTCGTGGACCAGCTCCCACGGCCGCGCCAGGAACCGCGCGTCGTCCGAATGGATGCATAGCTCTCGTCCCGCGAGCCCGCCCGCGACCGCCTCGGCGAGTATTTCTGCCCCGCGTCCGTCGCCGAAGAGGGCGTCGCGAAGTCTGCCTCCCCACTCCTCCATCCGCACCTCAACGCGCGCCGCCCTGTCTCGCTCCGCGCCGTACGGGAAGCTGAGATACTCCTCCAGATACCAGGCGAGCTCGCGGCGTTCCGCCGGGGCAAGCTGCTCGGGCATGTCGGCCGTATACGCGTGGCCGGCATCCTCTTCGCCCTCCAGGGTGATTTCGACCTTGCCCTTGCCGGCGTCCCGGACATGTATCCGACGGACGGCCTCGCGCTCCGCTCGCCGCGTTTCCGCCAACTCCGCGGCGGCCTTCGCCGGTAGCTCCGCTTTCCCGAAGCCATCGCCGTGGAGGCTGTGGACGCTGACCTGCTGCCCGTGCTTGACGGTTAGCCCGCCGAGATCGGTCAGTTGCGCGTCCGGGGCGCCCGTCCACTCCTTGTGCCAGTCCGGGTGGTGCTGGCCCGCCTGGCCGTGGGATGCCTCGGACACGAGGATGTGTCCGTCGTCGCCGAGGTCCATGACGCGCGCCGCTATGTTCGCGCCGGACCCGATGACGTTCCAAGCCGCGTTCAGAGTCTCGATGCTGTACACCGGCCCCGGATGGATTCCCGTGCGCAGGGGGATGTGTTTGCCAGGAGGCATCTGTCGTATGGCGCGGGCAACCGCGACCGCGACGGCCACAGGCGCCTTGAGCTCGTCGAACGCCAGGGCGTATCCGTCGCCGGTGGGCAGGACGATTCGCGACTCGACGCTCGCGTGCTCGCTCTCCAGAGCCGCCGTGATGAGTCGCTCCAAGGCCCCGACCATCGCGACTTGCGTAGCGTCGTTGAGTCTCGAGAAACCCACGATGTCCATGAACAGGATGTGCTTCGTCGTCGACTGTGGCATGCGGCTGCATCAGTTTTGTCACCCGCATCTCACTATGCAGTATGGCTACATCGTGAACCATCCGCAAGGCTGGCCGGGCAGATGGACGCGCCTTGTCCCGACCCCGGCCCAGAGCGACAATCCGCGACGGCAAAACGTCATCCGATGCGGCACGTAACGGTGGGATGCGCATGGTGAATGAAGGCGGACATCCATGGGGCGCGGTGGACCTGCGACCACACCAAACCGACGCCCTCGCCGAGCTGGAGTCGCTGCTGGCGCGCGAGGCCGTGCGGCGGCCCATCACCCTGGTGGGCGAGTTCCAGGTGGGCAAGACGACCCTCGCGCGATACTGGCTCGCGCAGCATTTCGCGGAGCCTGAGCGACACTACCTGGCGGTCGGAGACACGCTGACCCGCGCGCTCATGGAAGACGGGCCTATCGAGGAGTACGCCGACGCTCCCGCGAAGGCGAAGGTTGCGTTGCGCCTGGCGCTGGACACCGCCCTGGAGACGCGCTTCGCCGAGGGACGAGCCGTGGTCATCGACTCGATCGAGATCCTGCGCGAATACGACATCCCGCTGCTGACGCTCGTCGAGCCGTACACGCGGGCTGGGAAGGTCGCCGTCGTGTGCGTTCCCGAGAGCCCACGCTACGGGTTCTCGTTTGACTTCCCCGCGTTCGAGTGTTACCCGATCCCCGTGGACCCAGGGGCGTAACCGGCGACGGCAAACGATGGGCGATGCGCATGTCCCTCCCCGGCGCATTCACGAGCGGCGAACGCAGTATCATTGCGGCGCTTGTCGTCGTCACGCTGGTGGGGTCTGGCGTGACCGTCGTGAAGCGTCTGCGTCCCGAGTGGTTTATGGGAGAGCCCACGTTTATCGTGGAACCTCGCCCCGAGCGGGCGCCGAACGGGCAATGGGCGGACGGCCCGACGCCAGACGAGACGTTCACTCCGGCGAGCGAAGAGCACCCCATCGACCTGAACACGGCGACGCCCGCGGCGTTACGGACGTTGCCCGGGATCGGCGTGACCCTCGCGACGCGCATCATCGAGTACCGCATCGACAACGACGGCTTCGACTCGATCGACGAACTGAACGAGGTGAAAGGCATCGGCGATAGGCGGCTGGAAGACATACGCCGGCTCGTGAAGATCGCGCCGACGGATGAACCCGCCGGTAGCCCGAGCCGATAGAAGGGTGTAGAATGCAGTTTGGCCCGAGCAACCGACGACAGTGGCAGAAGTTGGGAGCGTGCATGTGAACGGTCAGGCGCCCGTAACCCGCGGTGGAATCCCCTCACTTCTGTCGGCGCTCGTCCTGCTTGCGGTCCTGCACACGCAAAGCATCGCTGCTCCGAGTCTCGAGCTGGACTCCCCGAGCCCGCTTCTCGACGTTGGCGATGTGTTCTCCGTCAGCGCCTTCGCGCGCGACATTGCCCCGCTGTTCGGCGCCTCCTTCAGACTGACCTTCGACGACACGCAGTTGGAATACGTGGACACCTCCGCGGGCGACCTGTTTCTGTTCAGGTCGAATGGGCTGCCCTTTGTGGACGTGCTGGAAAGCGGCACGACCCTGGCGGTCTCGGTAAGCCGCGCCGTGGGTGATAGCCCGCTCTCCCGCGACGGCGTCGTGGCGGACATGCGTTTCCGCGCGCTCACGGCCGGCATCGCGGTGGTCGACATCGACCCGACGACGGTCGTGCTCGTCACGAAGGAGGGCATGCCGATCCCTGAAGCGGAAGGCGTCACGACGGCACCGCTTCGCGTGAGCGTCGGAGATGGGCTGATCCTCAGCCGCGCCGACGGCTCCGTCGGGACGCAGACGCTCGCCTCGGCCTCCGGCTACGAACCGGGCGAGGGAGTCCAGTTCTTCTTCAACGACGATCCGCTCGTGCCGCTCGTGGCGGCTGGTGGCGACGGCGAGGTGTTCCGTTACGCTATCGACATCCCGCTGATGCCGGGCGGCGACCAGGAGATCCGCGCCGAGGGACAGAACTCCGGCCGACTCTACAGCGCGACGTTCACTGTCACACCCCGCATCATCCAGTTCTCGCCGTTCCTCGCCGGTCCCGGTGACTCGATCCACCTGACGCACGACGGCACGTCGCGCGTGATCATCGGCCCCGGAGATACCGCGCTGTTCGTGGGCGACGGGTTCTCCGCCGACGAGGTGGTGCAGTTCAAGGTAGGCGGCTCCCCAGTTCAGAGCGTGCTGACGGGCGACAAGGCCTCGATTCTCGGCGAGGTGTCCGCGCAGGTGATCCTGCCGTCGGACCTCCTCGGTGGTCTCGCGGATATCGCCATAGACGGGCGTTCCTCCCGCAGCACCGCTACGGGATTCGGCGCGGCGGATATCGTGCCACGCATCTTGGCCGTCAGCCCGTCCTCCGGGGGCCTCGAGTCGCGCGTGCAGGTCTCGGCGAGTGGGTTCATCGCGGGGGATCTCGTCGACCTGAGCTACGACGGGCAGCCCATCGTCGACGCGAGCGGCGCCGCGGCGAGCACGCGTGGCACCGTGCGCGCAAGCTTCATCCTGACCGCCGACCTCGTGAAACGTAGCGTCCTCGGCGCGGCGCCCATCGTGCTGAGTGGCTTGGCTGGCACTGCCGCCGCGGCTCCGTTCGTCTACACGCCGGTGGCACAGATCACCGACGTCATCACCGCCGATGGCGACACCCAGATCACCCCGGGCGAAGAGGTGCGCGTGAAGGGCATAGGCTTCGTGGCCGGCGAGGCCGCGGTCGCCCAGTTCGCGGGTGTGAACGTGAACACCACGGGCGCGCCGGCCGACGAGCAGGGCGCCCTGGACGTCACCTTCATCACGCCCAAGCTGCCCGCGAACACGTATGACCTCGTCGTTCGCGCGGGCGCGGCGTCGGCCTCGCAGTCGGGCATCCGCGTCACCGGAACGATCACGAGCGCGGTGATGGAAGGTGGCTCGACGGGGAACATCGGCGCGCTTGGCACGCTGCTGGTCGTCGAAGGCGCGGGCTTCGACGCCGACGCGGATGTCGCGTTCGACATCGGCACGCACACGGACATCGACACGACCCACACCACCTCCGAAGGCACTTTCCGAGCGGGCATCGTGCTGCGTGAATTGCCCGACGACCTGCCGGAAGGCACGGGGGCGGTGCTGTTCGTCGCGCGCGACCGACGCAACTCCGCCGAGACGACAATTTTCATCTCCAGCCCCAGCGTGGACTCCCTGGAGACGGCGGAAGTGCGCGTCTCCCCCGCGATCGCGGCAGCCGGCGACGTCATCACCATCAGCGGCACGGGATACGCCCCCGGATTCAACGTGGGCAGGCTGCTCTTGGACACCCTTACGGACAACCGCATCAGCGCGTTCACGCTGCCCGTGGACACGGTCACAGCGGGGACACTCACGCTGGACGGCATCCTGACCGACCCGAACGGCGTGTTCCAGGCCATCGTGACACTCCCTCTCATCAACACGTCCGACGCCCGCGCGGGGGCTAAGGAGATCGCGACCGAATTCCCGAAGACCCCGACCATCCTCCTGCCGGCCATCGCGACGGATTTCGAGACGACGGCTTCGTTCGACGTGCTGGATGTCGACGGGAACGTAGTCACCGAAGTGGAGCCGACGGACCTCCTTATCATCCGCGCGACCGGCTTCCTCCCCTTCGAGACGGTTCAGGTGCGCATGGGGTTGGCCAGCTTGAGCGTGTCGCAGATCGCGGATTCGTTCGGCCGCATATCGGCCGCGCAGATCATCATCCCGAATACGACCGGCGGCGATGTCTCGATAAGCGTCAACGGACTTCAATCGGGGGTATCTGTCGATGTGCCGCTGCACATCATCCCGCGGTTGGAGTTGCTCTTCCCCGCGGCGGGGACGCTAGTCACCGGTGGTGGGACCGTAACGCTACGTGGCACGGGCTTCCCAGACGGGCAGGTTGCCTTCTTCCTCGGAGACGCGCGGACCCACGAATCGCTGTTGATCACGTCGTTCGGCGGGATATTCAACGCCGGTCTAAGCGGATTCTTCGGCGCCCTGCCGGTCGAGTCCGCCATCCGCGCGGAAGTTGGCGACGTGTCCGCGACGACCACGGCGACGCTCCGGTTTCTATCCACCGACCTGACGCTTACCCCGGCGACGGGTCAGGCCGGCGACACAGTGCGCGTGACAGGCGCGAACGGGGACATAGTCCGGTTCGAAGACGCCTTCGTGCTGACGTTGCGGAACACGACGAACATTAACGGGATTATCCAGGGCGACTTCACGGTTCCCCCGGTGGCGGGCGGGGCCTATGAGGTCACCGTCGGCACGCTGCCCGACGACTTCGTCCGCCCCACCTTCACCGTCCAGGCGACGATGACCGTATCGCCGGATCGCCTGCACGTTGGCGAGTCGCTCTTCGTTTCCGGCTCGGGGTTCGGCACGAACCAGGCGAACGTGTCCATCAGCGTCGGTGGCGCGCGAACGCCGGTAGTCGTCCCGACGACCACGAGCGGGCGGTTCAACGCGGAGTTCCCGATGCCCCGCACCCCCGGCGGCCCGACGCAGGTCACAGTGACGGATCAGACCCGCGTACTGAGTTCCCCCGTAGAGGTGCTGTCTGACGTTACAGGCGTGGAACTCGATCCGACAGTATCTGTCGACGGGCGCGCGCCGGTTGGCAGCGATGTGCGCATCCTGGGCGTAGGCTTCGGCCCATCCGAGGCGTTGGACGTGTTCGTGGCGTCTCAGCCGGTCGACTTCCGCCGGAGCCCCACGAGCGGGTCGGACGGAAGCGTCGACGTGACCGTCGCCCTGCCTCCGACCACGGCCGGAGCGCACACGGTGCGGGTTGTGGGTAACACTTCCGGGCTGTCCGCGGTTCTGGGTAACGCGATCGACGTCCTCCCGACCCTCGACGCCCCGCGACCAAATCGCGGCGCCGTCGGGACGTTAGTGGTCCTGACCGGCGCTGGCTTTGGGCCCGGCGAACTGGTGCTACTCGATCTTGGGGCCGAGCGCATTGGCGAGGTCACCACCGAGAACGACGGCTCTCTCGGCGCGGAGGCCCTGCTGACCGTCGCGATGCCCGACAACGTATACGACGTGACGGCTACCGGCACGGTGTCCGGTGAGCAGGCGGTCCTCATAGGCGCCTTCGACTACACCGACAGCAAGGCCCCGGCCATCGAGACCGTCGACGTGGTCCTGAGCAACGATCCGCTAGAGATCGGCGACACGATCACGGTCCTCGTGACTCAGGCGATGGACTACGACGCCGTGACCGAAGCCACCTTCAAGATCGGCGACCTGTCCGGCATCCTCGCCGACGACGATGGCGACCTCGTGTGGGAAGGCGTCGTCGGCATCGAGACGGGTCTCAGCATGACCGCCATCCCCGTCGAAGTGTCGCTGGTCGACCTCGCGGGGAACCAAGCCAAGCGCACCTCCACGACACGGGTCACGGTGGACACCACCGCCGAATTCGTGAACATCAACGTCGAAGTGCAGAACGTCGTCGCCGCAGGGCAGTCGGTGGTCGTCAGCGGCCAGGCTCTTCCGGGAGGCGCCGCCGCGTTCAGCATCGACGGCATCGTCGAGGACGTGGCGATGGAGGAGACCGAAGAGGGCGTCTACACCGGCAGCTACATCGCGAAGGCCGGCGACCTCACGGACAGGGCGACGATCACCATCTCGTTCGTCGACGTCACCGGCAAGACGGTGCTGGTCGACTCTGGGCAGCGCGTCGCCATCGACGCCGTCGCGGAAATCGACTCCGTCGACGTGTCGGGCAGTCCCGCGCGCGCCGGAGACAGGCTGACGTTCCAGGTCGCGGCGGAGCGTGGCGGTTCGGTCCTGCTGTCGGTTCCTGGGCTATTCGCCGACGTCCCGGTTGGCGAGACCCGAACTGGCTCGGGCTTGTACAGCTACACGCACACGGTGGAGCGGCAGGCGCCGCTGACCGACTCGCCGGTGCAGGTGACCTTCGTCGACGCCCTCGAGAACGTCGCGCAGGACGCTTCCCAGACGGTCACGATTTCACTTCCCACGGATTTGACGATCGGCCTCGTACAGGGGCTGAACGTCATCACGATCCCCGTCATGGACCCGACGCTGACCAGGGTGGGCGACATCCTCGACCGCTTCGGACCGGACGCGACCTTCATCATCTCCTACGACGCCCAGACCGGGCGCTTCTCCCGCTACGGGCGCGACCTGCCACCTACGAGCAGGGCAAACGTCCCCGTCACCGCTGGGGCTGGATACATCGTCGCGGCCTCCGCGCCGGCAGAGATCGTCGTCGCCGGAAGCGGGTGGGACAGCAACGCGATCGTGCTCTCGCCGGGTCTGAACCTCGTAGGGCTGACGCGCGCCGACCCGTCGTTGACGCGGCTGGGTGACTTCGCGTCCCGCATCGGCGCGGATCTGCTACAGGCGCTCGCGCTCGATCCTGAGACGGGTCGCTTCGTGAGCCACCTCGCGGCCGTGACCGGCGGCACGCCCAATGACGTACTCCTGACTCCGGGCATGGGCTACATCCTAGTCCTGAGGAACGCCCACATCTTGGTCCTCAACGGCCCGCCGCCGTTGGCACAGTAGTCTGCCGCACACGGACGGACCCCATCTCCATCTTCCCCAGTAAGGGAAGACGTCCACCCCTCCCGCGCACGAAACGCAACCGTGAAAGCGGCGGTCAGCTATGCGCCTCCGTGCTCGGACCTGCTGTCAGCCTATACTGCCGCACACGGACGGACCCCATGGCTCAGAAGCCCACCGGGCTTCCTCGTTCCCCAGTAGGGAAGACGTCCACCCGTCCCATGCACGAGAGCAGTCGCGAATCCGGCCCTGAGTCGCGCCGGAGGGCGGACCCGAGCATCCGATCTCGCACTCACGAAGGCCACGACTACACACGAGTTCGCCAGGTCCCTTCCCCCTTACCAGGGGGAAGGCTAGGATGGGGGCTATGGATGACCACGCATCGTGACCGGGAAACATTCTGACGCCACACGCCGTGCGCGTGACCTGAGGCGGAACATGACCGACGCCGAGAGAGCGTTGTGGCGCAGATTGTCGCGACGGCAGATCGACGGGGCACGGTTCCGACGTCAGCATCCGATCGACCGCTATATCGTGGACTTTGTCTGCCTGTCCGCAAAGCTCGTCGTAGAACTAGACGGGGGTCAACACGCCGAGCAGGCCGAGGCCGATGCGGACGCCGAACGCACGCGTTGGCTTGCGGGCCGGGGCTACCGCGTCGTGAGGTTTTGGAATCACGATGTGCTGAGCCAACCAGATGCCGTCGTAGAGGAGATACGCCGCGTTCTCAACGAGCAGTCCGGCGACCCCATCTTAATCTTCCCCGGCGAGGGGAAGACGCCCACCTGTGTCACACGCGACGGGTGAGTATCTCTCCACGGGGCGCAGGGCCGACGAACGGCTTGCACGCGGCAGACCGTGGCTTTTTACAGCTGTGGGGGCGGTTCAGGGACGACCTACGTGGCAGCCTGTCGCGGGAGTCGCTCTACGTCCTGCTGATGGCCCCAGCGTTCCTGACGCTGCACGTGTACCTCATGAAGCCGCGGCCATTTCGTCGCTTCTTCGCCGAGTGGCGTGGACACCCGAACTTCGAGTTCTATTCCTTCGCATGGTGGTACGTTGGCGCGGGCGTCATGCTCTGCGCGCTGCCGTTCCTGACCTCGCGACTGTTCATCGGCAGAAGCTGGCGTGAGCTTGGCGGCGGATGGGGAGACCGCTCGGAAGCGAAGCCGCTCGCCATCGCGTTCGGCGTGATGATCGTCGTGGTGATCGCGGTCGGGTTCTCGCCAGAGTTCGCCCGCAAGTACCCGCTCTGCGATCTCGCGCGGACGGACGTCCGACTCTTCATTGTCTATCAGGCGATGTACGGGGTCTACTTCCTCGCGTGGGAGTTCTTCTTTAGAGGGTGGATGCTGCGGGGTCTCGCCGGAGACTTCGGTACGGGCGCCATCTGGATTCAGACGATCCCGTTCGCGTTGCTGCACTTCGGCAAGCCGATGCCAGAGACGCTTGGCGCGATCCCAGCCGGGCTGTTCCTCGGGTGGATCGCGTGGCGTTCCCGGTCGTTCCTGTACGGCTGGCTGGTCCATTGGGGCGTCGCGGCGGCATTGGATACGAGCATCGTGCTTCGCGCATGGAACCAGTGAGGGAGTTACGATGCGCCGGATAGTTGGACGCAAGCCCGTCATGGAGGCGTTGCGGTCAGACCCGCGTAGGGTCCAACGCATCCTCGTGGCTGAGGGCTCGAAGCGGAGCACCATCGACCCGATCCTGCGCCTCGCGCGCGAGGGTAAGGTGCGCTACGATTTCGTCGATCGCCGTCGGCTGGAAGAGATGGCAGAGACCGACGCGCATCAGGGCGTGATCGCCGACGTCGCCGACGGCCCCGTGCCGACGCTCGACGAACTGCGCGCCCGCGTGCGGGCAGCCGACGACGCGCTCGTCGTCTTGCTTGATCACATTCAGGATCCCTTCAACCTCGGCGCGATCGTGAGGACAGCGGAGGCCGCCGGAGTGATGGCGGTGGTGATTCCCGCCAGACGAGCCGCAGCCGTCACGCAAACGGCGGTCAAGGCGTCCGCGGGAGCTACCGCGCACATCCCTGTGGTGACCGTTCCGAACGTGGGCCGTGTCGTACAGGCGCTTCAGGAGGACGGGCTGTGGGTCGTCGGAGCCACCGACCCGGAAGACGAGCGATCCGTCCCGTATTCGGGGTATGCGTTCAGTCGGAAGACAGGCATCGTCATCGGCGCGGAGGATGCTGGCATCAGCAGACTCGTGGCGGAACGGTGTGACGCGCTGGTGCACATCCCTATGCACGGCTCCGTCAGCTCCCTGAACGCATCCGTCGCCGCGGGTATCGTCCTCTTCGAGATCCGCCGACCGAAGCCTGAGGATGCCACGCCCGATCCGAGCGCCACGGTGACGCAATGAACCCGGTAGAACGACTCCTGGCTCGACCCACGCCGGTGGCCGGACTCAGCACCCTCGGCGATCAACTCTCGGAGTTGCTGGGAGACGCTGACGAGGGCGTGTTTGTGTTCCGGTGGCAGGTGGACGGCCGCGTGCTGGTGAGGTTGCGCGCCCGGCGGGCCGGCGAACGCGACATGGACTACGCGTGGCTCGACGAGGACGACGCGACCGCCGTCCGCCGAGACCCGATGCCGGTTGGCGTGCTGGAGGATCTCATCAAGCGCCAGCTCATCGAGCCCGGCGGCGAGGAGATACTCGTCTACCCCGATGGCGCCGAGCGACCCATCCTGAGCCTATACGCCATGATCGCCGTCGGAGACGCGCTGCGATGCGTGTGGCAGATTCCGCGACCGTGAACCGGAGCGACGACGCTCCCGTCGTGACAATGGTCGTCGCGATGAGCGCCGACGGGAAAATCACTACGCGCGACGCCGCCGGGCCGCGATTCACCGGCCCGTCCGACAAGGCGCTGCTTCGCCGGCTCCGGGGCGAATGCGACGCCGTGGTCGTGGGCGCCGCCACCATCATCAACGACGACCCCGCCTACCCCCTGCCCGCAGAAACCCGACGACGAAGGCGCGACGCCGGTCGATGGGAGACGCCGATACGCGCCGTCGTGAGTGGTCGCGCCTCCGTGCCGCCGACCGCGCGTATGTTCCATGGCCACGAGGCTCCCGCATTGACGTTCGTCGGAGCAGACGCCGACCCGGGTCGCGTGCGCTCTCTCGCGGAGGTCTCGGAGCTTCACCGCGGGGCCGACGCGACGCGCGTGGCGCCCGCGCAGATCGTGGACACTCTCGCCACCGCGCACGGCGTCGCTGCCATCCTCCTGGAGGGCGGGGCGGAACTGAACTTCGCCTTCCTCGACGCGGGTTTGATCCACGAGGCGTATGTCACGGTTTCGCCGTGGCTCATCGGAGGCCGCGCCGTGGCATCGCCGATTGGAGGCGATGGTCTGAACTTCTCCGATATCGTGCCGTTGGAACTCCGAGCCCTGCGTGTTGAGGAGGGCGAGACGTACCTGCACTACCGCGTCTCGCTCCGCTAGCCGTGCGGAATCGCGCGTGCTAGCATCATACACACGGTTTCCCGAATGGCGCGAAACCGCGGCTCCAAATGCAGGAACCAAGCGTAGGAGATGAGGCGAAATGGTCGGTAGTGGGCACAGCGTAGCGATCATCGGGGCGACAGGAGCGGTCGGCGGGGTCATGCGGTCCATCCTCGAGGAGAGGGACTTCCCCGTAGCGTCGCTGAAACTCCTCGCGTCTTCGCGCTCTGCCGGTAAAGAATTCATGTTTCGGGGCGAGCCCGTCAAAGTCGAGGAACTCACCGAGGACTCCTTCGGTGGCGTCGACTACGTGCTGTCCTCCGCCGGTGGCGACATCAGCGAGCATTTCCTCCCTGTCGCCGTGAAGGCTGGCGCCGTCTGCATCGACAACACGTCGGCGTTCCGCATGGACGAGGACGTGCCGCTCATCGTTCCCGAGGTGAACCCGCACGCGGCGTTCGGGCACAAGGGCATCCTCGCGAACCCGAACTGCTCTACGATCCAGATGGTCATGGCGCTGAAGCCGATCCACGACGTGGCGCGGATCAAGCGCGTCGTCGTCTCGACGTATCAGGGCATCGCGGGCGCGGGCGTGACGGCGATGGAGGAAGCCAACAAGCAGATTCGCGCCGTCCTCGACGGCAAGGAGCCGCACGACAGCGAGAAGTTCGTGCATCCCATCGCGTTCAACTGTCTCCCGCAGATCTCACACGGCGTCGGCTCCGACCCGTTCGACGAGGACGGATACAGCGACGAAGAAGCGAAGATGATCGCCGAGACCGTGAAGATCATGGAGGACGACAGCGTGCGCGTCACGGCGACGACCGTGCGCGTGCCGGTCCTCGTGGGGCACTCCGAGTCGATCAACATCGAGACGGAGATCAAGATCACCCCGCAGCAGGCGCGCGACATCCTCGCGAAGGCGCCGGGCGTCACGGTGATCGACAACCCCTCGAAGTCGGAGTATCCGCTGGCCATCCACGCGGCCGGGAAAGATGACACCTTCGTCGGTCGGATTCGGGAAGACCGATCGACGGACAACGCGCTGAATATGTGGGTCGTCGCGGACAACCTCCGCAAGGGAGCGGCGCTTAACGCCATCCAGGTCGCGGAGTTGCTCGCCGACGCGTAAACGCGCGTCGGTCATTGTCGCGTTAGGCCCTTACCGCTCGCGCCGCGTCTCGCGCGTCTACCGCAGCGCGTCAGGCAGGGGAGAACGCCCATGAAGCGACCGTCCGCGCCGCTCCGCGCCGCCATCGCCAGTGCCATCGCTCTCGCCATCGGGTGTGCCGTCGCGCCGTCGGCGTCTGCCGAGAACTACGCCCTGCTCGTTGGGATCAACGACTACCGGTCGATGAGCTTCCGCGACCTGCGCTTCGCCGAGAGCGACGCGCAGAGCGTGCGGGACATGCTCACGCGCCATATGGGCATCAAGGAGGAGAACGCGAAGATCCTCCTTGGCGAGGAAGCCACGCGACGCAACGTGGCGCTGGCGATCAAGGGTTGGCTGACCGAGAAGGCGTCCTCGCCGGACGACATCGTCTTCTTCTACTTCAGCGGCCACGGCACGTACGCCATCGACAGCAACTACGACGAGGAAGACGGCCACGACGAGTTGCTGTGCGTGTGGGACAGCTCGCCGATCCTCGACATGACCTACGTCAAGGACGACGACCTGAACCGGTGGTTTGGGCAGATCGCGGCGACGACGAAGGTCGTCATGCTAGACTGCTGCCACGCCGGCACGGGCACGAAGGCGCTGTACCGCGGCGACAACATCATCAAGGAGGCGGGCATCGACTGGCGCTCGATGGAGAACGCCTCGGTCGATGCCCTCATGCGCGAGGAACGCGAGATCGAGGACACGCTGACGCGCGAAGGCGTCGAAGTGAAGTCGACCGCGACGGCGAAGTCGTTCTCCGGCATCACGGACTCGGCGGATGTCATCGAGTTCGCCGCCTGCCGCGCGGAGCAGGTGTCGCTGGAGTCCGCCGGCCTCAAGCACGGCGTGTTCACGTACTACCTGACCGAGGGCGTGCGCACTGGCGCGGCCGACGCTGACGGTGACGACGCGATATCCCTGGGCGAACTGCAGTCGTACGTGACGAAAAGCGTGAAGGCGAAGCGCTTCAAGCAGGATCCGCAGCTGACCGGCCCGAACGCCAAGACGTTGGTCGTGCTGCCGCTCCCAGTCGCGACGCAGCCGGAGCCCGTCGAGGCTCCCGTCGCCGTTGCGCCGACGCCGACACCGGCTCCGGTCGCGACGCCTCCGGCCGTAGCGGCCGCGCCGTCGAGCGGCGTTGTGCAGAAGCCGAAGCCGGACCCACAGCCGACCGCAGAGCCTACGCCCGAGCCGCCGCGACCCGCGCCCGTGGTCCAGCCGCCGTCAAAGCCGAAGCCCGAGCCCAAGCCGCGTCCGGAGCCCGTCGCGGAGGCGCCCAAGCCGGAGCCCGTCGCGCCGCCGAAGCCGAAGCCGAGGCCCGAGCCGGTCCCGGTCGTGGCGACGCCCGTGCCCGTAGCGCGTCCAGAGCCGCAGCCGGAGCCCGTCGCGCCGTTGGCTCCCGCGCCGGCGAAGCCGAAGCCCGAGGCGCTTCCACCCGTCTACTATCCCGACCACGTCCTCTCGGTCGAGGGTGATATGGTCACGCTCAACATCGGGACGTCGCACGGTGTCGTCGCGGAGGCGGAGTACCACGTCTACCCTGCGGCGCTCGTGATGAGCGCGGGGAACGCGATCGCGGACGATCTGTCGCCATCGGGGACGATCCGCGTCACGCGTGCGTGGCAGGACACCAGCGAGGCGACCTTCGCGGACGACTCGTTCCGCGCCGCGAAGAACGACGCCGTGAAGCTATACCGGCGACCGATCCGGGCGGACGAACTCGTTTTGCGCCTGACCGCCCTACGCAGTCAGCGGGGTGGTGAGCAGCCGCCGTATCGCCTGCTCGTGAATCACCTGCGCGAGGAACTCGCGAACCTGCCGTTCCTGCGGATCGCGGGCCCACACGACATCGCGGACCGGGTGTTACTGGTGTTCGCCGATGTCGCCGAGGACGGCGCGCGTCACGTGCGCGCCCAGATCGCCGATGTGAACGCGCTCGAAGGCGTGGCGGCGGTCGACTACGAGGCGGCCGAGAGCGATTCGTGGGACGTCATCGCGAAGGCGGTCACGGCAGAACTGACGCCGCGGTTCCACGCGGAGTTCGCGCGGAAGGCGTTGGCGGCGTTGGAGAACCCGGACTCCCCGATGCGCGCGCGTCTGACGGGGCCGGAGGCGGTCGAGATCGGCGAGGCGGTGCAGTTCTCGTTGCGCCCGAATCGCGCCTGCCACCTGCTGCTGATCAACGTGGCGACGGATGGCAACCTGTACGTCCTCTACCCGAACGGCCTCGAAGCGGGTCGGCGGCTGGAGCGCGATGAGACGTTCACGCTGCCGAAGGAATTCGCCATCACGGTGGCGGAGCCTGCAGGTGTCGAGGTGGTGAAGGCGATCATCACGTCCGACCCGATACCGCTACCCGCCACGGCCGCCGAACTCCGCACGATGCAGATCTACCAACTGCCTCCCGAGGCTTCGGCGCGGTTCATCCAAGACCTCGCGCTCGACACGCTCTCACAGCGCCCCGTGGTGGATTGGGCGGTCGAGACATTGTCGTTCCCGGTTGGTGAGTGGACCTCCGACGTGTCGGCCCTCTCGAAGCAGCCGTTGGAGGAACTCGTCCTCGAATAGGAACCGGCCGGTACTCTCGCCCGGCCGGCCCCTCCCTGGACGGTCGGCACCCGGTGTGATTCACCGAGCGCCTATGCCCCGCTTCACATCTGCCCACGTCGCGCCCCTCGAGTCCGCAGCGTCAATGGACGGAGCTGCGGACGCCTTCCCAACGACGACGACGTGGTCCGCCCCGGCGAATGCTGCGCCAATGCGCGTCAAACCGCTCAGCGTCGCCTCCGTGGCGCCCATGTCCAGCCCGATGTCCCGACGACGGAAGTGTCCTAGCCAGTCCCGCTGGCCATCTCCATCCACGTCCTTGCGGTGAGCGGTTTTGTGCGCGATCGATGCGCCCGCAGGGCCTAGCCGTACGCTCGCGTCGTCTATGGCGGTGGCGTCGAAGTCGCCTGTGCCCAGCACGGCCACGGCTATAACGCCGTTTCCGCGCAGGGTTACGGGGTTCCGCGTCGAGCCAGGCATGATGTCTACCGTGACCGGGATGCCTGAACCTGGCCCTGCAAACGGCGACCACGCGGGCATGGTGCCCCGGGCTACTAGGAGTGTGGGCATCGCCCCTGGCGTCGCCTCCGTGAGGTACACGCCGCCGTTCCGGTAGTGGGCGATCTCTGACCCATCAGGAGACCACGCAGGATACTCGCTATACCCGTCGAACGTGTACTGCGTGGCGACCGTCTCGCTCTCGCCGACGTCCGCATCCATAACATAGAGGTGTTTCGCGCCGTGCGTCGGCTTACGGCCGAAGACGATCCTGCGTCCGTCCGGCGACCAGTCCGGCTCCTCGTCGCCGACGGTAGCGTGGAGCGACAACTGGACCTGGCCGCCGCCGTCCCTGTCCATTCGCCAGATGGAAGTGGGGGTTCCACGTCGGAACGCTATCTGCGACCCGTCTGGAGACCAGTCCGGGTCGGCCGTGTAGATGACCGCCTCGTGCGTGAGGCGGACCGGGGGCGATGCTCCGAGCGCGTCGATACGACATACCTCGAATCTGGAGCCGTTGTACCTGTCTGAGACGAAGACGATCTCCGACCCATCAGGAGACCAATCGGGCTTCGTGTCGTGCGCGCCTGTCACATCAGTCGCCTGAGTCACGTTGCGCACGTTCGCGCCATCCGCGTCCATTGTGTAGATATCGAAGTCCCCATCTCGGTCCGATGCGAACGCGATTTGCGTTGCGTCCGGCGACCAACGGAGACGCCAGTCGATCGATGGCGAGTTGCTCGTGAGATTCGCCAGTCCCGAGCCACCGTAGTTGATGACGTAGATGTCCCAATCGCCGTCGGTGTTAGAGGCGAAAGCTATCTTCGTGTCCTCCAGCTGGGCAGGAGCCGAAACAGACACGCCCACAAGGCAGACGGCCCACACCAGAGCGCGAGCCACGGCGTACCGATGCATATGTCACCCCTCGACCCCACGCGTGGGGTCTCTCATCTGTGTGCTAAGCGCGGGCGCGCGCCGCCTTGATGGCGGCTCCGGTCCCGCGCAGGATATCGCAACCCAGTGGTCACACTGGTTTCGCAGTCGAGGGAGCATCCGCCCGAGGCGCCAACCAGGTGGATGCTTCCTCTGCTACGACGTTCTCTCCGTTACTGTCCTTCCACTGTCCCTACCCGCCGAGACCCACCGGTCCCGCGAGCTTCTCGCGCCCGATCCGTCCACCTGAGACGATGACGCGCACGGCTGCGGCTCCCACCTTGATGTGCGATGACTTGCCCCCGCCCACGGTCCACGGCACCCGTACGAAGCCGTTGTTCATGGCTTCTTGCGCCATGGGCGCCGTCCACGCCGCGATGTCCGTGGCGTCGTCCCAACGCGAGCGCGAGTTCGACCAGTTCGTCCCCGACGCGACGAACTCCGGCGCCGTCTCCGCTGACGAGGCCACGATGATGTGGTACGTGCCGGGAGAGGTCGGCGCCAGGCGGTCGATCTCCACGCGTAGTTCCGTCGGGCCGGGTGGCAGTGGCCCCGCTACGGCGCGGAACGCCGTCCGACGGTCGCCCCAAGTCGGCGTCTCGATCACGTGCACCTCCGCTGCCGCTCCATGGTCGTTCACCGCGGAGACGTAAAGGGAGCCGCGCAGCCGCTCCCCAGGATACGCGGTGTACGTAGGCCTGTGCGCGTCCAGGGACACGCTACCGATCCGGCCGGAGCGCAGGAGCACGCGGTCACGGACGGAGATCGGAGCATGCTCCACCGCTCGCCGGTGAGCACGGACAACCGCCCGCCCGTCCCCTTCGACGGCCGACAGGCGCATCTGCGAGAAATACGTCGGCGCGCTGCGTCCGCCCCTCCCGCTATGCATGCGGATTCCGTGCACGGCCCGGCCTGCGACGGCCGCGTCGCAGGGGACATCCGTCGCGACGAGGTCACCGTCGAATCTGAGATCGTACGTCGCCGTGCGTGTGTCATACGTGATCGTCACGCGATGCCAGGCGTCATCAATTGCCCCGAACGGGACGGCCTTGCCTCCGTGCACGGCGTAGTTCCATGTGCCGTCATCCAGCTTATGCAGGATGTCGATCCTGTGCGGCTGCCCGTCCGCGTCGCGGCTCAGAGCAACCGATAGCGAAGCGTTCGTGCCAACCTCCGATGACCTAAGCAGCACGTCAAGCCGCACCTCGCCGTGAGTCGGGGCAATCTCCTTGAAGACGCCGAAGTCGTTGCCGAGCACGGCAACAGGGCCCCCGAACGGCCCCTGGACTGACGCACGCACAGGAACGCTGGAGTCGCCGTCTGGCTCCACGGGCTCCCATCCGATCCACTCGTCGCCCGGCGCAATCAGCTCCCGTGCTTCGTCTTGCCTGGGAGCCGTCAGAGGCACGGGCCGGCCGGCGACCGCCATCGTCGACGATGCCATGTACCGCACAGTGCCCTCGCGCCTGAGATCCCCCCAGTGCAGGAGTCGCATGTGGGCGCCGTAGGAGCCCGCGAAGAGCACCATCGTCGTAGCCAACCCGGCCGCGAATACGCCCACCAGGCGCGGCGATCCGGCCGTCTGCACGGGGTACTGAGTCGGAGGCGCGCCACGCCGCCACGCTTCGTGGATGCCTGCCAGGAACTCGTCGCCCATTGGCGCCACGATCGCCAGCGGCCGCGTCGCGTGCGCGTCTCCCCGTCGACGGAAGTACCGCTGCAGCCGATCGCGCGCGCGTTGCACTCTCCGTTCGGCGGCCATCGGAGATATGTGCAGGCGTTGTGCTATCACCCGGTACGACGCCTCCGTCAGGTGACGCATGACGAACGCATCGCGCAGATCTTCGGGTAGCGTCCGCAGAGCCGCCGGGACGAGCATGGCCGCGTCGGATTCGCGCTCGAACGCGGCGTACGCGTCTGCTTCCGCGGGCATCTCTCTGAGCAAGCGATGTGTGTCCATCGGCGTCTCGCGCGCACGCCGCCTCAGGCGGTCGTACGTCAGGGTCATCGCGATGCGGTGCACCCAACTCTCGAACCGATCCAACTGCCTGAGCTGTCCGAGCCTCTCGTACGCGCGGAGGAACGTCTCCTGCGCGACGTCCTCGGCGTCGGCGTGGTGCAGCAGCCTTGCGTAGGACAGGGCGTACACACTCTGGGCGTACTTCTCCGCGAGCGCGGCAAACGAATCGCCGTCGCCGCGCAGCGCGTCTTGCACGAGCTGTCGGTCAGTCAATGTCGGCATACTGTCCTCAATAGCATGACGGAGCGGCCAGCGGAAGCCGACAGCTAAATGGCATGTAGTATGGCCGGGGAATCCAACCACACGGACGCGGACGTACAGATGGCTGTCAGGGCGAGGGCGAGTTTCGCGCCGCGCCGCGCCGACCCAGGCGCTCTAGATGCCCGGGCCTCGTGCCGTGTGCCGTGTGCCGTGTGCCGGGAATCGTGCGCATCGACCGAATAACGGTATACTGTGGTCGACCATAGCCGGTTTATGCCCGTCACGCGAACGCGACCAGGAGAAGACATGACGACACGCTCTATCGCCGTGTGCTGCGCCGCGCTGCTGTGCGTGGGTCTGCTGCAACGGGAGGCGCACGCCGAGATAGTGGCCATGTGGTTGCTCGACGAAGGCGCGGGAGATACTGCGGTCGATGGCACGGGGAACGGTCACGACGGTGTCATCGAAGGAGATGTCGAGTGGCTGGCCGCGGGGAAATACGGCAGCGCCCTCAACTTCACGGCGGGCCGCGTCCGCGTGGATCACGTCGACGACATGGACCTGGAAGACTGGAGCATGGCCATCTGGGTCAAGATCGCGGGGGCGACGGGCACGTATCAGATGGCGATGGGTAAGGAATCGTGGCCGGATCGCAACTACTCGATGTGGATACTCCCGACAACGATGACCGTCGGCTTCACGTCGGGAGCCGATGACATACAGGTGGGCGTCGGCGAGGTCGGGGACGACGCGTGGCACTACCTCGTAGGCACATATGACGGCGCGCAGTTGACGGGCTATATCGACGGCGTGCTCGTGCAGCAGCGCGGAGCGGCGGGCGATCCGAACACGTGCGCCTGTCCGTTCTACATCGGTTCGCAGCCTCCGGGCGGGGGCGGGCCGACGGTAGGCGCGCTCGACGAAGTGGCCGTCTACAACCACGCGCTCGACGAGGATGAGGTGGCCGCCACGATGGAGGGTCTGCAGTCACGCGCCGTCGACGCGTCATCCGACAAGCTCGCAACTCGATGGGGACGCCTGAAGACGCGCGCCAGGTAGAACATCACCAGCGGGCAGGTCGGAGGCCAGGGCCCCGGCCGACTGATCGGGCGAGCCGCATGGCCTGCACGCCGTAGGCGACACCCCGGGCGGTGAATCCGCCCGTCCCAACCGGTGTAGGCTGCGCCGTCGAGTCGTCTACATGACCCGAGCGGCCTTACGCCATGTCCTGCGCCAGCCGGGAATCTACGCGTCCGGCGATGGCGCGAAGCCGTCCGCACTCCGCCCCTTGAGCGAAACGATCGGTATGTTCGCGACGAGCGCGAGACTGTCTCCGTCATGCTGGAAGTCGACTTCGGGTCCCTCGTCGGATACGTCGAAGTACTTCGTCATGAGGAGTATCAGATCGTCGCGCAGAGCGTTCAGAATCGTGGGATCGACCGATGCTCGATCCTGTATCAGTATCAGTTGTAGTCGGCTCTTCGCCGTGTCCTTGCTCGCCACTTCGCCGTTCAACCACCGAACGACGCGTGCGACTACCTCTCCCAGTGCCATTGGGACTTCCTTTCTGCGAGTCGCGTTCAGTGGTGGCGCTAGTTGGGCCCGACGAGACCACGCCAGAACCGACCCCATCGGCCCTCGGCTCGGAACTCAGGTATCGCGAGGTCGTCGCCCTGCACGCGCCGGGCGATCCGCTTGAACGCCTCCGCCGCGGGGGTCGACCCCTCGAACACGAGCGGCTTACCGCTGTTGGACGATGCGACGATGTCGCTGTCCTCGGGAATCACTCCGAGCAACGGAATCGCCAGGATTTCCTGCACGTCGTCGCGGCCCAGCATGTCGCCGCGATCCACAAGTCGCTGAGACAGACGATTCAGGATGTATGACGGCTCGCTGAGTCCCTTCGCCTGGAGGAGCCCGATGACGCGGTCCGCGTCGCGGATGGACGACACTTCGGGAGTGACGACGACGATCGCCTCACGCGCGCCGACGACGGCGTTCTCGAATCCCTGTTCGATGCCGGCCGGGCAGTCGATGATGGTGATGTCGAACTCCTCATCCAATTGCTGGACGAGCTTCTCCATCTGCTCCGGTCGGATATCGCTCTTATTGCGGCTCTGGGCCGCGGCGAGTATGTGGAGGCCCTCCGCGCGCTTGTCGCGGATCACGGCTTTGCTTAGCTCGCACTTGCCCTCGATGACGTCCATAGACGTAAACACCACGCGGCTTTCCAGCCCCATGACGACATCGAGATTGCGCAAGCCGATGTCCGCATCGACGATGACTACCTTCTCGCCCATGACGGCGAGCGCCGCGCCCAGGTTCGCGGAGGTGGTAGTCTTACCGACGCCTCCCTTGCCCGACGTCACTACGATCGGACGGCCCATAACCCAACGCCCTCCTGCTAGAACCACACGCCCTAGAATCCGACGAAGTCGCGTACGACGATCTGCCCTTCTTCGACCAACGCGTATTCCGGGTGTATCCCCGAGCTCCGCCCGCCTTCCGGCGAGCGCGCGATACACTGCGCGATGCGCAACTGCATACCCTGTAGATTCAGCGCCACGACCTTTGCCGACTCGTCCCCGAGGGCTCCGGCGTGGACGATGCCGCGCAACGTCCCCAGCACGATGATGTCGCCCGACGCAACTACCTCCGCGCCTGGGTTCACATCGCCCATCACGAGGATGTTCCCCTCGAGGTGGCGCTCGACCGCGCCTGACCGGAGCGTGTGTCGCACGCTGATCGTGTCCGGGTCGCGCGTGTCGGAGACGCCCGTGTCGATCTCCTGTCGATGCAACGTGGGCGCCGCGCGAATCCTGAGCACCTCCGCCGCCACGCGTGTGCGGTCGGAACCCGTGATGACCTGGCCGATGGTCAGTCCGTACTCGCGCTCGAAGCGCTTCTGTAGGTCTCGCAGGAAGTCGTCGCTGACCGTGCGCTCGCCGACTTCGAGAATCACCGACGCGCCACGAACCGACGGGCCGACGTTCTTGATGCGGTCCATGATGCGGCCGGGCAAGTCCGCCGTGTCGATGGACGCGTCGACCGTGATGTACAGACCGTTCCGGTGGCCCCGTACGAGGATCGGCTCCTTGGCCTTCATGCGCCGGCCTTTCCCGGTGGCTCTGGTTGGCTTGCTTGGCCTTGCGAGCCCGCCACGGGCATGACGTACGGCCCCTCCGGGATCGCGAGGATGCGCGCGTCGGCGCCGTGGTGGTCGAGGAGGCGCCGAATGCCGTCTTCCGGCGAGGACACCGGCGTGACGAAGAGTCGCTTCAGCACGTCGTCCTCGATTCCGTCGGTGAAGCAGTAGACCGAAGCCTTCCGCGTGACCTTGGCCAGCTCTTCCAATTGCCACTGGTCGATCACGAACTTCGCGGGGTCGTACAAGCCTTCGACGAACTCTGTCAGGTCGGTGGTGTCGTGCATCAGCTTCTCGAACGGTGGGCTCCCGATCCCCTCGTTGCACGCAGACATGAGGAGGATGCTGCCCCCTTCCTGCACCGCGTCGAGCGCCCCGACGGGCCCCTTTATCGCCTGGTAGAAGGTCTGATCCAACGGGTGCCCGGCGCACGTCGTCACGACGATCGGCGCGGGCTCGACATCCACGCGCACGCGTTCTTCGACGAAGGCGCATCCAGCGCGGTGGGCCTCGTTGATGTCGCCGCCGAACACGCCTATGAGCGCGCGATTCTCGTCCAGCGACACGTTCAGGTTGAAGTCCACTCCCGCTATGCGGGCGATCTCGAGGGCTTCCTCATGGAACGGGTTTCCGTCCAGGATGCCCGTGGATGCAGAAGGGTGCTCCAAGAGCCCGGGGCCGTGCATGACCTTCATCGTCTCGATGGAAGCGAGCCCGGGACATACGGCCTTGCGGCCACCCGAATACCCAGCCATCAGGTGCGGCTCGATGAGCGCTGTCGTGACCTTGAGATCGGCCGCGCAGTAGCGCTCGTCGATCAGCACGCGCGTGCCGTTGCTCGTCTTGCCGAGATCACGATGGCTCTCGAGATCCTCGGAGAAGTGGTTCTCGACCCGGTACGTCGACGCGATTGCTTCCCCGACCAATTCGATGAGTTCGTCGCCTTCGTTCGGGCGATGGATGCCCGTGGCGATCAGGATGAGGATGTCATCGCGACGAATCCCGGCGGACTCGAGAGTCTGTAAGATCGGGGGCAGAATCAGCCGATTCGGCACGGGCCGCGTGATGTCCGATATGACGACGCACGCCGAGTCACGTCCACGCGCCAGTTCGTGTAACGGGCGCGCGCCGATGGGGTTCACCAGGGCGTCCGCCACGGCGCGAACCGGGTCGGCGACGGGAACGCTGGGACGCATCCGCAGTACGGTCGTGTTGGGATCGGGGAACTGTACGACGCGGCCGTCTCGGCCGTATCGCATAGTGACCTGCAAGGCCCTGATTCCTCTCTCGGTCCAGGCGCGGGCACGGAATTGGGTATGGGGGACGTTCACTGGAGGTAGGAATGACGCCGGTACTCGGCGCGCCCCACACCACGATGTATTCCTTCGGAAGCGATGAACCAGATTATAGGGAACGGCCCAAGCGATTGCAACGGCCGAATTCGCGCGGATGGCCTTCGTCAGCGGGTTCCCGGCCTGTTTGGATGTGACAGCACGGTAGGATTTGGCGGCGCGTGTCGCGCGCCGCGCCGAGAGTTCCGGTCCTCCTCCGCGGGGGGCTACAGGCGGGTTCCGGCGTTGAGGCTCCGCCTGCCTCGGGCTCCTGTCGACAGGTACCGACGCCTGGGTCGGCCACCCCCTCGCGCCAACGCGGGGCGGCCACCTTGATCGGTTCCGAGATGGTGTGACGCCAGCTTCGCCAGGGGTTCCCGACGCGTCCTCATCGTGCGTGCCGCCGTCCACGCCTCCCGTATGCAGGAGGCCATGCCGAGTACCGTCGCAGGGGCCGCGATCCCGAGCAACAGCTGCAACCGCGAGAGGCCGATTCCTCCGCAATGCGGCGCATTGACGGGATGCCACCGCTGCGATAACCTTGGCCGGACGCGTGGTCGTTGCCGCGCGGGTTCCGCGCGGGTAGAATCCCACAGTCGGCGTGTAGTAGCGAATCAGCGATCGGAGTCTCGCCGTGAATCGTCGCTTCGGGTCATGGATGCAAGCGTTGTCGGCCGCCGTGGTTCTCGGCTTGCTGGGCGTCGCGGCTACTTGCCTGGCCGATCCGAACGAAGATGTCGGCACGGCCGCCTTCCCCACGCTCAAGTTGGGCGTTGGAGCCGCGACGGTAGGGCGTGGAGGCGCGGGCATCGCTCTCTCCGAGGACGCGTACGCGACGTACTGGAACCCGGCAGGGCTGGCGCATACTCGCGCGACGCATCTCGCCCTGATGAACAACGAGTGGATCTTGGACCTGCGCCAGAACTACGCGGCGTTCGCGCATCCGCTGAATGACACGACGGGGTTGGGCGTCTTCGTTAACTACTTCGACTACGGCGAGATCGAGGGACGAGACGAGACCGGCGAGCCAACAGGCGTGTTCAGACCTTCCGACCTTGCAGCCGGCGTGGGCGTAGGCTTTGCCGTCAACGACGACCTGTCCATAGGCGTGCAGGGCAAGATACTCCGTCAGGAGATTGACGACGCCTCCGCAAGTGGCTTCGCCGTCGACGCGGGCATTCGTTACGACATCCCTGACACCCCCGCATCGGTCGCCGCGACCATCCAGCACCTCGGCACGTCGATGAAGTTCGACACCGAGGGCTTCTCGCTCCCGACCACGTTGCGCGCAGGC
Source organism: Candidatus Poribacteria bacterium (assembly GCA_018644665.1). Taxonomy (GTDB): domain Bacteria; phylum Poribacteria; class WGA-4E. Next base: position 29,133 of record JABGQA010000055.1, read on the forward strand.
GTCGGCTACCGCATCGCCGACGACACGGCAGCGCTCGCCCTGGACATCGCGATGCCAACGGACGACGATATCAAGGTCGGCGCCGGCATCTCGTATGAGATCTTGGACCCGCTCGTTCTGCGCGGCGGCTACCGCTACGACTTTGGCGGCGCGGATCACGGGACAGTGGCCGGACTCACGGGTGGCTTCGGACTGCTCTTGGGCGGCTTTGTGATCGACTATGCCTTCGTCTCTCTCGGCGATCTCGGACCTTCCAACCGCGTGTCCCTCAGCACCGCCTTCTAGCACGCGACCGCCGCCGCCGAGTTGGTCCTCCGGCCTCGCCCTCGCAACGGCTCAGCGTCGCGATGTCCACGCGCTGTATGTGTGGCTGTATGCTCCTCACGGCCTCGCTCCCCCACGCTGCACGCTCGCCGGCAGGATCGCGGGCCCGTCACACGCCTCCAGCGCGTATTCTCACCGTCCCTGCGTGGGAGCGCATAGGCGCGAAGCGCGTCTCAGCATACTCACGATGGCGCGCCATCGGGCGGCGAGTTCTGGATCGGCTTTCTCACTCTGGCATGACTGGCAGTTGGCGTATCCGCTCGGCGGCTGTTCGATCTCGGATCAGGTCGCCGGGGGTACTTCGACGCGCACCAACCAGCCGCGTGTCCGCGCTGGCTGGTACTTGCCGTCGCGCAGGTAGTCGGATGTCGACCACACGCAGAGCCTGTCGCGCTCGGCTATCCACGCGAGAGACGTCACGGGCTCCGAGGCGTAGAGGAGCAGCGTGCGCTCCTCCGTCATTACGTCGAGCAACCAGACTTTGGAAGGCGCGCCCGCGGTCGTCGGCAACTCAACGTACGCGAGGTGGTTGGCACCGACCCACCGGGCGGCGGCGTGCGACGCGCTGACCGGAGCGTGCGACTGGTCAGGCCAGTACACGGTGACGCGTTGGTCCAGAGGATCTCCCAGGCTCCCGCCCAGGTGGCCGGCGAGCACGCACGCGATCTTCTCGCCGTCGGGCGACCACGACAGACCGCGGAACTGCTTCGCGGGTGTGGCGATGGTCGTGGCCTCCGCCTCGCCCGTGGGAGCTTTGATTATCAGACGGGCGACGTCATCGTCGTAGTGCCGGGAATCCGCGCCTACTGCCACGCGATCGCCAGCGGCCGTCCACGCGGCCGCTCGCGTCGGCCTGTAGTCGTCGAGATAGCCCTCGGCGGGCAGTTCGAGGAGCAACTCCGCGCCGGTGCGGTCGCTGTTGATACGCCACAGCTCCTCGCCTTCTGCAAACGGGCGGAAGAAGGCCAACCGATGCGCCCTGGGCGACCATGCGGGCGCGGTTCCCTCGGCGATGAGCTTCGGTGTGGGAGTGTCGGCGCCGGCTATCTCGACTACCGGAACGTCGCCCTCGTAGCGCTCGAAGGCGACCCATTGGCCGTCTAGCGACCACGACATGTACGGGCTGAAGAAGGCGCCGTGAGCGATGGACTGCGTACGCCGCTCGGCGACATCGAACAGCCACACGCCCTGCGCCTGCCAGAAGCGACCACGTAGGTCGCGGCGTAGCATGAAGGCGACCGTGGAGCCGTCGGGGGACCACAGCGGCTTCTCCGCGCCGTCCGGTAGGTCGATCGTCCGCTCGACGGCTGCTACGGATCGGTTCTCGCGGAAGGGAGCGTTCCGGCCGGCGTCGGACAGAACCGCCCACCCGCCGGGGGCGATCCACGCGGGATCGCCATTCGGCAGTTCGACATGGGCCCAGCCATCGCTGCGTTCGAGCAAGCCGAGATCCGTGTCGGAGTTCAGCACGAGGTCCATGACTGCTGAGGCGTCGGGGCGTGAGTGCGTGCGCGTCTCCCACTGCGTGATCGTCACTGTGTCGCGGTCGGGTGGAGGCGGCGCTGGGGCCGCGTCCTCGTTCACGAAGACGTAGAGCGAGCCGTCGGCGCAGGGCACGTAGAGCTTGCCGTCCGCGATCGCCGGCGTCCCTTCGACAGCGGCTGGCAACGTGGCTGTCCACGTCTCGACGCCGGATGCGTTGAACGCGCGGAGCGTGCCGTCCTGGTATCCCATATACGTCATGCCGCCAGCGCGCACGGGTTGGCTGCGTGTGGTCGCAGGTTCCGCCGTCGTGGGCACGGCTGCGGTAATCGGCTGTTCCGGTCGAAGGACCCCGTTCGCGGTCGCGTACGCAACGCCGCCGATCGTGGCGCGCACACGGCTAGTGCGCAGCTCGGCGCCCGTGCCACGGTCGAACGCGACCACCTTGTCCGGGTGCATCCCAAGCCACACGCGGCCATCGGCGAACACGGGCGAGGAGCTTGTCACGCTGTGCAGCGTCTTGTCCCAGAGGAGATCGCCGGTAGCCGCGTTGACCCCGTACAGCTTGCCCTTGGTGTCCGTGAACACGACTACGCCGTCCGCATATGCAGGCGAGGCGTGGATCTCACCGGACGCCCGGAAGCGCCACCGCTCTCCCCAGCGATCCGCCTCGAGCGCGTACAGACGCCCGTCCTTCGAACCCATGTACACCGTGTCGCGCGCCACGACTGGGCCGCCGACGACCGCAGCGCCGGTCCTGAACTTCCAGGCTAGCGCCAGTGGGGGGGTCAACTCAGCGTCGGGCGAAGAGCCGGACTTGGAGAGGTCGCGCAGTTCGAGGGGCCAGTCCTCCCCATCCGCCGGGACTGTTGGCACGACAACAGCCGGCGTCGCATCCGCCGCCCCTGGCGCCGCTGGGCCCTGGCCCGAAGCCGGGCCCTGGCGTTGCGCCGTCGTGTCGTCACAGCCGGCGAGGAGGACGAGCGCCGCGATCAGGAAGGTAGGCAGGATGGCATTCAGGCGCGACATCACCCTCACACCCGAGCCTCGACCGGGGAACGACGCCTCTGCACGGCGTCGAGTATGCGCGCAGCGACGTCCCTCTTGCTGAGCAATGGAAGCTCCTCGGATGCGCCATCGTCGCCAAGGATGGTGACGAGGTTCGTGTCCGTGCCGAAGCCGGCGCCGGGCTGCGTGATGTCGTTTACGACGATCAGGTCGGCGTTCTTCCGCCGGAGTTTCTCGCGGGCGTTCGCGATGGCGTCCTGGGTCTCCGCAGCGAAGGCGACCAGGAGGCGGTCTCCCTTCACGCGGCCGAGTTCGGCGGCGATGTCCGTGGTTCTGCGAAGCGTGAGCGTCAGGGGGCCGTCGCCCTTCTTGATCTTCTGTTCGGCGACCTCGTCCGCCTCGTAGTCCGCGACGGCCGCCGACAGGATGGCGACATCGGCTCCGTCGAACGCCCGGGCCGTCGCCGCGTGCATCTCCCGCGCGGAGTTGACGTCGACGCGCGTAACGCCGCCGGGGGCGTCCAATGCCGTGGGGCCAGTGACGAGCGTGACGTCGGCGCCGCGGGCGGCCGCCTCTGCCGCGATGGCATACCCCATCTTGCCCGTGCTGTGATTGCTGATGAACCGCACGGGGTCCAACGCCTCGCGCGTCGGTCCCGCAGTCACCACGACGCGGAGGCCATCCAGGTCGCGCACCGTAGGCGCCGTATGTGGCGAGTAGCTGGACGCCTCGGCGAGCCGTTCGATGTCGGCCAACAGTATGTCGACCGAGCGCAGCCGTCCTTGACCCTCGTAGCCGCACGCGAGCATGCCGTACTCCGGGTCGGCGATGGCGACGCCGCGGTCGCGAAGCTTGCCGAGGTTCTCCTGCACGACGGCGCTCTCGTACATATGCACGTTCATCGCGGGAGCGATAAGCGTCGGGCAACGGGCCGCGACGAGCAGCGTCGAGAGCAGGTCGTCGGCGATGCCGTGCGCCATCTTGGCGATGACGTTCGCTGTCGCGGGCGCGATAACGAATAAGTCGGCGGCGTCCGCCAGGGCGGTGTGCCCCGGTTCCCAGCGGGAGTCGTCGAACTGGTCGCGGTGGACCGGGTTGCGGGAGATGGTCGCCAGGGTCGTCGGCGTCACGAACCGCGTGGCGGCGTCGGTCATCACGATATGGACATCGGCGCCGGCTTTGCGCAGGCCACCGGCGATATCCGCCGCCTTGTAAGCGGCGATGCTCCCCGTGACTCCGAGGACGATGTTCTTGCCGTTCACGGCCACTCCCCTAAGACCCTACGCTATGCTACCACAGCGCCGGTGTTCGTCCGAACGCGCGCGCCGCACGGACGGACGCGACCGTCGGTGACGACACGGGTCGCGCCGATGGCTCGGACTGCAGCATCGTCTACGTCGGCGTCGCTGACAGGCGCTTGTCGTGGTCGGCAGCGGCCTTTGGCATCTCGCGCCGATGGTTGCGCGCCGTAGATGCGCGGCGGGCGGCAGTGACCCCAAAGGAACGTCGTCACAGGGCTTCCGACCATCGGACCCAGGGACTACTGCTTGGGATGGACCCTCGGCCGCGGCGAACCGAGGTCGCTGACGTTGCGATCGCCCGCCGGTCCTTGGACGTATGGGCGACAATGCAAGCGTCCTGGCTCGTGTCTGGGTATCCGGCGTGCGCCGTTGCAGCCGATGCTACGGGCCGCCTCCGTACGGGACTGGCTTGCCGTCTGCTGATCCGCACCCGACTTCCTGGAGAACATGTCAGAGATGGAATGCCCACCGGTGGATGTCGAGTCGGTTTCTGAGGCGCGCGCGGCGATCCTCGCGGGTGACGGGGCGTGGCGCGTCGTCGACACGCGCGGACATGCGGCGTGGACAGCGCATCGTCTCCCCGGCTCGATGAGCCTATCGCCCGGCGATTTCGCGATAGGGGCCGACACCGGCCCCAAAGCCGCGGACATCGCCGCCCGGCTGGGGGCGTCGGGCATCTCGCGGGACGACCACCTGCTGCTGTACGACGACGGCTCCGGCGCGCGCGTGGGACCGATGGTGTGGGTGTTGGATCGCGCAGCGCATCCGCGCGTGAGTGTCCTGGACGGAGGCATCATGGCGTGGCACTCGGACGGGCAGGCGTTGAACTCGGGGCCGGAGGCGGCATGCCCGCCCGTTGCGTATGATCTCAGCGCCTCCCCGGCGCACGAGAACCTGGCCACGAAGCGGTGGATTCTCGACAACATGAACCGGGACGATGTCCTGTTCGTGGACACTCGCTCCGAGGCCGAATACCGCGGACGGGGCCGCGGCGCCGTGCGAAACGGCCACATACCCGACGCCGTGTGGATGGAGTGGTCCGAAACGCTCGTCGACGCGGGCGGCGGCGTGCCTCGGTTTGCGACATTGGCCGAGCTTACGCCCCGGCTGACGGCGCTCGGGATCGTCCCGGACAGAGAGATCGTGTGCTACTGCCAGTCGGGCGAGCGATCCGCGCAGGTCTACGGAGTGTTGCGAACGCTCGGCTACCCGCGTGTCAGGAACTACGTGGCATCCTGGGGCGAGTGGGGGAACGACCCAAGCACGCCCGTGGCCGCAGGCTGAGCAGGGGCTCGTGAGCGGGAAGCACAGGCCGCGACGCCGCTATCGGTGTTGTGCCCTGCCGTCGCTCGCGATCACTCTGAGCGCGGGTGTTCTCGTTCACGCACGGGCACGCGGATCACGCCTCCGTCACCTTCCAGTTGGGTCTGGAGGTCGGCGCCCGGGAAGTCCGCGGGCCGGCAGGCGCTGGCCACGCACAGGCCCGCCGCCGTGCCGCCGGCCTGAGATATCGCCATGGCGGAAGCCATACTGCGGGCAGACTGGAATGCCGGCTGGCACGCCGAGATGCCGCGGCCCGCGAGCAGGACGTTGTCTACGGAGGCGGGTACCAGGCAAGGACGGGCCGTCCTACCGAGCGGGCTTCCGGAGCGAATCCAGCAGCGACCGGAACACGCCTGAGCGTTCGCGGACGCGGTTCAGCGCCCACGCGGCGAAACGCGTGAGGTGCAGGTCGTCTTCGCGCGCTCCGAACCGCTCCAGCGCCCTCTGCGATTGCGGCGTCGGGATGTCCGCGAGCGCGGACACGGCCGCGCGCTTCACGTTCCACCCGGGATCGCCCAGCAGGCGTATTAGCGGTCTGACTAGCGTGGCGTAGTGCGCCATCCCCTGACGGCTGTACTTCACGCTCCGCGAAGCGGCTCCCGCGGCGGCAATCCTCACGTCGGGGGCCTCGTCGGACATGCCCCGACGCAGCAGCAGCGCCAGCGTCTCCAGCCGGGCGCCGTCGCGGTTGCCCAGTTGCTGACCCAGCGTCCCCAGGGCCGCGTAGAACCCCGCCCGCGTATCTTCGTTCCGCAGGAGCGGGTGCTCGCCGATGTCGAGGTATTGGGGGTCGTCTTCGTCGTCGGGCGTGACAAGTTCGACGAGAGCGTCGTATTCGGCCTCGCCGCCGAGGAAGGCGACAAGGTAGAGGCGCTCCTGTAGCTCTTCTTCGTCGCGCCGTTTGCTCGCGGAGTCGCGGATCTGCTCCAGAAGCTCCTCGCGCTTGGCTTCGGCTCCATCCATTCCGCGCATCGTCGAGCGCAGCAGACGATGCTGACGGCGAAACACCATCTCCTGATAGCGGATGAAGTGGTCGATCGGTTGGGCGGCGGTCTCGAGGTCGGCGCTCATACGCAAGCAACCCAGGGAAGGCGCCTCGAGCGCACGCCGTGACGGAATGGTGAACCGACCGGGACCGTCGTGGACGTCAGGAAATGCGGATCTCGCCGCCGATGCGCGCGGATTCGTACGCCGACGTCATGATCTGCATCACTTTTACGCCGTCCTCGCCCGTTGTCTTCGGCTCGGCGCCTTGTTCACATGCTCGAACGAAGTCGCTGAAGAGGTTTTCGCCCGTGTCCCGTGGCAGGTCCGGCGTCAGATCGACCTGCTCGCCGTCTTCTTCGGTGAAATACGTGAACGGATCGAGGCGGATGCCGCCCTCGGAGCCGAGGATCTGCATCGTGTTCTCGCCCACGTCGTTGATCGCGGACGCCTTCTCGAACGTCGCGGCAACGCCGCCCTCGAAACGGACGAACAGCGTGGCGTGCTCCTCAACGTCGTACTTCACGTCGGCGGGCAGGTTGTGCGGAATGCCGCGGTACGTCATCGCGCTCACCGATACCGGCCGAGGACTCCCGAGGACATACAGCAAGCGGTCGATGTCGTAGCAGCCGATATCGAACAGCGTCCCGCCTCCGGCCAACTCGGAGTCGAGGAACCATCGGCTGTGCGTCAGTATGTCCACGCCGGGCCGACCGCGCCGCCGGGAACTCGCCACGCGTGCGTAGTACACGTCGCCAAGTTTGCCGTCTGCGACGTGCGTGCGAGCGGCTTCAGTACTCGCACGGAAGCGCGACCGCGCGTGACAGACGCCGAGAATCACGCCCGCGTTCCGGGTCGCGGCCACCATGCTCCTCGCCTCAGCGGCGGTCATGCACATGGGCTTCTCTACCAGGACGTGCTTCCCGGCTTCGGCCGCTGCGATGGTGATCTCCGCGTGATTGAACGGGGGCGTGCAGATGCTGACGCCGACGATGGCATCGTCCGCCAGGAGGTCGTTGTAGTCCGCGTACGACCCGGCGACCTGGTATGAAGTCGCCGCGCCCGCGAGCGCGCCGGGATGCACGTCCGACACCGCTTCGACCTTGGAGCCAGAGACGCCAGCGTAGCCCTGGATGTGCCGTCGTCCGATCGTCCCGACGCCTATTACGCCGTACCCAGCCATGCGGCGGCCTTCCTATGACGCGCTGAGACCCGCGTCGACCTTGTTGACGGCCCGCGCGATCAGTTCGCCGTGCTCCGCCGTCATGTTGACGTTGAACCCGAATCGGATCGTGCGCCCGAGTATGTCCAGCGTGCGCGGGCACATGTTCTCGTGGTAGTCCACGGAGCCCTTGTACATCGGGTGCGTCCACGGGCTGACGCCGGGATGGTGCGTGCGCTTCTGCAGGATGGAGTCCCAGTACCGGTAGATGTGCCTGTCCGGGAACCCGTCGTTGTGGTACGTGCCGGAGGGCACGCCCTCGGCGGTGAGGGCCTTTGCGAACCGCTCGGCGGTCTCGCGCGATTCCACGACGATCGCCGCGCTGATCCCACAGTCGCCTTCGGGGTCGTCCTGATGTTGCGCCACGTAGTGACGCCCCGACTCGAGCTTGGCGAGGTAGCCGGCCTTCGCCGCGCGCGTCAGGTCCAGCGCGGTGTCCATCTTGGTGAGCTGGACACGCATCATCGCCGCGACCATCTCATTGGACCGAAGCCCGAGGGCGCTGAACGGCTCGTTCACCCACTCCGGCGAACCCTCTTCCTGCTCCTTCATCCACATCGGCAGTCCCGGCTCGTGGAAGAAGCACGCCCGCTCGTAGACGTCGTAATCGTCGGTGAAGACGAACCCACCTTCGCCGCACGTGATGACCTTGTAGTAGTTGAAGCTCCACGCCCCGGCCTTGCCCATGGAGCCGGTCACCTTGTCGAAGTAACGCGCGCCGATGGACTGGCAGCAGTCCTCCAGCACATCGATGCCGTGTTCCTCGGCGACCTTGCGGATGTCGTTCAGCCGCGCCGGGACGCCCTGCATGTGCACCGGCATGATGCACTTGGTGTGTGGCGTGATCTTCCGCGCCACGTCCTCGGGATCGAGACCCAGGGATTCGTCGATCTCTGCCAGGATCGGCACAGCGCCGGCGCTGACGATCGCGGACGCTGTGGCGATGTACGTGTACGCCGGCACGATCACCTCGTCGCCGGGGCCAACGCCCAATCCGACGAGTCCCGAGAGGATCGCGTTGGTGCCGGAATTGACCAGCAAGCCGTACTTCACGCCGAGGTAGTCGCACGCCTCGCGCTCGAACTGGCTGCACTGGGAATTCGCGTGGTCGGCGAATCGGAATAGATTCCCCGAGCGGATCACGTCGCTTACCGCGTCGATTTCACGCTCGTCGATAAGGCTGCGGGCCGCGGCGCCCCCGGGCAGGGCCTCCGCGATGACGGGGTCGCCCCCGTCTATGGCGAGGCGCTGGGGCGTACCCATTGTCACATGCTCCTAACGGGGATGAACTGGCGGGTTCATTCGGAAAGGTCGAACGTGGCGCCCTCGATAGCGGCGATCACGTCGAGCGTAGCGTCTGGGTAGAGCAGGTCGCGATACATGTGCGCGTCCTCCTCAATGCTGACGATCGTCTCGTCATCGTAGGCCGGGTCGTGGTGGCCGACGAGGAGGCACTTCACGCCCGCGCGAACCGACAGATCTACGCCGTGCATCGCGGAACTGTGACCCCAGTCCTCCTTCACGAAGGCTTCCTGTACCGTGTATTGGCCGTCGAAGTACAGGTAGTCCGCGTCCCGGAAGAAGGCGGTGAAGTGCTCGATCGTCTCCTCGTCGGGATTCTTGAATTCCGTGTCGGAGGCCACGACGAACACCTTGTCGCGCCATTCGAAGCGGTAGCCGTACGTGTCCCCCGGATGGTTCAGCTCCGTCGGCGTGATGGTGAACTCGCCGATCCGGTAAGGCTTGTCCACGGTCAGCTGGTGGTACGTCTTCTTGGACGGCATCACCTCCAGGGGCACCGGGAAGTACTCCCCCACCTGGAGACCTGCCATCCGCGCTTCCAGTCCCTTGTGCACGCCGTGCAGCCGGATGTCCGAAGTCGGTAGAAAACCAGGAACGAAGAACGGGAAGCCGCATGTGTGGTCGTGGTGATGGTGCGAGAACAGGAGGTGGACGGCGCCGCCATAATTCGCGTAGCGCCCGCCCTTCATCATCTCCAGACCCAGGCGGCGAATCCCCGACCCTGCGTCGACGACCAGGCAGGTCTCGCCGTCACTCACCTCAATGCAGGTGGTGTCCCCGCCCACGAGCAGGCGCTCCGTGACGGGCAACTCTTCCACGAATGCGTCGACTTTGGACTCGTCCGACAGGTCCTGCCCGTGCGCGCGCTGGAGCACTTTCCTAAGCTTGTGCCGGTATTGCTCCGTTGCCATCGGCGTTGGGATCGAACCCCGCACGCCCCAAAGCCGGATATACACAGTCTCTCGTCCCTTCTCCGCGCACGCGTGGCGACCAAGTCGGCCCGCTGCAGACGGGCCTTTCACAGTCTATATCAACTGCGCGGTCATTGCACGTGTTCAGCGCAGCGGCCTACAAGCCTTCTCGACGTGCCATCGAATTGCGCATCCTGCAGCAAATATATGCCGTGTGCGCAGAAATATTTGCGTAAGGCGTTCACGCATGCCAAGATACAGCAGACGCCGGCCCAAGAGATTGGAACAATGCGGAAAATAGTCGAGAAGTGCCCATCGTGCGGGCGACCCGACATGGTCGTCACGAACCTGCAATGCTCCGAGTGCGGCACGGAGGTCCGAGGCGCGTTCGCGGCGTCCAGGTTCTGCCGCCTCTCCGAGCCCAGCCTCCAGTTCATCGAGACGTTCGTCAGGAACCGGGGGAATCTCAAGGAGATGGAGCGCGAGCTGAACATCGCCTACGCCACCCTCCGCACCCGTCTGAACGGCGTTATTCAGGAGATGGGCTACGAGGGCAGCGATGTCGAGCCCGACGATGACCCAGACGACCTGCCAGCGGGCGATGAGGGCATTACGCCGGAACGGCAGGAGGTCCTGACGCGACTACGCGACGGCGATATCTCCGCCGAAGAGGCCATCGCCGCGCTGGAAGAGCTGTAGACCCGCGCATCGCGCGATCGGTTGTTACGTGTGAGGAGAGAAGAGATGGCGGACGAAACCAGGACCGACGAGCCCGAGGTCACCGACGAACCCAACGACGAGCCCAACGGCGAACCCAGCGACGAGTACAAGGCGGTCCTTCAGTTGGTTGCCGACGGGAAGGTCACGCCGGAGCAGGCGGAGAGGCTCCTGCGCCTCATGGATCGAGAGCCGCCAGCGGCCGACGGCGACCTCATCGGGCGACCGATGGAGGAAATCGAGCGCGACGTGATACGTCAGACCATCGAGCGCTGTGGCGGCGACGTGTTCCAGGCGGCGCAGATGCTGCGCGTCCCCGTACACACGCTCTACCGCAAGCTGGGGCAGTCCCCGCCGCGCCAAGGGGCAGACGGCCCACGCGGGGACGCTCGCCGCAATGCCCGACAGCGCGCGCGGGAGGCAAGAGGCCGCGGGCGTGACGCGCGGCGACATCGAGACCGGGCGCGCCGTCATCAGGACGAGGCGAGGCAGCACATGAAGCACTCCGTAAAGCACGCCGTGGACGAGGCGCTCGGGAGAGCCCGGGAGCACGTCCGCGACGAAGCGCGCCAATGGGGCGATTGGGGGCAGGACTTCGAGCAGCACTTCTCCGGCGCCTTCGAGAACTTCATGAAGGACTTCGGCAAGGAGTTCGGTAGCTTCGGGCAGCAGTTCGCCCGGGCGTTTTCGGACGGTGAGGGACAGGCGTCGTCATCATCGCAGACGACGGGCACGCAGACCACAGGCACGCAAACGACGAGCACGCAGACGACGGGCGCCCACGCGTGGGACGCGCCGACCACGAGCGTCGCGGTGAACCTCGACCAAGGCGCGGTCAGGCTGTCGAGATCTGACGACGGTCGCGTGCACGCCAACCGCGAAGCGCGCTCCCAGAGCGACGGGGACAACCTGAATCTCAAGTTCGACGGGGAAGACGACGTCGAATTGCGGCTGCCCGACGGCCTTCTCGTCTCGGCGCGCACGGGCGAAGGGCCCATCGAGATCGGTGGACTCGACGTGTCGCAGGCCGATCTCAACACGGGCGACGGCCACATCGAGCTTCGCGGCGTGCGCGGGCAGGCGAACGTCACAACGGGAGACGGCTCGGTCCGCGTGAACGACTCCGAGATCGCCGACCTGAACGTGAGCACCGGTGACGGAGGCATTGAGGTGTCTGGCGCGTCCGGCAAGCTATCGCTGAACACCGGCGACGGCAGCGTCAGGTTGTCCGACAGCGACGGCGAGATCGACGTCAAGACCGGCGACGGGGGCATCGACGTCCACGAGTGCTCGGGTACTGCCAACCTCGTCACCAACGATGGCTCGGTGAATGTCAATGCAGGCCAGTTCGACGACCTGGACGTCAAAACCGGCGACGGGGTCATCACCGTGGACGGCGGCGGAGACGCGGATTCCAACGTGCGGCTGGAGACGGGCGATGGTGACATCCGCGCGACGCTGGCCGAGGCGGGCGCGCTGACCATGAAGACGGGCAATGGTTCCGTCGAGGCGTCGCTGGCTGGAGATGTCGCCGGCGCGGTCGAGATGGCCACGGGCGACGGTGGGGCGACCTTCAACGGTGGGGGCGTTGGCTCGATCACGGCGCACTCGGGCAGCGGCGCAGTCGCTGTGAACTGCGCGGAAATCGACGGAGCCGCCGAGCTCGCGTCCGACGATGGCGCCGTGGCGCTCAACAGCGGCGGCGCGGAGTCGTTGCGGATGCGCTGCGGGGCCGGCAGCGTCACAGCGAACATGGGCAGTGTTGCCGACGATGCCGAATTCGCCAGCGACGACGGCGCGGTCACCGTCAACATGGGCGACGCTCGATCCGTCGTTGCGGTATCGGGGGCCGGCAATGTCGTCGCGAACCTCGGCTCCGCGGAGGGGGATGTCGAGCTTACATCGGCGGACGGCGACGTCATCTTCAACTTGGGCTCCGCGAACGCCGTCCGCGCGAAGACGGGCGCGGGCAAGGTCGAGGGACGACTCGGCGGCGCGGAGCAGCTCATCGAACTCACCACGGACGACGGCGAGGTGCGCATCACGCTGCCCGAGGCGTTCGCATGTGACATCGACGCGACCACTGACGACGGTCGCGTGATCGTGGAATGTGATCTCGACGACGGCCACGATTCGACCGAAGGGTCGGTCACCGCGACGCGGAACGGCGGAGGGACGCCCGTGCGTCTGCACGCTGGCGTCGGGGACATCACCATCAGCGTCGACTGACGGGTCGCCGCGCGTGGACGGAGGTCGGCATGAGTAAGGGCGTGTGGATTCTTACCGGAGGCTGCGTCGTGTTAGGACTGGTCTGGAATGCGGGGCTGTTGTCGTTCGCTGGACTTCCTACGACCGGAGAGGCGCGGGCGGGCGCCGAGGCCGCGCTGACCGCTGCCCGGGAGACGGCCGCCGATGCGCTGAGGCGCGCGCGCGAGGCGCCTGAAGTCGGCGCGTGGGACACCGTTGGAGAGCTGTTCGACTCCAGGAAGACGCGTTGGGAGGACACTCTGGCGTTCGAGGAGTCGGCGGACGGGGTGAGCGTCGTCGACGTGCAGACGCCTCACGGCGACGTCGAGATCGTCGGGGATGACGGCGACGCCATCCGCGTCTCGGCGAAACGTGTGGTGAGTTCCAGGAACGAGAGCAAGGGCGCGGCCTATCGTGCGGAGTTCCGCCCCATCGTACGGCGCGACGGCGGAACGCTGGTCATCGATGTCCACAGACCCGAGGGCAAGGACAAGCAGCGGCCGAAGCACGTCAAGCAGGCGTCCGTCGACTTCAAGATCACGGTGCCGAGTCGTCTTGCATCCGGGGACGCTGCCGACCACGGCCCCGCGTTGCACGCCAGGACGGGTCACGGGGACGTGGGCGTGAAGCACGTGGAGCCCGACACGGTCTCCGTCAGCACGGGTCACGGCGACGTCGCTCTGTCACACGTCACTGGCGACATTGAGCTACACACCGGCCACGGGGACGTAGCCGTGACGGACTCGGATGTCGGCCTCCTGAACGCGCGCACCGGCCACGGCGACATCGTCGGCGCGGACGTGCGTGGCTCGGCAACCATCCACACGGGCCACGGCGATGTGCGCCTGGCGCGCGTCGAGGGTGGGGTCGAGGTTCGCACCGGTCACGGCGAGATCGACCTTGAGGACTGCGCTGGCGCCGTGACCCTCCACACGGGGCACGGCGACCTCGCGATCGCCAAGGGGAATCTCGACAGTCTCAACGCGCAGTCGGGCTCCGGCGACATCACCGCCGAATTCGACGCCGCGACGGGCGCCATCTACCTGAAGACGGGGAAGGGCGACCTGGCGCTACGCGCGAACGGGGCGGAGACGGTCTCCGCGCACTCCGGCCGAGGCGACATCGACGCGTACATTGAGGGTGAGGTCGCCGAGGCAGTGACCCTCAACACGAGCCACGGCGATGTCAGCGTCAAGGCGGCGAGCGTCGCAACCCTGACGGCGCGGTCCGGGAACGGCTCGGTGCGCGTCGGCGCCGTGCAAGTCGACGGTCTGCTGGACGCCAAGACCGGGAACGGCGACATCGGCGTGATTGCTGAGGATGTCGGCGAACTGACCGCGCACAGCGGGTCGGGCATTGTCGAAGCGGTCATCGTCGTGACGGACGGGCGGGCCGAGTTGACGTCCGGGAATGGGGACATATCCCTCACCGTCGGCGACGAACTGCCCTTCGCCCTGGACGCCTCGACATCGCACGGTGAAGTCTCCTACCGCGTCGACCTCGAAGACGTCGAACGCCATAGGGATGGACGCTCCGTCCGTGGCACGCGCCTCGGAGGCGGCCCGGAAATCCGTCTGCACACCGGTAGAGGCGATGTCGCCATCAGAACGCGCTAGCCCGCAGCCGCGCGACCGGAGAGAAGGAGATCGCTCGTGAAAGGCGCCGTTGGAATCGTGACCGGAGGAATTGTCATGCTTACGCTTGTTACCGCCGCGCTCATCCCAGCCGAAGCGGGTCCTCGCGCCGGCGAAGACCTGGGTGCATGGATCACGGAGGCGTTCTCGTCCGTCGAGGAAGCCTTCGAGACGACGTGGGAGAAGGCGTTCGAGAAGTCGTGGCGCGAGACCTTTGACGAGGGCATCGACGACGAGGTCAAGTCCCGCTTCAAGGAGACGTTCCGGGTCTCCTTCGAGGACACGTTCAAGACGGCGTTCGAGGAAGCGTGGGGCGAAGCGGCCGAGCACGTCGAACACCTCGAGGAACACGGCGCGTGGAACGCCGACGGCGAGTTCGACGCGGACAAGACCGAGTGGAAGGACACCCTCACCTTCGAGGAGGCCGCCGACGGCCTGAACGCCCTCGACCTGAGCACCGTCAACGGCGCGATCGATATCCAGGGCGTGGACGATGAGACGGTCCGCATCGTCGCGCATCGTGTCGTGCGCTCGACGGACGAGGCGAAAGGCGCGGTATACCGCGAAGAGTTCCGCCCCATCCTGACGAGAGAAGACGGCACGCTCGTCGTGAAGACCCACTACCACGACAACGGCAAGCAGACCCCCAAGCACATCAAGGAGGCCAAGATGGCCTACGAGGTGCGCTTGCCGTCCCGGTTCGTCGTCGCCGCGAAGACGGTAAACGGCGAGGTCCGTGTTGTCGGCACGCGCGACGACGCGACGCTGCACACCGTGAACGGAACGCTGACGTTCGAGACCGACGAAAGCGTGTCCGGCGGCGTGCACGGCAAGACCGTGAACGGGGACATCACCGTCCGCGCTGCCGGCCTTGGGGACCACAGCCAGCTGGAGACCGTGAACGGCGGCATCCACGTGACGGCGGGCGGTCACTTCGGAGGCGGCTTGCACGCGAAGACGCTCAACGGTGACGTGAACCTCACCGTCCCCGGCGACGCGGCGTTCGACCTACGCGGCAAGGTGGGCATGCACGGGTCTATACGAACGGCCTGGGGACGCCCCGAGGGGAAACGTCGCATGTTCGGATCGTCTTACGAGACGGCGGTCAACGGCGGCGGGGACGACGTGCGTCTCGAAACCTTCAACGGCTCCGTCGAGGTCGATACGGCGAACTGACACGACGCCACGCACATGACGGGGTCAGGGCCTTACCGGCGCTCTGGCCCCGTTGTCGTGCTCGCCACACCCATCGCTACTCGGCCGGTCGGTCCCGTCGGCACGCATCTGCCCTATGTGGACTCGCCGTAGAAGGTCGCGCGCGACCGCCTCGGCCTGGTCAACGACCCGCAGGCATACCCCCTCGAACCCGTCCAGGAGCATCTGCCCGTACGTCTGCACTAACGCCTGCGCGTCGGGCGAGAACGCAGCATCGTGAAGCGTCGTGAGGTGTCGGGGGTACTCGCCAAGCCGACCATAGGCTTCGTAGCGGAGCGCCCACATCAGCGGCTTCAGCACCCACGTGCGAAGTTTCCCGTCCGCGAGGGCCGCTTCCGCCTCCCGCGCGGTTATGTAGTGCCGACAACCCATGAGCACTTCGGCCCCGATGCGCGCGGCGGCGCCTCGCACGTCTTCGTCGGTCAGGGGTGGTAGGGAGAGGTCGCCGTGGAGGACGATGCCGTCGAGATGGAACTGCACCGGCTCGAACGCGCCCCGGGCCATCTGCATCTCGGCGGTCGAGATGCACTGGATGTTGAGTTCGCAGTGGGAGGGTATCGAGGCGATGATTTCCGCCACGCGGCGCAGATCACACGGCGAGACCTCGTCCAGAAGGAGCCACATGTCGATGTCGCTCGATGCGTGGGCGTCTCCGCGGGCGTGGCTGCCTGTGAGCAGCAGGCACTGCACGCGCCCGCCGAAGGCCGCAACGGCGGCGTCCCTGAACCGTGGCACGGCGTCCGGTAGAGGCATCGCGTGCTCCCTAGTGCCAGCGGCGGAGTGTCAGCCTGGCGGCGTTACTCCGAGTTTCGCCGCTGCCTCCCCTAGCTGACGCCAGACGGCATCCGGGACGTCGATTCCCACCTCCAGCTTTTCACGACGGCTCCGCTGCTCCGGTTCACCCGGCGCAACTACCTCGTCGAAGCCTTCTGCCGGCGGGTTGTCTGTGATCCCGTCGAGGAAGGCCCGCGCGTTCCGCGAGTACTCGTCCGGCGGGAGGAAGGCAGCCACATCGATCGCGACGAGGAACACACCGTGCATACGGTTCCATTCCGTCCCGAAGTTCCCCGTAAGACCGCCGAGCAGGCACGTAGCCAACGACAGCGCATACCCCTTATGGCCGCCGAAGATGACGGACTGCCCGCCGTCGAACCAGTCGTCGGGGTCGACGCTCGGTTGGTGATGCTTGTCGACGATGGCTCCGGCCGGTAGCTCCCGGTTTTCCTCCCGGGCGACGCGTATCTTGCCGTTGGCGACCACGGTCGTGGCGAAATCGGAGACGAACGGGGTATCGTCGCCCGTCGGCGCGCCGATGGTGAAGGGGTTCGTGAGCAGGGCGGGCTCCGTACCGCCGAACGGCGCCGCAGGGCCGACGCCGCGGCCGCCTTCGCCGAGCGTGATGATCCCAACACACCCCGCCTCGGCCGCCTGCTCGACGTATTGCCCGAGACGGCCGATGTGCGCGTAATTGCGCAGGCTGACGCACGCGATCCCGGTCTCCTTCGCCTTCTCGATGGCGAGGCGCATGCTCCACTGTGCCGCGTAGTGCCCCCAGCCGCGTTTGGCGTCGACGGATGCCGCGCCCGTCTTCTCGTCAAGTATCTCGGGGCGCGCGTCCGGGACCATGTGGCCGCGTTCGATCGCGGGCATGTAGCCGATGATGCGGAACACCCCATGCGACGGATGGCCGGCGAGATCAGCGTTGATCACGATCCCCGCGACGCACTCGGCGATGTCGGGAGGTGTGCCGGCCGCCAGGAACAGTTCCTCGGCGAACGTCCTCAGCGCGTCGGCGTCCACGCGGTGGTAGGCGTCAGGCATTGGCGTCTCGGCCCTCGCGGTGGCTGTGAAATCAGGCGCGAGGGCAGATTGTTGCAGCGACCCCGGTCGGCGGCAAGGCAAGCCCGGCGACTGCCGAGCGCATGCGACGATCGACCTGCGTCAACGCATCAGTGCGTCAGGCGGAGCCACCATTGCTCGAGCTTGCCGGCATCTGGCGCGGCGAGATCCTGGATGTGCAGCGTCCAATCGCCCCGCGTGGGCTCACCAACGAGGGCGCTCAGAGCAGGGGTCGTGGACGCGTCGTAGCTCGCATATAGGTTCCTCTTCCCGGCGCCTGCGCGATCGTGGAGGACGGCTCGACGTCCCGACGGGGCGATCAGCGCGACAACGAGATCGCCGATGTGAGGATGCACGATGTGCACGCTCACACCTACCGCCTTGGCTACCGCGTCGTCGGGTATGGTGATCGCGTTCAGCGCGCCGTCGGCATCGTCGTCGGGTATGGTCAGCTTCGGCTCGTGCTCGATCTCGATGGACTCGTCCGTCGGCTCGTAGCCGATCTCGATGCTCCATTCGTTCAGGCGGCCGGTGTCGCGTCGCGCGAGATCCCTCACGTGCAGCGTCCAGGGCCCTTGGATGCTCTGGCCGGCCAGCGTCGCCATCGCGTCAGTGGTGTCCGCGCTGTACGTGCGCCGGAGGTCGTCTCTGCTCCGCCCCTCGCGGTCGTGCAGCGTGGCGGCCGCCCCCGACGGCGCCTCCAAGCGCACCTGCAGGTCGCCGGTGTACGTATGCGTGATATCCACAACCACCTTGACCGACCGCGCCACGCCGGCTTGCGCGATCGCGATGCGACTGACGGCCCCTTCTGGGTCGTTGTCCGGGATGAGCGCATCTGGGCTCTGCCGTCCCGTGACAGAGGGCGCCGCGGCGGGGACGCCGATCCGGAAGGGAATCGCGGCTCCCGGCGGCCCAACATCGGACAGCGTCAGACCGGATTCGGCGCCGTCCCACTGCCGGGAGGAGGGCGTTGTGTCGTGCGAAAGGGCGACGCCTGCAGTCTCGGGGAACAGATCCCCCGAGTCCCCCGTGTTCCGGTTGCTCTCCAGATCCAAATGACCGTCGGCCTGGATCAGGGCGCACTGGTAGTGGCGGTCGCGCGCGCCCTCCTGCCACTCGTTGGAACCCAACGTGTCACAGTGGTAGACCGCCAACCCGCCGTCGGGCAGATGCGTGTCCAGACCGATCTGCGTCCTGTTCTCGACGAGGAAGTATTCGTTGTCTCTGTCGGTTTCGTACTTGATGACGGAGCCATAGTCGCCATGACGGGCGGAGTACTCGCCCTCCCCGTGCACCAGGATCTCCGTGTCCGCCCAACCGACGAGGTGGCGAAGGTACGCGCACACGGGGGACGGCGAGCGTCCCCGGTTCAGATGGTTGCCTGATCCCATGAGGCAGTATCGACCGATGCCCTGGCTGTCCTCGAAGTCACCGTCGCGCAGGCCGTAGTCGTACATGTCCGGGAACCGGCAGAGCTGATGTCCGTTCTCGTGGCAGAACGTGCCGATGGTGAGATCCACGCTGTGGCGGCCGAGGCTCGTCAGCATGTACATGCTGGTCTGGATGCCGCCGTAGTTCAGGTTGATGTGCGAGTTGTGCGGCCAGAGCTTGCCTTCGTATGCGGTTCGGCCGGCGTACATGAAGTTCAGAGCGTCGACGACGCCCTCGCCTCGCGAGTCGAACTCCGACAGGTCGATGCCGAGTTCGTGCACCACGATGTCCAGGGCCTCGCGCACGAGAAGACGCTCCTTATAGTGACTGCGGTTCTTGCTCAGCTTCACCGGGCCGACGACGCGGTTGCCGTAATCGAGAGCGCCGTTCGACACACGCAGGAAGTATTCCCGCACCGAGCACGAGGCTCCGTTCACCGCGTAGTTCTCGGCGTTCAGTAGCGCGTCGACATCGTCTGCGGTCACGCCCGCGTCCCTGTCCGCGAATTCCACGAGCACGGTGAGCCCACGCACCTGCCCATCCGCCACACGCCGGCCGGGCAGTAGGCCCTGGTTCGCAGCGAACGCGCGCATGATGAGTGGGTCATCTACGGGCTCAGGCGGCAGCGCCGAGGAGAACCGGGCGTCGAAGGTCGCGTTCCTGGCGTCCTTCGTCTCTCTGAGATGTCGGCGGAGCCCGGGGGGTGGCGGCTTTGCGGTCGCGGCGCGACTCGACACGAACCGGCCGCCCAGCAGGAACGCGTAACAGTACTGCCCGAGGTCTGCATCGTACACGACGGTGTATCCATCGACCGTCTCGTACCGCGCGTAGAACTCGTCACCGAACACGACGAGTTCGATATGCGCTGCGTCGTCCTGATTGAACGTGAGCGTCTCGCCGAAGATGGCTCCCATGTCGATACTCCCGTGTGCTGCGGCGCCGCCGTAGAGTCTGGGGCCGCGCTGGCGGTAGGCCGCGCGTCACCTCGCTCGCCGCGCGACCCTACCCAACGATGACAGCTTACGAGGTATACTCAGGTAGCGCAACAAATACAAACGGATCACCGGATGCAGATCGAGACAGGAAGGGCGCCGTGATGTCCGTTGCACGGGGCAGGCGCGACGCCCGCACACGGACAGTTACCGCGCCGTTGCTGCCCTTCAACGCGCGTGCTACGCTACCGTCATCGCCCGAACGAAGTGAGCCCGACCCATGCCGCGCGTCACCGTCTCCGTCATACCGAAGGCGTCCCGTCAGTTGGTCGAGTGGCTGTCTGAGACGGAAGCGAAGGTCTGGGTGCACGCGGCGCCTGAAAAGGGCAAGGCGAACAAGGCCGTGCGGCAGGCGCTCGCGAAAGACCTGAGCATCAGGGCGTCCCAAGTGCGGATCGTGTCCGGCGAGACATCGCGCAAGAAGATCGTCGACATATCGGCGTGACCCGTGTTCGGCCTGGCGTGTGGAAGGAACAGCGACATGGCTAAGGTGAAGTCGTCGGACGACCTGGAAATGCGGCTCGTCGAACTGCGCGACCCCGACTGGAACGTCCGACACGTGGCCGCCCGCGCGCTCGTCGAGCTTGGCGAGTCGGCTTCGGAGCCGCTGATCCTGCTGCTCGAGGAAGACGACAACTACCTACGCGGCGCAGCGGCGAAGTGCCTCGGCGAGATCGGTGGCGCCAACGCCGTCAAGCCGCTCATCGCCCTGTTCGACGACGACAACGGCGCCGTGCGCCAGGAAGCCGTGCGCGCATTGGGATTCATCGGCGTGGACGCGGTCAAGCCGCTTCTCGACCGACTCAAGGACCCGTCGCCAGCTTTCCAGCGATGCGTCGTGCAGGCGCTCAAGGAGATCCGCGACCCCGCCGTGGGCGACGCGCTCAAGTCGCTCGCGAGTGACATGGACATCCCCGCAGCGCTCCGGTGGGAAGCCAAGCTCGCGGTGAACCGCCTGCGCGAACAGCCGCAGCGGTAGTCGATGGCGAAGCCTACCCTAGCGCCCGCGGAGCGCATCCGCGTGGCGCTGAATCACCAGGAACCGGACCGCGTCCCGCTGGACTTCTCGGCCACCGGTCTGACGGGGCTGCGCGTCGAGGCGCAAGACGCGCTGCTGCGCCACCTTGAAATCGACGACATCTCGCGCGTAGTCGTCAACGCGCAGGAGCGGCTGGCGCTGCCCCATGAGGCGCTCCTCGAGCTGTACCCCGCCGACGCCACAGGATGGCTGCCCACGCCCGGCCCACTCGTTCCCGAGGATGACGACGGCGAGGAACGCTACGACTGGCTTCCGGTAGTGCACGAGGAGGAGGATCCTCGGGGCGTCGAACTGCCCAGGATTCCCGTGCGCCGTCTGACCGACGAGTGGGGCGTCGACTGGGAACGCCGAGGGCCGGAGTACGCGTTCCGGCCGCGGACCGTGCCTCTGAGCGGCGAACTTCCGTCGAACGCCGTGGCCGCGCACGACTTCCCGGACCCCACTGACGAGCGTCGATGGGCGGCGGCGCCCGGCATCGGCGAGCCACCCACGGTCATCGGAGGGTATGGCCGAGGCCTTCTCGAGACGGCGCTGCTGCTCCGAGGCAGGCAGGACGTCAACCGCGACCTCGCGCTCGACACGGGTCTGACACAGCCCATCATCGAGCGGACGCTCGACGTGAAGATGCGCTACTGGGAGACTCGGCTCGCCGGGCTCGACGAAGCTCCGGCGCTGCTGGTGGAGCGGGAGCGATTCGATCTGCTCGACGGCCTCCCCATGGGTGAGTCGACGTTCCGCCAACTCCTGAAGCCGCACTGGGAACAGCTCGTATCGCTCCTCCGGTCGCTGGCGCCTGACAGCTCGGTCATGCTATTCGCGAGCGTGTACTCGCATCGCCATGTGCAAGACCTCGTCGACATGGGCTTCGGCGCGGTCAATACGCTGCCCGCCGATGTCGTCGGCGCGAGCGCGGCGTTCATGAAGCGTGAGTACGGCGATAGCATCGTCTTCTGGGGCGGGGGATCGTGGGCCAAAGCGGAGTTCCTGATGGAGTCGCCGGGGAAGGCCGCGGACCATATGAAAGCCACGCTCGATGAGATGGCGCCGGGAGGTGGATTCGTCTGGGCGCCCTCGCCCGTCATCGATTCTGACGTCCCGCCGGAGAACGTCGTGAGCGCCCTAGACACGCTGTTCGAGTACGGTCTATATTGACAGTGGCTACCTAGGAACGACCCGGAGGTCCGAATGGACACGCCACGGAAGAGCGCGCACACCCATGAGATGACGTGGTGGGAGCGCATGTACGTTCCCGAGGTCTTCAAAGGGCTCGCCACGACGCTCAAGCACATCCCGCAAAAGAAGAAGACCCTCCAGTACCCGGAGGAACGGCCGGAGCGCCTCCGACCGGAGCCGGAGCGTTACCGTGGGATGCATCGCCTGACGAAGGACCCCGACGGCCGTGTGAAATGCGTCGCGTGCTTCATGTGCGCCACCGCCTGTCCCGCCGACTGCATCAACATCGTCGCGCAGCCCACCCCGGACGAGTGGACTGACCGCGAGAAGATGCCCGCGGTATTCGAGATCAACGAACTGCGCTGCATCTTCTGCGGGTACTGCGTCGAGGCATGCCCCGAAGACGCCATCCGCATGGACACGAACATCACCGTGCCGGTCTTCGGTCGGCGCGAGGATTTCATCTTCGACCGGGACCGCCTCCTGAGCCACGAGCCCAGAATGGACCTCAACGGGGAGTACATGTCCCGCAGGTAGCTCGGAACCCGTCGAGGAGTTCGCCATCAGCGCTCACGGTCCTCTCGTCGATCAGTTCGGTCGCCAGGTCTACAATCTGCGTGTCTCCGTCACGGACCGCTGCAACTTCCGGTGCGTGTACTGCATGCCCGAGGAGATGCAGTTCATGCCGCGCGCGGAGGTGCTCAGCTTCGAGGAGATCACGCGCTTCGTGCGGATCGTGGCGGGCATGGGCGTCAACAAGGTGCGTCTCACCGGAGGCGAGCCGCTGGTCCGTCGCGAACTCCCCGAACTCGTCCGTCAGATCGCGGATGTCGACGGCATCGACGACCTCGCGCTGACGACGAACGGCATTCTCCTGCCGCAGCAGGCCGGGAATCTAAAGGCCGCCGGGCTCCAACGGCTGAACGTCAGCCTCGACTCACTGAATCGCGACACCTTCGCAGAACTCACCCGGCGCGATGCTCTCGACAAGGTGCTCGCCGGCATCGACGCGGCGCTGGCGGCCGGATTCACGCCCTTGAAGGTGAACGCCGTCGCCATACGCGATACGACAAAAGGCGAACTCCTCGAATTCGCGCGGTTCGCGCGGGAGCGGCCGGTGATCATCCGCTTCATCGAGTTCATGCCCCTGGACGGCGATGAGCAGTGGTCGCGGGATCAGATCCTGACCGGCGACGAGATCATAGAGCGGATCGGCGCGGTGTATCCGTTGGACGTCGTGCCGGGGCGTGGCAGCCAACCGGCGCAGCGCTATCGCTTCCGAGACGGCGCCGGCGAGATCGGCATCATAGCCACGGTCACGGAGCCGTTCTGCGACCAGTGCGACCGCATACGCCTTACCGCCGACGGCAAACTACGCAACTGCCTGTTCGCCTTGGACGAGACGGACATCCGGGCGCTGCTCCGGGGTGGCGCGGACGACGACGCCATCGCCGCAGCCGTCACCGCGTCCGTCTGGGCCAAGTGGCGTGGACACCTCATCAACCAGACGGAGTTCGCGCGACCGGGGCGTAGCATGTCCCAAATCGGTGGATAGCCACGGCTCGGGAGGAACGCGATGAGAACCGCGAACCCCGCCCTGAAGGCCAGTACGTTCACGAGGACCACGGTCGTACCTGAATCCGAGTCGATGACGATTCAGGGTACGGTCAACAAGGCCTTCCTGATCCTGCTCGTCCTCGTCGGGGCGGCTTACACGACGTGGGGACTCACGTTCCAGGGTCGCGACGTGGCGCTGCCGTTGATGGGCCTTGGGCTCATCGGCGGGTTGATCGTGGGGATCGTCACGGTCGTCAAGCACGAATGGGCCCCCATCACGGCGCCGATCTATGGCGCTTTGCAGGGCTTCTTCCTCGGCGGCGTGTCGGCGGTCGCGAACATGATGTATCCGGGCGTCGTGCCGCAGGCGGTCGGTCTCACGTTCGGGACGGCGTTCTGCCTTCTGCTGGCGTACAAGTCGGGGCTCATCAAGGCGACGGAGAACTTCAAGCTCGGCGTGGCGGCCGCCACGGGCGGGATATTCGCCGTCTACATGGTCTCGTTCATCATGGGGATGTTCGGCGCGAGCGTGCCGTTCATCCACAGTAGCGGGGTCATCGGGATCGGGTTCAGCCTGTTCGTGGTCGTGTTGGCGGCGCTGAACCTCGTGCTCGACTTCGACTTCATCGAGCAGGGCGCGGAGACGCACGCGCCGAAGCACATGGAGTGGTACGCCGCGTTCGGGTTGATGGTCACGCTCATATGGCTGTACCTCGAAATCCTCAGGCTACTCATGAAGCTACGGAGCAATGACTAGGGCCCTAGAACGGGCAGACATCGGCATCCGCATCGGATATGATTCCGTCGTGGCACGGCCCGCGCGGTCAAGCGGGCGTCGAGGAAAGGGTACGGGTTGAGGCAGTATCTCCGGAATATCTACGGCACGGTGTGGACATCGATGCTGGGCATGCGCATCACCATGGGCGAGTTCTTCACGCCCGCCGTGACGAGAGAGTACCCGGAGCATCATCCCGACATCCCCGAAGGCTCCCGCAACCGTCTGCACAACGAGATGGGCGACTGCGTGGTCTGTCTCGCCTGCGCGAACGACTGCCCGGTGGACTGCATCCACATCGAATACGAGGAAGCGCCCAAGGGCATGATCTTCTCGAACACGGCCAAAGGCGTGCCGATTCGCCGGAACGCCGCGCGCTTCGACATCGACATGTCGCTCTGCTGCTTCTGCGGTCTCTGCGTCGAGGCGTGCCCGACCGAGTGCCTCACGATGACCAAGGACTTCGAGTACTCGACCTACGATCGCACCGAGTTGCTTCTGCCGTTCGCGGCGCCGTTCGGGCCTCCCAAGCCCGCCGCCAAGAAGAAGCGCGCGTAACCCGTTTCATCCTCAGACGGGCCCTGACAGGGCCTCGTCGACGTGCGCGGCCTCGCGATGCTGCGGTTCCGTTGCCGCCCGCCCGACTGCCACCGGGCTGAGCAGGCGGGGTCACTCCGCCATCGGCTCCTCGCCATCGGGCGGCTCCAGCCCTCGGTAGCCGTTGCGGACGTAGGCGCGCCACTCAGCCTCGTCCTTCTGCACGGCCCCGTTCTCCAGCGCCCACTCGACGAACCCGTCAGGCGCGT
>JABGQA010000163.1 GCA_018644665.1 Candidatus Poribacteria bacterium
GCGACGCTGTATCCGCGACCCTCCGGCACCATGAGGAGGCGCACGGAGCGGCCGCTTCGCTAGCTCAGAATGCTGATTTTCGACCGGCTGGATGTTACCCCTAACCCCAGACTGGCCCGCTGCGTGTCCCGAAACACGCCAATGTCCCACAACTACCGTAGCCCGTGAATGCCCCGCGCGCAACGTCCCACCGGCGGTTCGACGCCACCAGCGGACGCCGGCCCGATCGCGTTCACATCGGCGAATCCCGCGTTGGATTCCAACGCGAAACACGCCGCCGCACTCATAAACGCACGGGCCGGCGCTCCGGTTCAAACAACATGGCCGAGTCGGCCTACTTCAGCACTACCATCCGGCGCACCATAGAGCGTCCGGCAGCAATGAACTCGTAGTAGTATACGCCGCTGGCGACCCTCTCGCCGTACGCGTTGCGCCCGTCCCAGTGGGCCGCCTCGTCTCGCGAACGGTAAGATCCCGCCGGCCGGCTGCCGAGGTGAAGCTCGCGGGTCAAGGAACCGCGGGCGTCGTAGATGCGGATGCGGACCTCGCCCTCAGCATCGAGGCTGAATGGAATCCACGTCTCGGGGTTGAACGGGTTCGGATAGTTCGGATGCAGCGCGGTGCGGTACGTAGCCACCGTCGTACGCGCCCAGTCGAATGGGAGAAGACGGCCGTCGCCGTCGCTGAACTGGGCCGCGTCGACGCGTATAGAGCGCAGCGCCGTCGCCGGATCGCCCTGGACGACGAGACGCGTCAGCACACCCGATCCGCGCGCATGGGATTCGTCCATCTGTCCTAGGCGCGCGGCCGCCAGGTCCACTATCGTCCCGGCCGCCGTGTGGGCGAGACGCGGCGTCATCCAGAATGACGACGCGCCCAATGCGTCGCCCGGCTCCACACGTGGGGCAGCGACACTCGAAAGCTTCAGCGAGTAACCCGCGAGTGGCATCGTCGACTCGGCCACCACCACGACCTCGGTCATGCCACCGTCTAGCGGCTCCGCCTCCAGGGTCACGCGCACGACCGGATCGGTGGTCGCGAGACGCGCCGGGGCCGCCTGGGCGATACGCTCGCCGAACTGCGACGCAACCGTCACCAAGTCGATGATCGATATGGAGCCGTCGCCGTTGACGTCGGCGGGAGCGCCCGGGTCCGCCGAGGTACCGAAGAGCCGACCCACAGTGACGAGATCGATGATGTCGACGACGCCGTTGCGGTCGATGTCGCCCAGCAGGATCACCTCACCCGTCTCGCCAAGGCGGATGGTGGCGGAGCCGGGGATTGACGCGGTCACGGCTCGACCTGGAGCGTCGCGCGTTGAATCCAGACCCGCCCAGATCGTGCGGGCGAGCAGATGCGCAACAGGAGACTCCGCGGTGATGACCACGCCAGCGGGCACCGGGATCGTGAACCGCGCCGGCTGTACAAAGGTCTCCGCGACGACGCCCTTCGGGTCGCGGACCGTCACCTCGCGGGCGCTGCCCTCAATTGCGCGGCTCAGACTCGGCAGTTCTGCGGGGGTCGTGATCTCGACCACGCCGGGGATGAGGATGTTCGGGAAGAGACCGCGTCTCTGCATTACGAGGCGTGTGCCGTCGCCGAGCGTGGCCGATCCGCCGCGCTCTCGGATGAGCGTCGCGTTGGTCACGGGCGACAGTCTCGCCGGGTCGCTGTTGCCCGCCCCGTCTACGGACGCGACGGCGTAATAGAACGTCTGACCCTCGGCGGCCGAGGAGTCCACGTAGCTCGCGTCCACGACGTTGTCCGCGATGGGCGTCATCCCCTCTGCCACCTGGAAGGAGAGCGTCGCGCGATACACCTTGTAGCTGTGGGCGCCTGGGTCAGCTGCCCAACTGAGCTTCACCCCGCGCGTGGTCTCGGCCGGGAGGACTGTGAGACTCGCCGGGGCGGTGGCCGGCGCGTTCACGTCTCGTGAGACGGTGACCTCGTCCGTGTCCGTCACGTTACCCGCGGCGTCCACGGCACGCACGAACACCGTGTTCCGTGGCTGATCGAGCGCGGCAGACCCCGAGAATGCGCCCTGGACCACATCGATCTGCGTCTCGTCGCCGTTCAGCACCAGGGACAGTTGAGACAGGTCGCCGGCGCGGTCGTCCCGCACCGATCCCGTGACGGTGAGTTCCAACAGAGCCGTCGTCGAGGCGATTGGATTCAGGCTCACCGTCGGGGGCTGAGAGTCGACGACGAGCGTGAGCGGGCCGGATCGGTCGCTGAGGTTCCCCGCCACGTCCTGCGCGGTCGCGGTGATCGTGTTCTCGCCTACGTTCAACGGGACCGACGCGAATGCGAACTCGCCGTCCTCGGTCTCGACATCGAGCCGACCCGACGTGACGCCGTTGACACGCAGGGACAGCGTGATCGGGAGCGCTCCGCTGCCCGCCAACCCGGGGATATGCCCGGTGACCACGCTGGACTGCTGGTTCGTCAGCTCGGGGAGGGCGTCGAACGTGGGCGCTGCGGGCGGGTCAAGACTCACGCTGAACGACCAACTGGCGAACGAGACGTTGCCCGCCAGATCCAGCGCCTGGACGCCCATCGTGTTTTCGCCTACGCCGAGGAGACCTGGGCTCGTCGTCAGCGAGCGCTCCAGGGCAGCGACATTCGCTCCACCTCCAGTGTCGGAGCCGAGGCTGCGCTCGAGCGCGTTCAGTTCGAGTGGATCGAAGGACGCCCCACTGCCGCCGGTGAGAGAACGCTCCAGCGCGTTCAGTTCCAACGGGTCCAATGAGAACGTGGGGCTGCGGCCCGCCTGGTACGGCGCGAACAGGCGCCGGCCATGGATTATCACCACCCCGGTAAGGCGGTTGAACTCGGCTATCCCCTCGTCGACGAGGCGTCCCAGGGACAGTGGCGTGTCTCCCCGCGGGTCGTTGACGAAGATCGCTACCGAGTCGATCCCGCCCGCGGCGCCGACGGAGAACGCCAGGGTGTCCAGCCCAGTGTCGCCGATGGTCTGGCCGGGCGCAGGGAACAGGATCGTGATGGCCGGCTCACCCACATCTTCCGCGTCCGTGTCGACGTGGAACGTCCAGGACAGTTCGGCGGGATTGCCGACGCCGTCGGACACCCGGACTAGGACCTGGTAGGAGGCGCGGTCTTCGAGGGAGGGCGCGAATCCGAACTGCCCGAGGTTGAGGTCGAGGACAAAGCTTGGGTCGCTGAGGACCGACTGGAGCGCGCCGTCCTCCGGGCCGAACAGGACGTCCAGAGTACTCAAGTCGACGTCATCGTCGACGATCGTCGCAGCCACGAGCGGCGTGAGGGATGGGACGATCTCGCCGTCGGCGGGGACGATGCCAGCCACCTCCGGCGCGGAACCGTCGACCACGAAGGCCAACCCGCGGCGGGCCTCGTTCCCCGCCAAGTCCCTCACGACGATCGACGCGAAGTGTCTGCCGACACCGAAGGCGTCGTCCGCGACGTACTCGATCGTCGCGTCGTCGAGGAACTCGCCCTGCACCACCGCGTCGTCTAGAGTGAGGACGGCCGACGCGGCGTCGATGCCGATGGCGTCACTCACCTGCGCGCGGAGGGTGTCGGCGCCCGCGTCGATCGCGGCATCAGGAGTCGGGGAGACGAAGCCGACCAGCGGCGCCGTGACGTCCAGCACCACCGTGCGCGGCTCACTTGTGGCGACGTTGTCAGCCTCGTCCGTGATGGTGACGGAGACGACGTTGGCGCCTTCGGCAAGACGCGCCGGACCGCCCGTCAGACGATCCCCCTGCACGGAGGTCGCGACCGGCAGGCCGTTGACGAACACCGTCGTAGTCACGCCTTCCGGGACTCCGGCACCGGTGACGAGCAAGTCGGGGATGTTCGTCGCGGTAGGCAGCTCCAGTGTGGGCGGCGTGAGTTGCGTGCGCACGAGGATGCCCAGCACGACGGGATCCCCCTGGTTGCCCGCGACGTCCTCGACGCCAAGTACGACAGCGTGCGAGCCCTCCTCGGCGTCCTGAACGCTGAACGACGCTACGTCGCCCTCGATCGCTGGATCGATGGACTCACCGTCGTAGGAGACGTATATCCGCGCTACGCCCGAGAGGTCGTCTGTCGCGCGGAACTCTATGTCGAGATCCGTGACGGCCACCTGAGTCTCGGCGCCCGGCGTCATGTCGACGCCGTTGACCCGCGGGCTCAGGATGACCGGCGGCGTGACGTCGGCGAGCCTTGTGTCTGTCGTGAATGCGCCAGCAAGCAGCGCCACGTTCCCAGCGATGTCCTCCGCCGAGAGCGTTAGCAGGACTTCCTCGCCGTCCTGCAGTTCGGGGTCGGGCGTGTAGGAGAACGCTCCCTGCGCGGCCTCGTAGCCCGCGGGCACGGTCTCCCCGTTCACCGTCAACGTCACGCTGGCGGACTCCACGCCGCTCACGCCATCCGCGATCACACCCGAGATGGTGGGCGTGAGACTCCCTGTCGCGGAACCCGGGGTGGGAGTGACAACGCGGAGGCCCGGCGGCTCGCGGTCAAGCAGGATGGCCATCGCGTTCGAGGGGTCGGAGAGCGATCCCAACGCGTCGCGGGCCTGGGCCACCACGTCGTGCGAACCGTCGGCATCGAACGACACCTCCGCCGTCCACGCCCCGTCCGCGTCGGCGTTCGTGGTCGAGAGTACGCTCTGGCCGTCCGTGACGACCACGTCGACGAGGGGCAGCGCGGATCCGCTCACCGTAACCGGCTGTTGGGCCGTGACAACGTCGGGCGTCTCGATCGTCGGCGCGTCTGGAGCGACCGTGGTCACCACGAACGACCACTCGGCCGACCCCTCGTTGCCGGCGAGGTCAGCGAACGTCGCGGTAATCGTATGCTCGCCGTCGGTGAGCGCCTCCGGCGTCTGCCCGACGACGGCCCCGCTGCGGTCGTCCGCCGGCAGGTACTCCGTCGCGATCTCCAGGCCGTCGAGCTGGACGACGATGCTGTCGGGATCAGTTCCGGCGGCGGCGTCGCTGACCGTCAGGCGGATCTCAGGCTGCGTCTCACGGATGCTGCCGAGTGGGCGGAACGACGTGCCGTCCGGGGGCAGTTCGTCATCTGCCGCGAGGGAGGCGATGAACGTCCACGCTTCGGTGGCTGCGAGGCCGTTCCGCTTCAGAGCGCGTACGGTGATCAGGTACGCGCGCTCATCGAAGACGCGCTTCCGCGCGGAGAAGATCCCGGCGACAGCGTCGAAGGTGACCCCTACGGCGCGGCCGTTCAGGTTGACGGTCACCTCGTCCGGTTCTCCGCCGCTGAGACCGTAGTCGACCTTGAACGATATGAGGGCGTCCAACGTGTTGATGATGGAGCCGCGCGCGGGCGCCAGAATCTCGACGCTCGGCATGGCCGTGTCGACCGCCGCCACGACGACCCCGGACGGCGCGCTCGTCAGACCCAGCAGCTCGACGGTTGCCCACAGATCGTGCGCCCCTTCCGTGAGATCGGCGGTGACGAAGCGGAATGCGCCATCGGCGTCGGCCTTCGCCTGGGCCTCCGTGCGCCCGTCGATGTACAGCGTAACCAGGCCACCGGGCGTCTGGCCGGCGCCGGTCACCACAAGCGACAGCGCCGCAGACGGCGCCAGGGGGTCCAACGTCGGGGCTGGTGGCGGGGCGTTGATAACGGGGAAGCCTGACGACACACGCTCGCCGCGATCGACGACGCTGGCGCGCAGTTGGTATAGCGCGCCGGTCTCGTCCGGGGCGTCCACGTGGGACATCCATGTGAGTTCATGGGTGCCGCTCGCGAGCCCGTGGACATCTCCGCTCACGGACGCTGGCGACCATGCGTCATCGCCCTCTCGGCGGTACTCGACCGTGAGACTCACCGTCTCTCCGGGCGTTGGGTTGTCGATCTCGAAGCCGACCGCTATGTCGTCGGTGGCTCCCGTCGGCGTTAGCGCGGATATGGCAATTGGGGCGTCCGTCACGGTGGGGCCGTCGCCGTCTCGCTCCAGCAGCGTGAGCCCGAAGGAAGCCACTACCCGGAACGCGTAGACGCCCGCCGGCAGCGTTAGGGTGGCGCCGAAGGACGCGCCCTGGCCGAGGTCGGCGTCCGCGTCGGGTGTGAGCGCGGCTTCGCGCTCGAAGCCGTCTGCGTCCGTGACGAACAGGTTGGCGACGGCTGGGACGTCCCCGGCCGGATTGCGGAAGACCGTAACGAACTCGTACGTGTCCGCGGCCGTGCCGATGCTTGGACTTACGAACGCCTCCAATATCTCGGGATCGCCGTCCGCGATGAGTTCGTCCGGCAGCACGGTTATAAGGAAACTGCGGGTCGCCTGGCCGCCGCGGCCGTCCACCGCCGTCACCGCGGCGCGGTAGGCGCCGTCCGATTCCGGCTCGGGGCTCAGCGTCAGTTCGCCGGTGGCATCGTCGAAGCTCATCTGGGTTGGCGGGAAGCTGGTGTTCAGCTCGACCGTCAGGGGGTCGCCGTCCTCGTCGGCCGCGGCCGCGAGCAGATTCGCCGTGGTCTCCTCTCCCACAGTCAGCACGATGTCCGACAGATCGGTGAGAGTCGGGACACGGTTCGGCGCGTCCAGCACGGTCACGAATACGAGCGTCTCCGACACGCCGCCGTTGTCGTCGTCGACCGTCACGGTGATGGCGTAGTCATCGTCGCGCGCGTCGCCTTGGGCGGTCGTCCATTCGAAGGTCCCGGCCTCGAACGTCGCCCGCGCCGGCAGGGGCGCGCCGACAACCGTCAATGCGTCGCCGTCGGCATCCGAGGCGGACACAGTGAACGCGACGACCTCGCCCTCGACGACCGTCACCGGCTGCAGGGCGTCTATGACGGGCGCGACGTTCGCGACACCCTCGAGGCCAACCTCGATAGAGGCGCTGGCGCGTTGGCCGCCGCCGTCGGTCGCAATGAGCACGAGCGAGAACCCCTCAGCGTCTCGCGGCGGCTCGAAGACGAGCGTGACCCTTGGCGCGTCAGGATCGTCGTCGCGCGTTACGCGCACCCACGCAGGCAGGCCGCGCGCCTCGAGACGGAGCGTGTCGCCGTCGGCATCCGTAACGCCCACACGGAACGCGGACCGTTCCCCACGCGTGAGTGTGACGGTGTCGGGTATCGTGCCGCCCTGTTGCAGTCGGAGGGTAGCCGTTCCGGTCGCGAGAGGCGTGAATTCCAGGACGGGAGGCCTGTTGACGTCGAGCACATCCACCCGAACGGACTCGGTGGCGGTGAGCCCTCCGTCATCCACGGCACGCACGGAGAACGTGTAGGCGCCGGCCCTGTCGTATCCAATGTCAACCCAGACGATCGACGACGCGAGTTCCTCGAATGTCGCGCCTTCCGCGAGGCCGGAGACCGACAGCGCGACATCGCCCTCTTCGGGGTCCGACACGGCTACCGGTATACGAATGGACTCGCCCTCGGCCGCGACAACGTCGTCGATCGGGGCGATCACCGGTGGGCGGTTGACGTCGGCGCCGACGGAGATCTCCGTGGTTGCGGAAACCGATGTCGTGCCATCGTCACCGAACCACTGTATGCCGATGAGCTTGCCGTCAAGCCGTCCGCCGGGACCCAGTGTTAGGGTCTTGGAACGCTCGTCCCCGGAGACGGTCGCGTCTGCCGCGTTGAAGGAACGTATGACGGACGCCATGGCGTCGACTACGTCGGCGTCCGACCGCGTCCGTAGGACGGCCGTGATAGTGATTTCGTCGTCGGTGTCCGCGTCCGTGACCTCGACCGGGATTCTCACGCTCTCACCAACGGCGACCTCGACCGCGCCTGGGGCGTCGATCGTCGGCGCGCTGTTCGACGGCGTCACGGACACGACCGTGGCGATCTCGACGGGATCGTTCACCCCGTCGGTCACCTGTATCTCAACGCGGAACTGGGCCCTCGCACCTTCGATATCGTCTACGAGGACGGTCGTCTCGCCTGTCTCGGAGTCCACGGTCACCGTGGGCTCCGAGCCCTCTCCCGATGCGGCCTCCACACCAACGAGCTCGAAGGTCAGGACGTCCCCATCGGGGTCGGTCACAGACGGCGTGAAGCTGGCTTCCTCGCCCTCCTGAGCCGTGAGAGAGCGCGAGAGGGTCACGACGGGCGGTTCGTTGACGATCGCGCCTGCCTGCACCTCGACGAGCATCGTGGCTGCCTCGTCGGAGCCCGCGGCCGTGACCGACACGATCGCAATCCCGGCAGCGCCAAACTCGAGTGTCAACTGCGAACCGGTGACGGCTACCGTCACCACGTCCGAGTCCGAGGACGTGGCGCCGAGAGCCACGTCGGAGTCAGGGTCGAGGAAGAGCGGAGTCGGCGTGTCGACGGCGACCGTTCGCGGGTCGTCGCCCTCCGCCACGCGGAGGTTGGACAGGGACCGTGAGGGATTCAGGGTCGCGGGGTCATCCACCTCGACAACGGTGATCGTGAAGGTTGCGGGCGCGCTCGTCGTCTCGCCGTCGCTCGCGGTGACGGCGAAGCTGTCGGAGCCGCTGTAGTCGCCATCCGGCTTGTACCGCACGGCCAGACCGGTGACGCGCAGCGATCCGTGCTCCGGGGCGCCGGTCAGGGCGAGGGTGATGTCGTCGCCATCGGGGTCGGTCGCGTCAATCGTGAACGCGACCTCTGTGTCTTCGTTGGTCGCTACCGTGCCGCCCTTCACCACCGGACTGGCGTTGCCGACGGTTATCCGCACGGGCGACGGGAGGCTCGTGGCCTTGCCGTCGCTCGCGGTGAACGTGAACAGGTCGGCTCCGACATACCCCGCCTCCGGCGTGTATGTGGCCGTCGAGCTGGCTACGGACACCGTGCCGTGCTCCGGTGGGGTGTCGACGGCGAAGGTCAGGGTGTCGCCCACATCGGCGTCCGTGCCCGTTAGCACGATCTCGGCCGAGTCGCCACGGGCGATCGTAACAGGAGCGACCGGCCCGGCGATCGGGGGCAGGTTGCCGTCTGTCACGGTCACTGACACCAGCAGGGGGTTCGAGACGCCGCCGAGGTCGTCGGTCACGGTCACCGAGAAGGTGTCTGTGCCGATGAAGGCGGCATTCGAGCTGTACGTAACGCTGGGCGGGTCTACCGCCGTCGAGACATTCCCGCTACTCGGGGCGCTGGAGACTGTTACCGCGACTACCGCGCTGGTGGGGTCTGGGTCGATCACCCCTAGCGGAATCACCAGCGGCTCGCCCGGCGCGACGACGAACGGGCCGCCGCTGTGCGTCACGGTCGGCAGCGTGTTGTCGCCCCCGACGACCACGGAGAATACCTGGGCGAAGGTCGTCACGTTGGCGCCACCCGGCGGGCCATCGTCCGTCGCGGCGAGCGTCACCTCGACGCGCCCGCCGGCATCCGGCGTCGGCGACAACGTCATCACCCTGTTGGGCCCATCGCCCGTGATTACCGGAGCAGGGAGTATGGCCGGGTCGCTCGTGATTGCGGTCATCGTGACGCGTTGGCCGAACTCGTCGGCGCCGCCGCCCGGGCCGACGCCCGTCACTGGAAGCTCCAGAACCGCGTTCTGGCGCATCGTGATGTCGCCGATGGGGTCGAAGGTCGGGGCGTCGTTGGTGGCCTCGATGGTCACCTGGAATTCGCGGCGCAACTCGCCCTCGTGTACCCCCGTGCTGCCACCGGTATCCGTGGCGATCACGGTTATGTTCACGATGCCGGACTGATTCTCGCCCGGTATGAGCTGGAGCGTGCGTGTTCCACCTGTCCCCTCGATCGAGGGCGGGGGGACGATGAACGGATCACTGCTTACAGCCGCCAGGGAGACGAACTGTCCAGCCTCGTCCACACCTCCTCCAGGTCCGACGTTGCCGATTGGGATCGCGAGCGCGATATCTTCGGTGGACAGGATGTCGACGAGCGCGTCGAACGTCGGGGGATCGTTGATGCCCTCGACCGTCACGGTGAAGCTCGTCGTGTCGGCACGCGATGTCGTAGCTTCATCCTCCGCGACGATGGTGATGACCGCTGGCCCGACGAAGTCCTTCGCCGGGATCAAGGTCAGTTCGTCCCCCACAACGCTTACGCCCACCCCCGGTTCGTCGCTCAGCGCCGAGAAGGTCACGCCGGCCTCGTTGACCGCGCTCAGGGCGACGGTGACAGGCGTCTCTTCTGGCGTGGTCTGGTCGGGAACGGACGACAGGATAGGCGCGGTCACCGTGACGTCGAAACTAAGATCCGTGGAGAGCCCGGCCGTGTCTGTCGCCGTGACCGTGATCGTGGAGGTCCCCTGCGCTTCCAACGCCGGGCGGAGTACTAACTCCGTGCCGTTGAGAGTCGGAGCGGAGATGATGTCTGTGCGGTCAGATTCAGCGGAGTACGTGAGTTGGCTAACGGGGGTCTCATCGTCGAAAAAGATGGATTCCGTCGCGGATGACGCCAGCTCTATTCGCAGTTCATCGGGGAGGACGCGGACGGTCTGATCGAAGATGATGTCGCGCACCGTGGGCGGGTCGTTGGCCTCGGAAACGCCCAAGCCGATGAGGGACAGATGGTCGATCGTGAAGGTAATGAAGGTGGCGCCGCGCTCGACGATCGGCAACACCTCGATGGTCCCGCCGGAGATCACAAACGGTATGAGCGTGGCCGGGTCTATGATCGTGCCGTCTTCGAGCGTCAGATCCTGCTGCGAGAACAGGAACGTGATATCTATAGGCTCTGGGAAGGACGAGACGACCGTCGTCGAGCGGAGCAGCGTGATGTCGCGTATGAGGTGCGTCTGCGGGACGCTGAATCCAGCCGGCGTCAGCTTGTTCATGGACGCGTCGCCCGTGGTCGCGACGGCGACCAGCACGAGCGAGTCGCCACCAAACACGGACGAAGGCACTGCGGCCTGGACGATGTTGCCGGACGTGAGCACGCCCACGCCCCCTGACGACGGCGCATCGACGGGATCTGAGATCGCGTCGGAGCTAATTGAAATGGTGTAGAAGGTCTTCTGCCCGAGCGGCACGTCGAGCGACGTCGTGGCCCGCAGATCCGCGTTGATTCCCAGATCCGTGTTGCTGATCCGCGCGGTGTTCCAGAACAGGCCGAGTTCGAAGACGTCCCAGCCTATCTCCCAGGCGTCGGGCGACAGGGAGAACCCAGCATCGACCACAAGTGTCCAGGACATGCCGACGTTCGGGTCGGCGGGGAACCCTCGGAAGTCCGACTGGAGTTGCTGGGTGAACGTCGGGTGCGCGTTGTTCAGAAGGTACACGTCCGGCCGCGTGTCGGGAGGCGGAGGCGGCGCGGGCTGATCGATGTCGACCGCGGCCCCGAGGGCGAGATTGTCGAAGCCGTCGCTGGCGTCCGGATGCAGGCCGAATTCGAGCACGGGTAGGAACTTCTGCTCGCCATTGAGGGAGCCGGACACCTGGATTCGCCCCACCCAGTTCTCCGTGCTGGCGCCCGCAGCGGTGGCGATCCACAGGCAAGCCAGAAGGCACCCAACATACAGCCCAGCGGTCGCCGCCGGGGCGCGACGAAATCCGTCACTCATGATTCCGGCTCACTGTTTTCCCTATTCTGCCAAGACGGCCGGCCGCGAGATTACACCGCGCGGAGCCCTACGGCACAGGCGGACGTTCGCCGCCACGTCCCTTAAACGATAGCAGACCGGGAAGGTTGAATCAGCGGGCGTGTGTAAGGAGGCAACTGCGGCGCCAGTGTAGGTCGGATGGAGGGCAGGTCGGCGCCTGGGCATCGGTCTCGCATGGCTCCCGGCGTTCGCGTTCAGCGGACAGGAGGAACAAGCGTCGCTGTCCAAGCCTGTTGAACGCCAGGGACGATCGAGAGGGTTTACCAGCGTCGGCGAACAATGGGCGCGAAGACACCGGAGTGTATCGGACCAGCGCAGGCACGCCGCCGGCGGGCGTCTGCCGGGCGGGACTTTCCGCGCGGCCGCATGGGCGTGCACAATGGCTCCCTCGTGGAGGGACCGCGCGACAACCTGGAGGCGCCCGTGCTGAGTCAGACACAACTGGACGCGTTCGAGCGAGACGGGTATTACGTCCTGGAGGGCGCGGTCGACGACGAGACCTTAGACGCCATCTGCTGCGAAGCTGCGGCCCTCGCCGCCTACGAGTCGGCGGCCACCCAAAGGCGAGTGTGGCATGAGCGGGCGCTGTTCCGTCGCAAGGCGTTCCGGGATCTTCTCGATGCGGCGCCACTCGTCGCGGCCGCGGAGGCGTTGCAGGGGACGGACGTGCAACTGCTGGCGCTGGACCTCCTCCTTGTGCGCAACGAGGACGATGGCATCGGTTGGCACCGTGACGTGCAGTTCGTGTGCAACAAGACCATCTCGATCAACACGGGCATCTACCTGCAGGACCTGACGGACGATGTAGGGCCGTTGCGGGTGCTCCCGGGCAGCCATCGGCGTGAGGGCGCCCCACCGGCGAGGGGCGCGGACCCTCTCGACGGCGAGGTCACCGTCTACGCCAAGGCGGGAGACGCGGTGTTCTTCGACGCCGCGCTACTGCACGCGGGTGGTCGTAACCGCTCGGGGCGTGACCGTCTCGCGCTGTTCCCGTACTTCGGGCGGTACTGGGTCAAACGAATGGACAACTACTTCACGCAGCCACTGCCTGCCGACCTGCTGCACACGAGCGACCCGATGAAGCGCCAACTCCTGGGTCTCAATCTGCGTCCGGGCGTCGCGAGCTACCACGGCGATGGCGAGGGATATAACCGATCCCGCGGCGAGGAGGGGATCGACTTCCCGACTGGCTGAGATCCGCTGGCGTGAGGCGAGCTAGCGGCCCGCCATGCCGCTGTTGCAGGGGTCTCCCTAGCGCCCCTCGTCACCATCCTCTGCCAGGGAAGGCCTACGCGCGCGCCCCTCGGTACGCTGGAGGCCCGGTCGTCGCTAGCGGGCTGTACGTGTACGAATTGCACGCGGGCGAGGCCCGGTCGGTATTGCGGATGCCCCTGGTGACGTACGCGCGTCGCGGCGTCCCGCAGACGCGTCGCACTCTCTGTCGGTGCATAATGACCGCGCAGAACGCGACAGGCGATGGGGCGCCGTGAAATCGACCGAGCAACACACGCGTGGGCGGGGAGGCGAGGGCGTCTCCCTGCGCGCCGTCGTCGTCGCGCTTGTGCTGACCGTGCCGAACTCGTACTGGCTCATGATCAACTGGGGGCCGAGCGGGTACGGCAGCGGTCAGAGCTTCCCGACGGTCATCACGGTCTACTTCAACGTCGTCTTCGCGCTGCTTCTGCTGCTGGCGTGGAACGGCGTCGCGCGGCGGGCGGCACGACGGCTGGCGTTCTCGGACGTCGAGCTGTTCGTCATCTACATCCTCCTGTCGGTGGCGTCTTCCATCGCCGGTCACGACACGCTGCAGATCCTCTGGCCGCTGCTGACGTATCCCGCTTGGTTCGCCACCGAGGAGAACAACTGGGCGGAACTGTTCGACCGGTTCCTGCCGGAATGGCTCGCGCCGAAGCACAGCGACGCGCTGCGACACCTGTTCCTTGGTGACTCGTCGCTCTACACGGGCGAGCACATTCGAGCTCTGCTGGGGCCGGTGCTCTGGTGGTCGTCGCTGGTGGTCGTCGTGACCACCATGATGCTGTGCCTGACCACGCTCATCCGGCGGCAGTGGATCCTGCACGAGCGGCTGAGCTACCCGGTCATCCAGATTCCGCTACAGCTCACCGACGAGGGCGGCAAGCGCCTGTTTGCCAACCGCGCGTTCTGGGTGGGGTGCGCCATCGCGGGTGGCATGAATGTCGTCAACGGCATCCATCACCTCGTCCCGGCAGTCCCGGGGCTCGGCGGGTCGCGCGACCTCGCGTTCGAGTACAACGTCAAGCCGTTCACCGCGATCGGGCGCGTGCCGCTGGGCGTCTATCCGTTCGTCATTGGGCTGAGCTACTTCATCCCGCTGGACCTGTCGTTCTCGATCTGGTTCTTCTTCCTGTTCGACAAGCTGCTGCGCGTCTTCGGCGTCATGGCGGGCGTCGATCGCGTGCCGGGCTTCCCGTTCCTGGAGCCGCAGTCGTTCGGGGCGTGGTTTGCGCTCGGCCTCGTGGCGCTGTGGACATCGCGCCGGTTCCTTGCAGGACGTGTGCGTGCGGCCTTTCGTGGCGTTGGGGACGCGCCGTCGGAGATTCGGGCCACCCGCGTGGCACTGACGGTATTCGCAGGTGGGGCCCTGTACGTGCTGCTCTTCTTCCTGCGGGCGGGGATCGCGCCGATCGTGACCGCGATTTACGTCGGGCTGATGCTCACGCTCGGGCTCGCCGTCACACGCGTACGCGCCGAAGTCGGCCCGCCATCGCACGACATCCCGTGGCGACCGGACAAGGCCCTTGTGTGGTTCACCGGCACGCGCTGGGCCGGCCCGGAGGCGCTGAGCGCGTTCAGCGTGTTCCACGGGTTCAACCGGTCGTACCGAAGCCACCCGATGCCCATCATGCTGGAGGGCTACAAGGGCCTCGACACGAAGGGCGCCCGACGCGGCGGATTCGCGATCGCGATCGTGCTCGTGACCGCTGTGGCTACGGTGTCGTCGGCGTGGGCGTACTACGCGCAGGGGTATCACTACGGCGCGCAGTCGTACGGCGAGCAGGCACAGTGCATCTGGACGTACAACCAACTCGCCGCGTGGCTGAGCGCGCCACAGGGGATCTCGGGCGGCGATGTTGCCGCGTCGTTGGCGGCGATGGTCTTCACTGTGGGCCTCATGGCGGCGCGCCGCAGCCTCGTGTGGTGGCCCTTCCACCCGGCCGGCTATGCGCTGTCCGCGAGCTACTGGAATACGCGGTGGTACTGGTTCTCGATCTTCCTCAGCTGGGGACTGAAGCTGTGCGTGTTCCGCGTCGGCGGGCTGCCGCTCTACCGGCGGTCGATGGCGTTCTTTGTGGGGCTGGTGATAGGTGAATTCACGACCGGCGCGGTGTGGACGCTCATCGGGATCGTCGCGGAGCGGCCGATGTATCGGATCATGTGGTGAGCTAAGTGGCGTGGCTGTATGTCCATGCGCTGTGCCGTCCTGGCGCTGGAAGGTGGCAGGGGATGGGAACCGGGGCCGTCAACTCGCGGTAGCGTTACCTCCATCGGCTTCAGACGCGGATCATCGGGGTCGAGGCGGCCAGCAGAGATGCCCTTGGTGTAGGCCGTCGTGCGACGGCGCCGCCGGTGTGGACAGGCGCGCGGGATGGACGCCGCCCCTTCGTTCCGGGTCACCTTGCCGTCCTGCCGACATGATGCCGGTCGCGCGACGCCCACGAGGGCTCGGAGCCGTCACGGCGCTGAGAGTTCTAAGAGGATGGCCGACAGATCGAGTATGCCCAGTTCGTAGTCCATCATGGGCATGTCCTCCTGCGACTGTCCTCCGTCTCGCCCCCACATGACGGCGATCTGGCGTCCCGTGGGTGACCAGGTCACGTTGATCAGCCGCTCCCCGCTGACCCTCGCCAACACGGCGACATTCGATCCGTCTGGATTCATGACGTAGATGGGGCCGTCGTCATCGCGGGTTGAGTTGAACGCGATCTTGCTCCCGTCCGGGGACCAACAGGGAGCGTAGTCGGTCGCTTCGTGTGTGGTCAGCCGGACCTCGTTGGCGCCGTCTGCGTCCATGATGTAGATGTCGCCATGTCCGTGTCGGTATGTAACGAACGCGATCCTCACCCCGTCGGGCGACCAGGCGCACGACCCATCCGATCCCCCCGATTCCGTGAGTCGCATGGCAGCAGATCCATCGGCTGCCATGGCATAGACGTTCCAGTCGCCATCGCGATCGGAGGAGAACGCGATACGCTCGCCGTCGGGCGACCAGGCGGGAGCGGAATCCCACCCGTCGTCGTACGTCAACCTCACGGGCTCGGAGCCGTCGGCGTTCATCACGTATATCTCGTAGTCGCCGTCGCGCTTTGTCGAAAGCGCGATCTTCGTGCTGTCCGGGGACCACGTCGGGTATTCGTCCTCCGCGGGATGGTCCGTTAGGCGTGTGACCGTCGCTCCGTTCACCGTGACAGCGTAGATATCCCCACGCACGATGGGATCGGGATAGTCGCCATAGAACGCGATCCTCGTGCCGTCTGGGGACCACTGCGGCGCGCGGTCCACGAGTTCGTTGCTCGTGATCTGGCGCATTGGGCTGGGTTCTCGCGTCGATGCGACGCCGGCGGACAGGAACGTCAGCAGCACGGTCATCACAGCGTGGCCGCGCATCATCATGTGGCTCCCTTTCGCTCTCGTACGACACGGGCGAGGCGGCTTTGGCGATTCATGCCTTGAGAGTGCACGCGGCACAAGGGAGCCCTCGGTGAAGGGCGAGCGGGGTTCCGCCGCGCGTACGTCGTTACCGGCGTCCAGACGTCACGCACAGTTGCGCGCGCCCCACCCGAATACAGTTGCACTCGCCCCGTCGTACGCTTATACTAGTTCATATCTACTACCCAAAGGCCGGAGGCATCCTCATGGAGATGCACGAGAAACAGAGGAAGATCCTCAACCGCCTCGCGGAGGCCGCCGCGCGGGGCGTCAGCCCGCCCACCATCCTCGAATTCGTGGAGTTCCTGGGCGTCAAATCGCCCGCCGTGGTGCAGTACCACCTGCGGAAACTCCAGGAAGCCCAGCTCATCCAGAAGACGCCCGGCAAGAGCCGCAGCGTCCAGCTCACGAACCTCGGTAAAGGCGAAGTCACCGATCGCTCCATCCCCGTCCTCGGCGACATCGCTGCGGGCATGCCCATCCTCGCGCAAGAGAGCAAGCAACCCAACGACCTCGTCCGCGACCTAACGGGACGCGGCGACTTCGCCGTGCGCGTCAAAGGCGACTCCATGAAAGACGCCGACATCCTCGACGGCGATTACGCCATCCTCCGCACCCAGAAGACCGCGGATCAGGGCGAGATCGTCGCCGTTCTCATACGCGATTTCGACACCGAGGCCACGCTCAAGGGCTACTACCCGGAAAGCGACGGAGCACGGTTCGTCGCCGCCAACGACGAGTACGACGACATCGTCCTCGAACACGGCGCCGACGACTGGGAAATCCTCGGCAAGCTCGTAGGCAAGGTGCGCTACGACGACGGGTACATGCCCGAGGGAAACGGCGCCTGAGGCCATCGAAAAGGTAAGAGAGACCGAGCGTGCGGAAAATCCTCACCATCCACGTTCCGGGAATGTACGTCCTCGCCGCGCGTGAGCAGGACTATGAACCCGACGTGCCCCTGATCGTCACCCGGAACGACGCCGTCCTCGACGCATCGCCCGACGTGCTCGATCGGGGCGTCGAGGTCGGCATGCCCATGCGCAGAGCCCGACGTATCGCTGCCGGCGCGATCGTCGCGGACGAGCCGTCCACCGTCGTCGCGCTCCACGAACGCGTGTGGAACATCCTCGCCGCGGTCACGCCACTGCTCGAAGTCCTCGACTACCACGAGGCGGTCGCCGATCTCACCGGCTGCTTCCGTGGGATGTCCCTCGTCGAGTGCGCCGAGACGGTTCGCACGGAGATTCGTGAGACTACCGGACTCGAAGCGCGTATCGGAGGCGGCTCGACCTTCACCTCCTCGTGGATTGCGTCGCTTGGCGGGGGCCAGGGGGAGAGCAACGGATTCGTGCCGCGGTGGAAGTCCGAAGAGACGAGACTCATCGCGCAGGCGCCGTTGACACACTGCCCGTTCGTCCCGAGCGACGCGGGGGAACGCTTGATGCGCCTGGGTCTGAGACTCGTGCGCGACCTGGATCCGTTCTCGGAACACGAATTGTCCAAGCTCGTCGGAAAGGGTCTGAGTTGGCCGCTGAAGGCGTTCGCCGCCGGTCGGGAGATACGTCCGATCCAGTCGAACTACCCGCCGAAGACGGTCGAGGCGTCCGAGCGGTTCATGCCGCCTACGGACATGGAACCACGGGTGATGGCCGTCTTCCATCGCCTCATTCAGGAAGGGAATGAACGGTTGTCCTTCGGGCAGGAAAAGGCGGTCGAACTGTCGGTCGCCATGGAGTTCGAGGGCGGTGAGACGCGCCACGCGAAGACGCGATTCGCACGGCGCGACGTGACGGCGCCAATGCGCGCAAGTCGATTCGAACGGCTTCTACGAGAAGTGTGGGAAGGACAGGAGGTGGCGGAGTTGTCTCTCATCTTCGGCGCGATTCAGCCCTACGAGGCCGAGCAGACGTCGATATGGGAGGACATCCGACGGCGAGCGCGCCGCGCCACCGCCGAGTTGATGGAGATGGC
The DNA here is from genome assembly GCA_018644665.1 of Candidatus Poribacteria bacterium. Classification (GTDB taxonomy): domain Bacteria; phylum Poribacteria; class WGA-4E. The sequence continues at coordinate 18,146 of JABGQA010000163.1, forward strand.
AAGCGCACGATTCGGAAACCGATGTCTCGTGCGGGCGGAGTCGACGCAGCCGACGTCGCGATTCGCCGCCTTGTCGCTCATGGACTCGGGGATCTGTCCGCTGGGATCGGGCTGGTTCTGCTAGTGGTCCACCACGGTGATCGTGTTGGGACATGCCAACAGATACAGCGTGGCGGGCCATTGGCGTAAGTCGTCCGAGATAGGGGACGCCGGAACCTATCTCCGTCTTCCCCTGCGAGGGAAGACGCTCACGGGTCGGACACGCAGACGTGAGCGGGAACGCAGTACTAGCCGTCTGACATAACTATTCACGTGCAACGTCGGGTGTCGAGTTCCAATGCCATTCGCTCACCTGCACGTCCATAGCGCGTTCAGTTTTCTGGACGGCGCCTCCGATGTTCGTGTGCTCGCGCAACGGTGCGCCGATCTCGGCATGCCCGCGTTGGCGCTCACGGATCACCACACCGTCGCGGGAGTGATCCGATTCCGCCACGCGTGCGAGAAAGTGGGCGTGCGCCCCATTGTCGGCGCGGAAATCGCTCTCGACGACGCGTCCCATCTGACCCTCCTCGCCCGGAACGTCCTCGGCTACGAGAACCTGTGCCGACTCCTCACGAAGGCGCATCTACGACACGAACGCGGGTCGCCGCAGGTGTGTTGGGAGTGGGTCGAGCAGCACGCGGAAGGGCTCCTGGTCCTTACCGGGTGCGCGCGCGGGGCCGTTCCGCACGCGGTGGTCCGCAACGATATGGACGGCGCGCGACGGACCCTCGACCGACTCGTCACGACATTCGGGCGTGAAGCATGCTTCGTCGAGATACAGAGGCTCGGATGGCCCGGCGATCGCATTCTCAACACGACACTGTGCGATCTCGCCGAGGGCGCAGGCGTGCGCGTCGTCGGGACGAACAACGTCCACGCGGCGACCCGCGAAGACTTCTACCTGCGCGACATCATGACCTGCATTCGCACGGGAAGCCGCATCGACGAACCCCACGCGGAGCGGCGCATCAACGCCGAAGAGTATCTCAAGTCGCCGGACGTCATGCGACGCATTTTCAAGGACTTCCCCGAGGCGATCGCGAATACGCTCCGCGTCGTCGAGATGTGCGAGCCGTTCGTCATAGGCGGGCGCGAGTTCCTCCCCGACTACCCCATGCATCCCGGCGAGGACGCCGGCAAGGCACTCACGCAGAAGACGCTTTCGGCGACGATCCGCCGCTATGGCGAGATCCCCGGCGACCTGCTGCCGCAGATAAGCCACGAGCTGGGCATGATCATGCGGTCGGGGTATGCGGGGTACTTCCTCATCGTCGAGGACGTCGTGAGATTCGCGCGTGAGAAGGGCATGCGCTACGCGGGACGTGGCTCCGCGGGCGGCTCCGTGGTCGTGCGTCTCCTGGAAATCTCACGCATCGACCCGCGTCGAAAGCTGATGTTCTCGCGCTTCATGAACACCGATCGGATGCACGACCCCGACATCGACCTGGATTTCACGCGCGAGGACCGGGACAAGGTGACGCAGTACGTCACGGACGCGTACGGCGAGGACTACGTCGCGACGGTGTGCACCTTCCAGCGATATAAGGCGCGTGGCGCGTTCCGGGAGGTGGGGAAGACGCTTGGATTTCGCGAAGACGAGTTGGGCGTCATCGCGAAGCGCATCCCGTTCCACTCGCATGCGGGGGAGATCGAGAAGTACCTCGACACGGTGCCGGAGTTGCGCGCGCTGAACGTGACCAAGGAGCGTCTCACGCATCTGTTCCACTTCTGCCGCGAGATCGCCGGGCAGCCACGGCATATCGGGACGCACTGCGGCGGCGTGGTCATCAGCGGGAAGCCGATCTACGGGATCGCGCACCTGCAAGAGGCGGCGAAAGGGGTGAACATCATCCCGTTCGACAAGCGCGACCTCGAGAACGTCGAGATCCCCAAGCTGGATCTGCTCTGCCTGCCGATGTTTGGAGCCGTGCGGGACACGGAGGCGCACATGCAGCGCCAGGCGCTCACGGCTGATGGCCTTGGCGACGACGACGAACTGTTCGAGTACGACGCGATCCCCACCGACGACCCGGAGACGTTCGAGCTCATCAACACGGGCGAGACGGCGGGGGCGTTCAACATCCAGTCGCCGGCGCAACGGGTGTTGCAGGCGGAACTGAACGCTCAGAGCCTGGACGACATCATCGTCGCGGTGGCGCTGGTGCGGCCGGGTCCGATGAAGGACGACGGCAAGCGGCGCTTCCTCGACGGTCGGGAGGACCCGAAGTCGATCGTGTATCCCCATCCGCTCACGGAGTCGATCCTGCGCGGGACCAACGGGGTGCTCGTGTTTCAGGAGCAGGTGAACGAGATCGGACAGGCGGTCGCGGGGCTTTCGGCGGCCGCGTCCGACAAGCTGCGACGCGTCATCGGTGACCGCCCGACGGACGAGGAGTTGGCGGAGTGGCGCGACCGCTTCAGGAGCGGAGCGGCGATCAAGGGCGTCTCACGCGGCGACGCGGATCGGGTATTCGACTTCATCGGGAACTACACGGGATACGGCTTCGCGGAGGCGCACGCGGTGTCGTTCGGAGACACGGCGTATCGGACGGCGTACCTGCTCCAGCATCATCCGGCGCCGTTCTACGCGGCCATGTTGAACCATCAACCGATGGGCTATTTCCCGACGTTCGTGCTCATGCAGGAAGCGAAGCGGCGGGGCATCGACGTGCTCCCGCTGGACGTGGAGTACAGCCGCGACAATTTCACGGCGGCGGAGAACACGATCCGCACGGGATGGCGCGCGGTGCATGGGCTGTCCACGCGGACGCGGGAGCGCATGGAGACGGAGCGTTACCTCGACCCGTTCGTGAGTCTCACGGATTTCGCGACGCGCGTGGAGCCCCGTCGAAACGAGTTAGAGATGCTCGCATACGCCGGCGCGTTCGACCGGTTGTATCCGAATCGGCGGGCGCTGTTGTGGGCGTTGGCGGAGAATCGGTTCGGGGCGGACCTGGGGGAGAATCCGCTGGGGTTGGAAATGCCGTCGTTCTCCCTGCCCGACGTCGAGGACTATACGGAACTCGAGAAGTGCAGCCTGGAGTGGAAGTCCGTCGGGTTCTGCGCGAAATACCACCCGATGGAGTTCTATCGACCGCATGGAACCATGACGTGCGCGGAAGCGAAGTCGCTCACGGAACCGCGACGTATCCGCGCTTCGGGCGTCACGGTGAACATCCACAAGCCGCCCACGCGCTCCGGCAAGACGGTCGTGTTCCTGAATCTCAGCGATGAGACGGGGATCATGGACGCCGTGCTGTTCGAGGACATCTACAAACGCGACGGCGCGGAGCTGTTCAAGGGTGGCATCGTCGAGATCGAAGGGTGGATGGAACTGGAGAGGGGGAAGAACCTTATCGCAGCTTCCGTGAAGGCGATTCAGCGATGACACCGAGATCGCCTACTCGTCTTCCTGCGAGCCGAACTCTCGCCTTCGGTGCTCAACCTCGCGGGTCGCTCGCCGACGATCGCCCAACGCTATCCGCTGGAGGTAGCCGCGGTAGTCGTCTAGGAACGCCTTGACGGCTGGATTGTCATCGTCCGGCCATTCCTCGATCTCGGCTGCCTTGCGTTCGTGCGCCTCTGCCATCCCGTACTCACCAGCCACCACCCCGGTGTTCGATAGCACTGACTGCAGTCGACTCCTGATACGGTCGTAGTCTGGCCCACCCGCGTAGGTCACGATAACCGCCTTGCACGTAGTCCACAGGCTTTCCGCGCCGTCGTACTTATCGAGAGCGGCGAACAGCGTCATCAGACTTCCGGCGTCGTTGGGCCGGATCGACGCAATAAGGTGCTGCTCGATGGGCTCGCCGTACACAGGCCATGCCGCGTGCAGGAGGTCTGCGGCCCCCAGCCAATACCGCCACCTGGATTCCTCCCCCTCCGCGTCCGCCCACTCCAAAACGGCAGATACGACCACCGCAGCGTGTTCCGCCAGTGTCACGCCGAGCTCGTAGAAGCTCCACGGCACCGCACCGTAACGTCGGCGCTGCCCTCGTTCCGCCTCCGTTACGTCGGCCTCCTTCGCGACGCGATCTCGGAAAAGCTCTACTACTCTCTCCGGGTGCACCTCGGCGATCGGTTTGAGGAAAGCTTCGGCCTCCAGTCCTATGACCCCAAGCGGCAGGAGCGCTTCCAGCACCGTTTCTGGCGCATCCGCCGCCAGCGCGCTGGCGACGCCTTCCACATGTGCGAGGGTAGCGACCCACGCCGTGTGTTCCAGACCGGAGAGTTCCCTTACCACGCCAACGAGACGAGGGCGTGCGTCCGCATCGTCACCAAGACAGGAGGCGAGCGAGTGTGCCAGAGCCGTCAGCGCCTCCCCATCGCCCTCGGTCCTCGCTCTCGCAAGGACCCGGTCGGCGAGGTCCGTGTCCAGTTGCCCGGCAGAGGCGCAAACGGCAGCGCACGTGGCCAGATGCTTGCCGTCGTCCACCCACCCAGTCAGCAGGTCGCATAGACCGTCCCGGGCAAAGCTCTCCTGGAGCCCGGTGATGATGGCGTAGTGCATGGGCTCCAGCTCCAGTTCATGCTCCTGAAGCAAGGCAAGCGCGAAGTCCGGTCTGTCACGACCGAGCGAGTGTAGGAACTTCCCCATCTGTTGTAGGTAAGCCCCCGGCTCCACCTCATAGGACGCCATCATCGACACGATGCGCCCGCGCCACTGCTCCGACGTCTCCTCCCCGACGAGCTCGACGTAATCGTCGGCGCTGGCATCCCTCTCCTCTCGCTCTTGCACATGGTCCACACCTGGGTTGAGCCTGCCCCAGTATCCCACGAGCGTGCGGAATATCTGGTATTCCTCGTTCTCGGCGAGCCCCCGGTCAATCTGATCCAAGGCTGGCAGATCCTGGTCGCCGTAGCGCACTCTCAGCCAGTGCAGCTTCTCCTCTACGGCCAGCAGCACATGGCCGTCTGTGTCCGATCGCTGAGTCAGCGCGGCATAGAACGCCGTTATCTCCCGCGCGGTCTCCGCAAGCACTTGGTCTAGCTCGTCCGAACCCGCCCAGTGGGAAGCGCGGGTACCTTCCGACAGCGCCTGCAGAACCTTCAGCCTGGCGGGAAGGTCCCCGACGACTTCATACGCCCGGCAGAGGGCCCGCACGCTCCGTGCCCTCACGCCGGAGAGTTGGTCGGTCCCGAGCAACGACCCCGATCTGATGGAGAAGTGATCGGCGTCTATCATCGCGGCGCCCTCAAAGGAGGGACTCAGCATCGCCGTGGTCGCCACGACGAGAGAATCGAAGCCGCTCACGACCTCGGCTTCAGTCCAGCCTTCCATCACCTCGCACAGTCGTATCTGTACCGCGTAGCGCACCCTCTCCAGCACGTCAAGGTTGTACTCGGACAGCCGACGAATCCCTCCCACGGCCCTCTCCTGCACGGTCGGATCATCTTCCCGTGCCAGATCGGTAAGGAGCGCAAATGCCTCGTCAGGGTAGTGATAGCGCAGGGCGTCTACCAGACGCACGCACGTCTGCGCCACGTCGCCGAAACCGAAGCCATGGAACGCACCTATCGAGAGCTGCAAGGGCACGCGACCCAACTCCCGAGAGCGGGCCAGAGCATCCCGCACGAGCGTCATAATGTCGACATCGGTGGGGGTCCTGTCGCCGAACCTTCCGACGTATTGCGCCAGTGACTCCAACTGACGGTATAGCTCATTGTTCGAGGGAGCCTGGCTCACATCATCGAGAAACTGTGGGCCGAATGCCGTTTGACCTTCGCGCAGCCTTTGGAACGAATAATGGATGAAATCAAGGTCACGGGTCGCAGGCCGAATATGCTTGCGCATGACAGCAGCGAACTGCTGCCGGATATCTTCAAACGCGTCGCGGTCGAACGTGTCTACACCCTCGGGTGGCTTGTAGACGGTGTCGTGGGTCATCTCCGACCACGCATGGTACAGGACGGTCGAGAGTTGGATTTCGCACTGCAGCCCGTCGAACCGTCGGTACTCCAGCAGGTCCCTTCGGGTGTCGCCGAGTGACACCGTCAGGTGGATGGCGTTGTAGTCCTCATCGCTCTCGTGGGTCACGTGGTCCTGGACTTCGAACTCCTGATACACGTGTGACACAAAGTCGTCTATGTGGCTCTCAACGTAGAACAGAACCCGGCAGCCAGCGCAGTCCTTCGTAGGATACGTAGCGCCCTCGTCAAGCTTCCTCCGCAGGGATTCGGGCGACTTCGCGCGAGATGAGGCGTGGTACCCCACGAAGTCATGGGTCTGGAGCATGGCCTCGAGGGTGGCCTCGACTGCCCGGGCGAAGTCGGCGTACCTGTCTCGGTCGACCCGGTAGGCCTCCATGGCATCGTCTACCTGCGCGTCGCTGGTTTCCACCGGTTCGCCTACGTCCGTCATGACTTCCCTCATGCAACGTGTGCCTGGACCCCGGCACACCCACGGCGCGGCGGGAAGGCCCAAAAGGCGTCTAGTGTTTCTATATTCTCAATCATAGCCCGCGCACCGACGGAAGGCCGCGGACGGGGATGGGACTGACTGTGAGAGGCGGGAATCCACGTGTCGGGCAGGCCGCGGCGCCACGCGAGGCGACGCCCTGGACCCGGCCGTGTCCGAAGAACCTGCCACGCCCGCCAGCGTCAGCAATCGTCACATGCGGCATGTCAACTTCCGATACGTCTCGTCAGCCCGCGCCACCGGCGACTCCTCCCGCGCCACGACATCCTGGCGTGTCAGGTTTCGGTCCGCGGCCAAGAGTCGACTCGTGGCGCTCTCGGGCGATAATCCCGCTCCGTAGCAGCCGTCGTTCGCGTCGCACACTCCTGGCACGAACGTTGATGTGGGTAGAGCGTGCCGGAGGGCATGCGCGTAGCTTCCGTGTCAGCCGACGTCGATCGATCGTGGCGATGTCGGCGCGACGCGGGCGAGCCGTCAGTTGTCGCTGCGTACTAGCGTGTGGCGCCCGAGAGGTGAGCGGCCGCAGCACTGGACTGCGTGGGCCGGACCCCCGTCACAGAGAGAGGGCCGCCCAAGTTGAGAATGAGACAGCCAGTTCGCACCGTATGGCGAGTCTTCGCGCAGAAGACGCCCATCAACGCGCAACTCATAATCACCCGCCGGTGCAACCTGAGTTGCGGGTACTGCTTCGAATACGACAACGAGTCCGCCCCAGTGCCGCTCGACACGCTGAAGCAGCGGATCGACGCCCTGCATCGACTCCACGTGACATCGCTGACGCTGCTTGGCGGGGAACCGCTCATGCACCCGCAACTGTGCGACGTCGTGCGCCACACGGCCCGCAAGTGCATCACGACGCTCATCACCAACGGTTTCCTTCTCACGCCCGGCATCGTCGACGACCTCAATGAAGCCGGGCTCGACCACATGCAGATTAGCGTCGACAGCCTGATGCCCACGCCGGACATGTTCATCCAGAAGTCACTCAAGAGCCTGCGTCGACGGCTGGAGATGCTCCTGGAGCGCGCCCGATTCGCCCTGCACGTCACGACCGTGCTCTGCCCTGAGACCGTGGACGGCTTCGACGAATTCGTCGGCGAAATCGAGACGGTGGGCATCCCCGTATCCGCGGGCCTCGTGCACGACGAGGACGGCCGCATCGCCGTGCAAGGGCAGCCCTACATAGACGCCTGGTCCGACTTCCACGAACGTGGCGGTCGCTTCGCGTCCATCGAGCGTGACTACGGCGCAGCGCTGCTCAGGGGCGAAGAACCGGAGTGGCACTGTCGCGCGGGCCATCGCTACCTGTACGTCGACGAACACGGCATCCTCCAGTTCTGCGCGTCCCAGATGGGCCGCATCGATAAGCAGATCGTCGAGTGCACGCCGGACGATCTGCGCGCGTACGGCCGCGAGAAGAAGGGCTGCGAACCTGGGTGCATCATCGGGTGCGCGTACCGGGCCTCGGTCATCGACGCCAATCCACTCCCGCTAGTACGCGACTATTTGCGCGGCGAGTTGCGCCTACGTAGGTCCACCCGCAACAGACCCTCGCATTCAGCAGATGTTCGCGACTCGGCCGAGGCGTAACGCCGCGCGGCCGCCACACACGGCATCACTGACGAGGCCTCGGCGTCGGGCCGGGCACACGCGGCGCAGTGCGCCGTTCACACGGAGATACGGAGGCGGGCATGCAGCCAATACGAACAGATATTGCTACGAATCTGTACATATGGACTGTCAGCGCCCTTGTCGCTTACGCGGGCGGCACCCCCGGAGGCGTTGGGGGCGCCCCAGTCGAGTATGGCGTTGCTGGCGAACTCGGCCCAATCTACCCGAGGGCGATCCGCGCAGCCGTCGAAGAGACGGAAAACGACGTGGCGCTGTCTCCCTATCCCGCGTTCCGTGCGCAGCTGATCGAACTGGTCCGGCGTCGAGCGCCGACGGCGCGCCCACTGGACGTCAACGATCATGCCGCGGCCCTGCTCGGGGGAGGCGGCCGCCTTGCCGTCGAACTGCTTCCCAATGACGTGCAGACGTTCTGGGCCTCCTGCTCGCAGGACCCGGTCTCGATCCTCCGCGCAATGGCCCTCGTCGGCCGAGTGGTCCGACGCATGGACGTGATCTTCTACATGAAGGGCAGCGACATGCGCGCGGCGTTCGACGGCAACGGGCTGGAGTCTGGGTTAGGGCTGCCCGTGGCGGAGCTTGCGATGTTCGCATACATCCCCGACGCGTCCCGAGTCGAGCCTGATTTCCAGTGCAGGTTCCTCGCCGTCTACGAGCGGTCGTACGTCCACAGCCTGCCCAAGGACGTGGTGAACGCCACGCTGAAAGTCGGCTCCGGCGATTCCGCGCCGTTCCAGGATCCTTGGGACGAATCGGCGCCGGCCATCTCGGGTCGCATCGTGGAGGGGGACATGATCTACGGCGCCCGAGGCGTTGGCGCGGTCGGCATACACGGCGTGGCCGGCCGCAAGCGCGGCGTCCTCGGAGCGTTGCAGAAGGTGCTGTTCTTCCTACCCGACGCGATCAGTGGGATGGTCCTGCGCGACGGAGACCTGTACATCGACGCCCTCGTCGACCAGAAGATCGAGGCATTCGAGTCCGCGGGCGAGTACGCCGTGCATCCGCGCGATGGCCGCAAATCGAGCTGGACTCGTTAGGCCCGGCACGGCCGCCGCCGCGCGCCAGCCAAGGACGGGCGGCCTGAACAAGGCCGCGTGGCCCGGACGCTCGCCGACACGCCCTGCGGTGTGCCCACGCATCGTCGACCGACGTCGTTCTTGAGGCCGCAGCGCGCATCTGCCACAATCGCGGCGTCCGACGCCCCAACACGCGGTGGATGGTGGATGTCACACAGCCTCGGCCCGCTCGTCGCGCCCGTTGTCGCAGTGATCCTGATGGCCGGATGCAGCACGGCGCTGTGGCCGTGGAGCCGGGCCAAACAGCGCGACGAACCACGCCTGAACCACATCCAGGCCCTCGGCAGCCACAACAGCTACAAGCAGGCCATCGCGCCCGAACTGCTGCGCGTAATCGCGGAGCGCGACGCCGACCTTGCCCAGGAGTTGGACTACTCGCACATCGCTCTCGCTGAGCAACTCGACCTGGGTCTCCGCCAGTTGGAGATCGACATCTTCCACGACCCCGACGGTGGGCGGTATGCCAACCCGTTGGGCATGCGCATGCTGCAAGTCAGCGGGTGGAATCCTGGGCCGGATTACGACGTGGAGCAGTACATGTCGGAGCCCGGTTTCAAGGTGCTCCACGTGCAGGACATCGACTTCCGCAGCAACTGCATGACTCTCAAGCGGGCGCTGGAGGAACTCGTGGACTGGTCGGAGCAGCGCCCGGGCCACCTTCCGATCGCCATCACGATGAACGCGAACGACTCCGCGATTCCTCTTGCTGGCTCCGTCGAGCCCCTCCCTTTTGACGCCGCCGCCTTCGATGCCCTGGACGCCGAGATACGCGCGACGCTTCCGCCAAACATGCTCATCACGCCGGACGACGTGCGTGGCAAGGCGGAGACGCTGGAATCGGCAGTCCTGGCCGGCGCGTGGCCGCCACTCAGCAAGGCGCGCGGCAAGTTTCTGTTCGTGCTCGACGAGGGTGGGGACAAGCAGAAGGCCTATGTCGACGGTCACCCGTCGCTGCGGGGCCGCGTCCTGTTCGTCGCGGCCAGCCCGGGGACGCCCGAGGCGGCCTTCCTCATCATGAACGACCCCATTGGGGCAGGCGCCGAGATCGCACGGCTTGTGGATCTGGGGTATGTCGTGCGCACGCGCGCGGACTCCGGCACGATCGAGGCGCGGGCCGGCGACTACTCCCGGGCGGAGGCGGCGGCCGCTTCAGGAGCGCATTTCATCAGCACGGACTACTACCAAGCGGACGCCAGCATGGACACCGGCTACCGCGTTCGCCTGCCCGACGGCGTCACCACTCGGTGGAATCCGGTGACTGCCGCCGAGCACGCGAAGGGCGGACTCGCCCCATAGCACCATATCGCTACTTCAGGACGACGAATCGCCGCATCTCGGTGTAGGCGCCCGCTTCGATGGCGTACACGTACGTGCCGCTCGCCACGCGCTCGCCCAACGCGTTGCGCCCGTCCCAGTAGGCGGCCCCGTCGCGCGCGACATAGTGACCCGCCGATCGACGGCCGAGATCCAACACCCGCACGACCCCGCCCGACGTGTCGTAGATGTGGATCGTCACGTCGGCGGCGTCCCCGAGCTGGAACGGAATCCACGTCTCGGGATTGAACGGGTTGGGGTAGTTCTGGTAGAGACGCGACGTCTGCGGCGCCACTGCGGCCGCGAGTGATGTTGCGTCCACCGTCGGCAGCGCGCGGCGTCGAATCCCTTGAGCGTCCGCCGTAATCACCCGCTCTACCCGCAACGCGTCCTGGAGTCGGTAGTCGTCGGCCTTCACGTGGAACGCGAGGCGCGCGTACGGGGCGCCTTCGGGCGCGTCCCCCGAGGACATGCGCGCGAACGCTATACCGACCTGACCAGGCCGCGACTGGTCGATAACCCGGAATGCCTCCGGAAGCGCGTCACCGGCCGTGGCGTCCGCAAGCTCCAGCACGGCGGGATCGTATGACAGCGAGAACTGCACGCCACTCGCAGCCGCGCCTGCCGTCGGGGCCAGGGTCACATCCAGTACGTCCCGCGACGGGCGCGCGTACGTGACGCTCACGGGCGTCGGCTGTGTCGGCGCGGCGAAGATATCCTCCGCCACCGGCAGAAGCACGCCACCGATGAATCCCTGCGCCGCGAGCACGAGGTCCGAGATGTCGACGGAGCCGTCGTCCGTAATGTCCGTGACGGCGACTTCGACGCCGACCTCAACCGTCGTGCCGAACGCCTGCGCGACGAGGATGATGTCGATGATGTCGTTGGCGCCATCGTCGTTTAGATCGGTGGCTTCGCGGCCGGCTCGTCTCGCGGCCTCCTCGGCGCGCGCTGCGGCTTCCTCCGCCCGTTCCGCGGCAGCCAGGGCGGCATCCGCCGCCGCCTGCGCTGCTGCGCTGCTGCGCTTCGCTGCCCTCTCAACCGCCTTCGCTGCCTGTGCCGCAGCCTTGGTGGCTTCCTGGGCCGCGCGCTTCGCTGCCCTCGCGGCCTCGCGGGCGGACTTCTGAGCGTCCTTCGGCGTCTGCGTAGCCGCCTCGTCGGCGTGGAGTTCCGCCTCCAGGACGTCCGTCTCGATGGACAGCGAGAGACCATCCAACGCGACGTCGAGCGTCTGCGCGAGGTTCCCATCTGCCCAGTCCGCCAGTTCGTCGAACGCGGCGCCCGCTCCATCTGCCGCGATGCCCGTGGCCGCCGCCAGGAGTATGTCCGCGAGCGAATTCGTCGCGTCAGCGGTAGCGGCCGCTTCCTCGGCGAGGAAGTCGAGGCCGTCGGCCGCCTCCCCGGCCAGATCGAGAGCGATCTCGATGACGTCCTCCACGAGGAGCGCGATATCTTCGGCTTCCGCGAGTTCGGCCTCTGCGGCGCGCCGCTGGCCGACGCTTCCGGTCTCCGCGCGAGCGCGCGCTGCCGCGGCGGCCACCGCGCTGCCCTCCGCAAGCTCCTCGACGCTGTCCTTGAGCGCCAGCGTCAGATCGATGACGGCTCCCAGCGCGTCGACGGCGGCTCCCACAGCGCCAGCGCCAGCCGAGCGCAGCGCGGGGTCGTTGGTGTCCTGTAGGCCCGCCAGCGATTCGGCCGCGCCTTCGACGGCGTCTACCGCGCGGCCGGCAGCGCGGTCGGCGTTGCGGATGGCGACTTCAAGACTGCGAGGCAGGTCCGCCGAGTCAACGTCCGCGAGCGCGTCCAGGTCGGCGATGATGTCGTCGATCGCCTCTGCAGCCGCGTCAGCGTCCTCGACGGCGTTGTCCGCCAGCTCGATGGGATCGAACCCGCCGCCGTTCAGGGCGTCCTCGATCTCCGCGAGGATGTCGTCCGCGTCGAACACAAGATCTTCCGCGACGCTCAGCCGATTCAGCGTGATCGCCGCCTCCGCGTCCGCCAGCAACGACTCAAACTCAGCGACCAGGTCAACGGGTGGCTCGACGCCCGCCTCCGTGAACTCCGCGAGGACGTCTCCCATGTCCTCGACGATGTAGGCGATTTCCTCGCGCGCGTCCAACTCGCGTTCGAGCGTCTCCGCGATCGCGTCGGCGTCCGCTAGAAGCGCCTCGGCTGCCGCCACGTCGCCCGCGTCGAACGCCGTTCCCGCTTCGTCAACTGTCAGCAGCAACAGGTCCGTGAGACGGTCGTTCGCGATCTGTAGGCCCGGCGCGTCGATCTGATCGGACAGTTCGGCCAGGCGCTCCTGGGCCTTCGCGAGACCCTTGCCGGTCTTGTCCTTGTCCAACCCGGGCGGGGTGTTGTCGTTGCCGTTTCCATTCCCGTTGCCGTTGTTGGAATCTCCGTCGTCCGGGTCGTCGGTTGGGGGTTCCTCGTCAACGGGTGGCTCTTCGTCTACCGGGGGCTCGTCTACTGGCGGCTCTTCGTCCACCGGGGGCTCCCCGTCCACCGGCGGCTCGTCAACGGGCGGCTCCTCGTCCACCGGGGGTTGGTCAATTGGTGGCTCCCCATCTACGGGCGGCTCGTCGACCGGCGGCTCTTCGTCTACCGGGGGCTCGTCAACTGGGGGCTCCCCGTCTACTGGAGGCTCGTCGACCGGCGGTTCAGTGCCCGGGTCTGTCGGCGTCACAAGGTCGACCGTCGCCGTGCGGTCGAGGATCCCGGTGAACGTCGCCTGGTAGGTGAGCACGCCGCCGGCAGAAGCGCCATCGGGCAGCACTACTTCTATCGTAAGGGCCGAGCCGACAGCGTCCGCCCGCGTCGATCCCGTGATGTCGCCCCCGACACTCACGGTCAGTTGTCGCACGGCGCCCGAGGACGAGTAGGCGTATTCGCCCGAAGCCGGCGCTGTGAACTCCCACGGCACCACCACAGACACGGGGAACTTCCCGCGGACGAACAACGCGTCCACGGTCGCGGTCATTGCGTACGTCTCGGTGACCGCGTACGTCTGACCCGCTTCGAGGGTGAACATGCCGGACGCGCCAACGCCGCCGCCCGTCCCGGCGCCGGTCGCCGTCTGCCCGTCGATCTCAACGTCGAGACGGTTCGTGATCTCCAAGGTGAGTGGTATCGCAAAGCCGGCGGGAAGCGCCATGAACATCGGCCCGACTTCCTGGGCCGGAGGCGTGTCGGACACGCTCACGGACTGGAAGTCCTCTATCTGCGCTCGCGCGCCGACGGTAGACAGAGCGAACAGGGCAGCGACGCAGTACAGACTCAAGCGCCGCCACGACTTAGCCGCGTTCATGGATGTGCCCCCCGAGATACCGTCTGCCGCCTACCGACCACCCGGTCAATCTTACCACTCGGCGATAGCGACCGCCGTCCACAGCCTAACGAGGCCCCTGCGCCCGGGTTCATTCTCTGACTCGCCAGCAGCGTGCCTTGGCCACCAGCACCGTGCGCCTCGCCAACGCGGGCCAGGCCTGCAGGTCGCACCTGCGGTACGTCTGCACGGGTCCTACGCCGCGCCAGTCGGCGCGGGTCAGTGGACGGGGCGCGATATGCCTGGGGGAAGTGGAGGGAGAGCGCCAGCAGTTGCACGCCGCGCGGAGGGCGGAACGGGTCAGGTCGCGCGCGGACTCACGGCGCCGCTTCGACGTGCGCCTTCAGGCCTGCGAGCATCTGCTCCATGCCCTTGCGATACATCCGACGCACCATCACCGCGTCCATCAGGCGGCCGAGCGGTCCGAACTTCAGCGTGTAGTCAGGCGAGACAGTGACCGTGGTCGTATCGCCCTGCGAACGTAGACGGAAGGCGATGTCCGCCGTCGCGAACGGCATGTTCGAGCCGACGATACGGAACGTGATCGCCTCGTTAGGCTCCCATTCGACTACATCCTCGTCGAGGTAGTTCCTGCCGCCGAGGTCGCAGTGTCGGCTGGAGCCGACGCCCGCCTCGACATCGCTCGTCACGCGTGAGTCGACAACGCCGGGATTCCACGCGTGGATGGACCCGATGTCCGCTAGGACATCCCAGACGGCCGCCGGGGCGGCATCAATCTGAGCTTCCGTGCTGAATGTGGCCACCGGCCCCTCCTGTGCAGATACCCGCCACGATATCTGGCGACGCGAAACCTGCCGCGCCCCGTCGATTATACGGAGTCCTGCATGAAAGCAGCGATCTGGCGTGTGATTTCGCGCGCGCTGCCGTCGAAGCGGAGAGGGACCTCCGTGAGCGCGCCGCGCGGGCCGCCGGTGCGTAGGATGAGAGAGCCGTCGGTCTCGAAGAGGAGCTTCATTGCTTGGAGTGGATCGCCGGACCGCGCGAAGCCGGTCATCACCCGAACGGCTAGGAGTTGCGCCTCCGCGCCCATCAACTGCGGGAAGTACCCGAGCCCGGGCCCGTCCTGCACCGGGAACCGCCACTCCTCGACGAAGTCGTGGTCCTGCGTGAGCAGCACGCGCGCCCGGCGGCGCGCCCAATCCCAGTTGTGCGCATCGGGCTTCTTCACCAACCCGACCTCCTGCACGGTTGTGATCGAGCACCCGTGCCCTCGGAGCGCCTTTACCAGGGACAGACTGAAGTTCTCGTCAGCGAGGAAGCTGGCGGGTCGGCGGACCTCGTCCGCGACGTCGGCGGCGATTGTGCGATCAGTTGGTCTCACTGCTACTAGAGTAACCGCCTCCGCCGCGCGTGGCGACGCTTCGGCCGTATGCTGACAGGAGACAGCCCCGGTGCTCACGAAGGGAGGCGTAACGATGGCGCAGACGACAGCCTTGAGCTTCAACCATGTGGCGATCCATGTGCGCGACATGCGCAAGTCCGCGGACTGGTACATGGCGTGGGGATGCAGGAGGCCAGCGTGTCGGGGAACCACATCTTCCTGCGGCTCGCGGAGGGCTCCGTGCTGGCCCTCTTCCAGGCGTCCGACGAGGCGCAGGTCGGGTCGGGCGTGCACCACCTCGCGCTGAACCTCCCGCCACGTGAACAGGAAGCCGCGTTGGAACGCCTGCGCAACGAGGGCGTCGAGCTCAGCCGTCGCGGACCGAGTCTCAGCTTCCAGGATCCCGATGGCTACTGGATTCACTTCAGCTGAGTCCCGGCCGACGCCGGGCGATGGCGCGGCGACTTGAGGTTACGTGGGCGTCTCCGCGTGATGGCATCGCGCCCGTACCCCGCCCACGGCCGTCATTCCGAGCGACGAGATACCCCTCGCGGGATCAGGGCGCGATGCGATGGCGTGTTGCGAGCGCCGTACCTTGGGCCGGCCACGCCCGCTGGCTACCTCTCAGGTAGCCTCTTGCGCACGATCTGCGCGCTTGATCCGGGCCTCGCGGGCCCGGTGACGCACATGAAGCACGGTAAGGAAGCACACATGGTACGCCGGCGAACTGTCGCCTTCGGGGTCGCATGTCTCGTTCTCGCGATGCACGCCTACGCGGACATCAATGAAGGCATTATCTCCGCGTGGACGTTCGATGACGGCACAGCGCGCGACGCTATGGGCGTCGGCCACGGCACGATGATGGGCGCCGCCGCCATAGCCGACGGCAGGCACGGCAAAGGCGTGGACTTGGACGGCGTGGACGCGTTCGTCGAGATTCCCCACGCGGCTGAGTTCGAGGCCCAGGCGGACGCGTTCAGCATTGCGGCGTGGGTGTTTAACCGATCCGCCAGAGACCATTCCGGGGTCGTGTGGAAGGGCGCTGGCATGGGTTGGGGCCCGAACTTCGCGTTCCGAATAGCGTTGGTGAACGACCCGAACATCACTTGGGGCACGTGCCCGCCCGGGATTGAGGGCTGGTTCACCTGCGATGGCTCTGTTGTCGCGGGCGAGTGGATGCACGTTTGCATGACGGCGGACGGCTCCTCGGTGAGCGGCTACGTGAACGCAGAGCTTCCCGTAGCGACCGCGGGCAACGACGCCAACAACCCCAGCGCCATTGCCGCGCCATACCAGACCTTCCCGGAGGAGCCCATCGAAATCGGCGTCGGCCGGAACATCGGAGCGCTCGACAACGGCGTCGACAACTACCTCGATGGCATCGTCGACGAAGTCTACTTCTACGACCGCGCGCTGACGGCGGAAGAGGTGGCGGAACTGTCTGAAGGCGCGCGACCTAACCGCGTACTCGCCGTCGATGCGAGCGGCAAGGTGGCGGTGGCGTGGGGCGATCTCAAGGCGCGCCCATAAAGGGGCATCTCCTCCCGTCGGCCTCCACGCAACTGCCTCCGTGACGGCCGACGGCAGGCAGATGAGACGTGCCGCCTCGCGGGCGTCGACTTGCGCTCCTTCCGGCTTCAGCGCGGCGCCACGCTTGCGTTCGCTCCTAGGGGTTCGGTATCCTTTTGCCCATTATCTGCGTTTGGGAGGCCGGCGGCGGCGGCGGCGGCCGAGCAGGACACGGTTCGGGTCGTGTCCCGCTGGCGCAGTAGCACGCATGAAGTGCAGGAGGACCCACCGATGACGCACCGGCGATTTGTCGCCCTGATCGCGACGTTCCTGATAGTGTCGGCGACGAGTTATGGCGACATCAGCGACGGCCTGGTGAGCGCGTGGACGTTCGATGACGGCAAGGCCGACGACGCCTTCGGTAACAGCGACGGCATCTTGCACGAAGGCGCCGAAGGCATTGACGACGGCATGAGGGGCGCAGGCCTCGACTTTGACGGCGTCGCTGCCTGGGTCGAGGTGCCCGATGTCGACGCGTTCGACGTCATGGAAGAGGCGTACACCCTCTCGGCGTGGGCCAACGTGCGGACGGGGAAGGACCACTCGGGCATCGTGTTCAAGGGCGTCAAGATCGGCTGGGGGGCGAACTTCACGGCCCGCATAGCTACCGTGAGCCCCACGGATCTGACATGGGGCGCCTGCGCGGGCGGCCTCGAGGGCTGGTTCCGCACCGATGGCGTCTACGCGGTCAACGAGTGGGTGCACGTCTGCCTTACCGCGGACGGCGCAGAGGTGACCGGGTACGTCGACGGCGAACTCGTGCCGTCCGGTGGACAGCAGAACCCAACGGCGGTCGCCGCTCCCTACAATCTGTTCAAGGACAACGCGCTGGAGTTCGGCGTCGGCCGCGCGATCGGCGGGAACGTAGGGCAGGACGCCTTCCTCGACGGCTCGGTCGACGAGATCTACCTCTACAACCGAGCGGTGACCGCCGACGAACTGGCTGAATTGGCCGAGGGCGAACGGCCGAGGGCGGTGGATTCGGCCCTGGGAGTCGACGCCGGTGGCAAGGTTGCCACAGCGTGGGCCGCCCTGAAGGGGCATCGGTAAGCAGCATCGGCTTGAGGCGGCGCGGGCGTCCCAGCCGCGACGTCTTCGACACGACAAACACGCTGGGACCTACGTAGGGAGAAGAGCAGTGTTCCGACTGAAGAACGCAGTGCTCGTGGTAGCGCTCGCAGGCATCACGAGTATCGCAGCCGCGTCGGTGGGCGGGGGGATGATCTCCGCATGGGTCTTCGACGACGGCACCGCCAACGACGTCATGGGCGTCAACGACGGTATCATCCACGGGGCCTCGTTTGGAGCCGGCAAGGTCGGCGGCGCCATCGATCTCAACGGTGTCGACAACTACGTCGAGATTCCACACGACTCCTCAATGGACGTGATGGCCAACGGCTACACCGTTTCGGCGTGGACGCTGGTGCGAAGCACCAGCGCCTCCATCGATCACGGTGGCATCGTCTTCAAAGGCGAGAAGATCGGCTGGGGCCCGCTGTTCCTGTTCCGTGCGGCGACGGTCAGCGACACGGACATGACCTGGGGCGCCTGTTCCGATGGGGTCGAGGGCTGGTTCCGAACGGACGCCGTCTACAACTTGGGTGAGTGGACTCACATCGCCCTTACCGCCGATGGCGCAACCGTGATTGGGTACGTCAACGGTGAGATCGTCGAGTCGGCCGGCCAGGCGAACCCGATCGATGTAGCCGGCCCGTACCTCCTGTTCCCCGACTACCCGATGGAGCTCGGCGTCGGCCGCGCCGTCGGAGGCACCGTGGGCAACGACTCCTTCTCCGACGCCCTCATTGACGAGGTGTCGATTTGGAGCCTCCCGCTGACGCAGAGCGAAATCAGGACGAAGCTGATCAACGGCAGCGTTGCCGTTGAGGCGAAGGGCAAGGCCACGGTCACTTGGGCCTCTCTGAAGACCAAGTAGCCACGCCGTCACCGGTCAACAACCACACGAGCCCACGCGGACACCTGTCGCGTGGGCTCGTGTGTGCTCCGCCGCGTCAACCACTGGCGTACGACGATGGTGCACTTCGACATGCTCTGCGACGAGTGTCGCAGTCGCTTCACGCCCGATCCCATGCGGTACGGGTGCGACTGCGGGTCCGCCCTCGACTTCGCAGCGCCCGCGCCGCCCATCGCCGTCGAGGAGTTGGCGTCACGGCCCGCGAACATGTGGCGTTACCACGAGGCGCTCAGAATCGCCCGCCCGGAAGACGCAGTCACCATGGGCGAGGGTATGACGCCCCTCATCCGCGCAGACCGAAGTGACCACGACCTGCGCCTCAAGCTCGACTTCACGTTCCCGACCGGCTCCTACAAGGACCGAGGCGCCGCCGTGCTCATCTCCGCGCTGCGCGAGATGGGCGCCGACGCCGTCGTCGAGGACTCCTCCGGCAACGCGGGCGCGGCCATCGCGGCGTACGCAGCCCGCGCCGGAATGCGCTGCGTCATATACACGCCGAGCGGCACATCGCCAGCGAAGCTGGACCAGATACGCGTGTTCGGCGCGGAGCTACGCCTCGTGGAAGGCGATCGCCAGGCGACCACGGAAGCAGTGCTCGAAGCCGCCGAGACGACCCCCTACGCATCCCACAACTGGACCCCGTATTTCATCACGGGCGTGAAGACGGTCGCGTTCGAGATCGCCGAGCAGTTGGGATGGCGGGCTCCGGACAACGTCGTTGCGCCCGCGGGGTTCGGGAGCATCCTGCTGGGTCTCCACCTTGGGTTCTCCGAGCTGAGACGGCACGGGATCACGGACACCACGCCACGTCTGCTGGCGGCCCAGGCTGAGCGATGCTGCCCGATCCACGTCGCGTGGCGCGCGGGAGCCGATGTCGTCGACCGGTTCGTCGACCCCCGGCCGACGCTCGCCGAGGGAATCGCGTCGACACGACCCATCCGCGCACGACAGGTTCTCGACGCGATTCGTCATACGGAGGGGGCCGTCGCCACCGTCACCGAGGACGAGATAGCCGATGGCGTCCGCGCCCTGGCGCGCGAGGGCATCTACGTCGAGCCGACGTCCGCCGTCGTCGTATCCGCCTTCGACCGCCTCGTCGAGCAGGGGGTCATCCGTGACGGCGACCTCACCGTGTCGATTCTCACAGGCAGCGGCCTAAAGGCGTCCGGCAAGGTCCCGGCATGACATTCACGAGCCACCCACACGCTGTACGTGCCGCCGCGGCCCTCCTTCTGGCATGGGTCTGCGTTTGCGTCCACGCGCTGTCGCCCGAGGCCCAGCGGCGCTATGAACGTGGCTCGGAGACGGCCGCCCACCGCCGGCAATACCGTGCTGCCCTAGAGGACTTCCGCTACGTGTTGGCCGAGGACGCCACCCACGCTCCCGCCGTCGTTTCTGCGGCGCAGTGTCACGCCGCGCTGGGAGAACTGGAGCCGGCGCGCGAGCTGTACACGCAGGCCCTCACGCTCGGTCTCGCGCCGGCGAGTGTCTTCACGGTGCGGCGAGAACTCGGGAAGGTAGGGCTTCGGCAGGGCGAGTTCGCGGACGCTCAGTCTCACCTACTGGCCGCCCAACGGTTGGCCGCTGATGATGCCGAGGTCACTGCGCTGTTGGGAGACGTGTACCAGAAGCGCGGATCTCTGACACTCGCCATCGGCGAATACACGCGCGCGCTTACGCTCGATACAGAAATGCGGGCCGCGCACGTTGGGCTGGCGTCCGCGCGCCTGACGCTGGGTAACGCGGAGGACGCCGCCGAGCACGCGCAGGCGGCTATCAACCTCGACCCGTACGACCCCGACGCGTGGTACATCGCGGCTCGAGCCTTGACGAAGGCGGGCATGCGCGAGCAGGCCCGCGCCGCGCTGACGTCGTACACCACCATGCGGGCCTACGCGCGCGATGTCGAGGCAATGAGCGACAGCCTTGGACGGGAGCCGGGGAATGCCGCTCTCTTACAGGCCCTCGCGGACCGACACGCGGGGATGGGCAACGTCGACGCCGCCATCGCCGCGTACGAGTTAGCAGCTGCACAGGACGAGACGCGCCAGACCGCGTACACGAACATCGCTCTGCTCCGGCTTGCTGGCGGGAACATCGCGCAGGCCGAAGAGGCGTTGCGGGCGGCGTCAACGGCCGGCGGCGAGGACGCAGCCGTCCACGCGGCCACTGGCGAACTACACTCCGCCCGGCGAGACTGGCAGAATGCGACGACATCGTACCGCGCCGCCCTGGGTCTCGCGCCGTCGATGCCAATGGCATGGGTGGGGCTCATGCGCGCCGCGGCGATGACTGGCGGCCGCGCGCCGGCCGAGGCGGTGCTGGACGAGTGGCTAGCGGCGGACCCGGAGTCGTCTCCGGCGTGGAGCGAACGCGGCCTCCTGGACTATCGCGACGGCAAACACGACACAGCTATCGAAGCGATCGAGAAGGCGGTTGCGTTGGACCCAGCGAACCACGAGGCGGCGAACAACCTCGCCTGGATCTACGCCGAGACCAGCCGTGACCTGAATCGGGCGCGGGAGCTTGTCGACGGCGCCATCGCGTCGGCTCCGTCGCCCTCGGCATACGACACGCTGGCGTACATCGAGCAGCGCATGGGCAATCTCCCCGCCGCGCTGGCTGCCATTGAGCGCGCCGCGGCGATGGACCCTCGGAACGCGGAATACCGAAAGAAACAGGATGAGATCCGGCGCGCGATCGAACAGTAGGCCAGCTCGCGCGGCGGCGCTCCTCGTCTGCGTGTCGGTCTGCGCGCTGCACTGCGCGGCGCAGTCGTTCGAGGACGTCACGCACGCGTCGGGCATCCGCTTCGTCACGACGGACGGCGCGAGCGGCAGGCATCTGCTCCCGGAGTTCCTCGGGCGGGGCGTCGCGCTTATCGACTATGACCAAGACGGCGACCTGGACATCTACTTCCCGAACGGCCGAAACCTGCTCGATACAGATGCCATCGACCACCCGAACGCGCTCTACCGCAACGACGGGGAGTGGCAATTCACGGACGTCACGGAGCCGGCGGGAGTCGGGCACACGGGATACGGCCTCGGGTGCGCGGTTGGGGACATCGACAACGACGGCTGGCCCGACCTGTACGTGACGAACCTCGGCGCCAACGTCCTGTACAGGAACCTCGGCGACGGGGCGTTCGAGGACGTCACGCACGAGGCGGGGGCCGCGGCTCCGGGGTTCAGCACGAGCTGCGGATTCGCGGACATCGACAACGACGGCTGGCTGGACCTGTACATCGCCCGCTATGCGGAGTACGACGTCGCCTCCGACACTCCGTGCGTTCGCGACAGCATCGGGGTGTACTGCCATCCCCACGTGTATCGCGGCGCCGCCGACGCCGTCCTGCGCAACCGCGGAGACGGGAGGTTCGAGGACGTCAGCGCGTCGAGCGGCGTCGCGTCGTTGCTCCCAAGCCACGGGCTCGGCGTCGTAATCGGGGATGTGGACGACGACGGCGATGTGGACATATACGTCGCCAACGACCTGGACCCGAATTTCCTACTGCTGAACGAGGGTGACGGCACGTTCGTCGAGAACGCGATGCTCGCGGGCGTCGCGATGAGCGCGGTGGGCAAGGAAGAGGCCGGCATGGGCGTCGCAATGGCGGACTATGACAACGACGGCGACCTCGACATCGCCGTGACGAACTTCCAGAGCGAGACCTACACCCTCTATAGAAACGACGGCGACGCGATCTTCACGGACATCACCGCGGTCTCCCGAGTCGGCGAGGCGACCTACGCGCCACTCGGCTGGGGTGTGGGCCTGCACGACTTCGACAACGACGGCTGGCGCGATCTGTTCTTCGCCAACGGACACACGCAGGACCACATCCAGACCTTCGAGCCAGAGGTGACGTACGCGCAACGCAATCTGCTGCTCATGAACGCGGGCGACGGGACGTTCGTGAATGGGACGGATGAGGCCGGGCCGCCGTTCGCGGAGCGGCATCCAAGTCGCGGCGCGGCATTCGGTGATCTCGATGGCGACGGTGATGTCGATGTCGTCCTGACAAGCCGCAACGGCGCGCCGCAACTGCTTCGCAACGCGGCCAGCTCCGGGCGCGCGTGGACGCGGCTCGTCCTGCGCGGCGTGGCGAGCAACCCAAGCGCGATTGGCGCGCGGGTGGAGGTGTCCGCCGGTGGGCGCCGGCACTACGGGCATGTGACCGGGGGCGGGAGCTTCCTGTCGCAGAGCGATCTTGCGCTGCACCTCGGCCTTGGCGAGGCCGCAGGGGTCGACAGCGTGACCGTGACCTGGCCCTCCGGCCTCGCGGAGACGTTTCGCGACCTCCCCGTGCGGCGGCCGATAGCGGTCACGGAGGGCCAGGGCGCGTCGGTAGTCGCCGGGGAGTAGCGCAGCGTCGCACGCCCAACCTCGACAGCGAGTCGTGGCCGCGCGTCATCCGCGTCTGCCCAGACGCCGTCGAGCACATGGCATCTCGGACGCAGCCCGGAACGCAGGGCGTCGCTCGTTGGTCACAAAAGCGCGAGCGTACGACGTTCGCCCGGTTGTCCTGACCGAAGGCAACCGGCAACTCCAGGCGTCGCCCGGGGCCGGTGTTAGAAGCCCTGATCGAAGAAGCGATCGAAGATGCCGTCGGGCAGAGGCGCCGTCACCGCGCGGGCGTTCATCTCCAACTGCTCGACGTTCAGGCTGCCAAGGGGATTCCCCTGGATGCGCTCTTCCTGCAGGCAGTACTGCAGCGCGAGGGCGAGTATGCTGACGTCGTTGTCTATGCACCACTGGCGCATTTTCGTCGCACGCTGGATGTCCTCGTTGTTCTGGTCGTGGCCGGACAGGTCGATGCCGGTGAGGTACCCGCGCATGATCGACCAGCCGTTCATGACGCCGATGTCCTTCTCCGCGGCGGCGGGAAGAATGTCGTCCTGCACTTTCGACCTGAGTAGGTTGTGGTCGTTGAAGCACAGCAGAACGTCGATATCACCACGCTCGATGGCGGCGAGATGGGAGTCGTGCGGGTTCATCCCGTAACCGACGTTGTGGATGAGCCCCTCTTCCTTCAGCCGCTTGATGCCCTCCAGCGTGCCGCCGCCTGCGAGCGTCGGCTCGATCTGCCCCGGGTCGTGGATGAGCATGGCATCGAAGTGATCCGTGCCGAGGATGTCGAGTTGGTCTCGCACGTCGTCGATGGCGCGTTGGGCCGAGTAGTCCGCCTCGCCTTCTCCGTAGTACCCCCACTTCGCCGCGCTGTGGCAGCACAGTCGGCCGCTGATGATGACCTCATCGCGACGTATCGCGCCCCGCTTGAGCGCGACGCCCAGCTTGCGCAGCGAGTCGCCATAGCAGCGCGCGCAGTCGAAGTGGTTGATGCCGATGTCCACGGAGTGTCGGATCAACGCGACGGCCTCGTCGTCGGACACGGGCCCGAAGTTGTTCCCGAATCCCTGGGTGCCGAACGGGATGACCGGGATTTGGAGTTCGCTCTTGCCCCAGCGTCTGCGGGGTACCGCGGGTATGTCCGCCATGTGTACGTCTCTCATTCACCGATGTGTAGTGCTGATACGTGGCGCCGTGGAAGGCGCATCCTATCCCTCGTCCGCAGCGTCCAGCCGCGTCTCCGATCGGAACTCGGCGGCCGTCGGTTCCGCCGGCAGGAGTATCGCCCGGAACAACGCCTTGAATGTCGTCTGCGACCAACTCCGGTAGTGCGGACGGAACCCGAACAGATGGACCTGCCCGTCGCCAATTCGCAGGCGTCGCCACGCGGACGCGCCGGCGATCCTCTGGGCGTTTCTCGCCCACCCGGAGAGGAGTATCCCGCTCTTCGGATACGTGAGCAACGCTTCCCCAACGACATCGTCGCCCTGCTTCGGGTCTTCCTTACCGGGCTTGGGTGCGTACGCGCGCGAGTTGGAAAAGTACACCGGCTGGGACGCCGGGAAACCGACCGTCCAAGGAGAGTCGGACGCGGGGACGGTACGCAGAACCGAGCCCGGGCACTTGAACGCGTCCCCTCCGCGTCCCACAGCGTTCTCGAGTTCCAACCCGAATAGCGCGATGGCGAAGTCGGCCGCCTGATCGCACGCGATGAGCGTACCCCCCGCGCGCACGAACTCCTCGATCGCCACGGTACCCTCCGGCTCGAGTCCTCCCGTGAAGCGGGCGAAGACATCGCCCTCGGCGCGGCCGTCCCGGAGCGTGGACGGCGAGACGCTCGGCAGTATCAGCACATCTAAGTGGTCGTTCAGCCGACCCGCGCGGACGGCCTCGTTGCGGATCCGTCGGTACGGGACCTCGCAGTAGTCGAGCGTCCAGCGCAGCCAGCCTTCGTCCATGCTCGCGGTCCACGGCGCATACACGCCGATGCGTGGGAACGTCACGCCGACGGCCTCGACGCCGTACTCCCCGTCCACCGATGCCGCGGGTTCCGCATCCGGGGACGCGTCGCGACCGGCGTCGCCTGTGAACATCCACCACCCCAACGGGTCGTCGGAAGGCGCCTCCGTGACGAGGCGGGCGGGCAGATCCCTGCTCAGGGCGCGGAACAATCTACGTATTCCGTCCGTGTCGTCGCCATCCACCGAGGGCCACGGAAGGGCGACCGGCATGGCCGCCGGCAGCGCGGCCAGCGCGGCGTCGACCGTGGGCAGGGCGCGCGTTGCCACCGTCAGCGGGCGTACCGCCTCCACGCGCCGCACGCCCAGGAGCATGGGCAACGTCCAACCGGAGACATCATAGGGGGCAGGCCCATCAGGATAGCGCTGCACTTCCAGCAGGTCCTTCGCGTAGGCGCCATACGGCTGGGCGCGACGCACGACGAGCGTCCCCGACGGGTAAGTCAGATCGTCCGCGACGAACTCGTCCTCGGCCACCTGGACTTCAACGCCACCGTGCATGAGCGTCTCCAGCAGGCGCTTGACGGCGTCACGGTCGCGGTTGTCCGTTGTGATGAGCCATGCGTGGGGCGAATCGTGTTCGCCCTTCGCGATCGCGCGCTGCGACACGTTGAGCGCGCCGCGCATCCACCTGCGCGGTTCACGCGAGAGCGTGCCCAGCAGCGATCTCGCGGCCGCCATCTCGTAATCCACGATGTCGCCGATGCGCCACCATCCGCCGGGCCACGGATTTGGGAACCGGTTGGAGGGCGCATAGCCGGCCCCGATGTCGCCCGGGCCTGTCAGGTCGGCCTTCGAGAAGTACAGCGGAGTCGCCAGAGACACGGAAGCCGCCTCCGTCAGCAGGCCGACGATGTTGTGGCGGTATGGGACGCTGCGGTTTCCGCCCGTCCACCACATGTCGTACGTGACGCCCGTCGCGACGCCGCTGAATCCCTCCGTCGTGAGGTCCATCAGCATGCGCCCGCCGATGGCGGCGATGTTCCCTACGATTTCCGGGTCGATGTTTGGGTTCAACGGGTCCCGGAACGGCGGGACGAACATCCGCTCGCGGTTGCTCCGCTGCTGGTGCACGTCCCAGTAGATCTGCGGGAACCACTCCTGGTACAGGAGCGACGTGACTATCTGCGTCTCCTTGAGCGACAGGGCGAAGAAGTCACGGTTGTTGTCGTGGCCGGCGTAGCGTTGGTACAGCTCCGTGAGTGGCGCGGTCTCGTACGGGGTGCCCTCGATGTCCCGGTACCACTGGACGACGCGGTCCATGCCGTCCGGGTTCACGCTGGGGATCAACACGATCACCATCTCACGTCGCGCAGACGCCCACGGCTCCGCGTCCGACGTCGCGAGTTCGTACGCGAGTTGCATCGACATCTCGGGCGACGCGATCTCCGTCGAGTGGATGTTGCACGTGATGAAGAGGAAGAGGCGCGAGTCGTCGAGAAGCGCGGCGGCCTCCTCATCGGACGCGATTCCTCGCGGGTCCGCGATGCGCCGGGCGTTCGCCTTGAGTTCGTCCAGCCGGTCGAGGTTGGAGGGGTAGGAGATCACCGCGGTGATGAGGTCGCGGCCTTCGGTGGTCGTCCCGACCGTCTGCACGCGCATGTTCGGACTCGCGTCGCCAAGCTGCGTGAAGTAGGCCTGCACTTCCTCCCAGTCGGCCAACTGGAAGTCCGTGCCCACGGGTCGCCCGAGGGCCTGCTCAGGCGTGACGATTTCCTGCGCCCGCCCGTGCAGTGCCAGCACGGCGAAGCAACACACGGCAATCGAGAAGTGGCGGCGACTCACGTGGGATCCTCCGTGCGGATGGGCGGGCCGACTCAGGGTCACGGATCGACGCGGGGCGCGCAACCGGAGCGGCATGGGCGTACTGCCGCCGTTATCTTCGGTCGAGGCACGCTACGCGAGCAGCACGAGGAACGTCGCGGCCGTGATCAGTGACAGGAACCCCACGGTGTAGAGCGCTAGGGACACCGCATCCGACCTGCGCCCGTCTACGTACCACATCGCCGCCTTGCCGAACACCGCCACCCCGATGAACGCGGCAGACAGCACGACCAGAAGCAAGTAAGCAGTCACCGCGAGGGGCCCGTTTCGCGTCTTCAGCACGTCCTGCCCGCTGTAGAACAGGAGACCGACAAGACCGATGTAGATGGACGCGATGGCGGCATGGATGAACGCGTGACGCGCGAGGTCGCGATGCCGCATGGGCGCTCTGTCACCGTGTAGGCTGTCTACGCGGCTTCCTCCTCGAACTCGGCTCGGAGGCCGGGATACTCTCGCCAGATGTCCGTGTAGACATCGGGCCCGTTCTCCTCGATGTCGGCGTGACGCAGACGCGTTATCGCGGCGTAGCGCACGTTTGCAGACCCGTTGGGAGCCGCTGTATGGACGATTTGATGGTGCGCGAGGACGAGATCGCCCGCCTCGCCGGTTATCTGCACGGGCGCCTCGGGCAGGTCGACACGCGGCATGCCTTCCGCAAGCACCTCGTGTCCGTGCTCCAGGAAGTGGTCTCGGAAGAACGTGTGTGACCGAGGCCACACGGTGAAGTTACCGCTGTAAGGTTCCGGCACGTCTCCGAGATATATGACCGCCAACGCGGTGAAGCCGCGCTTGTACTCGCCCTTGGGCGTCCCGTTCGTGCCGGACCCCAGTCCATCGAGGTGACCACGTGGCTCGCCGGGATCCGTCCCCACGGCGCCGGGCCACCGCAGCGCGATCTGCACGCCACCCACGCGTTGCACGTTGCCCTCGCCGATCATCGACTCGGCTACGTCCATTACCGTGGACTTGTTGAATAGGTCTGTCATCACCGGCAGGCTGCGAAGCTCGTCGCACATCGCGGCAGGCCGGTACTCCGAGCTATTCTCGTCGCGCACGCCTACCGATCCGACGGAGTGGTTTACGGCCTGTCTGGCAGCTTCCACCATGAGACGTGGGACGGCGCCACGCACCGTCACATATCCCTGCTGGTGGAAATGCAGCTTCTGTCGCCGTGTGAGCATAGTCCTTCCTCCCGCGCCTGATGGTCCCGTTCGCCACGAACACGCGTGATTCTAACATACGCCTGAGCATGTCGCGGTGGCCATCCGACCGCGGCCCGCGCCGAACACGCGCGGGGGGCTTCACGGGCATCGAGGCCCGATTCACACCTGGAATGTTGGCATGTTAGGATGCGCCTATAGATGGGACGTGTCCCGGGCCCGCAGAACGGAACGCGTGCGGCGCGCTAGGGCGAAGCGTGAGGCTCCCGCAATGCAGACCCACGACGAAGCCAGGCTGCGCGCCCTGGTCCAGCACAGCTCTAGTGACATCGCCGTCATCGATGCCACCGGTCGGTTGCTTTACGCGATGCCATCGGCAGAGGGGAAGGGGGTCATCGGGTACGCCCTCCTGGATCTGCAAGGTCGGGACGTAACCGAACTCACACATCCGTCGGACCTACCGCGAGTGCGCGCTGCTCTCGCCCAACTCGCTTCGTCGCCCGACGCGACGCTGACACTGCAGACTCGCGTGCGACATCGGGATGGGGCGTACCGACACGTCGAAGTGGTCGCCTCGAACCACCTGACGGATCCCTCCATCGAAGGCATCGTCCTGAACCTGCAGGACATCACGGACAGCATCACGGCGGAGCACCGGCAGGACATATTCCTCGGGATGCTAGGCGATCTCGACGTCAGCACCGTCGTGCTACAGAGGGACCGGTTCATCCACGCCAACCCCGCGTTCTGCCGCCTGAGCGGGTATGCGGAGGAGGCACTTCAGGAGATCGAGTCCGCCTTCGACATCATCGTGGCCGGCGCTAGCGAGTTGAGGCGCCAGTTGGCCCGCCGGATGCGGGGCCACGTCACGAAGGCGGTGCACGAGTGCACACTGCGTCGAGAAGACGGTCAGGACCTGGATATCGAAGTGACGTTCCGCGCAGGCGACGCGGAGGAGGACGCTCAGATCGTCGGCATCGTTCAGGACATCACGGAGCGGAAGGAGCGCGAGGCGTCTCTCCGCGCTCGCGCCGAAGCGTTGGAGACGCAGGTCGGTGACCTCCAGCGGGCGGTGGCCCGCAAGTACGACTTCGAAGGGATCGTCGGCAAGTCGCCCGCGATGAAGCGCGTCTACACACAGATGGAGGCCGCCATCGACTCCGGGCTCACGGTGCTCATCACGGGGCCGACCGGGGCCGGCAAGGAACTCATCGCTAAGGCGATCCACTACAACAGTCCGCGAGGCGTCGACCAGCGGCCGCCCACGCAACTCAACTGCGGGGCGGTGCCGCGCGACCTGATCGCGAGCACGCTGTTCGGGCACCGGCGCGGGGCCTTCACCGGCGCGGACCGAGACGCGGTCGGGCTCTTCGAGGCCGCGTCCGGTGGCACGCTCATTCTGGACGAGATCGGCGAGATGGCTATGGACGCGCAGATCAACCTGCTACGCGTCCTCGAGGAACGCGCCGTGCTACGGCTCGGGGAGACGACGACCCGCGACGTCGACGTGCGCGTCATAGCCATCACGAACCGCGATCTGCCCGCCGAGATAGGAGCTGGGCGATTCCGCGAGGATCTGTACTACCGACTGCGCGTTCTCGCCATCCAGATGCCGTCGCTGGCCGACCGCCGCGAGGACATCCCCAAGCTGGCGGAACGGTTCCTCGCGGAAGCCTGTGAAGCGATGACGAAGGCGCTGGTCGGCTTCACGTCGGAGGCCGTCGAGTTGCTGGACCACCATCCCTGGCCCGGCAACATCCGGGAGCTGCAGAACGCCGTGCACAGCGCGGCCGCGTTCGCCCCGGCTGGGGGCGCGGTCGACCGACGCCACTTCCCCGCTGAAATGACGAGCGGCGTCGCGCTGACGTCCGAGCTGAAGGCGCTCGGACTCAGCTACAAGGACTCTGTCGCCCTTTACCGCAGGCGACTGGTCGAGGACGCGCTACGCGCCTGCGACGGAAACCGGACGCGCGCCGCGGGGATGCTCTCCATGCAACGCACGAACCTCGTGCGCCTGGTACGCGAGTTGGGCGTGTCGGACTAGCACGCCGGTTCGGAGCCCCATGCCCAGTTGGCGCCTCGGCGCTCACGTCCCCGGGTCCTGTCCGTCAACGTGCGGCGCGGGTTCGTGCTGAACGCGCGGATCGAGTAATATCCGTCTCGCAACGCGGATCGCCGCGATACCGACCGTCCTCGAACCCGCCCAGGGAGGCAGAGCGCGATGGAGACCGTGCGATGCACGATGGCACAGGCCCTCGTGGAGTTCCTCAAGCAGCAGCACGTGGATCGAGACGGTCGCGAGACGCCCTTCTTCGCCGGCGCGTGGGGCATCTTCGGCCACGGCAGCGTCGCGGGCGTGGGGCAGGCGCTCCGGGACACGAAGGACTTCCGCTACTACCTCTGCCGCAACGAGCAGGCGATGGTGCACACGGCTATCGCCTACGCGAAGATGAAGAACCGGCTCAGCACGTACGTGTGCACGACGTCCATCGGCCCCGGCGCGACGAACATGGTCACCGGCGCCGCGACGGCCACCATCAACCGCATTCCCGTCCTGCTGCTGCCCGGCGACATCTTCGCGCGGCGGAACGTCGCCCCCGTGTTGCAGCAACTCGAGTCCGAGCATAGCCAGGACATCTCGGTCAACGACGCATTCAAGTGCGTCTCACGGTATTGGGACCGCATCAACCGGCCGGAGCAACTGCCGTACGCCTTGCCGGAGGTCATGCGCGTGCTGACGTCGCCCGCCGAAACGGGCGCGGTGACGCTCTGCCTGCCGCAGGACGTGCAAGCAGAAGCGCACGACTTCCCTGCGGACATGTTCCGCAGACGCGTGTGGCGCATCCCCCGGCCGTTGGCCGATCGCGGCGTCATCAGGCAGGCCGTGCAGTGGATTCGCGAGGCGAAGACGCCCATCATCATCGCGGGTGGCGGGGTCCTGTATAGCGAGGCGACGGACGCGCTGGACAGCTTCGCGACGCAGACTGGAATCGCCGTCGCCGAGACCATGGCCGGCAAGGGGTCGCTGCCGTACACGCACGAGCAGAACCTCGAAGCCATGGGCGTGACGGGGACGCCCGGCGCGAACCTCCTCGCGCGCGACGCGGATCTCGTGATCTCGATCGGCACGCGTCTCAGCGACTTCACGACCGCGTCGAAGACGGCGTTCCAAAACCCGAACGTGCGCTTCCTCAACATCAACATCGCGGAGTTCGACGCGTACAAGCAGGCGGCGCTCCCCGTTACGGCGGACGCGCGCGTGACGCTCGAAGAACTGAGCGAGGCGTTGCAGGGACACCGCGTCAGCGACGCCTACGCAGAGCGTGTGCGCGCGTACCGCGCCGAGTGGCAGGGCGAGGTGGATCGACTGTTCGGCATCCGGCACGGGCCGCCTATTAGCCAGAGCGAGGTCATCGGCCTCGTGAACGGGTTCTCGGACCCGAAGGACGTCGTCATCTGCGCCGCGGGCAGCCTGCCGGGCGACCTGCACAAGCTGTGGCGCACCAGCGACACGAAGGGTTACCACCTCGAGTACGGCTACTCGTGCATGGGCTACGAGATCGCCGGCGGCATCGGCATCAAGATGGCGGACCCGTCGCGCGAGGTGTACGTGATGGTCGGCGATGGCTCGTACCAGATGATGTCGAACGAAATCGCCACGTCCGTGCAGGAGGGCTACAAGCTCAGCATCATCTTGCTGGACAACCACGGGTTCAGCAGCATCGGCGGGTTGTCACAATCCGTCGGGTGCGAGGGCTTCGGCACGGACTTCAAGTACCGCCGCGAAGAGAGCGGACACCTGGACGGCGCGTACCTGCCGGTGGACTTCGTCGCGAACGCCGCGAGCATGGGCGCCCACGCCGTCCGCGCGCGCACTCACGACGACCTCAAGCAGGCGCTCGTGGACATGAAGTCCATCGACCGCACGACGGTCATCGTCGTCGAGACGGACAAGGAGAGCCGCGTGCCGGGCTACGAGTCGTGGTGGGACGTTCCCGTCGCGCAGGTATCCGACACGGAGTCCGTCAAGCTGGCGCGCAAGGAATACGACGAGCAGGTGAAGCTCGAACGCCACTTCATCTAGCGAGCGCGGGCGCCGGATCGGTCTCGCCGTACACTTCGGCGGGGCCGAGGTAGTCGGGGTAGCGATCACGCAGGTGTTTGCGCGCCTCGTAGCACAGTTGACACTCGTCGGCGTAGTCGTCGCGCGGGACGAAGCCGTGTGTCTGCGCCGCCTGCGCGAGCCTCGCCGGGCCGCCGTCCAACAGCAGCCGCACGATGGGGTGCGACTTCGGGTCGTAGCCCTCGATCGCGTCCGCCAACGGCTTGTTGCGCGCGGAGTCCATCGCGAGGCCCTGGCACAGGTGCAGCATGCCGTACTTGTCGAGGTGGATGCGCCCCGGCGTCTCCAGCTTCTCGCGCGTGCATTCCGTGAACGTCTGCCACGCCGCGCGGTCGTCCTCCTTGCCCGGCGCGAGGCTATCTGCGGCGCGTCCCCGGAACATCACGCGATCCGCCGGCGTGCCCATCCGCCCCACGTTGACCCCGAGTTCCTCGGCGACGCGCGCGGCGATCTCCACGCGCTCCAGCGGCACGAACGGCTGATGATACTCGTCCGTGCTCAATGACATGCCCGTGAGACCGGCGTCGATGAGCGGCTGTAGTCGCTTGCGGGCGATCTCCTCGGTCTTCGCCCAGAAGCCGTTCGAGAGGATGCTGACGTCCCAGCCGCGCTCCGAGCATTGCCCGATGAACCACTTCAGGTCGGCGTACTCCGTGAACACCTCACCGCCCTCGATGAAGATGCCCGTGATCGTGCCCATCTCGAGGGCCTCGTCGAGGTAGCGGGTGACGTCCTCGCGCGGTATCGCGCCTCGGTGCGACGGATCGCCCCACACGAAGCAGTGCGCGCACGACGCGCTGCACCGGTAGGTCAGCAGGAAATGGATGCCCGTGAGGTTCTCCGCGCCTGCCATGAACCACGCCTCCTCCGTGCCCGTGTGCGAGCGGCTGTTGGGGCAACAGTAGCCTACGCGGCGTCGAACGGTAATGGCGGCTGCCGGAGGCCTTGACGGCACCGCGTGCCTCGCGTGTAATCTGTGCGCGCCGACAACGAAAAGGTGAAGAAAGACGAGAGAAGCGCCATGAGACTCCGAAGGGGCCGGACTGCCGGGTTGCCCACTCCCCGGCGGCAGGCCACGGAGAGGCCGCCGCCGCCCGCAGAGTTCCCGGCCGGGATCACGCATCGGCGGGCCCTGTCTGTGCGCAGTGATGATGCATACGCGCTGGTATGGTCGCCAGACGGACGCTACATTGCGTCCGGCGGCGAAGACAAAGTCCTCCGCGTATGGGACGCACAGACCGGCGAATCACATGCACAACTCGACGGGCACTCCGGGTACATACACAGCGTCTCGTGGTCACCGGACGGACGTCTGGTTGCGTCCGCCGGAGAGGACCGAGTCGTGCGAGTGTGGGACGCGCAGGCTGGGCAGGAACACCGACAGCTCATCGGACAATCGGGATGTGCATACAGCGTTTCGTGGTCCCCAGACGGACGCCTCATCGCGTCGGCCGGAGCGGATGAAGTCGTGCGAGTGTGGAACGCGGAGACCGCAGAACCGCAGAGACAGCTCCAGGGGCACACGGGTTGCGTCGCGAGCGTCTCGTGGTCGCCCGACGGACGCCACATCGCAGCTGGTGGCGAAGACGAGGCCGTGCACGTGTGGGACGCGCAGACTGGGGAACCACGACCTAAGGTCCAAGGTCACACGGCCCCGATTCGGAGCGTTTCGTGGTCGCCCGACGGGCGGTTCATCGCAGCCGGCGGAGAAGACAAGGTCGTGCGCGTGTGGGATGCCGAGTCGGTAGGAGGCCGCCAGCAGCTAGAAGCGCACACGTCGCCCATATTGTGTCTGTCATGGTCGCGTGATGGCAGGATGCTGTCTTCCCTGTCGTATGCCGGAAGGGAGCGGCTCTGGCAGGCTGGGTCGTGGGAGAATATAGCCGTCATCGACGGCCGCGCGTGCGCCGGCTGGTCGGATGCCGACCACCAGGGGTTCCACCCGACGGAGCCCCTGTTCGCCACGCTCGGCAAAGAGGGCATCGAGATACTGGATCTCGACTATGGCGTTCTCCTCGGCGATGTGACCGCCAGCGGAGTTCCGGCGCACTACGCCAACGCGAGGGTCGTGCTCGTCGGGGACACGGGCGTCGGGAAGACCGGACTGGCTCGCGCGCTGATGGGAGAGCCACACAAGGCGACAGACTCGACGCACGGCCGACGCGTGTGGACGCTCAGCAGTGAGGAAGCGCCGCTCAACGGACACGGGACCGAGACGCGCGAGACGCTTCTGTGGGACCTCGCCGGACAGCCGGGCTACCGTGTCACGCATCAGCTCTACCTCGATGAGGTGGCCGTCGCGCTCGTGGTCATGGACGCCCGACATGAGACGGACCCGTTTGTGGGCGTCCCCTATTGGGCGCGGGCGCTGCGCCAGGCGCGGCAGAGGCAGGGCGAGTCCGGTTGCCCGATGAAGGTCTATCTGGTCTCCGCGAGGACGGATCGCACGGGGCCTGCAGCCAGCGAAGATCGCATCGCCTACGTCATTCGCGAACTCGGTTTGGACGGGTACTACGCGACGAGCGCGAAGGCTGGATGGGGCATCGACGAACTCCGCAGCGTGATACGCGGCGCCATCGAGTGGGACACGCTACCGAAGGTCTCGTCGACCGACCTGTTCCGCCGCATCCAACGCTTCCTTGTCGCGCAGAAGGAGGAGGGCCGCGTCCTCGCGACGGTCGAGGAGTTGCACGGCGACTTCCAGACCTCCAACGAAGGCCAGGACGGCGACGTGTTCCCGGAGTTCGAGGCGTGCATCGACCGCGTGCAGTCTCGCGGCCTGATCCGGCGTCTGCGCTTCGGGGACTTCGTGCTCCTGCAGCCGGAGTACATCGACGCCTACGCGTCGTCCATCGTGAACGCCGCGCGGACACAACCGGACGGCGACGGCTGTATCCTCGAAAGCAGGGCACGGGGTCTGGCCTTCGAGATGGCGT
This sequence comes from Candidatus Poribacteria bacterium, assembly GCA_018644665.1. GTDB lineage: Bacteria > Poribacteria > WGA-4E. The sequence goes on from JABGQA010000163.1 coordinate 53,256, forward strand.
CTGACGCGCGCGTCGAGGACGAACAGGTCGAAGGCGTCCTCCTCGCCGCGACGATCGACGACCTACTATACCGCGAGCTCGCCCTCCAGCAGCGCGCGGACGACGGCGACTACCTAGTGTTTCCCTCCGAGTTCGGGATCAAACATCCCGACATGCCGGACCCGGAAGGTAGCCGGGTCGCCTTCGGATTCGAGGGCGCCGTACATAGCATCTACGCCACGCTCGCCGTGCGCCTGGCCCACAGCGACCTGTTCGAAGGCGTTGGCATGTGGCGCAACGCGGCGACGTACGCGCCTAGCGTGGGCGGGCACTGTGGCATGTTCCTGAGCCGCGCCGATGAGGGTTCCGGCGAACTCACGCTGTTCTTCGACCCCGACGCGCCGGAGTTCGCGGAGTACCAGTTCGAGCAGTACGTGCGTCGGCACCTCGACCGTAAGGCCGTCGCGGGGTCTGTCGTGCGTCGCCGACTATTCACCTGTTCTCAATGTGGCGAACGCATCACCGACACGGCGGTCGCCCGTCGCCGTGCGCGCGGCGACGCGGATCTGCCGTGCCCTGCCTGCGACACGCGTGTGTCGCTACTAGACGGCTCTGAACGCCTGGAGGAGCTGTACGAATCGCGCGTCGCCGAGATGGATCGAGCCGCGGAGCATGTGAGGGACGTGGGAACGACGATCGCGGCCGCGCGCGGTGCGCTGCAGACTGAGGAGTTCCGTGCGTGGGTGAACGCCGGCGTCGCTTCCGCGGGTCAGGAGCCCACAGTCGCGCTCGTGTTCACCGACGTTGTCGGTTCGACGAGCCTCGGCGTTGAACTCGGCGACAGAGCCGGACGCGGTGTCCTCCAGGAACACATGGAGCAACTCGCCAGGCTGACGGATCAGTGTGGCGGCGCAGTCGTGAACGAGCGTGGCGACGGTGCGATCGCGGTCTTTCCCGAGTCTGGGACCGCTCTAGACTTCGCGCTTGGCCTCCACTCCGCAACCATATCTGTGGATCTGATGACACGCGTAGCGATCCACGTGGGGCCGGTACGACTCAACGGCGGCGACGTGTCTGGTACGGCCTTGGCGTATTGGAGATATGGTCAAGAGTTGTGTATGGCGGTCAGGCGGCTTCCTCGGTGGACA
>JABGQA010000002.1 GCA_018644665.1 Candidatus Poribacteria bacterium
TGCCCGCTCCGTGGTCGTACTACGCCTACTACTGGGGATCCAACGAAAACGGCGAGTATGCCGGGATGCCCCGCGACACCTACTGGGCGTTGGGTCTAGGCGATAGCTTCGTCGTCTTCTGCCCGAGCCTCGACATCGTCGCCGCGCGTCTCGGTACCGGTTCGAAAGCCTCGCACTTGGTCGGGGCCGACGGCGGCAGGGACTGGGACGACGACTGGGGAGGACGCGTCGAAGGCTTCTTCAGTCGCGTCGTGCAGGGAGTCAGGGAGCCCTACGCTCCGAGTACCGTCATCAGTCGGGTGACGTGGGCGGACGCGGAATCGGTGGTCCGCATCGGCGAGGGTTCCGACAACTGGCCGATGACATGGGGAGACGACGACCAACTCTATACGGCGTATGGCGACGGCTGGGGTCTCCTCCCTCGAACCGAGGAGAAGCTGAGCCTCGGCGTCGGCCGCGTCGCGGGCGATCCCCCGGACATCGTGGGCGAGAACATCCGTTCCGAGTCCATCGAGCGGCCTGGCGACGGGGCCTCCGGCGGCAAGGCGAGCGGCATGCTCATGGTCGATGGCGTGCTGTACATGTGGGTCCGCAACACGGAGAATTCGCAGTTGGCGTGGTCACAAGACCACGGGGAGACGTGGACGTGGTCGGACTGGAAGTTCACAGAGAGCTTCGGATGCCCAACGTTCCTGAACTTCGGCGCAAACTACGCCGGCGCCCGCGACGAGTACGCGTACGTCTACTCGCAGGACGCCGACACCGCCTATCTCGCCTCTGACCGCATGGTTCTCGCGCGCGTCCCCACCGGCGCGATCGGTGACCGCGAGGCGTACGAGTTCTTCGCCGGCGTGGACGCGGGCGGCGAACCGCGTTGGACGGATGACATCGCCAGTCGCGAGGCTGTGTTCGAGCACCCCGGACGCTGCTACAGGTCAGGGGTCACGTACAACGCAGGGCTGGACCGCTATCTCTGGTGCCAGATCATCCCGCCGGTCGCGAACATGCGTAGCCGTGGGCGCGAACACGACGTGCGCTTCTCCGGTGGCTTCGGTATCTACGATGCGCCGGAACCGTGGGGGCCGTGGACGACCGTCAGCTTCACCGAGGAGTGGGACATGGGTCCAGGTGAGAGCAGCTCGCTGCCCACGAAGTGGATGAGCGACGACGGACTCACGTGTCACCTCGTTTTCTCGGGGGAGGACGCGCTGTCCGTGCGTCGGGTCACGTTTGAGCGAACGACCAAGCAGGAGGCGCGTGTGAGTCCAGAGCGGCAAACGAGCGTCGCGATCGTGGACGGCCAGTGGCGCATCAACGGAGAGATCACCTACCCCGGCGCGCAGGCGGAGGGGTTGCTGATGAACGTCCGCATGGTGAACTCCACGTTCGAGGACCGCAACCGCAACGACTTCGACTCGGACGCGAACACGGACGCCTTCCTGAGGCATATCCGCGACTACTACGCCCACGGCGTGCGGGCCTTCACGCTGAACCTACAGGGTGGTCTGCCCGGGTACGAAGGGGCGCTCAACTCCGCG
>JABGQA010000089.1 GCA_018644665.1 Candidatus Poribacteria bacterium
ACAACGGCGAGAGCGCGCTAGCGGTCGCGGAGTACGAGGCCGTGTTGGGCACGTCACCGCGGAACGCCGAGGCGCTCTACTACGTGGGCACCAACTACCAGGCCTCGCGGCGATTTGACGACGCCATAGGCGTCTACGCGCGCGCCGCAGCCGCGGACACCGACCTGATCATCCCCCCGTTCGAGACGGTGCCCTTCGGCATCCAGGCGCGGCTCCAGTTGGGCCGGACGTACCGCCAACTGTGCCGCGTGCAGTTCGAGAACGACGGCTACGACGATGGCATGGCGCTCCTGGAATTGGCGCTCGACGTGTTGCGTGAGGCCCACTCATTGGTCGAGACGACGTCGCTGCGGGGGTACGGTGACGCGCGGGCGGAGTTGATATCAGGCCTGTCGTACAAGGCCACGATGCTGCGAAGAGCCCGCCGTCCCGAGCAGGACGTGCTCGCGGCGTACGAGGAGATGACGGCCGTCGATCCAAACGACGTCGCAGCGTGGCTCGATGCCGGCCACATCCGCCGGCGCGCCGCGGGCTCGCGCGCAGACCTAGAGACGGTGGAGGCCTACTACCTACGCGCGTACGAGTTGGACCCGCGGGACATCGACGCCCACACGAATCTGCTCTCCGTTCGCCAGGATCTGCAGCGTCCCGAGGAGGACCTCGCAATCATCCTAGGCGACACGCCATAGAACCCGCCGGGTCACGCAGCGCCGTCTACTTCCGGATGACCATGCGCCGCACCGTGGGTCGTGCCTCGCCCGCGACGAACTCATAGAAGTACACCCCGCTGCCGACGACTTCCCCAGCGGCGTTCCGACCGTCCCAATGCGCGGCGTCCGCGCGGGAGACGTAGTGCCCCGCTGCTCGACGCCCAAGGTCCAGCATCCGAACGACGGTGCCACTCACGTCGTAGATGCGGACGGTCGCTTCGGACGCGGTAGTGAGGGTGAACGGAATCCAGGTCTCGGGGTTGAACGGGTTCGGGTAGTTGGGCAGCACTGCCGTCGTCGTCGGGCGCGCGTCCATGCGGACGACTACGGAGGCGTATTGGCTGTCCTCACGGGTCACCCGCGCATCGTGCTGGACATCCAGGCGGTAGCCCTCGCGCGTAACCAGCTCGAACGACAGCGTGTCGCCGTCGGCCGGGACTCCCTCCCGGTCGTCGTCTACGAAGGTCACGCCGTAGCGGCTGTCCGCGACGCGTGTCGCGACCGCTTGGTCGCCCGAGCGATTGTTCCACACGCGGAGATGCGCGCCGTCCGGCAGTGTCGTACCGGCGGTCATCTCTACGCCGACAGCGAACACCCAGGGCGCGACGTGAGGCTGCGCGTCAGGCGCGGCGAGGAGCGTGTCGGCAACAGCGTCGCCGAGCGGGAGACCCTCGAGGGTGAATGACGTCGCCTCGGGCATGTTGACGATGTACGCCGAGCCCGCTACCAACGAGAAGTCCGAGCCGAAGACGATGGCGCCGTCACGCCCGATGGCCGCGGCGAACGACCCGTCGACCGCGCGCGTCACCACGGTGGCCCCCATCTGTATGAGATGGCTCGCGAGTGGCCGGCCGGACGCGTCGCCTACGTTGATGGTCACGTCGCCGTTCGTCAGGAAGAGCGGGTCGAGCGTGAGCGAGAAGAGGCTCGGACCCGCCGGCAGGTCGTACGCGAACTCGCGGGCGTCCGCGCGGACCTCGCGGCCAACGCCGAAGACTGCTTCCGCGCCCACGAGTGGGTCGAGTAACGCGCCCTCAACGTCGGCCAACGCGACGTACACGCGGTACGCCTGCCCGTCGACGAGCCCGTCTGCCGTTGCAGTCGAGCCCTCGGGCACCAGGTCGCCGTCGAACGCGTCGGCTATGTCGAAGTCCGCGCCCAGCTTCCAGCGCCACGTTCCCGCGTGATGCGCCGTCTCGACTGATACCTCTACCGATGGCGTGGAGGCGGCGAAGCTGCTGCCGTCCCCAGGGGCGAGCAGAGCGATCGTGGGCGGTTCGTCGTTGTCGAGGATCGTGGCGACCGCCTGCCCGTCCGCGAGGGTCGCGTCGGTAGCGTTCCTCAGGCTCAGGATGAACGCCTCGTCCGCCTCCGGATCGGTGTCGTCGATGAGAGTCACGGCGATTTCGGCAGCAGTGGCTCCCGCCTCAATCGTCAGCGTCCCGGACGCGGCGTCGTAGTCTTCACCGGCGTGCGCGCCGATATCTGCCGTCGCGTAGGCGACCGTCACATCGGCGCTTGTCGCTCCCGTGAGGGACACGGCGAAGGTCGCGGAGACATCGCCCTCGGCAACAGTGACGTCGCTGACAGACAGCGATGGCACGGGATCGTCGTTCGTGATGGTGACGTCCGGGGCCGTGGCGTCAACGGACACCCCTCGGCCGGTGGCCTCGGAGAGGCTCACGGTGAACGTCTCGTCTAGCTCGTGCACGGCGTCGTCTAGGAGTGTGACGGTAACGGAAGCTGAGGTCGCCCCAGGCTCGATAGTCACGTCCCCGGTCGCGGCTTCGTAGTCCGCGCCCGCAGTGGCGGAGCCGTCGGCGGTGGCATAGCTCACTGTGACGCTCTGCTGAGATTCGCCAGACAGGGCGACCGCCACCAACATCGTGGCGCTGGCCTCCCCTGCCTCCGAAGCGACGACACTCACGACGATGTCGTCGTTGTCGACGATCACACCACTGAATGAGGTACCCGCGAGCGTGGCGTTCGGGCCGGTTGGGTTACTCAGAGTCAGCGTTACCGACTCGTCTGGCTCGTTGATGGCGTCGCCCGCCACTGCTATCGAGATGTCGGCCGTGATCTCGCCGGGAGCGAAGGCGACGGTGCCGGCGGTCGCGCCGACGATGTCGGCCGCCAGGTCGGCCGGGTCGGTGTCGCTCTCGGTCAGGACGTAGTCGACGGTCACTTCCGAGTCGCTGGCGCGCGAGAGCGACACTGCGAACAACAACGCCACGTCGGCATCGTCACCCTCAGTTACGGAGCCGTCGGCGCCGTCTATGGACAGGCTGTCGTCGTCAACAATGGACCCAGTGACGAGGTCCACCGCCAGACTGACGCCGCGGCCCACGACATCGGAGAGAGATACGCCGAAGGTCTCTGTCGGCTCGTTGACGTCGTCGGACAGCACGGGGACGCCTATCGATTCGGCGATCGCGCCTGGCTCTATCAACAGGGTGCCGGCCGTGTGCGTGTAGTCCGCCCCAGCGACGGCCTCGCCGTCGGCTGTCGCGTACGCCACGGCGACCGTCTGCTCGCTCGCGCCGGACAGCGACACGACGAACGTGGCAGACGGCGCAGATGCGTCGTCCTCGGTAACGGAGGCGTCGTCGACCGTGATCACGATGTCGTCGTCGTCGGCGATGGTGACGGTGGCCGTCGCCTGAGCCAGGGTCGCGCCGTCCGGGCTCGTGAGTTCGACGCTGAAAGTCTCGTCGGCCTCGTTGGTGGTGTCGTCCGCGACCTCCAGGTCGATCGTCGCCGCGTCGACCCCAGCGTCGATGGTGAGCTCTCCAGCGACGCCCGTGTAGTCATCCACGTCGGTGGCCGTGCCGTCGGCGCTGGCGTACGCGACGGTCGTGGTGAGATCGCTCGCGTTCGACATCGTCACGGCCAACGTGGCGAGGTCTCCCTCGGCGACCGCGACGTCGGCGATGGTCAACGTCGGGATCGGGTCGTCGTTGGTGATCGTCGCGATCCCCTGGGCGTCCTCCAGGACGGCGCCGGACGCGGCGCTTAGGTCCACGAAGAACGTGTCGTCAAGTTCGAAGGTCAGATCTCCGTGGACGGTGATCGACACGACCTGGGAGACACTCCCAGCGTCGAAGGTAACCGTATCGAACGCCGCCGTGTAGTCCACCGACGACACCGCTGTGTCGGCCGCGGTGCCGTAATCGACCGTCACAGACGCATCGCTCGCAGCGGTCAGCGACACGGTGAAGTCTGCGGTGGTGGAATCCGCGTCACCCTCGACTACGGTGACATCGTCGATCGAGACGCGCGGCAAGCTGCCGACTGCAACTGTGACCGTCGCCGCCGCACTATACGCTTCGCCGTCGTAAGCGACGAACTGGAATGTGTCCGAGCCGTCGAAGCCAGCCGGTGGCGTGTACGTCGCCGTGGCGACATCGCTGGCGCCCGACGCCGCCACGAGCGTGACCGTACCGGCATTCGCGGTTGTGAGCGTGTCTAGCGGCTCAGCGCCATCCCACAGCGACAAGGACACGCCATCGGCGTCCACATCGCTTGCTGTGAGCGGGATGTCGACCGTGGCGCCCTCCGTGACGGCGAAGGCGCTGGACGGCGTGTCCGCGACCGGCGGGTCGTTCACCGCGGTGACCGTTATCGCGAAGTCGGCGGAGTAGGTGTTGACGCTCGGGGCGACGCTGTCGCCAGAGTCCACAGCCGTCACCGTCACCGTTGCGACGCCGCTTGCGTCGGCCACAGGGACGAGGGTGATGGTCGCGCTTGATTCCTCCTGCGCGATGGTTGGGACGCCAACCACGGTCCCGCCGTCCACTGCAGCCGTGAGTGTGACGGTCTGCGTCTCCTCAGTCCCGGCGCCACCGGACGTGATGCCTGTCACGTCGACGACGATCTGGGCAGTGTCCTCGTCGACGGCGATGTCGCCGATCGTGTCGAAGGACGGCGGGTCGTTGACCGCGCCGACCGTGACCGTCACCATGGCGGCTTCGCTTACGCTGGTGTCGTCACTCACGACAAACTGGAACGTGTCCGTGCCGGTGAATTCCGCGGCCGGAGTGTAGAGCGCCGACGCAGTCGCCGTCCCCGGCGTATCGGGGCTTCCGAGGAGTTGTATCGTGTCGATCTCCTCCCAGGACGACGTGTGGTCTGTATCGAGCCACACCTTGAGGCCGCTCACGAGGAACCCCGTGCGCGCCCACGTCACCGTAAAGTCGTATGGCGCCCCGGCCGGACTGGTGTCGATGTCGGACCACACGGTGTGGAGAGCGCCGAGCGTGTCCATCACGTCGATCTGGAACACCATCCCGTTGCCATATGTCTCGCGTACCACGGCCCCGTCCGCGTAGACCGGGACGTCGTACCCAACTTGCAGGTACTCGATCGTCCCGTTGGCGCTGGCCGACGTCCAGGAAGTGCTGATGTCGCCATAGCCGAACGTGTTGGGCTCTCCGAGGACCTGCGCCGCCGACCAACTCCCGCTGCTGTACTCCGTGCTGAAGTCGATGACGCTGCTCGCCCACTGTTCGATGTACGTGCCGGACGCGCCCTCGGCGGCCAACGAGACGGTCGCACCGTTCGCGGTTGTCAGCGTCGAGACCTGCGTTGAGCCATCGAGGAGGGCGTACGTGACGGCGTCGGCGTCCAACTCGGTGGCCGTCAGCGTTATCGTGACCGCAGTGTCCTCGTCGGTAGTGGCCGCCTGCGCATCGGCAACCGGCACGTCATTGACGCCGCTGATCGTGACCACGAAGTCCTGCGCGTACGTGTCCTCACCAGACAGGCTGACGCCCCCGTCGTCGGTCGCGGTAAGGGTGACGGTGATGGAGCCGACGGCGTCGGGGCTGGGGACGAGGGTGAGGGTGCGCGTGGATCCGGAGCCACTAACCAAGGGGTCCGCAAGGGCAAATGCGTCGCTGCTGACGGCGGTGAAGAAGACGTCCTGAGCCGCCTCGTCGGCGCCGCCGCCGGATGTGACGCCCGTCACGTCGATGTCGATGGCGGCACTGTCCTCCGCAACCGCGACGTCGGCGACGAGATCGAACGACGGCGCGTCGTTGACCGCATCGACAGTGACCGTGAACGTCGCCGAGGACGAGCTGACGGACGGAGAGACAGAGTCGCCTCCGTCGTCCAACGTGATGGTGACTGTGACAACACCGTTGGCGTCGGCCACGGGCTGGATCGCCAGCGTCCGAGATGCCCCGGACCCGGATACCACTGGGTCGTACAGCACGCCCGCGACATCCATCGTCACTGTCAGCGCGATCTCCTGGTCGGTCTCGTCGGCGCCACCACCGGCCGCGACGCTCGTGACCGCTACGAGCGTCTCGCCAGAGTCCTCCTCTACGACTACGTCCCCAACTGAGTCGAACGTCGGGGCGTCGTTAACGGACGCGACCGTGATCGTGACCGTGCCTGTTGGGCTGTCCTGCAAGCCGTCGTTGGCGACGTAGTTGAAGAAGTCGACGCCGTTGTAGTCGATCGCGGGCGTGTAGGTAGCCGTCGAATCCAGCAGCGCGACCGAGCCGCCGCCGGCCGTCGTCAGCACGCCGTCCACCGCAGAGAGGCCATCGTGCAACGCGAACGTCAGGGCGTCGCCGTCGCCGTCGGTTGCCGAAAGGGCCACATCCACCGCTACGTCCTCGCTGGTCGCCGCTGCGATGTCGTCGGCCACCGGGATGTCGCTAACGGGCTCAACCGTGATCGTGAATGTCTGGTCGGCGGCCCCGCCGAGAGCATCGGTCGCGGTCAGGGTCACGACTACGGAGCCACTCGCCCCCGATGCCGGGGCGAATGTCAGCGTCGCCGATGGCGCGCCGCCGGACACCACCGGGTCGGGCACAACCGCTTTGTCGCTGCTCGTGGCGGTGAAGGTGACTGTCTGCGCGGCCTCGTCCTCGCCGCCGCCCGGGCTCACGCCACTGATGGTCAGAACCGTGCTCGCGGCGTCCTCCTCCACGGTCTGGTCGGGCACTGCGTCGAATACCGGATCGTCGTTGACCGCGTTCACCGAGACCGTGACGGTCGCGAGAACGCTGTCGACCGTGCCGTCGTTGACGAGGAAATCGAACGTATCGGACCCGTTGACGTCGGCGCCGGGGGTGTAGGTCGCCGTTGCCACATCGTCCGTGGGATCCGAGTCCACTAGGGTGACGAGGGCTCCGGCGGCGGTCGCGAGCGAAGCAACCGCATCGCCGTCCCACAGCGAGAACGCCAGTTCGTCGGACTCCGCGTCCGTCGCCGCTAGAACGATGTCGAACGCGACATCCTCGTCAGTGGTGGCCTCGCCGTCTGCGGGCGTGGGAGCCGTGTTCGACGCACCCACCGAGAGGACGAAGCTGATGGACGTCGTCTCGACCACGCCGGTGGCGCCGCCGTCGTCGGTTGCGTCGATGCTTATCGTCGTCGAGCCGGTGGCCCCCAGCGTGACGTCGTACGTCACGGTGTACACGCCGGCGGACTCCGTCACCACGGGGTCACCGACGACAGCTAGGTCGCTGCTGGTCGCCACCAACGTCACTGCCTGATCTGCTTCGTCGCTTCCGCCACCAGGGGCGACGCCGGTCATGGAGAGAGCGACCGTGCCTACGTCGTCCAATACCGTCTGATCGGCAACACTGTCGATCGTTGGCGCGTCGTTTACGGCATCGATGTCGATCGTGAACACGTTGGAGTACGTGTCTATGCCCGGCGAGGCTCCACCGTCGTCCGCGGCCGTGATCGTCACACTGACTGAGCCGTTCGCGTCCGGTTCCGGCTGATACGTCAGCGTGTACACGCCGCCTGACACCGAGATCGTGGGGTCGAGGACAACTGCTGGGTCACTGCTGGCCGCCACGAGCGAGACGAGTTGCGCAGCCTCGTCGACGCCTCCGCCAGGAGTGACGCCTACGATCGTGAACGACACAGGTCCCGCGTCTTCCTCGGTCGTCTGGGTCAGCACGGCGTCGAAGCTCGGGGCGTCGTTCACGCCAGTAACGGTGACGACGAAGGATGCCGTCACGTAGTCGACACTGGGAGACAGGGATCCGCCGGTGTCCTGTACGGTCACCGTGACCGTCGCGGAGCCCACTACATCCGCGGCCGGTTGGAAGGTGAGGTCATAGTCGCCTGACTCCAGCACAGCGACTGTCGGGGTCGCTATCACCCCGGTGTCGTCCGACTCGGCCGTTACTGTGAGCGCCTGGGCGGCTTCGTCGGCACCGCCACCCACCGTCACGCCGGTCAACGTGACAGTCGATGGGGGGTCGTCCTCGGCAATGGTCGCGTCGGCGATAGCGTCTATCGTTGGGGCGTCGTTGATGGCGTCGACCGTCACAGTCACCGTGGCCAACGCGCTGTCGGCGACGGCGTCGTTGACGAGGAACTCGAAGCTGTCCTCGCCCGCGTAATCGGCGGGCGGCGTGTACGTCGCCGTCGCTTGGTCGTCGGCCGTCGCGCCGATCGAGACCGTGCCGCCGTTGAGCGATGTGATGTCCGCCGTCCCTGCGGCGGCGCCGTCCCACAGAAGAACAGTCACCGCGTCCCCGTCGACGTCTGCGCCTCCCAGGGAGAATGTCGCAGGTGTGTCTTCCGTCGCCGAGGCGGCTGTCGCCAAAGCCACCGGCGCGTCTGGCTGCGCGCTGACGGCTACGGTGACCGTCGCGGTCGCGCTGTCCGCGACGCTGTCGTTGACGATGAACTGGAAGGTGTCGTCGCCGTAGAAGTCCGCGGCTGGGGTGTAGGTGGCTGTCGCCGCGTTGTCCTCGGGGTTCGCGTCGCTCAACGACACCACCCCGCCGTTCAGCGACAGGACATCCGTCAACACGCCACCCTGACCGTCCCACAGCAGGAACGACAGCAAGTCACCGTCGAGGTCTGTACCCGTCAACGGGATACTCACCGCGACATCCTCGTCGGTCGTCGCCGTCGTAGAATCCGCAGTCGACGTGTCGTTCACCGGGACCACGGTGATGATGAAGTCCTGAGAGTAGGCGTTCGCGTGCGGACTCACACCGCTCCCGTCATCCACGGCCGCGACCGTGATCGTCGCCGTGCCGTTGGCAGCTGCGGCCGGCTGGAACGTCAACGTCCACGTGTCCCCACTCCCAGTCACAACCGGGTCGGGGATCAGCGCTGTGTCGCTGCTCGTGGCGCTCAGCGTCACCGTCTGAGTGGACTCGTCCGCGGGACCAGCGCTCACGTTCGAGATCAGCACCGCCACCGGGTCCG
>JABGQA010000001.1 GCA_018644665.1 Candidatus Poribacteria bacterium
CGAACTCCTCAGGATGGACCTTGAGGCGGCGGTGGCTACCGCTGGTTCTGGTTGCCAGGCGCGCGCGCGTGACATCCGCCAGCTTGTCCATGAGTTCCGTCACCTTCTCGGCGTCGGCGGGATAGCTGTCAGCGTCGGGCAGAACCCACGTGCCGCCCTCCTTCGCCAACGACAGCGACTCGTCGTCCCCGTTGGTGATCGTGAACGCAGTGAGGCCGCCTGCGAGATTCGGCAGTAACGGCTCAGCAGTTGTCGCGCTTGCGTTCGCTCGCGGCCAGAGAACGATGGCGGCGACAATCGCCTGTACGATCGCCGCAGCAGCGAGGATTTGGTTACGCCGTGACTTCATCAGTTAGCACTCCCCGCGTCGGGCGTGAGGGTCATGGGCTTCTCATGCCGGCGACGCAGATACCAGACCACGCCGATGGCTCCCAGCGCGGCCAGGGCGATGGCGTAGTTCAGGATCTCCCAGAACCGTTGCGCCCCCTCGTCGATGGGGTCCAGAACACGCGCGTGCGTGCCGCGTGACCGGATGGAGAGCAGCTCAACATCCTCGACGGACCAGTCGATGGCGTTCTGCAGGAACTGCAGGTTGTTGAGGTACCTGTCGCGAGTGCCCATCGAGGAGAGGCGCAAGATGGGGTCGTTCACGAACTCCGCGCTGCTGATGACCACAAGGCGGGAGGAGTCCGGCGAGGACTCCAGCACGCCGACGGGCGTTGGGGCCTGTGGCTCGGCGGTCGGATCGGTCGGGTCGGGAGCCGCGCTGTCATCCTCGAGGAACGGCGACGGTTTGTCCTTGAAGAAACTCTCGAACGAGCCCTTCACGGCAACCGCCAACGCGTGCTCCGCCTTGTCCGTGCCGACGTGGAAGCCAACGTCCGGGTAGAGGGTGAAGTCGGGCTGTGCCGCGGTGTCCGTGGTGGTCCACGCCGCGGCGGATGAGCGAAGGAGCACCCCCGTCTCACGGTCGATGTTCTTGGCAGCGTCCAGCTCGATGGGCGAGGCCCAATACACGGTGCTGGTCGGGAGATTCGCCGTCACCGGGTTCGACTTGTCCATGCCGTCCTGTCGGACATCGACGAAGTACGGGTAGTTCACCCGCTGTATCTCGCGCATCTGGAACCCGCCCATGTCCCGCGTCACCGTCAGCGGGAACGGTTCGTTCTGCGGGTCCATGACTAGCGACTCGGCGATGTCCAGCCCGTAGCTCGCAAGCATGTCACGGATGCCGCCGCTGACCGGGTTGATGCTCAGCGACCCCGTGAACGGCTCCGGCGCGACGGTGTAGTTGCCCGCAGCCGCGACGACGGAGCCGCCGCGCATGAGGAACTGGTCGATGGCAAACCGCTTCTTGTCGTCGAGTTCCTGCGGGGCGATCACGAGCAGAACGTCGACGTCGGCGCCGACTTGGCCGCTTGCGAGGTCCACGTCTCGAACCGTGTAGTCCGCCCCCAACTGCTGCGCGATCATGTCGAAGGCGGCGAAGGGCTGCTGAGGCTGCCCGAACGGGCCGGGCTTCGGCGTGTTCG